>NZ_RCCV01000001.1:2412830-3016038 GCF_003664255.1 Micromonospora sp. M71_S20 | reverse complement strand
CCAGGCCCAAGGTGTACGCCACCCGCCCGGACGCCACACTTCCGCTGGTCCCGGTCAGCACGTGTCCCTCGGTCTCGGCCGGGCTCGCCGCCAACTGCATGGCGTAGTCGTGGTACATGAGGCCCACATACACGCCGGTGTCCGACCCGCGTAACCCGGACGGGTCGATCCCGGCCCGCTCCAACGCCTCCCAGGAAACCTCCAACAACAGCCGCTGCTGCGGATCCATCGCCACAGCCTCCCGCGGACTGATCCCGAAGAACCCCGCGTCGAACATCCCGGCCCCGGAAAGGAATGTTCCGTACCGGGTCCCCGACCGCTGCCGACCGGGGTCGTACAGCGCCTTCAGATCCCAACCCCGATCCGCGGGGAACTCACCCACCGCGTCAACACCCTCGAGCAGCAACTGCCAAAACGCCTCCGGGTCGTCAACCCCACCCGGATACCGACACCCCATCCCCACAATCGCCACCGGCTCGTCGAGCACAGTGACTGCGGCGACCGGTCCAGTTGCCGGCTCAGACACCCCGTCCAACCGCTGCTGCAGGTATCCCAGCAGTGCCACGGGCGTGGGGTAGTTAAATAGCAGGGTGGTCGGCAGCCGCAGCCCTGTCACCGCGGTGAGTCGGTCACACATTTTGATGGTGGAGTATGAGTCGAAGCCCTGCTCCTTGAAGCTCCGGTCAGCGTCGACATCCTGCGGCCCGGCATGACCAAGCACTGCGGCCGCATGGGTACGGATCAGGTCAAGTAGTTGCCACTCGCCCCCACCCACTGCCGGCTCGATTCTCACATCGGCTTCACCAGGGCGGCCCCGCCTCGCGGAGCGTTCGGTCTCGGCAAGGTCGAGCGCGGCCGCGCTGGCCTCGATGTCATGCCGCTCGACCGCGTCCTGGGACTGGTCGATCGGGGCGATACTGCGGCCAGGGAGCTCGGCCAGCGTGTCCGGGAGCCAGTGGCGCTGGCGCTGGAACGGGTATGTTGGCAGCGGCACGCGTCGGGGCAAGTCACCGGCGAAGGTCGGGGGTCCAGTCGATGTTGATGCCGGCCACGTGCAGGGTGGCCATCGAGCGTAGCCAGCGGTCACGTCCGCCGTCGTCACGGCGGAGAGTGCCGGTCACTACCAGGTGCTCGCCGGCCTGTTCGACCGCCATGGTCAGTACCGGGTGTGGGCTGATTTCCACGAACGTCTGGTGGCCGGCTTCGGTCAGTGTCTGGATCACCTCGGCGAACCGGACGGTGTGTCGCAGGTTGCGGTACCAGTAGTCGCCGTCGAGGCTGGCGGTGTCGACCTGCGCCGCTTGCAGGGTCGAGTAGAACGGCACCTGCCCGCTGTGGGGTTGCAGGTCGGCCAGGTCTGTGCGCAACCGGTCCTGGATCGCCTGTACCTGCGGCGAATGCGAGGCGTAGTCCACCGCGATGCGCCGGACTCCCCGCTGCGTGTACGCCTGGACGAATTCCTCACACGCGCTCGTGGTTCCGGATATCACCACCTGCGCCGGGCCGTTGACCGCCGCGACCGACAGGTCCTCACCCCACCCGGTGATCAGCCGTTGCACCTCATGCAACGGTGCGGGCACCGACACCATGCCCCCCGACCCGGACAGGGCTACGATCGCCCGGCTGCGCAACGCCACCACCCGGGCCCCGTCGGCCAAGGACAGGCCACCGGCCACACACGCCGCGGCGATCTCTCCCTGGCTGTGTCCCACCACCGCCGCCGGCGTCACTCCCACCGAACGCCACAACTCGGCCAGCGACACCATCACCGCCCACGACACCGGCTGCAGCACATCCACCCGGTCCAGCAACGCGGTATCCGCCAACGCCTCCCGCAACGACCAGTCCACAAACGGCGCCAACGCCTGCGCGCACCGGGTCATCGCCTGCGCGAACACCGGCTCGGCATCCCACAACGCCACACCCATGCCCACCCACTGCGCTCCCTGACCCGGAAACACAAACACCGGACCCGTCGCGCTACCCGCACCCGCCGCGACACCACGCACCACCACCGGCGAGGCGTCCAGATCCTGCAACCCGGCCGGATCCTGCAACCCGGCCAGATCCTGCAACCCGGCCAGGAACCCGTCCAAATCCTCGGCCACCACCACCGCCCGATGCGCAAACACCGACCGGGCGGTGGCCAGAGTCCAGGCCACATCCCGGGCCGAGATCTCCGGCTGCTCGGTCGCGAACGCCCGTAGCCTCATCGCCTGCTCACCCAACGCACGGGCCGTTCTCGCCGACAGCGACAGTGCCAACGGCGCCGACCCCATCGGCCCGCCGAGCCTGACACTCTCAACAACCTCAACGTCGGCGACCTCGCTTACGACGACGTGGCAGTTGGTGCCGCCCATGCCAAACGAGCTAACGCCCGCAACCAGCGGCCGGCTGGGATCCGGCCATCCAGCGGTCTGCGTCTGAACCTGTAGGTTCTGTTCCTCCAGCCGAACCCACGGACTCGCCTGCCGGAAGTTCAAGCTGGCTGGAATCTGGCGATGGTAGATAGCCAAGATCACCTTGAGTAATCCGGCGATGCCCGCGGCACACTCAAGATGGCCAATGTTCGTCTTAACCGATCCCACCCGCAGTGGACCGTAAGCACGGCGGGGCCTGCCAACGGCCGCGCCCAGCGCGGCCGCCTCGATCGGATCACCAACCTTCGTGCCAGTGCCGTGCAACTCGACATACTGAATGTCTGCTGCTTGTACGCCTGCGCGTTCATGCGCGAACCGAATGACCTCCTCCTGCGCGGAGGCACTAGGAACCGTCAGACCTTCGCTTATCCCATCGTGGTTGACAGCGCTGCCGCGAATGATGCAATACACGTGGTCACCGTCGGCCAATGCCTGCCGTAACGGTTTCAGTACAACTACTGCACCGCCCTCGCCTCGCACGAACCCGTTGGCTCGGGCATCAAACGTGAAACAGCGGCCATCCGGCGACAGCGCCCCGAACCTCGACAACTCAACGGCAGCCTCTGAGCTGAGATTGAGAATAACGCCGCCGACAATTGCGCTGGAACACTCGCCGCGACGCAGGCTGTCACAGGCGAGGTGAATGGCGACTAGCGACGACGACTGGGCGGTATCGACGGTGATGCTCGGTCCCGTCAACCCGAGCGTATACGACACCCGGTTGGCGATCATGCCACGCTGCAGGCCGGTGTTGCTGTGCTCAGTGATTGCCTCCAAACCGTACCGGCGCAACAGGGTTGCGTAGTCATCCTTATTCGCACCAATGAACACCCCGACGCGGGTGCCCCTAATTCGCTCCGGCACGACGCCAGCGTCCTCAAGCGCCTCCCAGCTCAGCTCAAGCGTCAGTCGCTGCTGCGGGTCAACGGCGGCAGCTTCCCGTGGCGAAATCCCGAAAAACCCAGCATCGAACTGGTCAACCCCGTCAAGGTAGCCCCCATACCCTGTACCCAGGGACGGATTGCCCGGGTCGGACGGAGTGACGCCCCAGCGATCAGCAGGAGTGGATGAGATCGCGTCCAGCCCATCGCGTAACAGGGTCCAGAATGCTGCCGGACCAGCGGCGCGTGGTAGACGGCACGACACACCGATAACGGCAATCGCACTATCCTGGCCTCGGAAGGTCTCAGACATCGCTGAAGGTCTCAGACATCGCCATCCTCAGATATCCTAATCCACACTGCGGAAAACACGAACCAGCGGCCTGGAAGTGAGCCTGCCGGTGACGCCCCCGGCTGGGCTCACACAGTCACCTGACCTACACGCGATCTTCGATCACGGGCCAACAGGTCAGCGCCACGCGGTCGGAGTCTTGACACTCAATCGTTTGACGAGACGTTATTAGCAATGATTCGGCAGGCCCGCCTTAAAGCAGCCGACTGCCCCAACCTGGTTGGTAAGACACTTCGAGGTGAACGGTGCAGCCCGCGATCAAGAAGCTTAGGGATCTGCGTTCGGAACACGGTGAACCTGATGCTAGGCAACGAAGGCAATGACGAGATCGTGCAAGTCACGACCGGGCTAACTCGCTGGACCCTAGGAGCCGATGCCTGGAGCGGCGGCGGTTGAGGTAGCGTGACGAGCCGCCCGGCGATCAACGCCGATTCCACGGCTGAAGGGGCGAACGTGGACGAGGCATCGATGATCATTCCCCCGTAGAAGTTTTCTTCACCGGAACGACTACTCCATACACGATTCTCAATCTCCGCGCACCTTGTCAAGGGTCCGGCGCAACGACCGCAATAACGAAGAAGTGGCGCGATGACGGGCCCGGCTGGTCGTGTCGTTCGGCGACACCGGCGAGTTCGGCTGGCTCTGACCGTCGGTCCAGGTCAGCGGACAAAGCCGGTGGCGGCAAACGCCTCCGCGCCGTCGCGTTCGCGGACCCGCACGGGCCGGACCGACAACACTGTGACGGCCCCGACATAACCCGGTCCGGGATCCAGATCGACGATCTGCGCCGTCCCGACGAGGTCCGGGCGGTCGATGAAGCCGATCAGCCGGGCCGGGTCGTGCGGCGCCCACACTGTCAGGTTCGACATCGGGATCCGCAGCCCGTCGCCGGTCACCTTCAGCACCGACTCCTTGCGCATCCAACAGTGGAAGAATGCCTGGGTCCGGGCCGGCCGGCCGTGAACAGCGCGGAAGTCCGCGCGCTCGGCATCGCTGAGCACCAGTCCCAGCATGCTGTCGACGTCGATGTCGGCGATCACCTGCTCGACGTCTACTCCGACGGCTGCGTCCGCGCACAGCGCGACCGCCACCCGGTCGGCGGCATGCGTGAGGGAGACGTTGAGCGTGATTCCGACGACCTCAGGGCGCCCGTGCGGCCTTCGGCAGTCCGGGCACTCGCGGCGAAGCTTGGCCTTCCCCGGATCGTCATCGGCCGACTCGGCAACCGCGACCTTGAGGAGCGCGGTGGCCGTTGTGATCCGCCGTCGCGCCGCGACCCGGCGGAGGGACCCGGCGCGGGCCCGCTCCGAATCGCTGAGCAGGTCCTCGCATCAGTCGGGAGCGTCGGCCGGGTCGATGCACCACACGTGGCAGTCGGCTGGGCGACCGCCACGCCTGCGGGTCCGGCCATCAGGCGGCACGGAGGAACTGGCCGTTGAGGAACATCAGCGCGTCTTCACCGGGCCGGCGCCACAACGACAGCAGCCGACCGACGTAGATCGTATGGTCGCCCGCCTCGTGGCTCTGGTCCAGTTCGCATTCGAGGTGGGCCAGCGCCCCGTCGATGAGCGGCGCGCCACTGTAGGCGCCGGGGAACCACGACACGGCGTCGAACTGTTCCGGACCGACCGGCCGTCGTTTGTCGGCGAAGTACCGCGCCACCTCGGTTTGGTCGGACGCCAGGATCGACACCGCGAAGGTGGCCTGCCGATCGAGCACGTGTGCATCCGGGCGTCCCCTCCGACACAGACCAGGATCAGTGGCGGGGCAAGGGATATCGCGGTGAAGGAGTTGGCCGTCATGCCGTGTGCCAGGTCTCCGCCCGCCGTCACCACGGTGACCCCGGTGACGAAGGCGCCGAGGACGCGTCGCACGGATGCCTGCTCGTGGACGGCATCGTGAGCCAGCTGGAGCCTTTCCACATTCCCTCCTGGGGCCGCCTAGGAATAGGGCTGCAGGGCCTTGGCCAACGCCTCCGGCACGCGGGCCGGGGACGTCCGGGTGTGGGGCCCCCGCATGCAGGCGATCCGTTGATTGCCGCGAGCGACCAGCGTTTCCCCGCCCGCGGCCAGCCGCACGTAGTCGAAGCCGAACTGCAGCTGTGTCTGGGCCAGTTCGATCAGTCGTATGCGGATGGAGAGCTCGTCGAACGCGGTGAGCTCAGCGAAGAACTCGCAGTCCGCCTTGAGAATGAACAGCTTCAGGTCCTGCTGGAGGTCCTCGAGCACCGAAGGCGCCCGGTCCTTGAGGAACATCTCCCGGCACCGGCCCTGCCAGCGCGGGTAATTGACGTAGTAGACGTTGCCCACCATGTTGGTTTCCTCGAACCCCACGGTATGGCGGTACTCGTAATACTCCTCCACGGTCTATTCACGCCCGCCGCTGAGAACGGCCACGGCAACCTTGTCGCGGACGCCGGACACTCGAGTGACAAAGGTGGCCACCCGTCGGTCGCCGCACCCGAGCACGACCCAGCCGATCGGCTCGGCCGCCGTCACACGCCACTCGCCGGCGTCGGGCAGGCATTGCCGGGCGACCTGGAGACGCGTTGCCGCCGCGTCCAGTGGTTCGCCGGCGGCCTCGGCAACCAGGTGCGCCACCGACGCGTGCTCGCCCAGTCGGTCGGCCCATGCTTGCCCGGTCCGGCTCTCCACCGCGGCGACGGCGCAGCCAACCAAATCCGTGGCCGCGACGCTCAGGGCGAGACCGACCCCCGAACTGGCCGACACCGTGCGCTTGCCGGGGACCCGCGGTTGACCGTCCTCGCTGTACCGGACCATGACCGGCATACCAAGGACCCGGCCGACCGCGACCGTGGTGATCGGCTGGAGCGGCCCTGCCGGTGCGGGCTCGACCGCGACCGCGATCGCCGACCCGGCACGTCGTGCAGCCCGTTCCAGGTAGGAACGAGCAGGACCGGATGCCGGAGCCCGACCCGTCCCGCTTCCGTACGGCACGCAGCCGCAGGCCCTCCCACCGTTCGACGACCGCGCCGGCCGCGTCGCGCAAAGCGATGTCGTAGACGTGGGCGTCCCCCGTCCCGTGAGCGCTCCGTGGCGCGGAACCGGAGCGAGTCGGCGTCGAACATGGCCGTGCCGGCCGGCACGTTCCGCTCGATCCCCTCCGGAAGCCACGTCGCGTCGGGCACGCAGACCTGGTTGCCGTGCATCATCGCGTTGCACACCCGGATCGCCGAGCAGCAGCGTGGAGGGCAGATAGGCCGCGAACCAGTCGGTCTGGCGTCGGCCGCCACGGTGGCGTCCACGTCGCGGGCTGCGGCGAGGTGGTAGGTCCGCAGGCGTTGGAACCGGCGTCCCTGGAACAGCACCGGGCCGTAGAGGTCGGTCGCCGGGTCGAGCGGCACCTCGGGCAGGCCCGGCTCGATCTGCTCGGGTGCGCCGGCCGCCGGGGTCGTTGGCGGGAAGCACAACCGCGCCCGGAAGTGGTCGGTAACGAAGCCGGTCTCCGCCGATGCCGTTGCAGCCTCGGGATGCCGAGCCTAGATACGGATCTTGTCTGAGCCGGCGCGGTGAGGCAACCGGGGTAACAGGTCATGCCTTCGCGGTGCCGTGGTGCAGACGGTGGTCGTCGTTTGCGCACGAGGTCTCACTGCGCCCTACGGCGCGATCTCTCACCCGATGAGGTTGGAGACGCCGCTGACCCATCGCACTGGTGGCAGTGGCGCCTCCTCCATCCGGGCGGCTCCGCGCGGCTAGTGCGCTGACCACGAACGTTCTCCGGGTGTGGTGTCAGGCGGCTTTGGAGCGCGGTCGGCCCCAGCGTTGTTGGCGTTCGCGACGGATGCCTGCGCGTTCGCGGCATTGTATGACTAGGACCCTGGGGTGGCGGGCGTCGGCGTTGCGCCAGCGTAGGTATGCCTGCCGGTCGCGGGCGAGAACGGGTGCGGTTGGGGTAGTTGGAAGCGATCATGGTGACGCTGCGTAGCGGCCTAAACTGGGCCTCGATCGGGTTGGCTCAGGCGACGCTGGTCGGGGTCAGGCAGTTCGACCTGTTCCGCGCCAGGTCCGGAGGCGGCGTCTTGCTCGTGGCCAGGTTGTCCAGGATTACGCAGAGGGTGCACCGTCCGGGCGGGCGGATCGCCTAGAGCGCGGTCAGGTGTGTGGTCGCCGCCTTTGCGGCGCCGCATGACCCAGAGCTGTTCGTCGCCTAAGAGACGTCTCGTAACTCGGTGGTCGGTCCATGGTGGATCATGTCGGGGTGCAGGTGATCTCGGCGGCCCGCCAGGAGTGGATCTTCCCGTTCACCGGGCTGCAGCCCGCCCAGTTCCGCCGCCTCGTCAGGTTGGTCGCCGAGCGTGGCGGTGCCACGATCGCTGACGGCCGGCCGGGACGGCAGTGGTCTCTCGACCTCGCCGCCCGGGTACTGCTGGTCGCGGCGTACTGGCGCACGAACCTGACGATGCGGCAGATCGGCCCGCTGTTCGGGGTATCGCACTCCGCCGCACATCGGGTCATCGACACCGTCGGCCCTCTGCTCGCTCTGGTGCCGGGGCGCCGGCGTCGGGTCGACCAGATCACCATCGTCGACGGCACTCTCATCCCGACCCGGGACCACCGCCTGGCCGCCCCGAGCAAGAACTACCGCTACAGCACCAACCTGCAGGTCGTCATCGACGCCCACACCCGCCTCGTCGTCGCCCTCGGCGACCCGCAACCCGGCAACCGCAACGACACCATCGTCTACCGCACCAGCGGCATCGACCAGAAACTGACCGGACGCCCGGTCATGGCCGACGGCGCCTACCGCGGCAACCCCGACGTGATCATCCCGTACCGCAAACCCGCCGACGGCAGCGAACTACCCGACTGGAAAACCGACCTGAACAAGCAACACCGCACCATCCGCGCCCAGGTCGAACACGCACTCGCCCGCATGAAGACCTTCAAGATCCTGCGCGACTACCGCCGCGCCGCCCACACATTGGCCGACACCGCCTCCGGCATCGCCCACCTCCACAACACCATCCTCGTCGGGTGACACCAACACCGTTGCCCGGCAACGCCATCACCCAGTTACGAGACATCCTTTAGGCTGGCTGTAGCAGCCGTGGAGGTAGCGGATCCCGTGCGTACGGGGGTAGTTGGCCGGGCGTCCGGTCCGGGCGCTTGGCCGGCGACCACGAGCTGCCGTGGTGCGGGCGGCCTCCCTTGCGATACCGACGGACACCGCGCCAGACATCGCGGTGTCGCCTCTTTGCGACACCGCTCTTGTCCTTCAAGACTTCCGGCCACCGCATCGTAGCCGGCTTCGTCGGACCTCATCTGGGCGCGCACTGGCGCTGCCCGTGCTGGTAGACGAGAAGCCAATCTCTGAACGGGCAGGAGCCGGAACCTCCGAGTTTGACACCTCTGTACAGGTCCGGGCGGGGACAGTGTAGGCGACCGCCCAGACGATCTCCGCTAACCATTTCGGATAGATGAGGCCCGTACGACCGTTCCGCGCCAAGTCTCGTCGATCGCGTCGGTCACCCATCGCAGCACACGATTAGCAGTTCGCCTAGCGTACGCCGGCACGTGGAGACCCGGCCACGGGAGACTGGCGAGGATGGACTGCTGCGCAGGCTATCAAGCGAGTCATCGGATCCGCATTGGGCCCCTCCCCGAGGCGTGCGCGGCCCGCACTACCTGTCCTACGGCGGCCGCAAGCTTACCGCCAAGGCGGTACGCCCGACCGGCGCTGCGATCAATACCGCCACTGCCGGGCCCGACGGGCCGCGTTCAATCGGGTGCAGGACCGCCAGCGCCGAGCGTCGTCCCGGTGTGGGAACGCCTGGAACGAATTCGTACGGGTTCTCGGCCCTCGAAGCCGACGTCGGCAAGGTCATTCGCACTCACGTTCTGCCTGCAGCGGCCTGTACCCGTGTCCGGGAGGCGTGCGACATGGTCTGGCTCAGAGTGGCCGCCCGCGCGTCCGTCCCTGGCGCCATGGATCCGGCGCCTTACCGGTTCGTCGCAGCTCCTTAATCCAGCCGTTGGCGATCTGCCGGGGAACCGAGTAGTGCTCGGCGACCCTCGCCGCACTCCCCATCTTCCAGTACTTGACGGGGAAGTCGGGCGGCATGTCGCTTACGTGCTTACCGACGCGTCTGGGCGGCACCTTGTCCGCAGGCGCCGACGTCCGCCCTCCGTCGGTTGGCTGCGCAGGTTCGTCGCGTTCTATGTCATGTCTGTCAACGATGTCTGGCACCGAGCCAGGGGTTTCCGCCTCTCCGGATAGCCGAAACGCAATCTCGATAACCTGTCGAAAGTCCAGCTCAGCCAGCGTCTGCGGCACGGCGGAGCCACCGTCGTCAGGCCGTACCGAAATCTCCCGGAGGGTAGGGCCATCTGAGGCCAGGTCCACAACGACCTTTATCTGCCCGCTGCCGCCAACCTGCTCAACTGTGATGAGGTACTCGCTCATCAAAGCTCTCCTTTATGCGGTGAGCCCGGCCACGGGCAGCACATTGTTACGATGGTTTACCGTTCAGCTTCCGCAACCGGCCTATCCAACCCTTCGCGGTGTGCCGCGGAACCCCGTAGTGTTCGGCGACGCCGGTGACGGTACCAGCGGCCTCGTACACGGCCCTGACCTCTTCCGCATCAGGCATGCGCCGGTAGGCGCGGCCCGACCCCGTCCCCTGAGAGCGCGTCGCCTCTGCGGGTTGCACCGCGGCAAGCCGGCCATGATCCGCCGAACCGTCAACCGACTGCTGAGTGTCGGACCGCCTGCGAGTCGTAACCCGACCGCCAGCGGGCGCGCTGGGACCAACGACTCCAGTCGCCGCGCCGGCCCCCACTGCCGAACTACTGGCACGCGAGGCTCCCGCACCCCCAATTAGTGCCTGCCCGATCGCCTCAAGATCTATCTCAGGCAGCGAGCTGACAGTCAAACCGGCCGGGCCATTGCTGCGCATCGTTATCTCAGCGATCCGGTGCACGCCGCCGCTGGCTTCAACCCTGATCAGGAGTTGAACCGCACCAGCAGCTTCATCGTCATCCGTTGATACAGCGACACGAAAAACAGTCATCCCGACATGTTAGTCCTTCGCCTTGCGGGTGCCGGCAATGACGTCCGCCCTGGTCATGACAGGTTTGACGGCCAGGACGAGATCTTGTGCTCCTCGACCTGTCCAGGCTGCTCGTATCGGTGACCACCACTGGGCGAGGATGCCTGGTTGTGCTCCTACGACTGGCGTACCTCGGCATGACCAACGCGCTGGCGATGCTGCGGCTGCCGCCTATGAGCGATCGGGCCAAGGACGCGGAAATTCTGGCCCTGCGACACCAGATCGCCGTCCTCGAACGGCAGATGCACGGCCACAAGGTCCGATTCGCTCTCGCTGATCGTGCCTTGCTCGCCGCTCTGCTGCACCGACTCCCCGCGACGTGCTGCGCCGGATCCGGTTGTTGGTTCGTCCCGAGACCGTGCTTCGCTGGCACCGTGACCTGATCGCTGCCCGGCACGCCCGCATCTCCCGCCCGAGACGGCTCGGCCGGTCGCCGACAGTCCGCTCGATCCGCGTGCTGGTGCTGCGCCTGGCTCGGGAACAACTCGTGGGGGTGTCGGCGCATCCACGGCGAGCTGCTCGTCCTCGGTGTCAAGGTCGGCGCGTCCACCGGCTGGGAGATCCTCAAGGAGGCCGGTACCGATCCGGCACCCCACCGCACGTCCCACACCTGGGCTGCGTTTCTGCGGTCCCAGGCCGAAGCGATCATCGCCGCCGATTTCTTCGAAACAGTGACGCTGACCGGCGCCAGGATGTACGTCCTGGCGGCTATCGAGCACGTCGCACGACGGGTTCGGATCCTCGGCGCGGCCTGCCACCCGACCGCCGCCTGGGTCACCCAAGCGGTCCGCAACCTCGGTATGGAGATCCACGACGCCGGCTGCCAGGCCCGTTTCCTGATCCGCGATCGGGACGGCAGATACCCGGCGCTGTTTGACACGATCCTCGCCGACACAGGGATCACGGTCGTCCTCAACGCGTCCAGATGCCCCGGATGAACGCGATCATGGAACGCTGGATTCGGACCTGCCGCTATGAGCTGCTCGACCGCATGCTGATCTTCAACCAGCGCCACCTGCTGCACGCCCTTCGGGAATACGAGTGGCACTACAACGAGCACCGAGCCCACCGCGGGATTTCCAACGCACGGCCGCTGCATCCGCTGCCCAAACCGATCACCAGCCCAGACACGATCACGCACCTGACCATCCGCCGCCGTGACCGCCTCGGCGGACTCCTCCACGAATACGAGCATGCGGCCTGAACTGCACGGACAGGGTTTCCGGCACCCGCAGGGCGGGCGGCCGGAGGGCGGGCGGCCGGAGGGCGGGCGGCCGGGTCAGTCGCGGGCGGTGAACTCGACCCGCAGCGTGTTCAGGTCATGCTGGAACGGCGAGCTGGCCTGCCAGTCCGGTGTCGCGTCGACCGGGCGCAAGTCCGGGAAACGATCAAGCAGGATGCGGAAACACTCGTCCGCTTCCATCCGGGCCAGCGCGGCGCCCAGGCAGTAGGACGCGCCCATGCCGAACGCGGTGTGCCGGTTGGGGGTGCGGGTGATGTCGAAACGGTCGGGTTCGTCGAACACCTCGGGGTCGCGGTTGCCGGCCACCATGGCGAGGTAGATGGTCTGGTGCGCCGCAATGGGCACGTCGCCGATCACCACCGGTTCGGTGGTCGTCCGCACGACGCTCCCGCCCGGGCCGTCGCAACGCAGCATCTCTTCCACGGCTGACGGGGTCAGCTCTGGCTTTCTCTTGAGCAGGTCGAGCTGCTCGGGGTTCTGGAACAGCAGGAGCAGCCCGTTCGCGATAAGGTGGGCCGTCGTCTCGTGACCGGCGAACAGCAGCAGCACGCAGTTGGCGACGATCTCGTCCTCGGTGACCAGGCCGTCCTTCTCGGCGGCCGCGAACGTGCCCAGCACGTCCTCGCGCGGCCGTTGCCGGCGCTCCGCCAGCAGTGGCCGCAGGTAGTCCTGCATCTCCACGATGCTGCGCTGGCACTGGCGCAGCCGGGCCAGGCTGGCGATCTGGAAGACGGCGAGGACGTCCCGCGACCAGGCCTGGAGCAGCTCGCGGTCGCGGATCGGCATACCGAGCATCTCGGCGATGACGTTCGCCGGCAGCGGGTACGCCAGGTCCTTGACCACGTCCATCCGGCCCTGCGGCGCCACGGCGTCGAGCAGCTCGTGGGTCAACTCCCGTACCCGCGGGCGCAGCGCGTCCACTGTGGCGCGCGTGAAGTACCGCTTCAACAGCTGCTGAAAGCGGACGTGGTCAGCGGGGTTGGTGTGCCCCATCCACATGTCGATCGAGGCGCGCAGCGGCAGCAGTTCGTCCTGCTCGGCGGGACTCAGCCGCCGGAGACCCTGGGCCATGTTCGCGTTGGCCAGGCGGCGGTCCTTCATCCCGGCGACGATGTCCGCGTGCCGGGTGACGAGGTACGCGTTGAGCTCCGGAACCCAGGTCACCGGGTTTTCCGCCCGAATCCGGTGGAACAGGCGGGTCGGGTTTTCCCGCGCCTCGGGGGTGAACAAGCTGTTCTGCCGAATCGTCCCGTTCATATCCTCCATGCAGTGATTATGACGTGGGACGTACGCCGGCACCATGCCCGCCAGCCGCGGGCCCCTGTCGCTCGACCGGCCGGAAAAGTTCCCAGCAAAGCGCAGGAAATTGGCGGGAACCAGGTCGCGGCGGGTTTCGACTAGGGCCCGTCCTGCCGATCATGGAAGCCAGATGATGGCGGCGGTCAATACGAGGCTGGCCCGGTAGAGGGATGCGTGTTTGGCGTAGCGGGTGGCCAGGTCACGCCACTGCTTGAGGCGGTTGAAGCAGCGTTCCACGACGTTGCGCTTGCGGTAGGTCGTCTTGTCGAAGGTGGGTGGCCTGCCGCCGGCGCTTCCTCTGGCGGTCCGGCGGGCGACCTGGTCCGACCGTTCGGGAATGACGTGCCGGATCCCGCGTTGCCGCAACGTTCGGCGGGTCGAGTCGTGCGCATCTCCCTTGTAACGGAAAGTAGCCGGAGCGGGCTTGTCATTACTTGCCTGAGATGGTCGTTGAGCTGCAATTACGCCGCTTAGCCCTCACCAACCCTTGTCACTCTTCGCCAAGATTTGGCTCGGGTTTTCGGGGGGTGTCCATGTGTCTGGCAGCGCTGTCGTCGATGCCAGGAACGCAGGAGCGGAACGGGCCGTCGGGGCCGAGCAGCATCGGCAGGTGGTGGTCCAGTTCGCGTAGCCAGCCGAGCATGCCGGTCATCTCGATCCGGGCGTGTTCCCAGCCGTACCAACAAGGCGGTCAGCCGGGTGACGGCTTCGTCGTGGCGCCACCACTGCTCGCACCAGTGTCACCGCACCAGCCCGACCTCGCCGACCGGCCGGGGAAATCCCGGCAGGAGGTAGTCGCGGACCCACTCCTCGACGGTCGCGTACAGCGGTGGCTGCCCCTGCCCGCCACCGCTGACCGCGCGGTCGGCGACAACCTGCTGAAGTTCGGCGACCTGCCTGGTCAACAGCGCCACCTGGGCTGCGAGATCCTCTGTCGTCCCGTCCACCTCCCGAAGGGACTTGAGGTTTCCACGCTAGTCATCGGGTCACCGCCCGGACCCGCTTCGATACCACGGTCGCCGGCCGCATGGCAGCCACGAGGGGGTCCACCTTTCCGCCGTCCACGGGCCAGGGACGCGAACGGCCAACGCGTCGGCATCTCGGCATGCAACGGGGAGCGGCGGCTCGGCTGCGTCACTTCAGCGGGCTGGTCCGAGAACGTCTGTGTGATCATCCTGCGGTGGAGACCTGCCTCGCACCGCAGTCGATGAGCACACCGAGAGGCACGTTGTGGCCGCGGGGCATTACGGATCTGCCAGCCACGACGAAGCCGTGGCCCAGCAGCGCCGCCTGGGCAGTACCTTCGCTCCGCTGGTCGTCACGGGCGGAAGTTCACCATCGCCCGCCACCCTGACCAGGTCGCAGAGCAATGTCGCTACACGCGCGACCCGCATCGACGATCGAGGACTCGCGATCCGCCGTTCGGCGAGGGCCACTGTTATCGCTAACGAGCTGTTTCGTTGGAGCATCCGGAAACACATCGCCATCGGCGCGACCTGAGCCACCCGAGCGTGGCAGCGAAACCGAGTGATCCGACACGCCCTCCGTGCCGGTCCCGCATGGTCCACCGGCAGCGATGCGCTCAGTTGCTTCACCGTCGCCACGGTGCCGGACGCCGTGCCTGAGCGAACTACCAGGTCTTGCACGAAGCCGAGGCGGACGCTATGTTATCGATAACATCGAAGCATACCGATTGGCCTGCCATTGACGGGTCGGTGAAGCGCCGCCGGCCCGACCGTGCTCGTGGGGACCGCACACGATGCGCTTTGACGGCAGACGAGACGCCTGGCACGCGCTTCGCCCAGTGCAGCCGGCGCGGCCACCGCCACCGACCTCGCCGTCGCACCAGGGGCGGCTACGGCTGCCATCCGCACCGCCGGATGCTGCTGGCGCACCAACTCGTTTGAGCACGCCCTCCAGTGCCACCGGCCGGCAGGAGCGGGTTGCCGGACGCCGCCGCGAGGAGCCGGGGCAGGCGGCAGGACGCCACCTTCCGGATCAGTTCGTGAGGATCCCGCTGCCGCGCGAGCCCACCACCCCGCCACCAATGGAGGCCGACATGCCCGCTCCCTTCGTCAACCGTCGTACCCTGCTGAAGGCAGCCGGCGGAGCCGCTGTCGCGAGCGCCGCCGGCCCCGCCCTCGCCGGTGCCGCCAGTGCCGCCCTGCCCCCGGCCCGCGCCGACATAGGTGTCTCCGCCCACGCGTTCGAGCCGAGCCAGGTCAGGCTGACCGGGAGCCGTTGGCAGGACAACCAGAACCGCACCCTCAACTATCTGCGCTTCGTGGATGTCAACCGGTTGCTCTACAACTTCCGTGCCAACCACCGGCTCTCCACCGCCGGCGCCACGCCCAACGGGGGTTGGGACGCGCCGACGTTCCCCTTCCGCACCCACATGCAGGGGCACCTCCTGACCGCCTGGGCCCAGGCCTGGGCCGTCCTCGGGGACACCACCTGCCGGGACAAGGCCAACCAGATGGTGGCCGAGCTGGCGAAGTGCCAGGCCAACAACGGCACCGCCGGCTTCAACACCGGCTACCTGTCCGGGTTCCCCGAGTCGGATTTCACCGCGCTCGAGGCACGGACGCTGAGCAACGGCAACGTGCCGTATTACTGCATCCACAAGACGCTCGCCGGGCTGCTCGACGTCTGGCGCCTCATCGGCAACACCCAGGCCCGCGACGTGTTGCTGGCGCTCGCCGGATGGGTCGACTGGCGCACCGGCCGGCTCACCGCCAGCCAGATGCAGGCCATGCTGGACACCGAGTTCGGCGGCATGAACGCCGTCCTGACCGACCTGTACCAGCAGACCGGTACCGCCCGTTGGCTCACCGCCGCGCAGCGCTTCGACCACGACGCCGTGTTCAGTCCTCTCGCCGCCAATTCCGACCAGCTCAACGGGCTGCACGCGAACACGCAGGTGCCCAAGTGGATCGGCGCCGCCCGCGAGTACAAGGCCACCGGCACCACCCGGTACCGGGACATCGCCAGCAACGCATGGAACATCACCGTCAACGCGCACACCTACGTGATAGGCGGGAACAGCCAGGCCGAACACTTCCGGGCACCGAACGCCATCGCCGGATATCTGCGCGCGGACACCTGCGAGGCCTGTAACACGTACAACATGCTCAAGCTGACCCGGGAGCTGTGGCTGCTCGACCCGGACCGGGCGGCCTACTTCGACTTCTACGAGCGTGCGCTGCTCAATCACATGATCGGCCAACAGAATCCGGCCGACAGCCACGGGCACGTCACCTACTTCACCCCGCTCAACCCGGGCGGCCGTCGCGGCGTCGGCCCGGCGTGGGGTGGCGGCACCTGGAGCACCGACTACAACTCGTTCTGGTGCTGTCAGGGCACCGGCGTGGAGACCAATACCACGCTGATGGACTCGATCTACTTTCACAACGACACGACGCTGACCGTGAACCTGTTCATGCCATCGGTCCTCACGTGGACACAGCGGACGATCACGGTCACCCAGACCACGTCGTACCCGGTCGGCGACACCACCACCCTGACCGTCACCGGGTCGGTCGGCGGTTCGTGGACGATGCGGATCCGGATCCCGGGCTGGACGAGCGGTGCCACCGTCAGTGTCAACGGCACGCCGCAGAACGTCACCGCGACGCCGGGCAGCTACGCCAAGCTCACCCGATCCTGGGCCTCCGGCGACACGGTCACGGTCCGACTGCCGATGCGCGTCGTGATGGTTGCCGCCAACGACAACGCGGCGGTCCAGGCGGTCACCTACGGCCCGGTGGTGCTCTCCGGAAACTACGGCAACACCGCCCTGAGCGACCTGCCCTCGCTGACCAGCGGCTCGATCACCCGTACCAGCAGCAGCGCGCTGGCCTTCACCGCAGTCGCCAACGGCGTCACCGTCAACCTCGGGCCGTTCTACGACGCGCACGGGCACAACTACACGGTGTACTGGCGAGCTGGCGGGACGGCCGACGGCACCGTCGCGAGCTTCCGGCTTGCCAACACGGCCAGTGGTCTCGTGCTCGGCATCCGCGACATGTCCACGGCCGACGGCGGGCTCGCCATCCAGTGGGGTGACAGCGGCACGGCGGACCACGACTGGCAGCTGCTGGTCGACCGCTCGGCGATCCGACTCCGCAACGTCAACAGCGGCAAGGTCCTCGGGGTGGAGAACATGTCCACCGCCGACAACGCGCGGATCCTCCAGTGGGCCGACAACGGCACGGCCGATCACACCTGGTCGATCGTCGACGTGGGCGACGGTACGCACAAGCTGCGCAACACGCACACCGGCAAGCTCCTCGCCATCATCGACGGCTCCGTCAGCCAGGGTGCCCAGGGGGTGCAGGACCAGGACAACGGCACGCTGGACAACCAGTGGCGGTTCCTGCCCAACGGCGCCCGCCGGATCCAGAACCTCGCCAGTGGGCTCGTCCTCGGCGTGCAGAACATGTCCACCGCCGACGGCGGCCTCGTCATCCAATGGGGCGACAGCGGCACCGCCGACCACCTGTGGACCGCGATCGTCGACACCGCCGGGTACCTGCGCCTACGAAACTCGCACAGCGGCAAGGTGCTCGCCGTGGAGGGTGGTTCCGCCGCGGCCGGCGCCCGGATCGTGCAGTGGGCCGACAACGGCACGATCGACCACCGGTGGCGGCTGCGCTACGGCGGTAACGCCTACTTCCGTATCCAGTGCGCCAACGGCGGCCGAGTCCTCGGCGTCAGCGGCGGCTCCGGCAGCCAGGGCGCGCAGGTCCTGCTCGGCAACGACAGCGGGTCGGCCGACCAGCGCTGGCGGTTCGTCTAGAAGCGGTAGGGAACAGGCCGGGCGCCCGCGCCGGGCCTGTTCCCTACCGGACGGGCCATCCGCGCGCGTCCCGCTCGGGACGCGCGCGGAGGTGGGGATGTCGTCGGAGTACTGCCCCCGCAACGAGGTGACGCCGACCATGAGCGTCCGGTGCTCGGCCGAGGGCATCATCACCAACGCCATGAGAACGTCGTTCCAGCAGAACAGAGCGTCAAGGATGCCGACCGACAGCAGCGCCGGGGTGCCCAGGGGCAGCATGATCCGCCGGTACAAGCCGTACACGGTGTTGCCGTCGATCCGGGCGGCATCCACGATCTCGGGCGGGATGCCGTTGTAGTAACTCGTCATCAGAAAGACGGTGAAGGGCAGGAACTGGGCCACGTAGACGAGGACCAGGCCGGGGTACGTGTCGATGAGCGCGGTGTCGGCCATGATCCGGGCGAGCGGCACCATGATCATCCGAAAGGACGAACAGGCCCGCGAGGCAGCCCAGGAACAGCGCCGACGAGCCGCGGAACCGCAGCTGGCTGAGCGCGAACCCGGCCATCGATCCCAGCAGTAGCAGCAGGACCACCGACGACGTCACCACGAGCAGGGAGCTGGCGAAGTAGCGGCCCATGCCGACGCTGCTCCACGCGGTGTCGACGTTCTCCCAGCGCAGAGCGTCGGCAGGGAGAACCGGTCGAGGATATAGTCACGCCGCGTCTTCATCGCGACGTTGGCGGTGAACGACAGGGGGTGGATCGTCGCGAGCGCGAGCAGCGACATCGGGATCGCGACCAACCATCGTCCGGGACGGACGCGGGACATCAGTCCTCCCTTCCCGTTCGTTCGAGCAGTTTGATCTGCAGCAGCCCCACCACGATCATGATCATGAAGAGGATCGTCGATGCGGCCGACGCGAGGGCCGGCCGGTTCATCTGGCCCTGCTGGATCCAGATGTAGTACTCCGGCAGGTACGTCGACCACTCCGGGCCGCCGCTGGTCATGACGAAGAGCAGCCCGAACATGGAGGTGAGCATCCCGATCATCGTGGTCACGAAGACGAACTGGATTGCGCGTGAGCTCGGGACGCTCCCATGCCAGACGACCTGACGTAGGGACGCCCCGTCCACCCGGTCGGCGTCCAGGAGCGCGGGATCCAGGGTGGCGAAGCCGGCGAGGAACACCACCAGGGCCATCCCGGACGTGGTCCAGAGGTGCACGCCCACCACCATGAACATCGCGAGGTCCGGGTCCCCGAGCCAGTCCACCGGGCTGACGCCGACCGACCCGAGGACGGCGTTGAGAGGGCCGTCGAAGGCGAGCAGCAGGTTGAAGATCGCACCGACGATGACCGGGGAGAGCACCGCCGGAAAGAAGGAGACGCTGCGGTAGAAGCGGTGGCCGGGCACCCGGAGGTGGATGAACGTCGCGAGCAGACCGGGGATCGCCACCGCCACCGGAAGCAGCAGCACCAGCAGTCCGACGTTGCCCAGCGCGGTCCGGAAGAGCGGATCCTCGAACAGCTCACGGTAGTTGCCGAATCCAACCGCCGTCCCGTTCTGCGCACCGTCACCGGTGAAGGACGTCCCGTTCTGCGCACCGTCACCGTTGAGGAGAAGTTGACGCCGAGGAGCAACGGGTAGAGCCGCAGCGCCACGATCGTCAGCACGGCCGGAGCGACCAGGACGTAGGGGGCGAAGCGTTCGGACCTCAGGCCATCGCGGGCGCGCCGGGGACGCGAGCCGGCTCGCGGGGCGGGGAACGTGACCGCCGCCCCGCCAGCCCGTCGCGGCTGCGCCGAACGGACCGACGGTCGCGTGTCTCCGATGGGCACGAGGTCAACCCACCTGGTCGGAAGCGGCCAGTTGCTTCACCACCTCGTCGACGGTGACCGACCCGCTGAGCAATTGCTGGGAGAGCCACCCCATCAGGTCCAGCGTCTTCGAGGACAGGGCCACGTGCAGAGCGGGCTTGCCGCCCTTGAGTTCGGAGACGATGGTGGCGACAGCCGGACCGCCCTGTGGCACGTCGATCGTGGTGTCGGCGGCGATGGCGCCCGCGTCGGCGTGGAACGCCTTCAGCGCCTCGGTCGAGGTCAGGGAGCGCACCAGGTCGACGGCCACCTTGGGGTCCTTCGTCCACTTGGCGACCCCGTAGCCGATGCCACCGTCGTACGGAAGGTTCGCAGTGGTGCCAGCGGTGACGACCGGAGCCTTCATGACGCCGAGCTTGTCGGCGGTCAGGAACTCGTTGAAGTCCTGCCAGTGCCCCACGTCCGACCTCAGGCCCATGACGTGGGCGGCCTTGCCGGACTGGAAGAGCGCGAAGGAGTCGTTGAACATCGCGGTCGAGTTGGCCCCGTCGTTGTTCATCACCGCGTCAACCGGCCTCCTTCCAAAGCTGGAAGATCCGCTTGACGTTGGCCGAGCTCCAGTCCCGCTTCCCGGCGATCCAGTCGTCGTATTCCTGGGCGGTAAGGGTGCCCGACGCCATGCTCGAGAGCCAGACAGGAGGCCGAGCTCAGGATCCTCGCCATCCCGACCCGAGGTCAGCCGGCGCCGACCCCCGCATCGCGGAAGCCGGCGCGGGCTGACCCGTCCGCGTCACGAGAACTGCGCGAAGAACCTCCAGATCTCACCCTTGGTCCAGGTGGTAACGCCACTCTCGGCGTACGTCCCGTCCACCGGCCCGGGCATGTGACCGTTGTCGAACGCGGCCCACTGGACCGGGTAGCCGGCCCTGCAGCCGGAGTAGGCGGTCGTGACGTGCGTACGGCTGCCCGGCCCCGGCTCGGGCGGGTTCTGGGCGGCGCAACCGTTGTTCCGGACGAACGTATCGCGCAACGAACGCCCCTGCGCGATGTTCAGGACGTTGTCCGAGATGCCGTGCAGCCCGAAGTACGCGATGGGCTGCGTACCACCGCTACACCCGCTGATCTGTGCGCCAGCGATGACCGCGACCGCCCGGAAGACAGTGGCCCGCGCGCAGGCGAGCGCATAGCTCATGCCGCCGCCCCAACTGAAGCCGAGGGCGAACCGCTGCCTCGGGTTGACGCAGAGGTCGCTCTCGATCCGTGTGATCATGTCGTCGACGAAGGTGACGTCCTCACCGCCGGCGTTGCCCCAGCCGTTGCCGATTCCCTGGGGCGCGACCAGGATCGCGCTGTTGTTCGACTGTTCCTGCTGCCCGTAGTAGGACCATGCCGTCCCACTGGTGCCGCCCGAGGAGATCTCCTGCATGGTGCCGCCACGCCAGTGGAACGCGAAGATCAGCCGGTAGGGCTTGTAGCTGTTGTAGTTGGCGGGCACCCGCAGGATGAAGGAGCGGCTCTTGCCGTTGCTCTGAATCGTGTGCGTGCCGCTGGACAGCGTCGGGGCCCTACCGCACCCGGTGCCTCCCGGCGGCGGATCGTCGCTGCCCGCGCGGACAAGCTGCCACTGCTGGTTGGCGCCGTTCCAGTCGGAGTACTGCACGATGTCCCCACCGTCGGCGGTGGAGGCACCCTGCACCTCCACGACCTTGCCGCTGTGCCGGCTGATCAGCCGGACGTGACCGCCGTCCGAGTCCGCGAGCCGAAACTGCTGGTTCGTCGCGTTGGTGTCGGACCACTGCACGATCGCAGCGCCGTCGGCGGTCGACCAGTTGTGCACATCGAGGACCTTGCCGGAGTGCCGGGACTTCAGCCTGTAGTAGCCGCCACCTGAGTCCAGGAACTGCCACTGCTGGTTCGCCCCGCCGTTCCGCGTCCACTGGCTGATCCGCGCACCGTCGTTAGTGGCCGAGGCGTAGAGATCCAGCGCCTTGCCGCTGTTCCTGTTCACTAGGACGTACCAGGCGTTGGTGTCCACGGGCGCCGCGGCCGCGGGGGCCGCGTTCACGGCGACCAACGTGCCGGCCGCGATGACCGCCGCAGCCGCCGCGGCCAGGCCTGACCGCCAGCGACGCCTCGATGGAAGGGCGGGACGGGCCGTACCGATGGCACTCATGGTCCACTCCTCTGGTCGGGGTCATCGGCGAGCGGAACGCACGCGGGTCGCTTGGGGTGCGTGCCGACGTCCGGCGTCGGCACGGTGTTCGTCGTGCGGGCGCGATGCGGCTACCGGGCCACGTCCCTGGCCGGTTGCCCGCCTGCGATGGCGCGAACGGATGCCGTCCGCGCCACCGAACGGAAGACCAGCTAACCGATACGGATCAGTTGCCATTGCTGGTTGTTGCCGCCCCAGTCGGTGTTTTGGACGACGTTCGCCCCGTCGCTAGTGGACGCGCCCTGCACCTCCACGGCCTTGCCGCTGTTGCGGTTGATCACACGCACGTAACCTCCGGACGATTCGGCGAGCCGGAACTGCTGGTTCGTGCCGTTGCCGTCGCTCCACTGCACGATCGCCGCGGCGTCGGAGGTGGAGAAGTTGTAGACGTCCAACACCTTGCCGGAGTGCCGGGACTTCAACCGGTAGTAGCCACCACCCGAGTCCACGAACTGCCACTGCTGCTGGTTGCCGTTGTTCCGCGCCCACTGCGTGATCCGTGCACCGTCATTGGTCGCGAGGTTGTACACGTCCAATGCCTTGCCACTGTTCCGGTTCACCAGCACATACCAGGCACTGGTGTCCACCGGAAAGCCCGGTGGCGGTGTGGAGGGCGGGCTGCCGCCCTCGTTGAGGGCATTGAGGACGGCGGTGTACGCCGGCTTCTTGTTGCCCGATCGGTCGAAGAGCAGGGCGTCGTCGGTGCCGCGCCAGGAGTCGCTGTCCCGCACACCCCACACGGTGATGCCGTTGCAACGCGAGACGGCCAGACAGGCGCGCGTGACCGCGGCATAGATGTTGGCCTGGTTGGAGCCCTTCATGACGTCGAGCTCGGTGATCTGCACGTCGATCCCGAGGTCGGCGAAGCGCTGCAGATTGGCCTGGTAGTCACCCGGGAGCGAGGTGCCCAGGTGGGACTGGATACCGACGCAGTCGATCGGCACGCCTCGGGCCTTGAAGTCCCGCACCATGTTGTACACACCGGTCGACTTCGCGTTGACGCCGTCGGTGTTGTATTCGTTGTAGCACAACTTCGCACCGGGATCGGCCGCCCTGGCGGCGCGGAACGCCGCCTCGATCCAGTCGTTGCCCGTGCGCTGCAGGTTGGAGTCACGCCGTCCGCCGCCGCCACCGTCGGCAAACGCTTCGTTGACTACGTCCCAGGAGTGGATCTGGCCTCGGAAGTGGCTGGCCACCTGGGTGACATGGTTGATCGCGGCGTTGCGCAACGCGCTACCGGAGAGGCTCTGCGCCCAACCCGGTTGCTGCGCGTGCCAGAGCAGGGCGTGACCCCGCACGCTCATGCCGTTGGCCCGAGCGTGACTGACGAGACGATCGCCGCCGGTGTAGCTGAACCGGCCCTGTTGGGGCTCGGTGGCGTCCCATTTCATCTCGTTCTCGGCGACGACGCTGTTAAACTCGCGGTTGAGGATGCCGACATACTGGCTGTCGGAGAGCTTGCCCGTCGCGACGGCCGCGCCGAAGTAGCGACCCCTCTCGGCTGCGGACGCTTTCAGGGTGGTCCCGGCACTGGCCGTGGAGTCCAGCGTCGCCGTCATACCCGCAGTCAGCGCCACGGCGAGGGCCATCGCCGACAGCAGGGTTCTCTTGGATGTCATGGCGTTCCTATCCAGTCATCAATACCGGTGGTGGTGATGTGCCAGTTGGTTCGGGAAGCCGGTCCGGAACGGCGGACGCGACTCGCGGACGGTCAGCGAGGTGGACGGCACCGACACCGGCAGTCCGGTCGCTGTCGCCAGCGGATGTCCTGAGGTGACGTCCGCATGCCCTGGGGGGGGACGTCACGATCGCGAGGTCGACCAGCGAGGGCCCGCCCGGTGAGCCACGGCCGCAGTCAGCCTCGACATCGAGGGTGAGCGATAACATCACCGTCGTCAAGACGTAACTAATCATCAATTCCTCAGCCCCACGACGCACTCATCCGTCAGGACGGCCCAGCCGCTTGGTCACTTCTGCCTCACGAAACGCTCGGCGAGCCGGATGGGATCGCTACCGCGGATGCGACCGGCTGCGGCTCTGTTATCGTTCACAGGCGCTCGGGCAGGGCGCACCCGGAGCGAGTGATGGCCGCCGATCGACAGGCCCCGACATCGCCACGTTCACGGCGGCCGACGCCCATCCACAACTTGCGGCTCAACCCCATCGAGGACGCGCCGAAGCTCGCCGACCGGACCGCCGAAGCACAAGCTGAGCGCAGGCCCTGGACCCAGGAAGAGGTCAAGGCATTCCTGACCGGTTTCACGAAGGACCGCCTGTACGCCGTATGCCTGCTGTCGCCGATGGGCCTGCGACCGGCCGAAGTGTGTGGGCTGCCCTGGTCCGATGTCGACCTCGAGGCCGGCACGATCGCGGCCGGGGAGAACACCGGACGCTCGTCGACGCGAGGTCGAGGAGAAGCAGGCCAAGTCGGCGGCCGGCAAACGCGGCTCACCATGCCGGCGACGGCCGCGAAGGTTCTGAAGGCGTTTCAGACTCTGCAGAAGAAGGAGCGGCTGAAGGCGGGCGACGTCTACGTCGACAGCAACCATCTGAAGGTGGCGGCTGAGCACCTCGAATCAAGGCTGTTCGGGTGACTCCAACGCCCCGAGATTCAGCAGTACGCGCGTACATGATGAATTGTGAGAGGGAACAGCAAGAAGGCCTCGACCCACCGAGGTGAATCAAGGCCCTGACCTGCCGTTTTACTGTCGGGACGGCCGGATTCGAACCGACGACCCCTTGATCCCCAGGACGCTTCGCCACACGTCCACGCACGTCACGCACGCTATACCCAAGATCAGGCCGTGCAGTCGACGGCATGCCGGCCACCATCGTGCACACCGTGTGGTCCCCTCCTGGTCCCCGGATGCTGACGCCTGGCGACCGCAGCGGGCATTCGCCGGGCACCAGGGAGACAGTGGCGGGGGCTACCCTGTACCGCACTGCGACAGGGGGTGGGCCGGTGGGTCATCGGCTGCGGCGCGTTGCGATGCTGCTGCTCGGCGCGGTGCTGCTGGGCACCGTCGGCCTGAGCGTCGGCTCCTGGTACGGCGGCCGCGGCGTCACGCCGCCTAGCTACGACCGGGCGCGGAGCGTGGCGGCGGAGCTGCTCCCCGATGCGGTGCCGTACGACTCGGATCGGGTCGTGCATGGCTCCCGGTGGGGCGTCAATTTCGCAGCCGACGACCTCGGCTCGGGTCAGGTGGACTTCTGGTACGACAGCCGTGCCGACTGCGCGCTCTCCGAGCAGCTACGACGCAACGCAGCAACGCAGGGATGGCAGGGCCTCCGTCGCAAGCCGAGCTACCCGTGCGACGACTGGCGGGCCGAGCGGGACGGGCTGACGGTCACGCTTGCCCACTCGGCGAGCGGGTCGAGGCTGACCGTCGCACCGGCCGTGCCCGACAAGTTTCTTGCCGTCACGATCACGGGCACCCTCCTCGGCGCCGCTGCCGGCACGGCGCTGTTCTGGCTGCTGGCACGGCGCCGTCCACCCGTACCCCTGCTGGTCGGCACCCTGGTGACGGTCGGCCTACTCCCAGGCGTCGGACTAACCTGGAGGGTCCTGGACATGAACAGGCTCGCCGAACCGGTGTGGCCCATCTGGCCGGCGCTCGCTCCCCTGCTGGCGCCGCTGTGGCTCGTCCTCCTGCCGGTGGGCGTGTACGCCCTCCCGAGGCGACAGAACCGGACCGACTGTGCCACCGGCTCCCCTGGCATGGGTGCTGAAGCGGGGACCGAGGTGCTGGAGTCTTCTCGCAACGGCACTCGGACCGTGGTGGTGGTAACTGTCGCGTGCGTCCTGACTCCCATAGTGATGACTGCCGCCCTACTCCTCTTGTGGGCTCGAGCGCAGCCCGACCCTGCGGCTTCCACGCCGGTTGTCCCGTGGCAGATCGAGGCAACTGCAAGTGCCACTTCCAACCCGTCTTCGACCGCCTCGGAGTCAGGAACTACCCCAAGTGCCAACCGAGGTGGCTAGTCGGCTGCGGGTGCCTGTCGAGAAGCGTGGCCGGCCAGCCCGGCCGATGCCGGCCGGAGGTCGCCAGCAGGCCGGGGCCGGGCCGCCTTGACGAAACGAAGAAAGCGACTCGGCAAGTAACAGGGCTGGCCACACGGCTTGACCAGCGGTCAAGGAACGCTGCCAGACGGCGCACTTGACCGCAGTTGTTCCCAAGAACCCAAGAAGGCCGACCCGATTTCTCGAATCAGCCTTCTGACCTGCGATAACACCTTGTCGGGACGGCCGGATTCGAACCGACGACCCCTTGACCCCCAGTCAAGTGCGCTACCAAGCTGCGCCACGTCCCGATGCTCCCGCGCGGATCTCCCCGCGACAGCCGGTACAGCTTAGCGCAGGATCTTCGCGCCGTCCGCACTGCCCCCTCCCGGGCCGGAACGCGTCGTCCCGCCCACCTCCCCTAAGGCGTCCTAGGAGGATAGGGGAGGTGGTTGGGCAGCGAAAAGCCGGGTGGGAGCGTGCTCCCACCCGGCTTTCAGGTTCGGCGGATCAGCCGTGCGCCTTGCCCCGGCCGCCCGGGCCGAGCTTCTTGCGGGGGCGTACGGAGATCTCGATCGGGCTGCCCTCGAAGCCGAACTCCTCGCGCAGCTTGCGCTCGACGAACCGCTGGTAGCCGGCGTCCAGCGGCGCGGTGGTGAACAGCACGAAGCGCGGCGGAGCCACGCCCGCCTGGGTGGCGAAGAGGATCTTCGGCGCCCGCCCGCCCCGCACCGGGTGCGGGGTCGCCTGCACCAGCGCCGTCAGCCACGAGTTGAGCTGCGCGGTCGGTACGCGGGTCTCCCAGCTGGCCAGGGCCTTGCGCAGCGCCGGCGCGAGCTTGTCGACCGCCCGGCCGGTCTGCGCCGACAGGTTGAGCCGGATCGCCCACGGGATGCGGCGCAGCTCGCGCTCGATCTCCTTGTCCAGGTAGTACCGGCGGTCGGCGTCGACCAGGTCCCACTTGTTGAAGGCGATCACCAGCGCCCGGCCGGTCTCGGTGACCATGGACAGGATCCGCTGGTCCTGCTCGCTGATCGGCTCGCTGGAGTCCAGCAGGACCACGGCGACCTCGGCGGCCTCGATCGCCGAGGCGGTCCGCAGGCTGGCGTAGTACTCGGTGCCGCTGGCCTTGCCGACCCGCTTGCGCAGGCCCGCCGTGTCGACCAGCTGCCAGGTCTCCCCGCCGATCTCGACCAGGCTGTCGACCGGGTCCACGGTGGTGCCGGCGACCGAGTCGACGACCGCCCGCTCCTCGCCCGAGAAGCGGTTGAGCAGGCTGGACTTGCCGACGTTCGGCCGACCGACGAGGGCCACCCGGCGCGGGCCGCGCGGACGGTTCTCGACGATCTTCGGGGCCTCCGGCAGCGCGTCCATGATGGCGTCGAGCAGGTCGCCGGAACCACGCCCGTGCAGCGCCGACACCGGGTACGGCTCACCGAGGCCCAGCGACCACAGCGAGGTCGCCTCCATCTCGATGGCGGTGTTGTCGGCCTTGTTCGCGACGAGGATCACCGGCTTGGCGCTGCGGCGCAGCATCCGTACGGCCGCCTCGTCCACGTCTGTCGAGCCGACCATCGCGTCGACCACGAACAGCACCACGTCGGCGGTGGCGACCGCCGTCTCGGCCTGCGCCGCGATCGCGGCCGCCCGGTCCTTGGCGTCGGGCTCCCACCCGCCGGTGTCCACCACGGTGAACTGCCGGCCGGCCCACTGCGCGTCGTACGGCACGCGGTCCCGGGTCACCCCGGGGACGTCCTCGACGACCGCCTGGCGGCGGCCGATGATCCGGTTGACCAGGGTCGACTTGCCCACGTTGGGGCGGCCGACCACGGCCACGACCGGCTGCGGACCGGTCGGCTCCTCGGTGTCGACGTCCGGTTCCCGCAGCTCGATCCACCCGTCGGTGTCGGTCATGCCACTCCCCGATCGGTCAGCAGGTCGCGCAGGCGCCCGACGACCTCGTCGATGCCCAACTCGGTGGTGTCCAGCACCACGGCGTCGGCGGCCTGGGTCAGCGGGTCGGCCTTGCGCGTCGAGTCGAGCCGGTCCCGCCGGGCCAGGTCGGCCGCCGTCGCCGCCACGTCGGTGGCGTCCTCGGCGCTGCGTCGGGCGGCCCGGGCCGCCTCGGAGGCGGTGAGGTAGACCTTCAGGTCGGCGTCCGGGGCCACCACGGACCCGATGTCGCGGCCTTCGACCACGATCCGGCCGGCGTTGGTGATCATCTCCTGCTGCCGGGTGACCAGCAGCGCGCGCACCGCCGGCACGGCGGCCACGGCGGAGACCGCCCCGGTCACCTCCGGCCCGCGGATCTCGGCGTCGACGTTCACGCCGTCGGCGGTCACGCCGTACCCCTGGGGGTCGGTGCCGATGCGCAGGTCCACCTCGCCGGCGACCTTGGCCACCGACTCGGCGTCGGTCAGGTCGACCCCCGAGCGCAGCACCGCCCAGGTGATGGCGCGGTACATTGCGCCGGTGTCGAGATAGCGGGCACCGATGCCGACGGCGAGCCGCCGCGAGACGGTGGACTTACCCGAACCGGACGGTCCGTCCACAGCGACCACACATCGCCCGGCCCGTTCGTTTTCCTCCACCGTCGTCCTCCTCAGCCCGTACCTCACGAAACACCGGATGTGCCGCGAGCGGTTGTCCAAACGTTCTCAATGATGCCCGGCGTCGCGCCGCCCGACGGGCGCCGCCGGCGCCGGGCCGCCAGGGAGCCTACCGGCAGCCGTACCCCGAACTCGGGGGTCAGTCACCCACGGCCTTGAACAGGGCGGCGACCTCCGCGTTGGTCAGCCGCCGCGTCCGCCCGGCTCGCAGGTCGCCCAGCCGGATCGGCCCGATCGCGGTACGTACCAGCCGGCTCACCGGATGGCCCGCCTCGCCGAGCAGGCGGCGGACGATGTGCTTGCGCCCCTCGTGCAGGCTCAGCTCCACCTGGGCGGTCCGTCCCAGCGTGTCCACCACCCGGAAGGAGTCGACCTTCGCCGGCCCGTCCTCGAGCTCCACGCCGGCCATCAGCCGCTTGCCGAGGTTGCGCGGGATCGGCCCGGACACCTCGCAGAGGTAAGTCTTCTGCACCCCGTACGACGGGTGCATCAGCTTGTGGGCGAGGGTGCCGTCGTTGGTGAGCAGCAGCAGGCCCTCGCTGTCGGCGTCGAGCCGCCCGACGTGGTAGACCCGCTGCTCCACCCGGTTGCCGAGGAAGTCGGCGAGCGCCGTGCGGCCCTTCTCGTCGGCCATGGTGGAGACGACCCCTCGGGGCTTGTTCATGGCCAGGTAGACCAGTCGGGTGTCGGCGACGAGGCGCTCGCCGTCGACGTGGATCACGGCCGTGGCGGGGTCGACCTTGTCGCCGAGCTGGGCGACCCGGCCGTCGACGGTGACCCGGCGGCGGAAGATCAGGTCCTCGCAGGCGCGCCGGGAGCCCACGCCGGCGGCGGCCAGCACCTTCTGCAGGCGCTCGGCCCCCTCGAAGGCGGGCGCGTCGGGGCGGGGCGTGCGGTCATCGCGTGGCATCGGCAAGCTCTTCTACGTCGTCGGGAAGGAACGGGGCCAGCGGCGGGAGGTCGTCGACGCTGTTCAGCCCGAGCTTCTCCAGGAACATCGTGGTGGTCCGGTAGAGGAACGCCCCGCTGTCCGGTTCGGTGCCGCACTCCTCGACCAACCCGCGGGAGACCAGGGTACGGATCACCCCGTCGCAGTTGACACCCCGGATGGCGGAGATCCGCCCCCGGGTGACGGGCTGCTTGTAGGCGACCACGGCCAGTGTCTCCAGCGCGGCCTGGGTCAGCCGCACGGACTGCCCGTCCAGTACGAACCGCTCAACATAGGTGGCGTATTCCGGCCTGGTGTAGAGACGCCAGCCACCCGCGGCCCGGCGCAGCTCGAAGCCGTGTCCGGCGGCCGTGTAGCCGGCGGCGATCTCGTCCAGCATCGGCCCGATCCGCTCGGCGGGCTGCTCCAGCACCTGGGCGAGGACCAGCTCGCTGACCGGCTCGTCCACCACCAGCAGGATCGCCTCCAGCGCCCCGCGCAGCTCCGCGTCGTCGAGTTCCGGCGCCGGCTCGGGTGCCGGTGCCGCCCGCCGTCGCCCCGCAGCAGCCTTCGCCGATACGCCCCGAGGGCCCTTACCCTCCCCGCCGCCAGCCTCCCCGGACCCGCCGGCCTCCGCAGGAGCGTCCGCCACCGCAGGCTCTGCCGCACCCTCAGCAGCTCCAGAGATCTCGGTAGGTTCAGGCCCCTCCGTGGGCGTGGAGATAACAGGATCTCTGGTTTCGGGAGCTGCGGAAGGGGCCGTGGGGCGCTGCCAGGGCGGCACCCAGGCGGCGGCCTGGTCGGCCAGGGAGTCCCGGCGCTCGTCGCTGCTCATCCCTCTACTCCTCCCTGGTTCCCGTCCGGTCCCCCGGCCGCCTCGGCGGGCTCGGGCGGGGTGCCGGCGTACTCGTCGACGTGCAGGTCGGGGCCGCCCTCGGCGGGACCGGTCCAGCGTACGGTCAACTCCTCCAGGGCCTGCTCCTGGACGAAGGCGACCAGGCCCTCCCGGTAGAGCTCCAGCAGGGCCAGGAACCGGGCCACCACCTCCAGGGTGGCCTCGCAGTCGGCGCAGAGCAGCGAGAAGGTGGCCGTGCCGGCGCGGCGCAGCCGCTCGGTGAGGATGCCCGCGTGCTCCCGAACGCTGACCCGGACCATGTGCACGTGGGCGATGGAGACCTCGGGCACCGGCTTCGGCGTCATCGCCCTGACCGCCAGCTTCAGCAACCGCTCCGGGCCGATGCCGAGCACGAGGTCGGGCAGCGCGTCGGCGTACCGGGCCTCCAGCGTGACCGCGCGCGGGTAGCGCCGGCCGCCGACCTCCTCCAGCGCGGCGATGTGCGCCGCCGCCTCCTTGTACGCCTTGTACTGCAACAGCCGGGCGAAGAGCAGGTCCCGCGCCTCCAGCAGCGCCAGGTCCTCCTCGTCCTCGACCTCGGCGGCGGGCAGCAGCCGGGCCGCCTTCAGGTCGAGCAGGGTCGCGGCGATGAGCAGGAACTCGCTGGCCTCGTCCAGGTCCCACTGGTCGCCCATCGCCCGGATGTAGGCGATGAACTCGTCGGTGACCCGGTGCAGGGCCACCTCGGTCACGTCGAGCTTGTGCTTGCCGATCAGCTGGAGCAGCAGGTCGAACGGGCCGGTGAAGTTCGCCAGCCGGACGGTGAACCCGGCGCTCTCCGCCGCTTCGGGCACGCCGGCCGGGTCCGTCGGCACCTCGGCGACGGCCTCGGCGGCCCGTACGGGCGGCTGCTCCGGCGTCGTCGGAGGGTCGAGGGGTGGCGCGGTCACCGGAAGACCGTAGTCCACGCCCCGGCCGGGTCGGCGCGAAGGTGCATCGCCGTCTACCGCTCGGCCTGGGCGGCGATCACCTCGCGGGCCAGCTGGCGGTAGTTGCGGGCACCGGACGAGGCCGGGTCGAGCGTGGTGATCGGGGCACCGGCGACGGTGGACTCGGGGAACTTGACGGTCTTGGTGATCACCGTCTGGTAGACCTTGTCGCCGAACGCCTCCACCACCCGCTGGAGCACCTGGCGGCAGTGGGTGGTGCGGCTGTCGTACATGGTCGCGAGGATGCCCTCGAGCTCCAGGTCGAAGTTGAGCCGCTCGCGCACCTTGTCGATGGTGTCGAGCAGCAGGGCCACCCCGCGCAGGCTGAAGAACTCGCACTCCAGCGGGATGAGCACGCCGTGCGCCACGGTCAGCGCGTTGATCGCCAGCAGGCCCAGCGAGGGCTGGCAGTCGATCAGGATGTAGTCGTACTCCTTGCGGACCGAGCGGAGCACGCGGGCCAGGGCCATCTCCCGGGCGACCTCGTTGACCAGCTGGATCTCGGCCGCGGAGAGGTCGATGTTGGCCGGCAGCAGGTGCAGCCCCGCCACGTCGGTCTTGATCAGGACGTCCTCGGCGGTGACGTCGTCCTGCATGAGCAGGTTGTAGACCGACAGGTCGAGGTTGTGCGGGTTGACCCCCAGCCCGACCGAGAGGGCGCCCTGCGGGTCGAAGTCGACAAGGAGCACCTTGCGGCCGTACTCGGCCAGCGCGGCGCCCAGGTTGATGGTCGTGGTGGTCTTGCCCACGCCACCCTTCTGGTTGGCCATCGCGATGATCCGGGCCGGGCCGTGCCGATCGGTCGGCATCGGCTCGGGAATCGGCTTACGCATCGTGTATGCCGCCGGATCCGCCGGACCGAGATCCGCCCCGAGCGTGGCCTGCTGCTCGCGGAGCTCCGACGTCCAGGTCTCGGCACGGTCACCGTTGCCAGCCATGTGCTCGTTGCCCCCTCCCGACGACCACCCGGCGTCGGAGCCGTCCGACGTCCTTCGCGGCGCCGCTGCGCACCCCGGTCCGCATCACCATCGCCCCAGGAGGTCCGCGCCGATGCCGACTGTACGCCACCGCCCGGCGGCCCGGTCGCACCCGCTCGGCGTGTCGCCGCCCCGCCGACCAGGCCAGCCGTCGGCGGCGTACACCGCACACCGCCCCGGGCGCCGTCGCGCCGCGCGAACCGGCCGGCGGCCACCGGAGCGGGGCGGCCGGCGGTCGCCCCTCCGCCCGGGCGAGGGCCGGGCGGGGTCAACCCCGCGCCCGGGGATGGGCGGTGGCGTACACCTCGCGCAGCCGCTCGACCGTGACCAGGGTGTAGACCTGGGTGGTGGTCACCGAGGCGTGGCCGAGCAGTTCCTGCACCACCCGTACGTCCGCGCCCCCGTCGAGCAGGTGGGTGGCGTAGGAGTGGCGCAGGGTGTGCGGGGAGACCGCCTCCGGGCCGTCCACCGGCAGCCCGGCCCGCTCGGCGGCGCGACGCAGGATCGTCCAGGCGCCCTGCCGGGTCAGCGCGCCGCCGCGGGCGTTGAGGAAGACCGCCGGGGTGCCCCGGCCGGCGGCGGCGAGCCCGGGCCGGGCCCGCACCAGCCAGGCCCGCACCGCCTCGACGGCGTACCCCCCGATCGGAACGAGCCGGGTGCGGCCGCCCTTGCCACGCAGCAGCACGGTGCCCTCGTCGACGTCCAGGTCGTCCACGGCGGCGCCGACCGCCTCGGAGATCCGCGCCCCGGTGCCGTACAGGAACTCCAGCAGCGCCCGGTCGCGCAGCGCGAGCGGCGCCTGATCGCCGGCGGCGGTCACCGACCCCGCGGTCTCCAGCAGCCGCACCACGGCGTCGACCGGCAGCGCGCGGGGCAGCCGGCGTGGCGGCGTGGGCGGGCGGACGTCCCGGCTCGGGTCGGCGCCGGCCAGCCCCTCGCGCAGCGCGAACCGGTGCAGGCCGCGCACCGCGCTGGCCGCCCGCGCGGCGGAGGAGACCGCGAGCGGCGGGTGCTCCTCATCGCCGGCGCGCAGCCGGGCCAGGTGCGCCTCGACCTGCCCCGGGCCCACGGCGGCCAGGTCCGGCACGCCGGCCGCCGCCAGGGTGGCCAGGTAGCGCTCCAGGTCCCGACGGTACGACGACAGCGTGTTCGCCGACAGTCCCCGTTCGACGGTGAGGTGGTCGAGGTAGCCGCGCACGGCACGACGCAGGGCCGGCGCGGGCTCCACGCCCGCGCCGGCCCCGTCCGGTGTGCCGGTCAGCCCGCCACCCCTCAGGCCAGCGCGTCGGCCAGCGCGAGGGTCGCCATGCCGTGCGCCTCGGCGACCGGGCCGTAGGTGACCTGCCCGTCGTGGGTGTTCAGGCCGAGCGCCAGCGCCGGGTCGCGACGCAGCGCCTCCCGCCAGCCGTGGTTGGCCAGCTCCAGCGCGTACGGCAGGGTGACGTTGGTCAGCGCGTAGGTGCTGGTGTGCGGCACCGCGCCCGGCATGTTCGCCACGCAGTAGAAGATCGAGTCGTGCACCTGGTAGGTCGGCTCGGCGTGGGTGGTGGGACGCGAGTCCTCGAAGCAGCCGCCCTGGTCGATGGAGATGTCGACCAGCACGCTGCCCGGCTTCATCCGGGAGACCAGCTCGTTGGAGATCAGGGTCGGGGCCTTCGCGCCGGGCACCAGCACCGCGCCGATGACCAGGTCCGCGTCCAGCACGGCCCGCTCGATCTCGTACGCGTTGGAGGCGACCGTCTGGAGGTGGCCGCGGTAGATGGCGTCGGCCTGGCGCAGCCGGGCCACGTTCTTGTCGAGCAGCAGCACCTCGGCCTGGAGGCCGAGCGCGATCGCGGCGGCGTTCATGCCGGAGACACCGGCGCCGATGACCACGGTCTTCGCGGCGTAGACGCCGGAGACGCCGCCCATCAGGATGCCGCGCCCGCCGCCCTGCCGCTGGAGGTGGTAGGCGCCCACCTGCGGGGCGAGGCGACCGGCCACCTCGGACATCGGGGCGAGCAGCGGCAGCGACCGGTCGGGCAGCTCGACGGTCTCGTACGCGATGCCGGTGACCTTGCGGTCGACCAGCGCGTCCGTGCAGGCCTTCGAGGCGGCCAGGTGCAGGTAGGTGAAGAGCACCTGCCCCTCGCGCATCCGGTGGTACTCCTCGGCGATCGGCTCCTTGACCTTGAGCACCAGCTCGGCGGTCTCCCACACCTCGTCGGCGGTGGCCAGGATCTTGGCCCCGGCGGCGACGAACTCGTCGTCGCCGATGCTGGACCCGACGCCGGCGCCGGACTCGACGAAGACCTGGTGACCGCTGCGGACGAACTCGTTGACGCCCGCCGGCGTGATCGCCACGCGGTACTCGTGGTTCTTGACCTCGCGTGGGATTCCGACCTTCACGATGCAGACACCTCTCTTCGGGGCTGCGCTCCCCCGACTGCGCGGTGCCACGACGGCCCCTTTGCCGCCGCGGTCCACCGGTCCCGCCGGCGGCAGTCTAGGCGCGTCGCCGCCCCCGAAGAGGCAGCACAGTGACATCCGGTGCCCGCACCCGCTGACGATGTGTCAGGCGTGAACCGGGCCGGCGGTGGGACCCGCACCTCAGCCGTCAGGACAGTGTTCATCCATTATCGTCCCACTCTTCGGGTGCCGCTGCGGACAGGAGACGAGTGGATCACTAGGGTGTCGCCTCATGACCACACCTCCTTACCAGCCCGGCTTCCCCAACCAGCCCGGGTACCCGTCGGGTGTCTCCGACAAGAGCAAGGTCGTCGCGGGCGTCCTGCAGATCGTGCTGGGCACCTTCGGCATCGGCCGTTTCTACATGGGCGACACCAAGACCGGCGTCATCCAGCTCATCGTGTCCCTCGTGACGTGCGGCATCGGCGGCCTCTGGGGCTTCATCGACGGCATCCTGATCCTGATCAACGGTGGCGTCGACGGGCAGGGCCGGCCGCTGCGCGACTGACCGACCCGGAACGACGAAAGGGGCCGTGCGGACGTACCGCACGGCCCCTTCGCGTTCTCTCCCCCGGCTCAGCCCGGCAGGGGCGCGTCGGCCCGGCGCAGCGCCGACCAACCGGTGTCGCGGGCCCGGGCGGCGGCGAGCAGCCCGGTCACGCAGGAGGCGTTGGTGATCTCGCCGGCGAGGACCATGCCGACCGCCTCGTCCAGGTCGATGCGGACGACCTGGAGGTCGGCCTCCTCCTCGCGCCGCTCGTGCCGCTGCTCCGCCGGCACGTCGGCCAGGTCCCGGGCCAGGAAGACCCGGACCAGCTCGTTGGTGAAGCCCGGCGAGCTGTGCAGGTCCACCAGGACGTCGATCCGCCCGGCGGTCAGGTCGACCTCCTCGGCCAGTTCCCGGACCGCGGCGGCGGCCAGGTCCTCGCCGGAGACGTCGGTCAGCCCGGCGGGCAACTCCCACAGGTGCCGCCCGACCGGGTGCCGGTACTGGCGGATCAGCACCACCTGACCGGCGGCGTCGAGCGCCACCACGGCGACCGCGCCGACGTGCCGGACGAAGTCGCGGACCCCCGTCCCGCCGCCCGGCATGGTCACCTCCTCGCTGACCACGTCGAAGATCCTGCCCCGGTAGCGTTCGGTGCGGGAACGCACCTCGTAGCGGTGCTCGACGGCGCTCACGCCGCCGTCGTGCCCGGTGCCCCGCTCGCTCACGAGGCCGACGTCGCCTTCGCGGCGGCGCCGCCGTTGCGGGCGGCGTTCTTCGCCGCCGCGCTTTCGGCGGCGTCCAGGTCGACCGGGAGCTGGTCGGCCTCCGAGTAGGTCACCGCCGCCTTCACGAAGGAGGCGAACAGCGGGTGCGGCCGGGTCGGCCGGCTCTTCAGCTCCGGGTGCGCCTGGGTGGCGACGAAGAACGGGTGCAGGCCCCGGTCCAGTTCGACGAACTCCACCAGCCGCCCGTCGGGCGAGGTGCCGGAGATGTGCAGGCCCGCCTTGGCCAGCGCGTCGCGGTAGGCGTTGTTCACCTCGTACCGGTGCCGGTGCCGCTCGCTGACCTCGGTGCTGCCGTACGCCTCCGCGACCAGCGAGCCCTCGGCGAGCGCCGCCGGGTAGGCCCCCAGCCGCATGGTGCCGCCCAGGTCGCCCCTGCCGGCCACGATGTCCTCCTGGTCGGCCATGGTGGCGATGACCGGGTGCGCGGCCTCCTCGTCGAACTCCAGCGAGTTGGCGCCCTCCAGGCCGGCCAGGTGCCGGGCCACGTCGATCGTCATGCACTGCAGACCGAGGCAGAGGCCGAGCAGCGGGATGCCGTTCTCCCGCGCGTACCGGGCAGTGCCGATCTTGCCCTCGATGCCGCGCACCCCGAAGCCGCCCGGGATGACGATGCCGTCCACGCCGGCCAGGGCGGCCGCCGCGCCGGACGGGGTGACGCACTCGTCGCTGGGCACCCAGCGCAGCTGCACGCGGGCCCGGTGGCCGAAGCCGGCGGCCCGGATCGCCTCGCTCACCGACAGGTACGCGTCGGGCAGGTCGACGTACTTGCCGACCACGGCGACGGTGACGGTGTGCCGGGGCTGGTGCACCCGGTCCAGCAGGTCGTCCCAGCTGGTCCAGTCGACGTCGCGGAAGGAGAGGCCGAGCCGGCGCACCACGTACGCGTCGAGGCCCTCGCGGTGCAGCACCTTCGGGATGTCGTAGATGCTCGGCGCGTCCGGGGCGGCGGTGACGGCCTCGCGGTCGACGTCGCAGTAGAGCGACAGCTTCTGCTTGACCTTGTCGGGGATCTCCCGGTCGCAGCGCAGCACCAGCGCGTCGGGCTGGATGCCGATGCTGCGCAGCTGGGCCACCGAGTGCTGGGTCGGCTTCGTCTTCAGCTCGCCCGACGGCGCCAGGTAGGGCACCAGCGAGACGTGCAGGTAGAAGCAGTTGTCCCGGCCGAGGTCGTGGCGGACCTGGCGGATCGACTCCAGGAACGGCAGCGACTCGATGTCGCCGACGGTGCCGCCGACCTCGGTGATCACCACGTCCGGCACCTGGCCGTCGTCGTCCGGGTCGGCCATCGCCAGGATCCGCGACTTGATCTCGTTGGTGATGTGCGGGATGACCTGGACGGTGTCGCCCAGGTACTCGCCGCGCCGCTCCTTGGCGATCACCTCCGAGTAGATCTGGCCGGTGGTGACGTTCGCCTTGCCGGAGAGCGCCCGGTCCAGGAACCGCTCGTAGTGCCCGACGTCGAGGTCGGTCTCGGCGCCGTCCTCGGTGACGAAGACCTCGCCGTGCTGGAACGGGTTCATCGTCCCCGGGTCGACGTTGAGGTAGGGGTCGAGCTTCTGCATGACCACGCGCAGACCGCGCGCGGTGAGCAGGTTGCCGAGGCTGGAGGCGGTGAGGCCCTTACCCAGCGAGGAGGCGACTCCCCCGGTGACGAAAATGTGCCTGGTCGTCCGTGCTGAAGGGGCCAAGGCCTGCTCCCGTGTCGTCCGTCGCGGTCGTGCAGACCGCCGTGCCGATCAGCCAAGTGATCACGCGATCCACGGGATTCCACGGTAACACCTCTGCCGGCCCGCCCGCCGGGCGCACCCGCAGCGGGCTGCGGGACGTGCCGCCCCCGACTCAGGTGGCGGTGACCTCGATCGATGCCCGGCCGGCCGGCGCGCGCTTCCCCGCGCCGGTCCCGGCCGTCGGCCCGGACGCCCCGGGAGCCGGGCCCGGGGCGCGCGGGGCCGGGGGCGCCGGTGCCGCGACCGGTCCCGCGCCCGCATCCGCGGTACGGGCGGCGCCCGACCCCGCGCCGGTCGGTGCCGGCCGGTCCGGGCCGTCGCCGTCCGGCCCCCCGCCGGCGTCACCGCCCGAGCCGTCGCCCGAGCCGCCGGGCCCCTCGTCGCGCGGGCGGCCCGCGTCGGGCAGCGTGCGGTCGGTGGAGTGGTCGAGCACCCGGAGCGCGGCCAGCGCCGCCATCGGCACCACCAGGGCGGCGGCCGCGCCGGCCACGTCCAGGGCGTCGCCGCCCAGCACCCCGCCGATCACCGCGGCGACGGCGGTGCCGGCCATCGCCGCCCGCATCGCCGGATAGATGCCGAACAGCCGCATCAGCCCACCCCACGGCTGGAGCAGGGCGAACCAGACCAGCAGGGCACCGGCCAGGGCCAGCACCGTCAGCGGGCTGTTGACCAGGGTCTCGAAGTTGGCCGTGCTGGAGCGGTGAACGGTGAGCCCGCCGGTGCCGTCGCCGACGGCGGCCAGGAACCGGCCGAGGCTGCCCCGCTCGGCGGCGGGCCGGCGCAGGTCGAGCACCGCGAAGCCGATGGTGAGCGCGAGCCCGGCCATGGTGGCCCAGGCCAGCCTGCTGATCGTCAGCCAGCCACCGGCGCTGATCGCCGCGGCGACGCTCAGCCCGGCGGTCAGCGCGATCGCGCCGATCGGGTCGGAGCCCAGGTACGGGCTGCCGACGACCAGCACGGCGGCGCCGCCGACGGCCACCATCACGGGCGGCCGCCAGGACCGGCGGACCCGCTGGGCCAGCCACCCCGCGCTCAGCAGGGAGCCGGCCAGGAACACCCCGAGCCCGACGGTGCCCAGCCCGGCGTACCGGCCGCCCTCCAGGGCGGAGTAGCCGACCACCCCGTTGAGCTGGAGGCGGGCGCCGGTGAGCACGTCCAGCCCCACGGCCAGCGTGGTCAGGCCGGCCACCGCGCCGAGCGGGCCGAGGGTGCTCGCGTGCCCCGGCGCGAGCCGCACCACGGCGGTCGCGGCGACCAGCAGCAGCACGGTCACCCCGGCGAAGTAGACGCCCGCGTGGTCCCCGCGCCACCAGGGCACGGCGTCGGCCAACAGGGCGGCCGGGACGGCGAGGGCCGCCGCGATCAGCAGCAGCTCCACGACCGCCACCACCCGCCGCGAGACCGGCTCCGGGCCGTACGGGCCGGCGTGCCGGCGGGCCCGGCGCAGCAGCGGCAGCACCGCCACGGCCAGCAGCACCTGCGCGCCGGCCAGCAGGGTGAAGAACCAGTCGGCCACCCGGCGCTGGGCGGCCGCCTCCCGGTCGGCGTCCGCCGGCGCGGCGATCGCGGCGGCGAGGTCCGCCGGCCGCCCGCCGACCGACTCGGCCGGCCGGCCGAGGAAGAGCCGTTCCGGCATCGGCCGGCCCAGCGCGGTGAGCGCGGTCGGCGCGAGGTCGACCAGTTGCAGGTAGCCCTCGCGGCCGGTGCTGGCCGAGGTGAGCCACCCGCGTTCCCAGCCCGGCCCGTCGGCGACGGCGACGTGCAGCCGGGACGGGGCGTCGGTGTCGGACACCCCGGCGACGATCACCAACGAGCGGGGCGGCCGGGCTGCCAGCACCCGGGCCAGGCGGGCGTCGGCCTCGCGCGCGACCGCGGCCCGGGCCGCCGGATCCTCGCCGGTGACGGTGCCGAGGTCGACGATGCTCAGCACGCAGGAGCCGAGCAGGCCCGCCGGGTCCGCCGGGAGCGCCGGCGCGTACCGGTCGACGCGGCCGAACGGTCGGGCGGCGGCCACGGCCGCGCCGGGCCCGACCGCCACCGAGCAGCGCACCGACTCCGCCAGCGCGCCGGGCACCGTGCCCCAGGGCAGCCGCTCCTGGTTGTGCAGGACGACGCTCTCCTGGTCAGGCAGGTTCGCGCCGATGCCGTCGGGCTGCTCGACCGTCACCTGGGCCGGTGGACAGCCCCCGGCCTGGCGGCTGCCGTTCCAGGCGGCGTAGCTGCCGGCGCCGAGGGTCAGCCAACCGTCCACCGGGCAGGTCGGCCGGTGCGCGGAACGGACCGACAGGGAGCCGATCGAGCCGTTCTGGGCCATCCGCCACAACGTCGGCGTGGTCTGCGGGTCGACGTCCTCCCAGCGCAGTCCGGCGACCCCGACCAGCACCACGAAGTCGGCGGTGCGCCCGGGGGGCGACGCCTCCCGTTCGGGGCGGGCGGTCAGCGCGGTGATGCCCAGCGCCACCACGACCAGGGTCAGCAGGATCGGGGCGATTCTGCGCCGCATCACCGGCGTCCCGTCGACGGGGCGTCGGCGCCGGGAGCGGCCGGTCCGGCGCCGTGCGGGGCCAGCTCGGCGTAGAGCGCCGCCAGCTGGGCCAGGGTGTCCGCCTCGCTGGGCCAGGTGGCGGCCCGGGCGGCGCCGCGCCGCCCCAGCTCGGCCCGCCCGGCCTCGTCGTCGAGCAGGGCACGCACGGCCGCGTCGACGGCGTCCACGTCCGCCGGCGGCACCAGCACCGCGGCGTCGCCGACCAGCTCCGGCAGGCCGCCGACCGCCGTCGCCACCAGCGGTACGCCGGCCCGCATCGCCTCCTGTGCGAAGAGTTGGCGGGCCTCCCAGTCGCTGGTCACCACCGCCAGGTCGGCGCCGGCGAGCAGGTCGGCCACGTCGGTGCGGTGCCCGAGCAGGGTCACCGGGGCCCGGGCGGCGGAGATCCGGGCGGCCAACGGCAGGTACGCGGGGCCGCTGCCGGCGATCACCACGACCGGCGCCGGGGTCCGGGTACGCCACCGGGCGGCCGCGTCGACCAGCACGTCGTACCGCTTCTGCGGGTGCAGCCGGCCCACGGAGAGGATCAGCGGCCGCTCCTGGCCGACGCCGAACTCGGCGCGGACGGCGGCCCGGCGGCGGCGCGGCGCGGGCAGCGCTGGCGCGGCGACCGGGGCGAGCCGGGCGTCCGCCGCGCCCAGCGCGGTGGCCCGCTCGACCAGGTCGGTGGAGGCGCCGAGCGCCACCCGGGCGCCCCGGGCGACGACCCGCTCGACGAGGCGGGACACGCCACCGCGCAGGCCGCCGGCGAGCACCGCGTTGTGCCAGGTGACCACGAGGGGGGCGGCCGGGCGGGCGAGCACGGCGACGAGCCCGGCGCGCAGGCCGTGGGCGTGCAGCACGTCGACCGGTTCGGCGGCGAGGGCCCGGCGCAGCGCGGTGACCGCGCGGGCGTCGGCCGGGGTCGGGCTGGCCGGGATCTCCACCGGCAGGAACCGGGCGCCGACGCCCGTGAAGTCGAACTGCTCCTGCGTCGCGGCGGGGCCGCAGACCAGCACGGAGGCACCCGCGGCGGTCAGGCCCCCGGCCAGCGAGCGGACGTGCTGCCCGACGCCACCGGTGCTGGAGGCGAGCAGCAGGGCCACCGTGCCGCGCCAGCCGGGAAACGGTGCCGGCTGCGTCACCGCGACCACCCCCGTTCGTCGGTAGTCGTCGGCCGGTCACCCGTCCTGCACCCGCTCACCGGGACACCGTCTCCTTCCCGCCACCCCGTTCCGGGGGGATGTCGCCCTCGCCCGTCCCATCGGCGGGGGCCGCCGGCCCACGCCGGCCCGCCCTGCCCAGCCGCCGGAGCACCCCGGCGAGCAGCGGCGTCACGTCCCGCCGGTCGACCAGCCAGACGACGGCGAGGAACACGACGCCGACCAGGACTCCGGACAGCATGCCCTGCACGAGTGCGCCCGGTGTCGTCGGGGTGCCGCCGGTGGCCGCGTCGAGCCAGCGGGCGACGGCCGTTCCGGCGAGCGCGGCCACGGCCCCGGCGAGCAGTCCTGCGGCGCCGGCCCGGCCCGCTCCGGCGAGCGCGGGGCGCCCGGCCGAGCGCCGCACCGCTACGAGCAGCAGCCCGCCGAGCAGCACCATCCCGACCGAGTTGGCCAGGGCGACCGCGAGCACCCGGTCCGCCACCGGCAGGAGGACCGCCAGCGGCACCGCCACCACCGGCACCGCCAGCCAGCCGGCGGTGATCGCGAAGGTCGCCGGGCGGGTGTCGCCCCGTGCGTAGAGGGCGCGGGAGAGCACCGCGAAGAGGCCGTAGCCGAGCAGCCCGGGGGCGAAACCGACGATGGCCGCGGCGGTGGAGCCCGGGTCGCCCGGGTAGAAGAACGCGGCGACCGGCGCGGCCGTGCCGACCAGTGCCGCCGCGCCGAGGCAGCTGAACAGCAGCACCCCACGCACGGTCGAGGAGAGCGTGCGCCGGTAGTCCTCGTCCCGCCCCGCCGCGGCTGCGGTCGCCAGCGTCGGGTACGCCGCCACCGCAAGGGGCACCGCCAGCACCGCCCAGGGCAGCAGGTACATGGTCTGGGCCAGGTTGAACACCTGCGGCGAACCGGTCGGGCCGCCGGAGACGCGGTTGAGCAGCACCAGCAGCGCGAGCTGCTGCGCGGTGACGGTGACGGCCCCGGCCATCGCCAGCCCGCCCACCCGCGCCCGGGCGTCGGGCGGGAACGCGTAGCCGGGGCGCAGCCGCAGACCCAACCGACGCAGCGGGATCAGCAGCGACAGTGACAGCACCACCACGCCCAGCGTGGTGCCGGCGGACAGGATCAGCTCACTGCCGCGGCTCACCTGCGCCACGCTCGCGCCGCGTCCCTCGGCACCGCCGAAGGCGAGGTAGACCACGATCACGGTGAGGCTCGACAGCAGCGGCGCGATCACCGGCCAGGCGAAGCGGCGGTGCGCCTGGAGCACCCCGGTGAGCACGATGCCGACGCCGTAGAGCGGCAGCTGCGGGGCGAAGACCCGCAGCATCCGCGCCCCGGCCGCCAGCTCGGCCTCGGAGCGCCCCTCGCTGAGCAGCGACACGATCGGGCCGGCCGCCACCGCGACCAGGACGGCCAGCGGCACCAGCAGGGTCACCGTCCAGGTGAGCAGGGCCCCGGTGGTGGCGGACACCGCGCGCCGGTCGCCGGCCGCGACCGGCCCGGCCAGCAGCGGTACGACCAGGCTCGCCAACGCGCCACCGGCCACGATCTCGAAGATGATGTTCGGCGCGGTGTTGGCGATGACGTACATGCCGCCGAGGTCGCTCTTCTGCACGACCCAGGTGAAGACGGCGGTGCGACCGAAGCCGGCGAGCCGGCTGAGGACGGTGAGTACGGCGATGAGCGCGGCCGCTCCGGCGACACGGCCGGCGCCGGCGAGGGGTGCCGGGGTCGTCACGTCAGTCGGCGCGCCGGCCCAGTGCGTCGAGCTCGCGCAGCCCGGGGGTGCGCTGGATGACCTGGGTGAAGCTGACCTTCTCGCTGGCCGCGGTGAGGCCGGCGAGCACGGCGAGCAGCCCGGCCCGCCCGAGAGGCCCGGTACGCGCGGCCAGCGCCACACCGAGCAGCGCGCCGAGCGCGTTCGCGCCGCTGTCGCCGAGCATCACGTCCTCGCCGAGGTCGGCGGGGAGCAGGCCGGCGGCGGCGCCGACGGCACCGGCGGCGATCCCGCCGTGCGGGCCGCCGGCCAGCGGGGCGCCGAGCAGGAGGCCGGACTTCAGCGCCCGGCCGGGCCGCAGGTCCAGCAGGTTGAGCAGGTTCGCCGTGCCGGCGATGACACCGGCGCCGAGCAGCACGTCGACGCCCCGGCGGAGCGGGCCCTGCCGCTGGCGGCGCCGGTGCGCGGCGACCCGGGGGTCGGCGGCGAGCAGCGCGGCGGCGCCGAGGCCGGCGGCCCCCACTCCGACGACCTTGACCAGCCCGGCGGTGACCCGGCCCTCGCGCAGCGCGGCCAGGTGCCCGGCGAAGCCCTTGGCCGTCTTCTGCTCCGGCCGGGCGCCGACCACGTCGTCGTAGAGGCCGACGGCCCCGGCGCCCACCCCGGCGACCAGGGCCGCGGCTCCCGAGGGGCCGCTGGAGGCGCCGAACGCGCCCGTCGCGGCGGCGCCGGCCGCGAGTGCGGGGCCGGCGGCCAGGGTCACCGTGCGACCGCGGAAGTTGGTCCGGTCGAGCGCGGGCCCGGCCGGTGAGGTGCGCACCTCGCGCAGCGCGTACCGGGCGGCGGCGGCGCCCGCGCCGGCGATCAGCAGTCGACCGAGCAGGCTCACGCGCGTCCCTCCCGCCGTACGTCGGCGAAGCTGGATCCGGACACCGGGGTACGTCGTTCGCTCACTGGGGCAGTCTAGGCAGCAGGGTGGCGTTGTCGGCGACACCGTACTGACCGGCCTTCTTTTCGGTGACCTGTTGCACCAGCGCGAGGGCGGTGACCAGCTGGCCCTGGTTGGTGTTGGCGTTGTCGACGGTCGAGATGGTCTGCACCAGCACGGGGTCGCTCCGGACGGCGGCCACCAGGTTGCCCCCGGCCGAGCCGTTGCCGCCGACGACGATCGTTCCGGCCTGGTCGAGCTGCTCGGCGACCATGAGCACCGACTCGTCCTTCTTCGCCGAGTCCTTGTCCACGTACGGCTGCCCGCTGACCAGCACGACGGCCTCCGCCGACGCGGTGACCGGCTTCTCGGTGGTCAGGTAGTTGGCGTTGTTGTAGGCGGCGAGCACCGCCCGCCGGTCGGCCTCGCTGACCGGGGTCGCGCCGGGCGCCCGGTCGAGCAGCACGCTGGCCAGCAGGGCGGTCGACGTCTCCACGCCGTGCCCGTTGCCGGGCAGCCCGGCGGTCGGCGCGCTCGTGGGGCGCGCTGCGGTGACCGCCAGCTCCAGCAGGTTGTTGTTGTTGTCCGGGTTGATGAACTTGTCCTGCAGGTCGATGCGACCGGTCACCTGGGCCCCGGCGAGCTGGAGCATCTTGACCACGCCCTCGGTGTGGTCGCGCCCGGTGGGCAGGCTGACGACCAGCACGCGCTTGCCGGTCAGCGTGCCCGGCAGGACGACCTCCGCGATCTGGGCGGCGAACTCTTCCTCGAGCTCGAGTTCCTTCTCCATGTTCTGGACCGCCTGGCGCATCAACTGGTTGTCCTTGCGCAGCCCGTTGACGTTCTCCTTGAGCGAGTCGGCCACCGGCCCGTTCAGGGCGGCGGTGCCGACCACCAGGCCGATGGCCAACGCGAGGAAGACAGCGGTCAGGGACACCACGTGGTACCGGAAGTTGATCACACCTGTCGCCTCTTGGTCGGTGGGACGCTAGAAAAGCTGTTCGAGCTGGAACACGAAATTGTTCCACCACTCGGAGACCACGCCCAAATACGCCTTGCCGACGGTGGAGACCGCCACGGCCGAGGCCATCGCCGCGATCGCGGAGAGCACCAGCAGCAGCAGCGACGACCCGGAGATGCTCTGCCGGTAGAGCCGGCTCACGCCCTTGGCGTCGACCAGCTTGCCGCCGACCTTGAGCCGGGTCAGGAACGTGGAGGCCATCCCGCCTCGGCCCTTGTCGAGGAACTCGACCAGGGTGGCGTGGGTGCCGACGGCGACCAGCAGCGAGGCGCCCTTCTCATCGGCCAGCAGCATGGCCAGGTCCTCGCTGGTCGCCGCCGCCGGGAAGGTCACCGCCGGGACCCCGAGGCCGTTGACCCGGGCCAGGCCGGGCGCCCGGCCGTCCGGGTAGGCGTGCACGATCACCTCGGCGCCGCAGCGCAGCACGTCGTCGGTGACCGAGTCCATGTCGCCGATGATCATGTCCGGCGTGTAGCCGGCCTCCACCAGCGCGTCCGCGCCGCCGTCGACGCCGATCAGGACCGGCTTGAACTCGCGGATGTACGGGCGCAGCACGTCCAGGTCGGCCTTGTAGTCGTAGCCGCGCACCACGATCAGGCAGTGCCGCCCCTGCATCTCGGTCTGGATCTCCGGCACGCCGACCCCGTCGAGGAGCAGGTCGCGCTCCTGCCGGAGGTAGTCCATCGTGTTGGCGGCGAACGCCTCCAACTGGACCGAGAGCCCTTCCCGGGCGTCGGCCATCGACTTGGCCACCGTCTCGGCGTCCTGGAGGCTGCCGTGTGCCACCGGCTCGTCGCCGAGGAAAACGGTGTTGCCTTCGATCCGGACGGTGTCGCCCTCGCGGATCCGCTCGAAGACCCCCTCCCCCAGGTCGTCCAGGAGCGGGATGCCGGCGGCGACCAGCACCTCGGGCCCCAGATTGGGGTAGCGGCCGGAGACCGACGGCTTCGCGTTGAGCACGGCGCCGACACCGACGGCGACGAGCGAGTCGGCGGCGACACGGTCGAGGTCGACGTGGTCGATGACCGCGATGTCACCGGGGCGGAGCCGGCCGACCAGGCGTTTTGTCCGGCGGTCAAGGCGTGCGGTGCCGAGGATCCTGCCCGGTTCCGCGTTCCGGGTCCGGCGCAACGTGGGTAGACGCATCGTGACCATCCTGGCATGTGAGGCAGGCAATTCTGTCGCGACATGCCTGAGCAGGGCCGCCTACCCAGGGAAGCACACTAACGCGCAGGCTGGTGTGCCTGTGCTCACAATCGCCGGCCTCACGGGCGCCTTTCGCGGGCCGCCACGGCGAGAAGCTCCTCGGCGTGGGCGATACCCAGGTCGGAGTCGGGCAAACCCGCGAGCATGCGGGCGAGTTCCCGGGCGCGCTCGGTGTCCTCCACCACCCGGACCCCGCTCGTGGTGACCGCCCCGCCCGTGTCCTTCGCCACCACCAGGTGCCGGTCGGCGAAGGCGGCCACCTGCGGCAGGTGCGTGACGACCAGCACCTGGTGGCTGCGGGCCAGCCGGGCCAACCGCCGGCCGATCTCCACCGCGGCCTGGCCGCCGACCCCGGCGTCGACCTCGTCGAAGACCAGCGTGGGCGGACCGCCCGAGCCGGCGAAGACCACCTCGATGGCGAGCATCACCCGGGACAGCTCGCCGCCGGAGGCGCCGCGCTGCAACGGCAGCGAGGGCGCGCCCGGGTGGGCCAGCAGCCGCAGCTCGACCTCGTCGCCGCCGTCCGGGCCGACGCCGACCTCGGTGCCGTTGACCGTCAGGGTCGGCTCGGTGCGGCCGGCCGCGCGGGGCAGCACCGCCACCTCGATCCGGGCGTGCGGCATGGCCAGCCCGGCCAGCTCCACGGTGACCTGCTCGGCGAAGCGGGTCGCCGCCTCCTGCCGCGACGTCGACACCCGGCCGGCCAGGTCGGCCACCTCGCCGGCCAGCCGGGAGGCCTCCCGGTCCAGCTCCTCCAGCAGGTCGTCGGAGGTGTCCAGGTCGGACAGCCGGGTGCGGGCGTGCTCGGCCCAGGCGATCACCCCGTCGACGTCGTCGGCGTACTTGCGGGTGAGCGCGCGCAGCGCCGCCCGCCGCTCGTAGACGGTCTGCAACCGGGCCGGGTCGGCGTCCAACGCGGCGAGGTAGGCCGACAGCTCGGCGGAGACGTCCGTGACGAGGGTCGCCGCCTCCTCCAGCCGCCCCGCCAGCTCACCCAGCGCCGGGTCCGTGCCGGCCTGCGCCTCCAGGGTGCGGCGGGCGGTGCCGAGCAACGCCGCCGCGTCCGGGGTCTCGTCGGTCGCCTCCACGCCGCCGGCCACGCACTGGTGGGCCACCTGCGCCGCGGTGCGCAGCCCCTCGGCGTGCTCCAGCCGCTGCGCCTCCGCCTTCAGCTCGTCGTCCTCGCCGGGCTGCGGGTCCACCCGGGTGATCTCGTCGAGGCCGAGCCGCAGCAGGTCCGCCTCCTGGTTGCGCTCGCGGGCGTTGCGCCGCCGGTCGGTCAGGTCGTCGACCACCGCGCGCCAGCGGGCGTACGCCTCGCGCAGCGCGTCGAGCAGCTTCTCGTGCTCCGGGCCGGCGAAGCGGTCCAGCGCGGCCCGCTGCTCGGCCGGCCGCAGCAGCCGCAGCTGGTCGGACTGGCCGTGCACGGCCACCGCCTGCTCGCCCACCTCGCCGAGCATCGACACCGGCATGCTCCGGCCGCCCAGGTGCGCCCGGGAGCGGCCCTCCACCGTGACGGTGCGACTCAGCAGCACCGAGCCGTCCTCGTCGGGCTCACCGCCCGCGTCGGTGATCCGCGCGTGCACCGTGGCGGCGACGCGGCCCTCGAGCCGCAGCCGGCCCTCGACCACCGCCCGGCCCGGCTGGGCGCGCACCCGGCCGGCGTCGGCGCGCCCGCCGAAGAGCAGGCCGAGGCCGGTGACCACCATGGTCTTCCCCGCCCCGGTCTCGCCGGTGATGACGTTCATGCCGCCGGTCAGCGGCAGCGTGGTGTCCTCGATGACGCCCAGTCCGGTGATGCGCAGCTCTTCCAGCACAGCAACCGACAGTAGACGCGGCCCCCGACACTTGACCAGCCGGCGTGGGCGCGCCGGTGCGTCCGCCCGCCGACACCCCGCCGGGGCAGCCCGGGTGCGGCCCGTCGGCGCCGCCCGGGCCCCCGGGTCACCGGCGGTTGCCGCGCCAGCCGTGCACGGGCAGGTCGAACTTCGCCACCAGCCGGTCGGTGAACGGGCGGTCCCGCAGCCGTACGACGCGCACCGGCAGCGCGCCGCGCCGCACGGTGACCCGTGCCCCGGGCGGCAGGTCGTAGACCCGCCGGCCGTCGCAGGACATCACGGCGAGGGTGGTGAACGGGTCGACCGTGATGGCGAACGTGGAGGTGGGCGCGGTGACCAGCGGCCGGCTGAACAGCGCGTGCGCGCTGATCGGCACCAGCAGCAGGGCCTCCACCTCGGGCCAGACCACCGGCCCGCCGCCGGAGAACGCGTACGCCGTCGAGCCGGTGGGGGTCGCGCAGACCACGCCGTCGCAGCCGTAGCGCGACAGCGGGCGGCCGTCCACGTCGACGAGCAGCTCCAGCATCTGGGCGCGCTCGCCCTTCTCGACGCTGATCTCGTTGAGCGCCCAGGACTCGATGGTCGGGCCGCCGTCGAACTCGGCCGTCACGTCGAGGGTGAGCCGCTCGTCGACGGTGTAGTTACGCTCGACCACGTCGCGTACCGCGCTGTCCAGGTCGTCGATCTCGGCCTCGGCGAGGAAGCCGACCTTGCCGAGGTTGATGCCGATCAGCGGCACCTTCGCCGGGCGGGCCAGCTCCGCCGCCCGCAGGAAGGTGCCGTCCCCGCCGAGCGCGAAGACGATCTCCGCGCCCTCGGCCGCCTCGGGGCCGGTCATCGGCACCACCCCGGGCAGGTCGAGGTCGTCGGCCTCCTCGGCCACGACCCGCACCTCGAAGCCGGCCGAGATCAGGTCGGCGGCGACGGCGCGGGCGTGCTCGGTGCTGCGCCGGCGACCGGTGTGCGTCACCAGCAGCGCCGCGCGGCTCACCGGGACGGCCGTCCCGTCACGCCCGCGCGGCCTCCGCGCGGCACGCCCGCGACCGCGGGGCTCGCCAGCTCACTCACCCGGCCACCTCCTCCGTCGCCGCGTCCGGCAGGTCGCCGGACGGCACCGGACCACCCGGCCCGGCGGTCACCACCGCGCGCACCCGCTCCGGGTCGGCCGGCGGTGCGCCCCGGCGTAACCATACGAAGAACTCGACGTTGCCGCTCGGCCCCGGTAACGGACTCGCGGCCACGTCGGCCAGGCCGAGGTCGAGCCGGGCCGCCGCGGCGGCCACGTCGAGCACGGCCTCCGCGCGCAGCGACGGGTCCCGGACCACCCCGCCGGCGCCGACCCGCTCCTTGCCGACCTCGAACTGCGGCTTCACCATCAGCGCCAGGTCACCGTCGGGCCGGGTGCAGCCGGCCAGCGCCGGCAGCACCAACCGCAGGGAGATGAACGACAGGTCGGCGACCGTGAGGTCGACCGGGCCGTCGACGACCTCCGGCGTCAGCGTACGGACGTTGGTGCGCTCGAAGACCCGCACCCGGGGATCGTTGCGCAGCGGCCAGGCGAGCTGCCCGTAGCCGACGTCGACCGCGACCACCTCGGCCGCGTCGGCGCGCAGCAGCACGTCGGTGAAGCCGCCGGTGGAGGCGCCCGCGTCCAGGCACCGCCGGCCGGCCACCGTCAGCCCACCGGGGGCGAAGGCGGCCAATGCGCCGGCCAGTTTGTGTCCGCCCCGGGAGACGTACTCCGCGCTGGGGTCCTCGCCGGTGACCAGGAGTGGATCGGCGGGGTCGACCATCGCGGCGGGCTTGCGGGCCGGTACGCCGCGCAACTGGACCCGGCCGGCCTCCACCAGCGCGGCGGCCTGTTCCCGGGACCGGGCCAGCCCGCGGCGGACGAGTTCGGCGTCCAGCCGGTTACGACGTGCCATGCGTGGTTCTTCTCCGGTCGGGTCAGGTCTGGTCGATGGTGGCGAGGGTTTCCCGCAGCGTCTCGTACGCCGCCTCGTACTGCGCGATCTGGTCGGCCGGGGCGAGTGTCGCGGCGTTGGCCATCGCCCGTACGGCGGCGTCCACCGCGGGATGCCGGTCCTCGCCGAGGTCCTCGACTGGTTCCGGCAGCGACGGCGGACCGGGGCGCGGGCCCGGCCGGGCCCCGGGCGGCGGGCCGGGGCGGAAGGCACCGGTCGCCGGGCCGTGGCCGGCACCCGGCGGGCCGGGGCGGGCGCCGGGTGGCGGGCCGGGCCGGAAGGGGCCGCTCACGACCCGCCCCCGGCGAGGGCCGGGCGCGTCACGCCTCGCCCTCCGGCGGCCGCTTGCGGGCCGGTGCCTTCTTCGCCGGCCGGACCGGCTCCGCGGCGTCCTCGGTCGGGGCGAGGGCCGACGGCGTCCGCTTGGCCACCGCCTTCTTCGCGACCGCCTTCTTGGCCAGCGCCTTCTTCGCGACGGCCGGCCTCGCCACCGGGGCGGGGGCCGCCGAGGTCGGTACGGCCGGCTCGGCGGCGCCCGGGGCGGGCGACGGCCCGGCACCGGCGGGCACCGGGTGCGCCGGCTCCGCGGTGCCGGCGGGCACGGGCGGCGGGGCGCCGAGGGTCGCCCTGGCGTCCCGGAGCTGGCGCTCCAGTTCGTGCACCCGTCGGGTCAGCTCGGCGACCTCGTCGGCGGTGGCGAGCCCCACCGCGCCGAGGGCCCGGTCCACTTCGAACCGCACCAGCTTGGTCAGCGCCTCACGGTTGGCCGCGCCCGTGGAGACCAGCTCCTCGGCGAGGGTCTGCAGCTGGGCGGCGGTCGCCCCGCCCGAGCCGACGACCCGGCGAACCGCGTCCTGGGCCTTCTTCCGGGGCGCCTCCGTCAGGCCCATGGCCAGCTCGAGGTAGGCGCGCCACGCGTCCTGCATGCCTGATTCCTTCCGCGGGGCGGGGGTGTGCAGGTGCCACGCTACCGGGGACCTCACGACGCCCTGTGCGGTACGGTGCCGGGGACGGCGTGGCGAGCGGTGAGGGGGCGATCGTGGCCAGCGTGGACGAATGCCGGCAGGCGTTGCGGGATCTGGCGGCCCGGCTGGACCGCAACGCGGAGACGGTGCGGGAGAAGGTCGACTTCGACCGGACGCTGGCCTGCCGGATCACCGACCTGGAGACGGCCTTCCACGGCCGGCTCTCCGGCGGCCGCCTGGTCGACCTGGCCGACGGCGACGACCCGAAGGCCAAGATCGCGCTGAGCACCAGCAGCGACGACCTGCTCGCACTGGTCCGCGGCGAACTCGACATCACCCGCGCGGTCACGTCCCGGCGGGTGTCGATCAAGGCCAACCCGCTCGACCTGATGAAGCTGCGCAAGCTGCTCTGAGGTCACCGGCGCGGGGCGGGGCGGTCGGCCCCGCCGACGCGCAGCGCATCTCCGACCGGTGGTGCCGGCGGACGTCAGCCCGACAGGCCGAGTTCGGCCAGTGCCTTCTCCGCCTCGACCGAGCCGGGACGGATCGGCGCCGGCCGCGTCGACCAGGCGGCCGCGCAGAGCGCCGCCAGGGCGTCCAGCGGGCGGCCCGACCCGGACAGCTCCAGCGCGTCGTCCCGCGAGGCCACCGACCATCCGCCGGCGTCGGCCGGGCCCGGGACCCGCACCACGGCCGCCGGGTCGAAGAGCCCCGCCAGGTCCATCGAGACGTACGTCGGCCTGCGGTGCGCCGGGGCGGCGAGCAGCTCGGCCGCGTCACTCACGCCGGTGAGCACCAGCAGGCTGTCCAGCCCGGCCCGCCGGGCACCCTCGATGTCGGTGTCCAGCCGGTCGCCGACCAGCAGCGTCCGGCCCTCGCCGGCACGGCGGGCCGCCGTGGTGAACAGCGCCGGCTCGGGCTTGCCGACGACCACGTCGGGATCCCGGCGGAGCGCGGTGCGCAGCACGGCGACCAGGGCACCGTTGCCCGGCAGCGGTCCGCGACCGCTGGGCAGGGCCGGGTCGGTGTTGGTGGCGACCCAGGTCGCGCCGCCGCGTACGGCCACCGACGCCTCGGCCAGGTCCGCCCAGCAGACCTGCGGGCCGAACCCCTGCACCACCGCGACCGGCGACTCGTCGGCCCGCGACACCGGGGTCAGCCCGACCGCGCGCAGCTCGGCCCGCAGCGCCTCGGTGCCGACGACCAGCACCGGAGCGCCAGCGGGAAGCTGATCGCGAAGCAGCTCGGCGGCGGCCGCCGCGGAGGTGAGCACCTCCTCGGGCCGGGCGGGCACGCCCATCCCGGTGAGCAGGTCGGCCACCTCGCTGGAGCGGCGCGAGGCGTTGTTGGTCGCGTACGCCACCGACCGGCCCTCGGCGTGCAGCCGGCCGACCGCCTCGACCGCACCGGGGACCGGCCGGTCGATCAGGTAGATCACGCCGTCCAGGTCGAAGACGACCAGGGCGTACCCGTCGACCAGCCGCTCCCCGGCACCCGTCGTCATCGCCGCGCGGTCTCCGACTCGCCGGAGGCGGTGGGCTCGCCACCGTCGGTGGCGGTCCCGCTGCCGTCGCCGGGCGTCCCGGCGGCGACGGCGCCCGCCTCGTCGTCGGTCAGCTCGTCGTCGGCCAGGTCGTCCGACGGCACCGCCGCGACCGCGGCCTCGTCCTGCTCGTCGTCCTCGTCGTCGTCTTCGTCTTCGAGGTCCTCGTCGTCGAGGTCCTCGTCGTCGAGGTCGTCCTCGTCGTCCTCGTCGTCGAGGTCGTCCTCGTCGTCCTCGTCGTCGAGGTCGTCCTCGTCGTCCTCGTCCTCGGCGTCGTCCTCGTCGGCGTCGTCTTCGTCGGCGGTCGGCTCCGTGTCGCCGGCGAGGTCGGCGTCCGGTCGGGCCGGCACCGCACCCGGGGCGCCGGGGCCGGCGGCGATCGACTCGGCGGACTCCTCGTCCTCCTCGTCGCCCTCGATCAGCACGCCGTCGAGCTCCAGCAGCCGCTCGGCGGCGTCGGTCTCGCCCTCGGTGTCGACGTCGGCGGCCCGGGAGAACCACTCGCGGGCCTCGTCGCGACGACCGACCGCGAGCAGCGCGTCGGCGTACGCGTACCGCAGCCGGGCCGTCCACGGCTCGGCCGTCTCGGCCGTCAGCTCGGGAACCTGGAGCATGGCCACGGCGGCGTCCTTCTGGCCTAGGTCGCCGCGCGCCCCGGCCGCCACGATCAGCAGCTCGGTCGCCACGGCCTGATCCAGCTTCTCCCGGTCCGCGCCACGGAACAGGTCGATCGCCCGCTCGGGCCGGCCCAGCGCCCGCTCGCAGTCCGCGAGCACCGCCAGGTGGCTCTGCAACCCGCTCATCCGGTGGTACGTACGCAGCTCCGCGATCGCGGTCTGCCACTCCCCCGCGTGGTACGCGGCCAGGCCGACGGCCTCGCGGACGGCAGCGATCCGGGACGCCAGCCGACGGGCCGCCAGCGCGTGCGCCAGCGCCTCGGTCGGGTCCTCGTCGATCAGCTGACCCGTCGCCACCAGGTGCCGGGCGACCGTCTCGGCGACCGGCTTCGCCAGCGAGAGCAGCTCGGCCCGGACGTCCTTGTCGAGGTCGGTCGCGACGATCTCGTCGGGCAGCGCGGGGGCCGCCGTACGCTCCCCCTCCGCCGCCGGACGCTCCCGCCGCTCGTCGCGACGCTCTCCGCCCCGGAAGCCGCCCTCACGACGGTCATCCTGCCGTTCTCCACCCCGGTAGCCGCCCTCGCGGTCACCGCCACGGAAGCCACCCTGCCGGTCGCCACCGCGGTAGCCGCCCTCGCGGTCACCGCCACGGAAGCCACCCTGCCGGTCGCCACCGCGGTAGCCGCCCTCGCGGTCACCGCCACGGTAGCCACCCGGCCGGTCGCCACCCTCGCGACGGTACCCGCCCTGGCGGTCGCCGCCCTCGCGACGCTCACCGCCACGGAAGCCACCGTCACGGTCGCCGCCACGGAAGCCGCCCTCGCGGTCACCGCCACGGAAACCGCCCGGACGGTCGCCACCCTCGCGACGGAAGCCACCCTCACGCGGCGGACCCGAACGGAAACCACCCTCACGACGCTCGCCGCCACGGAAACCGCCCGGACGGTCACCACCCTCACGGCGATCGCCACCGCGGTAACCGCCCTCGCGGTCACTGCCACGGAAGCCACCCGGACGGTCGCCCTCGCGACGGTCGCCACCGCGGAAACCACCCTCGCGGTCACCACCACGGAAGCCACCCGGACGGTCGCCACCCTCACGGCGATCCCCACCGCGGAAGCCGCCCTCGCGGTCACCACCACGGAAACCGGCCGGGCGGTCGCCACCACGGAAACCGGCCGGGCGGTCGCCACCCTCGCGGCGGAAGCCACCCTCACGCGGCGGACCCGAACGGAAACCACCCTCACGACGCTCGCCGCCACGGAAACCGCCCTCGCGGTCACCACCCTCGCGACGGTCACCGCCACGGAAGCCACCCTCACGCGGCGGACCCGAACGGAAACCACCCTCACGACGGTCACCACCGCGGAAACCACCCGGACGGTCACCACCCTCGCGGCGCTCGCCGCCACGGTAGCCACCCTGGCGGTCGCCGCCCTCGCGCCGGTCGCCGCCGCGGAAACCGCCCTCGCGGTCACCGCCCCGGTAGCCACCCGGACGGTCACCACCCTCGCGACGGTCACCGCCACGGAAGCCACCCTCACGCGGCGGACCCGAACGGAAACCACCCTCACGACGCTCGCCGCCACGGAAACCACCCTCGCGGTCACCACCACGGAAACCACCGTCGCGGTCGCCCCCACGGAAGCCGCCCGGACGGTCGCCACCCTCACGACGGTCACCGCCACGGAAGCCACCCTCACGCGGCGGACCCGAACGGAAACCACCCTCACGACGGTCACCACCGCGAAAACCACCGTCGCGGTCGCCCCCACGGAAGCCGCCCGGACGGTCGCCACCCTCACGGCGGTCGCCGCCGCGGTAGCCGCCGGATCGCTCGTCACCGTCCCGACGGAAGCCACCTTCGCGGCGGTCTCCGCCCCGGAAGCCCTCACGGTCGCCGCGGAAGCCGCCCTGGCGGTCGCCGGCGTCCCGACGAGGGGCGCCACCACCGCGGGAGTCTCCGTCACGCGGACCGGACCGGAAGCCGCCCTCTCGGCGGTCGCCACCACGGGAGTCGCCACCACGGGAGTCACCGTCACGACGGTTGCCGCCAGCGTACCCGCCGCGCTGGCCGCCCCGGTCCTCCCGGTACGGGGGCCGGTCGTCGCGGCGCGGTGCTCCCTCGCGCCCACCCGAACGGTCTTCGTAGCGACGGGGACGATCTCCGCCCTGCGATCCTGAACTCACAGGTACATCCTTCCTCATTGCGTCACCCACGACGCTAACGCAGTCGAGGGCCGACCCGGATGGGGCGGCCCTCGACTGGAAAAGTTGTCCGGCGGTGTCCTACTCTCCCACACCCTCCCGAGTGCAGTACCATCGGCGCTGGAGGGCTTAGCTTCCGGGTTCGGAATGTGACCGGGCGTTTCCCCTCCGCCATGACCGCCGTAACTCTATCGACATGTCAAACAACACCACAACACGAGTGGTCTGTTGTTCGTTTATCGAGAGTTGCACAGTGGACGCGTAGCAGCTTGGTAGTCAAGTCCTCGGCCTATTAGTACCGGTCAACTGAACCCGTTACCGGGCTTACATTTCCGGCCTATCAACCCAGTCGTCTAGCTGGGGGCCTTACCCCACCAAAGGTGGGTGGGATACCTCATCTTGAAGCGAGCTTCCCGCTTAGATGCTTTCAGCGGTTATCCCTTCCGAACGTAGCTAACCAGCCGTGCCCCTGGCGGGACAACTGGCACACCAGAGGTTCGTCCGTCCCGGTCCTCTCGTACTAGGGACAGCCCTTCTCAAGTATCCTACGCGCACGGCGGATAGGGACCGAACTGTCTCACGACGTTCTAAACCCAGCTCGCGTACCGCTTTAATGGGCGAACAGCCCAACCCTTGGGACCTGCTACAGCCCCAGGATGCGACGAGCCGACATCGAGGTGCCAAACCATCCCGTCGATATGGACTCTTGGGGAAGATCAGCCTGTTATCCCCGGGGTACCTTTTATCCGTTGAGCGACACCGCTTCCACTCGCAAGTGCCGGATCACTAGTCCCGACTTTCGTCCCTGCTCGACCTGTCAGTCTCACAGTCAAGCTCCCTTGTGTACTTGCACTCAACACCTGATTGCCAACCAGGCTGAGGGAACCTTTGGGCGCCTCCGTTACCCTTTAGGAGGCAACCGCCCCAGTTAAACTACCCACCAGACACTGTCCCTGAACCGGATAACGGTCCGAAGTTAGATACCCAAATCAACCAGAGTGGTATTTCAAGATTGCCTCCACCCATACTGGCGTATGGACTTCACCGGCTCCCACCTATCCTACACAAGCTAATTCGGATACCAATGTCAAGCTATAGTAAAGGTCCCGGGGTCTTTCCGTCCTGCCGCGCGTAACGAGCATCTTTACTCGTAATGCAATTTCGCCGGGCCTGTGGTTGAGACAGTGGGGAAGTCGTTACGCCATTCGTGCAGGTCGGAACTTACCCGACAAGGAATTTCGCTACCTTAGGATGGTTATAGTTACCACCGCCGTTTACTGGCGCTTAAGTTCTCCGCTTCGCCCCGAAGAGCTAACAGGTCCCCTTAACGTTCCAGCACCGGGCAGGCGTCAGTCCATATACATCGAATTACTTCTTCGCATGGACCTGTGTTTTTAGTAAACAGTCGCTTCCCCCTGCTCTCTGCGGCCATACAACGCTCCACCCGCGTGGGGCTTCACGTCTCCGGCCCCCCTTCTCCCTAAGTTACGGGGGCAATTTGCCGAGTTCCTTAACCACAGTTCGCCCGATCGCCTCGGTATTCTCTACCTGACCACCTGTGTCGGTTTGGGGTACGGGCCGCTAAGAACTCGCTAGAGGCTTTTCTCGGCAGCATAGGATCACTGACTTCACCTGAATCGGCTCGGCATCACGTCTCAGCCTTCATGTGTTGCGGATTTGCCTACAACACGGCCTACACGCTTACCCCGGCACAACCACCGGCCGGGCTCAGCTACCTTCCTGCGTCACCCCATCGCTTGACTACTACCCGCCAGGTTCCCACGCTCCCCCAGTTTGGTCCGAAGACCGCCCCAAGTTCGGGTGGTTAGCACAACGAGGTTCATCAGGGACGCTCTTTCGCGGGTACGGGAATATCAACCCGTTGTCCATCGACTACGCCTCTCGGCCTCGCCTTAGGTCCCGACTCACCCAGGGCGGATTAGCCTGGCCCTGGAACCCTTGGTCATCCGGCGGAAGGGTTTCTCACCCTTCTTTCGCTACTCATGCCTGCATTCTCACTCGTGCCGCGTCCACAACTGGGTCACCCCGCTGCTTCACCCCCGGCACGACGCTCCCCTACCCATCCACACACCTGCACAAGGAATCAAGTCCAAGCGAGGTAAAAATGTGAATGCCACAGCTTCGGCGGTGTGCTTGAGCCCCGCTACATTGTCGGCGCGGAACCACTTGACCAGTGAGCTATTACGCACTCTTTAAAGGGTGGCTGCTTCTAAGCCAACCTCCTGGTTGTCTATGCGACCCCACATCCTTTTCCACTTAGCACACGCTTAGGGGCCTTAGCTGGTGATCTGGGCTGTTTCCCTCTCGACTACGAAGCTTATCCCCCGCAGTCTCACTGCCGCGCTCTCACTTACCGGCATTTCGGAGTTTGGCTGATTTCGGTAAGCTTGTGGGCCCCCTAGACCATCCAGTGCTCTACCTCCGGCAAGAAACACGCGACGCTGCACCTAAATGCATTTCGGGGAGAACCAGCTATCACGGAGTTTGATTGGCCTTTCACCCCTAACCACAGGTCATCCCCCAACTTTTCAACGTTGGTGGGTTCGGCCCTCCACGCGGTCTTACCCGCGCTTCAGCCTGCCCATGGCTAGATCACTCCGCTTCGGGTCTAGGACACGCGACTGAACGCCCTATTCAGACTCGCTTTCGCTACGGCTCCCCCACACGGGTTAACCTCGCCACATGCCACTAACTCGCAGGCTCATTCTTCAAAAGGCACGCCGTCACCCCGCAAGGCTCCGACGGATTGTAGGCGAACGGTTTCAGGTTACTATTTCACTCCCCTCCCGGGGTACTTTTCACCATTCCCTCACGGTACTCGTCCGCTATCGGTCACCAGGAAGTATTTAGGCTTACCAGGTGGTCCTGGCAGATTCACGGCAGATTACAGGGGTCCGCCGCTACTCGGGAACACCCACAGAAGACCAGCCACTTTCACCTACCGGACTCTCACCGCCTACGGTCAGCCTTTCCAGACTGTTCGGCTAGCAACTGGCTTTGTAACTTCTCGAACAAGTGTCAGCTTGTTCAGCAGGGTCCCACAACCCCAACCACGCAACCCCTGACAGGTATCACACGCAGCCGGTTTAGCCTCAATCCGCTTTCGCTCGCCACTACTCACGGAATCACTATTTGTTTTCTCTTCCTACGGGTACTGAGATGTTTCACTTCCCCGCGTTCCCCCCACACACCCTATGTGTTCAGGTGTGGGTGACTGGACATGACTCCAGCCAGGTTTCCCCATTCGGACACCCTGGGATCACAGCTTGGTTGACAGCTCCCCCAGGCCTATCGCGGCCTCCCACGTCCCTTCATCGGCTCCTGGTGCCAAGGCATCCACCGTTCGCCCCTTGACAACTTGACCACAAAGGATGCTCGCGTCCACTGTGCAATTCTCAACAAACGACCAACCCACAACCCACAGCCCCACACCAGCACCACCACAGTGATCGGTATGCGAGACCAGGCCATGCCTGGCAAGCTTCCGGAGTTCAAACTCCGAACCAGCCTCTGAAAGACAACCAACGGTTGTTCCTTCAGGACCCAACAGGGTGCTTTGTCGCCAAACCCAGCCGCACCAGGAGGAACCGTTCCACACCAACCCGAAGGTGGCCGTACTAGGTATCCCGGCCGTTGCCGGCATCCAACTCGCCAGTGTCTCCGCCATTGAGCACCCCGACCCGACATTCGCAGGTCGCGGGCTCCTTGCACCCTTTCGGGTGAAGGTGCTCCTTAGAAAGGAGGTGGATCCAGCCGCACTTCCGGTACGGCTACCTTGTTACGACTTCGTCCCAATCGCCAGCCCCACCTTCGACGGCTCCCTCCACAAGGGTTGGGCCACCGGCTTCGGGTGTTGCCGACTTTCGTGACGTGACGGGCGGTGTGTACAAGGCCCGGGAACGTATTCACCGCAGCGTTGCTGATCTGCGATTACTAGCGACTCCGACTTCACGGGGTCGAGTTGCAGACCCCGATCCGAACTGAGACCGGCTTTTTGGGATTCGCTCCACCTCACGGTATCGCAGCCCATTGTACGGCCATTGTAGCATGCGTGAAGCCCTGGACATAAGGGGCATGATGACTTGACGTCATCCCCACCTTCCTCCGAGTTGACCCCGGCAGTCTTCGATGAGTCCCCGCCATAACGCGCTGGCAACATCGAACGAGGGTTGCGCTCGTTGCGGGACTTAACCCAACATCTCACGACACGAGCTGACGACAGCCATGCACCACCTGTGACCGCCCCCGAAGGACCTCACATCTCTGCGAGTTTTGCGGCCATGTCAAACCCAGGTAAGGTTCTTCGCGTTGCATCGAATTAATCCGCATGCTCCGCCGCTTGTGCGGGCCCCCGTCAATTCCTTTGAGTTTTAGCCTTGCGGCCGTACTCCCCAGGCGGGGCGCTTAATGCGTTAGCTGCGGCACAGGGAACCGGAGAGGCCCCCCACACCTAGCGCCCAACGTTTACAGCGTGGACTACCAGGGTATCTAATCCTGTTCGCTCCCCACGCTTTCGCTCCTCAGCGTCAGTATCGGCCCAGAGACCCGCCTTCGCCACCGGTGTTCCTCCTGATATCTGCGCATTTCACCGCTACACCAGGAATTCCAGTCTCCCCTACCGAACTCTAGCCTGCCCGTATCGACTGCAGGCCCGCAGTTGAGCTGCGGGTTTTCACAGTCGACGCGACAAGCCGCCTACGAGCTCTTTACGCCCAATAAATCCGGACAACGCTCGCGCCCTACGTCTTACCGCGGCTGCTGGCACGTAGTTGGCCGGCGCTTCTTCTGCAGGTACCGTCACTTACGCTTCGTCCCTGCTGAAAGAGGTTTACAACCCGAAGGCCGTCATCCCTCACGCGGCGTCGCTGCATCAGGCTTCCGCCCATTGTGCAATATTCCCCACTGCTGCCTCCCGTAGGAGTCTGGGCCGTGTCTCAGTCCCAGTGTGGCCGGTCGCCCTCTCAGGCCGGCTACCCGTCGTCGCCTTGGTAGGCCATCACCCCACCAACAAGCTGATAGGCCGCGAGCCCATCCCAGGCCGAAAAACTTTCCACCACCAACCATGCGACCGGTGGTCCTATTCGGTATTAGCCCCGGTTTCCCGGGGTTATCCCAAAGCCTAGGGCAGGTTGCTCACGTGTTACTCACCCGTTCGCCGCTCGAGTACCCCGAAGGGCCTTTCCGCTCGACTTGCATGTGTTAAGCACGCCGCCAGCGTTCGTCCTGAGCCAGGATCAAACTCTCCAACAAAAACTTGTTGAAACAGTCATCCCGGCAACAAAAAGTGTTGCCAAAGGAATCCAAGACCAACAAACCACGAATGGCTTGCCAGTCCGGGGTATAAATCAATTTGGCACTGGCTTATCAAGCACCCTGTTGAGTTCTCAAAGAACAACCACACACCGCCCGGAAACCCCACACCGTGGAGCCCCCGACCCGGGGCATTTCGTTCACCGCACCCGCCGCTCTCGCGCCGGGCACTTTTACTACGTTACCTCACCGTCTCCGCCGTGTCAAACCGTTTGTCCCGGTCTGTCGTGCTTCGTACGGGTTGGCTCCGACAAGCGCACGCAGCAGCGAACCGCCGCGTTGATCATCGGATTTGGCAGACCGGCCGCTCTGCGGTTTCCCGCGAGCTCGCCCGGTTCCCTGCCGGCCGTGAACCTTACCCGGTCGGCTTCGCTGCGCCAAATCCGCCTCGCAGCAGATCCGGCGAGCCCCGCCCGGGGCCGCGTCGTCCGGGATTTCGACCCGTCTGACCCGGCGCCAGTCCGGTTCGGCGCCTCAGGACTTTCGCCCTGTTTGCCCCGTTCCGCGCTGGCAGAGAGAAAGTTACGCGTCTGCGGGTTTGAACGTCAAATCCGGGGGTAGCGTCCCCGGTCACATCATTTCCCGCTCGCTATATGGCCTGCTCAGCAGTGCGACGCTTCCGTCCCAGTCGCAGGGCACCGCCACGGGCAGCGTCGCCGCCTGCCGAGGTCCACACCCGGGGCCGTCGCGCCTGATCCGCACACGCCAGCCGCTGGGTGGCCGACGGAGGTAGTCAGCGCGCCATGGACCGCCGGTATTCCCCCAGCGTGGAGGTGGCCAGCTCGTCGTGCGCCTTCCCCGACGTGGAACGGGCCCGGTGGCGGTGAAGCGGTCCGGTGACGGTCGGCCTGGGTGCGCGGTGGAGTCGCCCGGTGGCGGTGCACCGCAGTGGGTGATGGAGTGGCCCAGTGGCGGTGCACCGCAGTGGCCGGTGGAGTGGCCCGGCGGCGGTGCAACCCAGTGAGTGGTGGAGTGGCCCTCTGGCGTCGGTCAGGATGCCTGGCGGTCGGCGCGCCGGCGGGCCGCCCGCCACGCCCGGACGCCGAGCACACCCACGGTGGTGCCGATGAGCAGGGACGCCGCGATCAGCAGGGCATGGATCCAGAGGAAGCCGGTGGCCGGGAACTCCCCGATCGTGCCGGTGGACCAGGACTGCGGGTCCTTCCAGATGGCGACGGCGAACCTCGGCCAGATCACCCAGGTCCAGATTCCGACCCCGATGAGGAAGAGCGCCCAGCCGCGCGACAACACCATGGCTGCCGAGTATGCCAGCGCGAGCTGGCGGGCCGGTCGGCCGGCCGGCCCGAGGCGCAGGTCAGCGGCCCGCCACCGCCGGCACCGATAGCGACGGAACCGGTGACCCCACGATCGGGAGCCGGGGCCGGCGTCGTCGACGGTCAGGGGTGACGGAGCTGCCGGAAGGTGACCGGGTGGCGCAGGCCGGGCACGGCGGGTCGCTGTGCTGCCGGCTCCCCGGCGCAGGCGCCGGCGAGCGCGTACGCCGACCGCGGCGCGGGCACCACTCGTACACCCTGCGGTCGTGGCCCGTGCCCCGGTCGAAGCGCAACAGGCAGACGAAGCCCGGCGAGAGTCCGGCCACGGCCGGCCCGAAGTCGGGCGCGCGGCAGCGCCGAAGGCCGGAGAGGGGGTGAGCAGTGACGGTTTCTTTCGCCATTTCAAAACTGCGGTGGGCGAATCGGACGGGATTCCGGAAACGGTAGGCCCGCAGATCGCGGACCTCCCGAATCACTCCCTCAGAAGCAGGTGCCGATGCCACCGATCGCGGGGTTCGCCCGGTCGTGATAATGGATCGCGCCACTCGGATCGGCCATGAAACCACCCCAGATGATGCAACCGCCCTTGACGTACGCCCGGGCCGGTCCGGCCGCCCAGAGCTTGTCGCCGTCGTCGGTCTGGGTGGGCAGGTACTGGGCGGCGAGGTAGACCTGCGTGCGGGTCAGCGCCCCCGCGTACGCGGACTTGACGGTGACCGTGCAGCCGTAGCCGACCATCGGGTTGTGCAGCAGATAGACGGTGCCGAGCCGGGCGCCGGTCTCCGCGTGCCGGATCGGGTCCTGGTCCAGGACCGTGTATCCGAGCCCGCAGAGCGACTGCGGCGTGACCGGGTTGACGACGGCCGCCTGCGCGGCTGCGCCGGCCCCGGCGACCAGCCCGAGCGCGACGGCGAGCACGACCCCGAGCCGACGAATGGTGCGGTACATCCGTGTCCCCCTTTTCTGCGGCAGATGCGTCACCAGAACCAGGAATTGCCGTGTTGTTTCCCGGGGGCGCGGGCGGGGCACTGAGTTCCGGGACCGGCGCAGACCGTCATCGGAGGTGACCCGTGCAGCCGTCGACGTTCAATCCCTGGGCCTGGCGCGACCCGTCCGCCCTCGCCGGCGGGTACTCCGGGGCCAGCCCCGACTCCGCCCCTCCGGACGGGCCGAAGTCCGGCGGCGACGGACCGGACGCCCCCGGCCCCGGCACCCCGCTCGACCTGGTCGGCTACCGGGTGGAGGCCACCGACGGGCGGATCGGCTCGGTCGACGAGGCCAGCGACGACACCGACGCCCGTTGGCTGGTGGTGGACACCGGACCGTGGATCTTCGGCCGCAAGGTCCTGCTGCCGGCCGGCACGGTGACGCGGGTGGACCACCTGGACCGCACGGTGCACGTGGACCGCACCCGCGAGCAGGTCAAGGAGTCACCGGCCTTCGACCCGGACGCGTACGGCGAGCCCGGCTACCGGGACCGGATCGGCGACTACTACCGGGAGAGCTACCGGCAGGGCTGAGCGCGGGCACGGAAAACGGCCGGACCCGCTACCGTGGGGGCATGGTCCGGCCGATCAGCTACGCGCCGGAGGTCGTCGACCCGGTCGACGGCCTCCCGCTCGGTGTCGTGACCCTCTCTCCGACCCGCTCCGACGACGGCCGCGAGCGGATGATCGACGTACTTCGTGCCGGTGGACTGCGGTTCCGCGACGGCGCGCGATGGCGTTCGGCTCACTGAGCCGACCCTGACCGGCCCGGGATGACCTCCCCGGTCGGCGCGCGCCCGCGCACACCCTCGTCCACCAGGCACGAAAGGCGTACCACCATGTCCGTTGCACGGATGCTCACCGGGGACCGCCCCACCGGGCGGCTGCACCTCGGCCACTACGTCGGCAGCATCGCCAACCGGGTGCGGCTGCACCAGCGCTACGAGAGCTTCTTCATCATCGCCGACCTGCACATGCTCACCACGCGGAACACCCGCGAGGACATCGAGCGGGTCGCGGGCAACGCCCGGGAGATGGTCACCGACATCCTGGCCGCCGGCGTCGACCCGCAGCGTGCCACCTTCTACCTCCAGTCGGCCATCCCGGAGGTCGGCGACCTGAACACCCTCTTCCAGAACCTGGTCACGGTGCCCCGGCTGGAACGCGTGCCCTCGCTCAAGGACATGGCGCGCGACGCCGGCAAGGAGGAGATGCCGTACGGCCTGCTCGGGTACCCGGTGCTCCAGGCCGCCGACATCCTCTGCGTGAAGGGACAGGTCGTTCCGGTCGGCAAGGACAACGCGGCGCACGTGGAGGTGACGCGGGAGATCGCCCGGCGCTTCAACCACCTCTACGGTGCGGTGTTCCCCGTGCCCGAGACGATCGCGTCCGAGACGCCGCCCCTGGTCGGCACGGACGGCCGGGCGAAGATGAGCAAGAGCCTGGGCAACACGATCGCGCTCTCCGCCGACTCGGCGACGGTCCGCCGCGCGGTGATGGGCATGTACACCGACCCGAACCGGATCCGCGCCGACGTGCCCGGCACCGTCGAGGGAAACCCGGTCTTCGCGTACCACGACATCTTCAACCCCGATCGGGCGCAGGTTGACGACCTCAAGGAGCGCTACCGGGCCGGGCGGGTCGGCGACGTGGAGGTGAAGGAGAAACTGGCCGTCGCGCTCGACCGGTTCCTGGACCCGATCCGGGAGCGCCGGACCCGGATCGAGGCCGAGCCCGGGCTGGTCGACCAGCTGATCTTCGAGGGCACGGAACGGACCCGCCACGAGGTGCGGCAGACGCTCGTCGAGGTCCGCCGGGCGATGGGGCTGACCAGCGCGTACACGCAGGTGCGCCGCCGGGCCGAGCGGCACCGCAAGGCCACGGCCACGCCGGCCTGAAGCGGTCGTACGACCGGCGTCCGGCCCGGTACCGGGGATCTTGCTCCGGTACCGGGCCGGATCGCGCGGAGCGGTCGCAGCGGGATGAATGAGTGGCTCCGGGTGGGGCATCTGGAACACATGGGTGTGGTCCGGTACGAGGCGGTGATGCCGGTCGTCGACGAGCTGGACCAGCTCGTCGACCTGCTGCGGAAGGCGGCCCCCGGCGAGCAGTTGTACGTCCGGTGGTCCCGCGGTCCCGGCGTCGACCTGTCCGGCGAGCACGGGTCCGGGCAGTCCAGCAAGGACGCGCTGACCGGCATCGACCTGCCCGGCCTCTCCGCCAATCCGCTCGCCGTCGAGTCGTGGTGGGGCGATCGGCCGCTGCGGCTCTGGGTGGCCCGGCGGCTCTACGACTACTGCCACCTGCGTCGGCTACGCGGCCCGGGCGTACGTCCCTGGGTGCTGGCCGGCGAGCAGCGCGGCCGGGGACCGGACAACGAGCCGCTGGTGCGGTGTCGCCGGCCGGTCGCGTGGGTGTCCGAGCGGGCGCTGCGGGAGGCGGACCGGGTGGTCGAGGCGCAGGCGTCGGCGGAGTGGGGACCGCTGCACCGGGCCGACTGATCCGCCCCGGACCGAACTCTCTGGTGGCCCGGGGCGGTTGTCGCTAGGTTTCAGCTTCGGGTACCGCACCGTCGTCGATCGGGGGAAGTCGGCCGCGTGTCACACATCGAGAAGATCACCGGGGAACTGCGCGCCCTCACGACCGGCGTCGACAGGGCGCAGACACTGGCGTCCGCCGCCGACAACCAGGCGCAGGAAGTGGCCCTGCGCGCCGCCGGCGCCGGCTTCGCCGCCGTGGCGGCGGGCCTCACCCGGATACGCGACGGCATCGCCACCGTCAGGGGCGGCCTGGGCAGCCTCGCGACCACGATCGGCGAGGCCACGAAGAGCACCGCGGCCGTCCCGCAGGAAGCCAGCCCGCACGAGACGATCACCGGCCTGACACCCGTGCACCACGCCGTCGACGGCATCCGCGACACCGCCGCCGCCACCATCGCCCAGGTCGGCCAGACACGACAACTCGTCACCACCGTCCTGCACGGCGGCCAACCCGGACCCCTCATCCAGTCCCTGGAGCAGATCACGCAGGTCCTGACGCTGGTCGTCCAACGCACCGCCACCGCCCGACAGGCGGTCGAGACGGCGATCGCCGAGGCCCGGCAACTGGGGTCGGCGGGAAACTGACCGGGGCTGGCGGCCCCACCCCGGCCAGCCCCACCACCACAGACCCCGCCCCCACCGTCGCCACGCCGACGGACGACACCGCCACCGCCGACCACGGCCCAACACCCGAAGGCCCAAGGCACGAGGACCCGACGCACGAAGGCCACACGGACAGCCCCACGCCATGGAGCAAGCCGGCCACCGGCACCTCCGGCGGCACGCCGACCGGCCGACGCACCCCGATCCGGGCCAAGGAGAGACCGACGGAACGCCGCAGCCTGGAACTGGAGAACGAGGCCGCCGACCTGATCGCCGACAGGGGCTACCGGGTGCACCAGAACCCGACGAAGCAGGAGATCGTCGATGCGCAGCGGAACACCGGCGATGTCGTCGATCCAGGAAGATCACCGGATTACCTGGTCGAGGGGCAAGTCTTCGATTGCTACGCTCCCGGTCCCACCACCTCGGTCCGTGCCATCGGAAGCGCGGTCACGAGGAAGATCACGGACGCCCAGACGCAGCGCGTGGTGCTGAATCTCCAGGACTGGCGGGGGGACCTCGCCGCCCTGCGGAAACAGTTCGACGACTGGCCGGTACCGGCGTTGAAGGAAACTGGTGGCGGTCACACGGAACGGCACGATCATCGAGATCGTCCGGCGGGACTGAGGAAGGCCGAACATGTCCATCACCTATCGACTGACGCTCGCTGGCGACATCCCGTTGGAGTTGTTGGCCGAACTCACCGCTCCGGGCGCCGCCGAGACACCGACGCCGGCCGGCAACCGCCTGCTCAGCGCCGATCTCAACGATGAGTGCGGGTTCGCCGTCAGCATCACGTCGGGCAGCCACGGGTACTACGAGGCGGAGGCGGACGGAACTGTGTGGGCGTGGGAGCCGGAGAACCACGTCGACATCGGCTTTCACATGCGCAAGGAGACGCTGAGCGACCTCGGCAGGCCGCGCATGTTGCGGACCGTGGGCCGGGTGCTGGCCAGCCGGCCCGAGGACGCGGCATTGGTGCTCAACGACAACTGGCTGATGCTGACCCGGGTGAACGGCACGATCCGCCGGCACAACGAGGCCGACTGGTACGACGAGGCGTACGACAGCTTCCTGCCCCGCTGACCCGCCGGCCGCCGAGTCAGGCTCCGGCCATTTCGGGTCCCCCTGGCACGGGCGCGGCCGTCCTACCATCGGATCGTGGCGAACTTCGATGTCCCGGCAGCGGTCGCGACGGTCTGGCAGCGGCAGGCTGCCTGGTCACGGGCGTCCGGCGAGGCCAAGCGTGCGATCACCCGTGCACGGCTGACCATCGCCGCGCTCACCGTGGGGGCCGCCGTGTGCGGCACCCTCGCCAATCAGCTCGGGCACTCCCATCCCGGTGCGGGGCGGGCGCTCGCGATCGTCGCGGCGGCGGCGCTGCTCGTGGTGCCGCTGGCGGCCCGGTGGTCCTCCCGGGACGCGGTGCACGCGTGGACCCGGCTCCGCTCGGTCTCCGAGGCGCTGAAGGCGGACACCTACCGCTACCTCGCCGGGGTCGCCCCGTTCGGCGGCGCGGACCGGGACGCCGTCCTGCTCGGCCGGTTCGACGCGCTGATGGACGACGCCGGCGACCTGGTCGGCCGCACCCTGGACGCGCCGCCGGCCGTCCGTGCGCTGCCGGCGGTCTCCGACGTGGCCACTTACGTGACGGAACGGATCCAGCGGCAGGTCGACGTCTACTACCTGCCGGCGGCCTGCCGGATGGCCCGCGCCGCGAGGCGGGTCCGGTACGCGGCGACGGGGCTCACGATCGTCGCCGCCCTGGTCTCCGCGACGGTCGGGGTGCTCGGCGACAACCTCGGGCTCACCGCCTGGATCGGTGTCGCGGCGGCCGTGACCACGGCGCTGGTCGGCTACGGCTCCGCCCAGCAGTACGAGCACCACCAGATCGAGTACGCCCGCACCGCCGACCAACTGACCCGGCTGCGCACGGTCCGCGAGGCCGGGTTGGGCTGGGCCGACGACGACGCGTTCGTCGCCGAGGCGGAGCGCGTCATCTCGCTGTCCAACGAGGGCTGGATGGCCAGGATGATCGAGCAGGATGGCGCTGCGCAGCCGTGACATCACAGGTTGTGCCATATAGCATCGTCGATAGTCGTCGTTGACCGTCGTTGTGGGCGGCCGTCCGTCCACTCCCGACTCCAAATGGGGGAACCGACGTGGAGCGCACCGTACGCCAGCCCGATCCGACCCCGCCGCCACTGGACGACCTCCGGCGTACCCCGCTCGGCCGGATCTCCCTCGACCGGGCCCGGTCCGTCGCGCAGGTGGCCGGCCGGAGGGAGGATCGTCCGGCGCGTGTCGATGTCGCGGCCTTCAGCTCTGCGATCTGAGCCGGACGGGCAGCCGACCGGGCACGTCGCCCCGCTGACGCAGTACGTGCTGAAGCTGGTCAGCCGCTGCGACCTCGCCTGCGACCACTGCTACGTCTACGAACACCCCGACCAGTCCTGGCGGCGCCAGCCCCGGGTGATGGACCCCGCCACGGTTACGGCCGTCGCCGAGCGGATCGCGGAGCACGCTGCGGCGCACCGGCTCGACGCCGTACGCGTGGTCCTGCACGGCGGCGAGCCCCTGCTCGCCGGCGCCGCCCGGCTCGACTCCACCGCCGCCACCCTGCGGCGCGTCGTCGGCCCGGTGGCCCGGCTCGACCTGCGGATGCAGTCCAACGGTGTGCTGCTCACCCCGGCGACCTGCGACGTGCTGGTCGCCCACGACGTCAAGGTGGGGATCTCGCTCGACGGCGACCGGGCCGCCAACGACCGGCACCGCCGCCACGCCAACGGGTCGAGCAGCCACCGCCAGGTGCTGCGGGCGCTGTCGCTGCTGCGCAGCCCCGCGTACCGCAGCAGCTACGCGGGCATCCTCTGCACCGTCGACCTCGCCAACGACCCGATCCGGGTGTACGAGGCGCTGCTCGCCGAGGAACCGCCGCACGTCGACTTCCTGCTGCCGCACGCCAACTGGGACAACCCGCCCGCCCGGCCCGACGGCCTCGCCACCCCGTACGCCGACTGGCTGCTGGCCGTCCACCGGCGCTGGCTGGCCGACGGGCGTCCGGTGCCGATCCGCCTGCTGGAGTCCCTGCTCTCCACCGCGTCCGGGCACGGCAGCCGCAGCGAGGCGGTCGGGCTCGGCCCGGCCGACCTGGTCGTCGTCGAGACCGACGGCACCTTCGAGCAGGTCGACTCGCTCAAGTCCGCCTTCGACGGCGCGGCGGCCACCGGCCTGGACGTCTTCCGCCACCGGGTGGACGACGCCGCGGCCCACCCGGCGATCGCCGTGCGGCAGACCGGTCTTGCCGGTCTCTGCGCGACCTGCCGCGCGTGCCCGGCGGTCGGGCACTGCGGCGGCGGGCTCTACGCCCACCGCTACCGCGCCGGGGACGGCTTCGACAACCCGTCCGTCTACTGCCCGGACCTGCTGGAGCTCGTTCGGGTGGTGACGGCGGCCCCGGTCGCCGACGAGCACGCCCGGCCCGCCGACCAGCTCAGCCCGCGCGTGCTCGACGACCTCGCCACCGGCGCGGGCACGGCGGGCTCGGCCGCGCAGCTCGCCGCCGTCCATCTGGCGCTGGTGCGTGCCCTGCTGGTCGCGCTCAGCGAGCGGGCCGCGAGCGACCCGGTGGCGGCCGAGGGGTGGCGGCTGCTGGTCCACCTGGACGACGCGCACCCCGACGCCGTCCGGGCCGTGCTGGCCCACCCCTTCGTGCGCCGGTGGGCCGGGCGCTGCCGGGACGGGGCGGCCGAGCTGTCGTACCTGGCCTGCGTGGCGGCGGCTGCCGCCGTCCGCGCCCGGGTCCGGGCCGACCTGCCCGTCCCGGTGCGGGACGGGGTGGTCAGCCTGCCGACGCTCGGCGCGCTCGCCGTCGGCTGCGAGCGGGGCGTCGTCCGGCTCGTCACCGACGACGGCGACGTGCGGCTCGCCGGCCGGCGGGTCACCGCCGACGCGGGCCGCGACGGCGACCCGGCCGGCGAGGACGGGTCGGACGGCTGGCGGCCGGTGCGTTCCGTCCGGATCGACGGGCACCGGCTGCTGGTGGAGGACACCGATCCGCACCGGGACTGCTACGACCTGCCGGTGCAACCGCGGCTGTCCGGCGCCGCCGCGCCGCGGTGGACGCGGCAGGTGGAGCGGGCGGTGCGCCGGATCGACGCCGAGGCCGTCGGCTACGCGGCGGGGGTGCGCACCCTGCTGCGGGCCGTCGTGCCGCTGCGCGCGGAACCGACCGGCCGGTTCCGCAGCGCCGCCGCCGGCGCCGCCTTCGGCGCGGTGGCCGTCACGGCCGTACCCGACGACGCCACCCTCGCCGTGCTGCTGGTGCACGAGGTGCAGCACCTCAAGCTCAGCGCGGTGCTGGACGTCTGCGACCTGTTCGACCGCGACGACACCCGGACGCTGCGCGTGCCGTGGCGGGACGACCAGCGCCCGGTGGAGGGTGTGCTGCACGGCGTCTACGCCCACCTGGCGGTCGCCGACGTGTGGCGCCACCGCCCCGGGTCGGCCGCCGGGGGCCACTTCCGCCGCTACCGGGACTGGACCGACGGGGCCATCGACGCCCTGCTCCGCCTCGGCGCGCTGACCGCCGCCGGCGAGCGGTTCGTCCGGGGGATGCGCGCCACCGTGGACGGGTGGGCGTGACCGCCGGCCCGCTCCGGCGGGACACGCTGACGGCGGACCTGCGGGCGCTGGGACTGCGGCCGGGGGCCACCGTGCTGGTGCACTGCGCCCTGTCCCGCGTCGGTCGGGTGGCGGGCGGCCCCGCCGCGCTGCTGGCCGCCCTGTCCGACGTGCTGGGCGCGTCGGGCACGGTGGTCGTACCGGCGCAGACAGCGGGCAACTCCACCACCTCGCGGGCGTTCCGGGTGGCGACCGCCGGCCTGGGCGCCGCCGGGGTCGCGGCGGCGGAGGCGGCCATCGCTCCGTTCGACCCGGAGCGCAGCCCCGCCGAGGGCATGGGGATCTTCGCCGAGCACGTACGCCGGCAGCCGGGGGCGTCCCGGAGCCGCCACCCGCAGACCTCCTTCGCCGCCCTCGGCCCCGACGCGGCCCGGCTGACCGCCGTCCACGACCTCGACTGCCACCTCGGCGAACGCTCGCCCCTCGGCGCGCTCTACGCCGCCGACGCCGTGGTGCTGCTGCTCGGCGTCGACTGGTCGGCCTGCACGGCGTTCCACCTGGCCGAGTACCGGCTGCGCCGGCCGCCGGCCGACCGGGCGTACCGGTGCTACGTGCGCGACGCCGCCGGGCGGCGGGTCCGGCGCGACTTCCGGGCCCTCGATCTCCACGACACCGACTTTCCGCTGATCGGCCGGGCCCTGACGGACGCCGGCGCGGTGCGGCGCGGGTCGGTCGGGGGCGCCGACTGTCGGCTCACGGACATCCGGGTGGCCGTCGACTTCGCCCGGGGGTGGATGGATGAGCACCGGCGGTGACGAGCGGGGCAGCGGAGGGTTGGCCACGGTCGATACTGTGGACGGTCGGGAGTCACCGCACCGGTCGGGAGCCTCAGTTGCCAGAGGGAACGTTCTGGGAGGACGAGAGCGCCCCCGTGTTCTTTCTCAGCTACGCCCACAAGAAGAACCAGGTCGCGGCGCCCCGGGACACCAACCAGAAGGTCTTCCAGCTCTTCGTCGACCTCTCCGACCATGTCGTCGAGCTGCTCGGCCTCGGCCCGGGACGCACGGCCGGATTCATGGACCGGATGCTCGACGGCGGGCAGGTGTGGACCGACGACCTCGCCTTCGCCGCCGGGCACTGCCAGGTCTTCATCCCGTTGATCTCCACTCACTACCTCAACAGCGCGTGGTGCGCCCGGGAGTGGGACGCGTTCACCCGCCGGCCGATTCTGACCCGGCCGGACGCCGAGCCGTCGGCGGGGGAGACGCCCGTCATCCCGGTCAACTGGTCGCTGGTGGAGCGTCGCCGGCTGCCGGCGGCCGTGTCGCGGAGGCAGATGTTCACCCCCACCCGGCTGCCCCCGGAGATCGCTCCGCAATACCACGAAGAGGGCATCTACGGTCTGCTGAGCCTCGGCGACACCGGCAAGGCCGCCTACGACGCGGTGGTCTGGCGGCTGGCGCAGCGGGTCGCCCGGGCCTATCGGACGCACTGGGTGCAGGCGCAGGTCCCGGCCGACGTGCGGCAGTTGCGCACCACGTTCGAGGAGGGCGGACATGACGTGGTCTGACCCCGTTCCGCCCCGGGGCGCATCTCGCCGGGAGACCTACTTCTTCCTGAGCTACGCCCACTCGGTGCCGCTGTCGGCCGGTGTCCGGCCGGACACCGACTACTGGGTCAACCGGTTCTTCAACGACCTGGCCACCGCCGTCCGGCACGCTGCCACGAGAGGCGGCGACCTCGACGCCGGCTTCTTCGACGGCCAGGTCAACCCGGGAGCCGACCTCAGGCAGACGCTCACCGACGCGCTCAGCCTCGCGCACGTCTTCGTGCCGTTGCACTCACCGAACTACTTCCGCAACGCGTGGGCCCTGGGCGAACGCGAGTCGTTCCGCAGCCGACTCACCCGGCTCGCCCCGGCGCAGGCCGAGCGGCACCTGGTGCCGGTGCTGTGGCTGCCGCTACCGTCCTGGGGCGAGCGGCCGGAGACGACCCGGGCCCTCGACCTGGTCCCGGACGCCGGCGACCGGGCCGACTACGCCGAGAACGGCCTGCGCGCCCTCTGCAAGCTCAGCGCCTACCACGACCAGTACCGGCGGGTCCTCGAGGCACTGGCGAGGCAGATCGTCACGGTGACCGAGACCCAGCCGCTGGCCCGGTCCCGGGCGGCGACGCTGTCCAGCCACCCGGTGCCCGACAGCGTCGGCCCGGCGCTGGTGGTCACCACCCTCACCGACCACGCGCGGTGGCGGCCCTACGCGGGGCAGCACGAGCTGGCCGTGGCCGACTACGTCGCCGCGACCGCCGAGCGGCTCGGTCTGCCCACCCGGGTCGTCGACCTGGCGGCGGCCCGGGTCCTGGCGCCGCAGAGCCCCACCGTCGTGCTGGTGGACGCCGCGACCGGTGCCGCCGCCATCCGTTCGGCGCTGGACGACCTGCCCCGCTGGGTCGTCCCGCTGGTCATCGCCGCCGGTCACGAGCGTGGCGCGACGGCACCCGAGTCGGTCTCCGAAGCGTTGCAGGCCGCCGGGTTCCCCCGGGTCATGCCGGTACGGGCGATCGACGAGTTCGAGCGCTGCACCCCGCTGCTGGTGACCGAGGCCCGCAAGCAGTTCCTCCGGTACGGTCCGGTCGACCCGCCGGACGGCCCGGTCACCCCGAGGCCGAGCCTGCGCCCGGCCCGGCCGTTCGACGGACCGCCGGGGTCCGGCGCGACCCTGCCGCCGGTGCGGCCGTTCGACACGACGCGAGGGAAGGACGAGCGATGACGCCATCGCGCGAAGGGCAGGTCATCACCTTCTACTCCTACAAGGGCGGTACGGGCCGCACGATGGCTCTGGCCAACACCGCCTGGATCCTCGCCGCGAACGGCCAGCGGGTGCTCGTCGCCGACTGGGACCTGGAGTCTCCCGGCCTGCACCGGTTCTACGCCCCGTTCCTCGACGCGGAGCAGGTCGCCACCACCGGCGGCGTCATGGACCTGATCCTGGACTACGAATGGGAGAACGCCCGCCGGCGCGAGGAGACCGGCGCCGACCCCCGGCCCGGCGACTGGCACCGGGAGTACGCGCGGGTCCACCGGTACGCGTTCTCGGTGAGCTGGGAGTTCCCCGGCGGCGGCAGCCTCGACCTGCTCCTGGCCGGGCGGCACAATCCCGACTACGCGACCAGCGTGACCGGCCTGAACTGGGACAACTTCTACAACCGGCTCGGCGGCGCACAGTTCTTCGACGCGCTGCGCGAGGACATGAAGCGGCACTACGACTACGCCCTCATCGACAGCCGCACCGGGATCAGCGACGTCGCCGAGATCTGCACCATCCACCTGCCCGACGTCCTGGTCGACTGCTTCACCCTCAGCGACCAGGGCATCGACGGCGCCGCGGCGGTGGCCGCCCGGGTCCGCGACTACGAGGGGCGCCGGGCCCGGCGGGTGCTGCCCGTGCCGATGCGGGTCGACGACGGGGAGAAGGGCAAGCGGGACGCCGGGCGGTCGCTGGCCATGCAGAAGTTCGCCGGCCTGCCGGGCGGCATGACCGACAGCGAGCGGCAGGCCTACTGGCTCACCGTCGAGGTGCCCTACCGCGCGTACTACGCCTACGAGGAGACGCTGGCGACCTTCGGCGACGAGCCGGGCGGGCGCACCACCCTGCTGTCCGCGTACGAGACGTTGACCAGCCACATCACCAACGGCAGGATCACCGGCCTGCCCCGGATTGACGACCAGCTGCGCCGCCGGACGGTGCAGCGCTTCGAACGCAAGCCGACGGTCGTGGACGAGCTGATCCTGCTGCGGCACGTGCCCGAGGACCAGGTGTGGGCGGAGTGGGCGCAGGCCGTGTTGAACTCCGCGGACCTGCGGGTGGTCACCGCTTCCCTGGACGGGCCGGCGCCCGAGCAGACGGGCACGGCCTTCCGCGAGGTCCGGCTGGTCTCCCGCGCCTACCTGGCGGCCTGGCGCGCCCGCTCCGGCGCCGGTGACGACCGGGCCACACCGGGCTGGCTGGCCGTGCACGTCGACGACACCCCGCCCGTGCCGGACGTCCCGGTCGGCAGTTGGACGGCCGTGCACGACCTCACCGCCGAGGACGCGGCGACCCACCTGCTGAAGCTGGTGGGACGCACGGTGGGCGCCGCCGGCCTGCGCCCCGCCCGCTTCCCCGGGGTGCGCGCGACGGTCTTCAACGCGCCGGCCCGCAACGCCCGCTTCACCGGGCGAGAGGACCTGCTGCGCCGGCTCCGTGAGGAGCTGAGGGCGTCGGGCGGCAGCGGCACCCCGGTCGCCCTGCGGGGCGGTCCCGGTCTCGGCAAGACGCAGCTCGCCATCGAGTACGCCCACCGGTTCCGGGGCGCGTACGACATCATCTGGTGGGTCGCCGCCGACCCGCCGCAGTTCGTCGACGTGATCATGACGGAGCTCAGCGACGAGCTGGGCCTGCCGAGCCAGACGACGATCCCGGAGACCAACCGCGCCCTGCGGCAGCGGCTGGGTCAGACCGAGCGCCGCCCCGACGGCAGCCCGCCGCCGCACTGGCTGCTCATCTTCGACAACGCCGACCAGTACGAGGACGTCCGGCCCTACCTGCCGCAGGGCAACGGACACGTGCTGGTCACCACCCGCAACCCGGACTGGGGCGACCTGGCGCGGGCGGTGGACGTCGACGAGTTCGAGCGGGCGGAGAGCGTGGCGCACCTGCGCGCCCGCCTCGGCGAACACCTGATGAGCGTCGCCGAGGCCGAGCGGGTGGCCGACGCCGTGGAGAACGTGCCGATCTTCGTCGCGACGGTCGGGGCGTGGTTGGCCGACACCCGCACGCCGGTCGAGGAATACCTGGCCGGGCTGCGCCGCACCGGCCTGGAGACGGAGGTCTGGGACCTCCCGCTCCAGCGGCTGAAGGAGGGTTCCCCGGGGGCGTACCGTCTCCTCCAGCTCGCGTCGGTGCTCGCCCCGGAGATCTCCCTCGACCTGCTCTACAGCGACCGGGTGGCGCGGGTAATCGCCCCGCACGACCCGGTGGTCGCCGCGCGGGTCGCCGACCGGGTGTCCGAACGTGACATCGCGGCGACGCTGGTCCAGCGGATGAACAAGCTCGCGCTCATCAAGCTCGACCCGCACGCCCACCGGGTGCAGGTGCACCGGCTCCTGCAGACCGCGCTGCGCGCCCGGATGACCGACGACGAGCTGGTCACGGCCAAGCACGAGGTGCACCAGATCCTCGCCGGGTCGCGACCTCCGGGTGAGGTGGAGGACCCGGTGAACCGGCAACGGTTCCGGATGCTCTGGCCGCACCTCGACGGCTCCGACGCGATCTCCTGCCGGGACGACGACGTCCGGCAACTGGTCATCGACCGGGTCCGCTACATCTACGTCAGCGGCGGGTACGAGCAGGGCGAACGGTACGCGCGGGAGACCGAGGCCGTCTGGTCGGGGCTGTTGGCGGAGCTGCCGCCCGACGGGCCGGAGCACCGCAAGCTGCGCGTCCAACTGCTGCACCTGCGGTTCAACTGGGCGAACGTGCTGCGCAGCCTCGGGCGGTTCGACGAGGCCCTCCGGCTGGACGAGGACACCCTGCACCAGCAGGAGGAGCTGATCGGCGACAGCCACCCGCACACGCTGATGACCGCCGGCGGTTACGGGGCGGATCTGCGCACCCTGGGCCGCTACCCGGAGGCTCTGGAGCGCAGCCTGCGGACGTACGCCGCATCGGTCGAGGTGTTCGGCGAGGATCACCGGCGGACCCTGACCGCGGCGAACAACCTGGCCGTGTCGTACCGGCTGATGGGCATGTTCGACCGGGCGCTCGAAGGTGACCAGGCGACCAACCGGCGGCTGCGGGTCGTCCTCGGGCCGGAGCACCCGAACACCCTGGTGTCGGCCAACAACCTCGCCCGTGACCTGCGGGAGACCGGCGACTACGAGGGTTCCGTGGCGCTGCTACGGGAGGTGGTGACCGGCTACCGGAACCTCTTCGGCGAGCAGTCCCGTGACCTGCTCACCGCGCAGGCCAACCTGGCCGTGTCGTTGCGCAGCACCGGGGAGATCGCCGAGGCGGCCCAGCTGCTCGACGAGACCTACCAGCGGCTGCTGGCCACCCTCGGGCCGGCCAGCCCGGACACCCTGTTCAGCCGGCTCAGCCGGACGGCCAACCTGATGTTGCAGGGGCAGAACGCGCAGGCCCTGGCGGAGCTGGTCGAGGTGGAGCAGCAGTTCGTCCAGGTGTTCGGCGCCGACCACCCGTACTCGCTGGTCTGCCGGGTCAACCTGGGCGTGGCCCAGTGGGACGCCGGCGACACGGGCACCAGCCTGTCGCTCACCGAGGCGGCCGCGGCGGCGATGATCGCCGCGCTCGGCGACCGGCACCCGTTCACCATGGCGGCGGCCAACAACGTCGCGGTGTTCACCATCCTCACCGGGGAGCCGGAGCGGGGACGCGACCGGCTGCTGGCGGTGGTGGAGCAGCTCGCGGAGGTCCTCGGGCCCGAGCACCCCGACACGTTGCGGGCCCGGGGCAACCTGGAGACCGTCAACCAGGCGTTGTCCGGCGGCCGGGTGAGCATCGGGCGGATGCGGATCGCCGACCGGCTCGCCAACCGGGTCGGGCAGCACCACCCCAGTGTCGTGGTGCTCCGCGACGGGCGGTACGTGCGGCGGGTGCTCGACCCGCATCCCTACTGACCGGGCCGCGCGCCGATCAGCAGGTCGGCGCTCAACGCGGGGTCGGGGTCGACGAGCCAACGCAGGATGCGCGGCAACTCCTCGACCGCGTCGAAGTGCGCCGCCCCGGGCCGGACCTCCATCTCGGCGCCGGGTATCTGCGCGGCCAACCAGCGGCCGTGGCTGACCGGGGCGAAGTTGTCGTCGGCGCCGTGCCACAGCCGGACCGGCGTCGCCGCGGTGTCGATCGCCCGCAGGTCGAAGGCCCAGGGGCGGCGGAACGCCAGCACGTCGTCGATCCACCCGTACGGCCCGGAGCGGAGCGCCTCCGCGTAGGTGTCGGTGATGAGCCGGCGCAGCGCCGGGTCGTTGACCGCCCGGCGGTCCGCCGCGCTCATCTCCGTCTTCAGGTCCGCGAGGAGCAGCCGTGGGTCCGCGGCGGCCCGCTCGGCGCGCTGGCGGATCTCCTCCACCACGGCGGCGGTGTCGGGGCTGCCGGCGCCGAACCCGCGCACGTTGCCGGTGTTCATGCCGCCGACCCAGTCCAACTCGATGGCGTTCCACGGGGCGAGACTGACCAGCACCGCCACCCGGGTCACCCGGCCGCGCAGGCGGGCATCGGCCGCGCAGGCGAGGGCGTGCGGGCCGCCGCCGGAGCGTCCGACGACCGCGAACTCCTCCACGCCCAGGTGGTCGGCGATCGCCTCGACGTCGCGGGCGGCGTCGGCGACGTCGCGGTTCTCCCGACGGTCGGAGTCGCCGTAGCCGGGCCGGTCGTAGGCGATCAGCCGGACGCCCATGCGGTAGAGGACGATGCCGCGGGGCTTCGGGCCACGCCGGCTGCCGGGTGTGCCGTGGAGCAGGAAGACGGGGAAGCCGTCGGGCGCGCCGGTCACCTCGTACGCCACGCGTCTGCTGTCCTCGCGTTCGGCGAAGTCGGCCCCTGGCTCGCCGTCTCGGGTCACTCCGTCCTGCCCTTCGGTGCCGCTACCAGCCAATACTCGCAACCCGGCATCGAGTAGAGACGATGTCGGACGGCTCCACTCAACAAATCGAGCCTAATGGTCGGGCCCGCCGCGCCGCTATGCCGAGCGGGAACATGGGGCCGGATCTGTCTGAAACGACACCTACGGCCCACCTGGGCTGGAACTTCCGGCTGCCCCGCCGAACGGAACGCCCTTCGGGGGTCCGTCCGGGGCGACCGGGCGCGGGTCCGCCCGGTCGTCGGCCGCTGCCCGTGAGGGCCGCGGCCCGGAGCGGCGGTGCCGCTGCGCGCCGGGTCAGCCGGCGAGCGCGTCGAGCGCGTCGTCGAGCCGGGGCTTCCGGCCGTCGGCGAACACGTCGAGGAACTCCTCGCCGGGCGCGGCCCAGAACCGGGTACGCGGCTCGTCCCGCCAGTCGCAGGTGATCTCGCAGCCCCACGAGTGCAGGTACGTCCGCTGGTCCGCCTGCCCACGGTGGAACAGGGGGTCGCCGACGATCGGGAAGCCGAGCCAGGCCAGGTGGACGCGGATCTGGTGACGCCGACCGGTGACCGGCTTGAGCACCAGCAGCGTACGGTCGCCACTGACCAGCGCCGTGGCGAAGTCGGTACGGGACTCGTAGGAGGGCTTGGACCGGTCGACGGCCGACTCCGGCAGCGCGAAGCGGCGGCGGTCGGCGTCGTAGCGGATGGCCTCGCGCTCGCCCGCGATCCGGATGGTGCCCTTGCGGCCCGGCCGCAGCGGCAGGTCGATGGTGCCGGTCTCGGGCAGCCGCGCCCCCTCGACCCAGGCCAGGTAGCGCTTGTCGGCACCCCGGTTGGCGAACTGCCGGGTCAGCGAGGCGTGCGCCGACGGCGTCCTGGCCAGCAGCAGCAGCCCCGAGGTGACCTTGTCGATGCGGTGCACCCAGTGCACCGGCTCCCCGGCGGCGGCGGCCAGGTCGGTCAGGGACTCGGCGTGGCGCTCGCCCATCACGGAGATGCCCGGCGGCTTGTCGAGCACGAGCAGGTGGTCGTCCTCGTGGACGGGATCGCGCCGAAGTTCCGACCAACTGAAGGTGGTCATCATCGCCTCGGCTCTCGACTGTGCTGAGCTGCTCCGTGTCGCCGACGGCCGCGCCCGGGACATCGGTGACGCGGGGAGCGGGGTCGAGCCGGCCAGGTGGGTCGGCACGGCGAAGGATATCAACCCGGCGACGGCGCCCCCCGACGCCGAGCGTCGCCATCGCCTACTGGTGGCCGCACCGCACCGCCCGGCACGCCTCGGCGCTCAGCTGACGCGCCCGGCCGGCGTGCTCACTCGAACCGCCACCGGGTCGCGCTGAAGCCGGACCCCTTGTCCATGCCGATGACCTTGGCCGGGGTCACCTCGAAGACGACGTACGGCGACGGGCCGATCCCGTCGCCGTCGATCCCACCGTCGACCGGGGTCACCTCCCAGCCGTACTTCTCCCCGTACGCCTCGGCGACGCGCTTGAGCGTCGCGGGGTCGCTGATCCGGGCTGCCGTGCCCTCGATCGAGAGGTCCAGCTCGGGGCTGCCGACGGTGAGGACGCAGTGCGGGTTGGCGGCGAGGTTGTCGACCTTGTGGGCGGTCTCGCTGGAGCAGAAGTACATGCTCCGGTCGAGCCACAGCGCCAGCAGCGGCACGGCGTGCGGCCGGCCGTCCGGCCGGACGGTGCACAGGAAGAACTCTCCCGCCTCCGTCAGCCGCTCACGCGCCTGCGACCAGGGCATCGGCTTGGAGTCTTCGCTGGCAAAGGACGGTTCCGCGACCGGCTCACGGCCCACCATGGGTTCCCCTTCGAACGACGACATCGTGACTGGAGCAGCACGGAGAGTATCCCAGTGTGGCGATGTCCGCGAGCGGACGGACACCGCCGCCGCGGAGTGTCGGAGGGGCACCCCTCGATCGCCAGGCGTTTCCGCCTCCACAGGGGACGAATTCGCTTGACCTCAACCTCGCTCCAGGTCCTAGGTTCGCGGCATGAGCATGGAAGTCACCGCGTGGATGTCCCTGCACCACGCGATGCATCAGCGTGACGAGCGACCCTTCTCCAAGGCGACCCTCAGGCGGATCGGCGGCTTCGCCCGCCCGCACCGCCGCCTGCTCGCGTGGTTCCTGGCGGGCAGCGTCGTGGCCGCGGTGCTGACCGTGGCCGCACCGGTGCTGGCCGGGCGGGTGGTCGACGCGATCGTCTCCGGCACCGACACGGCGACGGTGGTACGGCTGGCCGTGGCGATCGCCCTGATCGCGCTCGCCGAGGCCGGGCTGGGGCTGCTCACCCGCTACCAGTCGGCGCGGATCGGCGAGGGCCTGATCCTCGACCTGCGGACCGCCGTCTTCGACCACGTGCAGCGGATGCCGGTCGCCTTCTTCACCCGGACCCGCACCGGCGCCCTGGTCTCGCGCCTCAACAACGACGTGATCGGGGCGCAGCAGGCGTTCAGCGACACGCTCTCGGGCGTGGTCGGCAACGCCGTGACACTGCTCCTCACGCTCGCGGTGATGCTGACCTTCTCCTGGCAGATCACCCTGCTGGCGCTGGTGCTGCTGCCGATCTTCGTGCTGCCCGCGCGGAGGATGGGCCGGAAGCTGGCCCGGCTCGAACGGGAGGCGGCCGGCCTCAACGCGGCGATGAGCACCCGGATGACCGAGAAGTTCTCCGCGCCTGGCGCCACCCTGGTCAAGCTCTACGGGCGGCCGGCGGAGGAGTCCGCCGAGTTCGCCGCCCGCGCGCGGCGCGTGCGCGACATCGGCGTCCGTACCGCCATGTTGCAGACCGTCTTCATCACGGCCCTCACCGTGGTCGGTTCCCTCGCGCTGGCCCTGGTGTACGGCCTGGGCGGCGCGTACGCCATCCGCGGGCAGCTCGACGCCGGCGCGGTCGTCGCGCTCGCCCTGCTGCTGTCGCGCCTGTACGCGCCGCTGACCTCGCTCGCCAGCGCGCGGGTGGAGATCATGAGCGCGCTGGTCAGCTTCGAACGGGTCTTCGAGATCCTGGACCTCAAGCCGATGATCGAGGACAGGCCGGACGCCCGGCCGCTGCCCGACGGGCCGGTGGCGGTCGAGTTCGACGACGTCCGCTTCGGTTACCCGTCGGCCGAGAAGGTCTCCCTGGCCTCGCTGGAGGACGTGGCGAAGCTCGACACCCGCGGCGGCGAGGAGGTGCTGCACGGGATCTCGTTCCGCGCCGAGCCGGGACAGATGGTCGCCCTGGTCGGCTCGTCGGGCGCAGGCAAGTCCACCATCGCGCAACTGCTGCCGCGCCTGTACGACGTGGAGGAGGGCGCCGTCCGGCTCGCCGGGCGCGACGTCCGCGACCTGACCGGCGACTCGGTCCGGGACGCCCTCGGGGTGGTCACCCAGGACGGTCACCTGCTGCACGACACGATCCGCGCCAACCTGCTCTACGCCCGACCCGACGTGACCGAGGACGACCTGTGGGACGTGCTGCGTCGCGCCCGGCTGGCCGACCTGATCCGCTCGCTGCCGGACGGTCTGGAGACGGTCGTGGGCGAGCGGGGGTACCGCCTCTCCGGAGGCGAACGTCAGCGGCTCACCATCGCCCGGCTGCTGCTCTCCCGCCCGCGCGTGGTGATCCTCGACGAGGCCACCGCACACCTCGACTCGACCTCCGAGGCGGCGGTGCAGGCGGCGCTGGGTGAGGCGTTGACCGGGCGGACCAGCGTGGTCATCGCGCACCGACTCTCTACGATCCGTTCCGCCGACCAGATCCTGGTGCTCGAACAGGGCCGGATCGTGGAACGCGGCCGGCACCCCGACCTGCTGGCCCGGGGCGGCCGGTACGCCGAGCTGTACCGCACCCAGTTCGACCAGCCGGTGCCGGCCTGACGTGTCCACCGTGCTCGCGTGCCCGGCAGGCAGCGGGTTCCGCCTGTGCGCCCTCACCGAGCGGGACGGAGGCCGCCGCGCCCGCCGATCAGCGCCGGTTGCGCGACCGGCGGGCCGCCAGGACCCCGCCGACGACCGCCGCCACGGCCGGCAGGAGGCAGCAGATCGTCAGGGCGAACACGTGCCACGGCTTGACAGCTCCCATGGCCGCGAGGATAGGCGCCGCGGGCCACTGTCGTCGCCGACGGGCCGCCGGGGTGCGTGTCGCGCCCCGACGGCCCGTCGGCGTCGGTCGTCGTCAGCCGTTGTTGTCGATCAGGCTGGCGATCTGGCTGTAGATCACGTGCGCCTTCGCGCCCTGGTTCGACGGGCAGCCGCCGAGGTGGTGCAGGGCGATCACCCGGTGGCTGGAGTTCAGCACCGGCGAGCCCGAGTTGCCGCCGGAGGTGTCACAGCTGTAGCTGATGTTCGAGGCGTTGTAGTTCGCGTTCTTCACGGTGCACGTCGCACCGTTCTGGGTGTCCTCGTAGATCGACAGTCGCTTCGGGCTGCCGTCGCCGTGCCCCGGGATGTACATCCGCGTGCCGGTGGTGGTGGCCGTCGTCGCCAGGTACAGCGTGCCGAAGCTCTGGATGCTGGTGAAGTTGTTCACCGAGTACAGGGCGTAGTCCAGCTCGCTGGAGCCGCCGCTGCTCACCTTGTAGAGGGTCGCGCCGCTGACCTTGGTGCCGGCGCCCGGGTTCGAGCCGCCGCAGGTGGCGCACTGGTAGTTGAACTGCATCTCGCTGCCGCTGACGGCGGCCTGCGTGGAGAAGCAGTGCTTGTTGGTCAGCATCCGGTTGGTGTTGCCGACCCGCCAGGTGGTGCACATCCCACCGCCGCTGATCAGCAGCCGCGCCACCGCCCTGCCGCGCGCGTACTCGGTGGGGTGGCTGTTCTGGTAGCAGACCACGTCGCGACGGGCGTCGGTGCTGCAGACGGACTGCGTGGAGAGGTTGTGCTGCGCGATCTCCGCGCGGTCGTAGCCGCGCCAGAACCGGTCGATGGTCGCGACGTTGCCGCGGGAGGCGCGGCTGCTGTGCATCGTCACCACCGCGGTGTCGCCCTCCACCGACATCGCCCAGAAGCCCGGCTGCCCGTCGGTGGTGTAGTCCGAGCCGGTCGCCCGGTTCAGGTAGCGGTCGTACCGGTAGCTCTCCCGGCCGTCGGGGCTCGACACCGTGACGTAGTCGCCGTGGGCCAGTCGCAGCGCGCTGAAGTGCACCTTGACGTACGACGCACCGGGGTGCCGGATGACCTGCGTCCGGCCGTCCCCGGCGGAGGAGAGCGTGCCGGTGACGGTGCGGAGTTCACCGACCGTGGTGACGCCCTCCGCCGAGAACTGATCCGATTCGGGTGCCCGTACGGATTGCGGCGCGAGGGGTTGCACCGAGTACGCCTCGGCGGCGGGTACCGACATCAGACTCAGCCCGAGTGTGCAGGCGCCGAGCGCGACCGCCGCCGTTCGTAGGCGGCGCATGGCATGTTTCATCGTCGCTCCCTCCGAGGAACCAGCACCCAGACGTGCTTGCAGCCTTCATACACGAATTGATGGACACATGTAAACATGTCAATGTCTTGCCGGGTCGGTCGACGGCCGCGACCGGCCGCACCAGAACAGGCACCGAGGTGCGGTTCCTGACGTCCGGGATGGCAGGAAGTGTTGCCGTCGTCCAGTACCGTCCGGGCGGCAACCCACTCACCGCACGGGGGAATCCTTTGACGAATTCGTTCAGTACCCGACGCATGCTCGCCTGGACCGCGCCCGTCGCGCTCGCGGTGACCGCGCTCGTCCCGGCCCTGCCGGCCCAGGCCGCGCCGAGGCCCACACCCGCCGTCACCACCGGCCCGGTCGACAAGGATCTCGACGGCGACGGGGTCCCCGACCTGGTAGCTGTCGGCGGCCCGGGCACCGGTCTCGGCTCCGGCGTCTGGTCCGGGCTCGGCGTGAAGTCCCACAAGACCGGCGTCGGCACCGGCCAGGTACAGGCCCCGGCCAGCAACATCGGCCTGCGCGGCACCGGTGTCACTCAGTACAACGCCCCGACCGACTTCGACGGCGCCCAGGTCATCACCGGGCGCTTCACCGGCGCCGACCACCAGGACTTCCTGTACTACCACCCGACCGGAACCTCCGCCGGTAACGGTGGCGTCATCCGCGGTGCCGGGGACGGCACGATGACCAACCCTGCCCTCAGCGGCAACCAGTTCTCCATCGGATACGACAACCTGATCGACGCCAACGGCAACAGCCCGCTGCAACTGGTGAACGCGTTCCAGGCTGACGGCGTCGACACCGGCATCCCGGACCTCCTCGGCATCGCCGGTGACGCCACCAACGGCTACCGGCTCGGCTACCACCCCAACTACTTCGCGCCGGGCCTCTACTACGGCGTCACCGGCCTGACCAACCCCACGCCGACCGGCGGGACCGACTGGCAGAACTGGAGCCTCGCCAGCACCGAGACCGCCTCAGGGATCGCGCTCTTCCTGCGCAACGCCGGCACCGGTGACCTGTACCTGTGGACCGGAGTCACCATGGTCGACAACGGTGACGGCACCGGCACGCTGGCCCACACCCAGTACCAGGTGGCGGCGAACTGGAACACCGGCGTCACGATCAGCACGCTCCAGGCGGCCGACATCAACGCCGACGGCACCCCGGACCTGTGGACCGTGCTTCCGAACGGCACCTACCGGGCGCACCTGATCTCCGGCCTGTCCAGCAGCGGCACCGCCACCGTCATCGCCACCCGCGCCCGGCAACTGGTCTAACTTCCCGGGCGGCCCGTCGGCCCTCGAAAGGCCGACGATCCGTCCCCGCCCGACAACTGACCTCGTCGGGCTGGAGAGATCCCCACCTGCGGAAACGCCGGTGGGGATCTTTTTGTACGCCCCTGCTCTTCTGCGGGCGTGACAGGTGGCTCAATCTTCCCGGCCACGGCCCTATGGTGGTGCCATGATCACTTGCGTCGTGCACTACACCATCAATGCTGAGCAGATCGAGGCGTTTGAACGCTTTGCCCGCGCATGGATGCGGCTTGTGAACAAGCACGGTGGCGTGCACCACGGCTATTTCCTGCCCTCCGAAGGGGCCAGTGACCAGGCCGAAGCGCTGTTCAGCTTCGAAAGCCTGGCAGCCTACGAGCGTTACCGCGCCCGGTTCGGCGATGACCCGGAGTTCGTCGCCGCTGATCGCATCCGCGACGACTCGGGTTGTGTCGTGCGATACGAGCGGACGTTCATGCGTCCGCTCCTGCCGACTGATTGAGCGCCCGACCGTCAGCCCGCTCGCGGTTGCCAATGCCGGGTCGACACCGGCGCGCCGACGGCGATGAGAACCAGCGGCGCTACCGCCCGAACCCTGACCGGGCGGCCCTGCCGTGGTCGTGGCTAGCGGTTGAGGTAGGCCGCCAACCCGCCGAGGACCTCGCTGGCGATGAAGACCGACCGCACGTTGAGGATGGCCTCCTCGACGTGGACGGGACAGCCCCACGCCGAGTCGCCCCACGAATCGGCGATCTTGATCTCGGCTGGTGCGGTGCACCCTTGGACGCCGCCGAGTTGGCAGTGCTCGGGGTGTGGTGCGGCGGCCTGCGCGGCTGCGGCAGCACGCATCTGGGCGGCGAGTTCCGCGGCGGCGGCAGCGCGCTGCTCAGCCTCGGCGCGCAGTTCCCGCTCCGCGCGTACCGCCTTGGTCAATTCGTCGTGGGCTGCTTTGGCGCGTGCTTCGGCGGCGAGTTTCCCCTGCTCGATGTGGTGGCGTTCGATGGCCAGGGCCGCTGTGCCGGCGAAGACCCGGGCGAGGGCGAGATCGGTGTCCTGCGGGACGCGTGGGGTGCGGTGATACATGGCGAAGGTACCCAGCAGGCCGCCGTCGCGGGCCAGGATCGGCGTCGACCAGCAGGCGGCCAACCCGGCCCGGCCGGCCAGGTCCCGGAAGTCGTCCCAGAACGGGTCGGTGGCGATGTCGGTGACGACGACCGGTTCCCGCCGGTGGGCGGCGGTGCCACAGGAGCCGACGCCTTCACCGGTGGCGATCCCGTCGATGGCCTCGTTGTAGAAGTCGGGCAGGCTGGGCGCGGCGCCGTGGCGCAGGTGCCGGCCGTCGGAGTCGGCGAGCAGAACGGAGACGAGGATCTCCTGCGGTGCGAGGTTCTCGATACAGCGGGCCATCCCGTCGAGCACCTCGGTCAGGGGTGCCTGGCGGGCGATCTGCTCCAACAGGGCACGATGTTCGGCCATCAGTCGTTGGGCATGCTTGACCTGGGTGGTCTCCACCCCGATCACACGGATCCCGGTCACGTCACCGTCGGCGTCGCGACGCGGCTCGTACGTGAAGTCGAAGAACGCCTCCCGCGCGTGTGGCCCGGCGCCCAGCACCACCCGGACGTCACGGCCGGTGTAGGGCTCACCCGTGCGGTAGACCTGGTCGAGCAGCGCGATGAAACCCTGACCGGCCAGTTCGGGCATCAGCTCGGCGATCGCGACCCCGGTACGCGCCCGGTCTTCGCCGATGGCGGAGAAGAACGCCGCATTCGCCGTCTCGACCAGATGTGCCGGCCCCCCGAGCGACGCGAAGACGGCGATGGACTGCCCGAACAACGCCCGTAGGTCCTCCGCTGCCTGCCCGGCAACCGCCGGATCCGCAGCAGTCGGTCGCTGGCCCGATACCGCCGTCATGTTGGGGTTCGCCTCTCGTCCGCGGATGCGGGGAACGATCGATGATGCGCCGGTCGCTGACGATGGCCACAGTGCGCAGGGCACGGACTGAGGCCGCCGCGCAGTTTACCGGCGGCCCACCGGCCGGACACACGGAGCAAGGCAGGAAAGGCGCTACCGCGCCGCTTCCGGCGCCGAGCGGGGCCCTTGCCGGCGGGATGAGGTCCCGGAGGCTGACAACGCGGTGACCCGGTGCACGCGCAGTGCACTGGGCTAGTCGACCGCGATGCGCAGGCCACGCACCGGTGAGGCATCGGGCTCGTCGGGCTGGCCACGGCGGCCGCCGGCCTGGCGGGCCGAGTGCGGCCCGGGACTTCCCCGGCGGTCGCCGCCGCGTGCTGCACCGCTGCGGTGACGGCGTTCGCGGCGAGCGACAACTCCTGGTACCGGTTCGACGCGACGAGCCGGACGTGCCGACCGGCGGTCAGGCCATCCACCGCAGGCCGCCGCTGACTTCGAGGATGTGGCCGTTGATGTATGAGCTGGCGGGGGTGGCGAGAAAGATCGCGGCGGCGGCGACCTCTTCCGGGGTGCCGAGACGGTCGAGGACGAGCCGGGACTGGTAGCGCTGCCAGCGTTCTGGCGCGGCGGCGAGCCGGCGACCCATCCCACCGTTGATGTAGCCGGGGGCCAGGCAGTTGACGGTGACACCCTTGGGCCCGAGCTCGATGGCCGCGGTGCGGGTGAAGGCCTCCACCGCGGCCTTGGTGGCGCTGTAGGCGGCGGCGCCAGGGACGGGCTTGGTCGCGACGCACGAGGAGACCGTGATGATCCTGCCCTCGCCACGGGCGGTCATGTGGGCGGCGGCCTCCTTGGTGCAGAGGAAGACGCCGGTGAGGTTGGTGCGGACGGTGATGTCCCAGTCGTCGAGGGCAAGCCTGACGATCTTGCCGTCTCGACTCACGCCGGCGTTGGCCACCAGCACGTCGATGCGTCCAAAGGTATCCACCGTGGTTTGCATGAGGTCGCGGACGGACTCTTCCTCCGTCACGTCGACCCGACGGTAGACAAGGCGATCGGTGGCCACCTCCCCGATGTCGTAGGGATTGCGGGCCGCGCAGATCACGGTCGCGCCCTCGGCGTGGAACTGCTCGGCGATGGCCCGGCCGAGGCCTCGGGTGCCGCCGGTGACGATAATGATCTTGTCGGCCAACCGCATTGGTGCCCCTCTCCCTGGGCCGCGACTTCCCACACCTCGTTGGACAGCGGGCCGGCACCCGGCCCGGCCGGTGAACTCCACTCCGCCAGCCCTGGTGTCGACCGGCGCGGAGCCTCGGCTCGCGGTCAGGTCGACCACCAGGTCGAGCCCGTCGGCGAGCGCGGGAGCAGACAGCACCGAGGAAGCATCGCCCGGGCGCATGGAGCCTCCGATCAGGTGGCTATGCGGCGTCGATCTGCTCGATCGTGTCCATCCCCAGCGCCTCGATGACCGGCAACGGGTTCCAGAAGTCCTTGAAGTGCACGAACTTCCCGTTTCTGGTCCGCACGACCGAGATGTAGGTCTGGTGGAAGGCGCGGCCGGTGGGGACCGCCTTGCCGTCCGCCCGGAACTCGGCGATCACCAGCTCGGGGTCGACCGTGTCGTGGAAGACCAGGTCTGCGAAGCGCACCCGGAGCAGCTCCGGGAAGTTCTTCATGTGCTCGTACAACGCGTCGTGGCCGGCGAAGCGGAACGGCACACCCGGCGGGCCGTACGCGAACTCCAGCACGCCGTCCGGCGTGAACAGGTCCACCCATTCCCGCATCTTCTCGGCCTCGATGTACTGCAGGTTTCGAGCGAACGCCGCCTGCGCCCGCGCACGGATCTCCTGGTCACTCATGGGTCCTCCTCAGTCGGTCGAGACAAGTGGGGACAGCCGCTTGTCGAGCGCGGAGTCTGGGAGCAGCCGGGTCAGCACCCGGGTCCTGCGCATGTCCGCGCCGACCGGATAGCGGGTCCTGGGCCGCCGCGCGGTGAGGGCCTCGGCCACCACCGCGGCGAAGTCGTCCGGGGTGGTCCGGCAGACCTCGAGCTGATGCGCGTTGATCGCGAGGAATCGGTCGAACGATCCCTGGTACAGGTCACGCCGTTGGGCCGTGGCCATGATGTCTCGGCCGGCGCTGGCCATCTTCTCCCAGATCGGGGTCCGGATCGCACCCGGCTGGACCACCGACACCGACACCCCGAACGGCGCGAGCTCGCGGCGCAGCGCGTCGCTCATGCCTTCCTTGGCGAACTGGGAGGCGGCGTACGCGCCGAGGTAGGGAAGGGCGATGCGGCCGAGGCCGGACGTCACGTTCACGATCCGGCCCCGGCGGGCGCGAAGCTGCGGCAGGAACGCCTGGATCACCGCGAGCTGACCGACCAGGTTGGTCTCCAACTGCAGCCGCAACTGCTCGGCCGGCAGGCACTCCAGCGGGGCGGGAACGCTGATGCCGGCGTTGTTGACGAGACCCCACAGTCCCGAGGAACCCACCGCGGCGGACACCTCGTCGGCCGCCGAGCTGATCTCGTCCGGCTTGGTGACGTCCAGGATGATCGGGGAGATGCGGTCGTACCGTGACTCGGCGAGAAGCTTCTTGCCGTCCTCGGTGCGCCGTACGGCCGCGAACACCCGGAAGCCGATCTGTTCCAGATGGAGGGCCCCGGCCCGGCCGAGCCCGGAGGACGCACCGGTGATGACGACCGGCCTTCCGCCTGGTGACAACGGTCTTCGCCTTCTGAACACGCCCTACTCCTCTCCCAGTGCAGCGAGGACCGCGTCGAAGCTCGCCGCGACGAGGCGTACGGCCCGATCCCGCGGCAGCCCGCCCTCGACGTAGCTGAAGTTCCAGTGGAGCCGGTCATGGCTCGTGTTGACCGTGGCGACGAAGTACCCGCACACCGACAGGCCGGCGAGGAACTGGGCGCCGGAGAGCTGCCACGGCCCGATGCTGGCCGGGAAGTCGTACCGTCCGATGTTGGAGATGCAGAGGTTGACCGGGCCCTGCGTCTCGATGAAGTCGATCAGCGGCGCGCTTTCCTCGACGGTCATCGGGCACGAGCCGCCGACCAGGTTGACCATGCCGAAGTGCTCTCCGCGGCGCTTGCGCCTGACCAGGTCCCGGCTGATGGTCCTGGCCATCGACCAGAGCGACGTCTCGACCGGGACGAGCGATCCGACGGTGGCGACATAGGTGCCGACGGCGGTGTCCGGCACCGGCGGCACGAGCCCGTCGCGGAAGTTGATCGGCGAGCCGATCGCCACGCCGGCGGGGCGTTCCGGGCCGTCGCCGGCCACGGCGGCGACCATGGCGGCGGCGAGCACGCCGTGCACGGTGGTGCGCTCGCGGCGGCAGGCCCGCAGCAGCGCGTCGACCTGATCCGCCGAGAGCGACCGGTGCACCACGCGGGTCCGGCGGGCGGTGAACGGGACGAACTCGCTCGGCTCCACCCGGGCGGGCCGCAGGCGCCGCAGCCGGCGGTCGTCGCGACTTCGTTGCCACCGCAGGCGACGCGCACCGGCCCGGCCACGGTGCCGTCGTGGAAACATCTCCTCGGACGCCGGCAGACCGGGCTCGCGCACGTCCGATCCACGGCCGGCCGCGAGCGTGAGCCAGTCCTTGACGAGTGACAGCACCGTCGTGCCGTCGGCGATACAGTGCGGGAGCGTCAGTATCAGGTCGTGCACGTCGTCGTTGGTCACGACGACAGTGCGGCACAGCGGGCCGGTGCGCCAGTCGACGGCCTGGACCATCTCGTGCTCGTTGATCTGGCGAAGCCAGTCGTCGTCGGCCGTGCCCGCGACCCAGCGGAGCGGGATGGGCGCGTCCGTCGGCACGAAGCAGGGACCGTCCGCGCCGGACTCGATCGCGACGCGCAGCAACGGATGCCGCACCCGCAACGCGCCGAGCGCCTGGCGGAGCAATGACGGGGTCAGCCGGCCGGTGACCCGGACGCGGGCGATGACATTGAGCGGGGACACCTGGTCGGCGATCCAGTACCAGCGCTCGAGTGGGCTCAACGGCCGGCGGACCTCCGGAAGCACGGCCCGGGCCGGGGCATCAATGGCCATGATCATGCACCGCCAGCGATCGTGCGTCGAAGGTCATCGCCGCCTCGTTGCGCCGGTCGATCACCGATCGCGGCACGAATCGCATGTAGAGGTCGCGCAGCAGGCTGGCGACCGGACGGTCGAGCTGCTCGACCCGGCTCAACGCGGAGGAGGAGTCCACCATGAGTCTGGCCCGTTCGCGGCGTTCCGCCTCGTACCCCCGCAGGGCCTCGTCCACGTCGGAGGCGGCGCCGAGGTGGCGCGCGAGGACGACGGCGTCCTCGACGGCCTGGGCGGCCCCCTGCGCCATGCTCGGCAGCATCGGGTGTGCCGCGTCACCGAGCAACGTCACCGGCCCGGTCCCCCACTGCTCGAGGAACGGACGGTCCTGGGCCGGCACACTGATGATGGCCGCCGCCGGTGTCGCGGCGATCGCGGCCCGCACCTCCGGCGCCCACCCGGCGTACGTGCGGAGAATCTCGTCCTTGCCCCCGGCCCACCCGCGGGCATCCGGGACGTTCTTGGTGCCCCACCAGTAGATCCGCCCGCCGCCGATGTCGACGAGCCCGAACCGCTGCCCCCGGCCCCAGTAGTGGGCGCAGTACCCGTCGGTCACGGTGGGGTGTCGGAACGGCAAGGTGGCGAGCCAGCACACGTAGCCCGGCTCCCGAGCCTCCTCCGGTCCCACCAGCTGCCGCCGGATCGCCGAGTTGAAGCCGTCCGCCCCGATGAGCACGTCGCCGCGCGCCACACCGCCGGCCGCGAAGTCGACCCGGACGCCGTCGGCATCCACCTGAAACCCGGTCGCGGTCGCGCCGAGCCGGACCGCCGTGGCGTCGAGGTGTTCGAGCAGCGCCTGCTGCAGATCCGCGCGGTGGATGGCGACGTTCTGCGCGCCGAGCCGCTCGCCGATGTGCCCGAACGGGATCCGCCGGATCCGGCGGCCCCGGGCGGTGCGGAAGTCCAGGCTGTAGTAGACGCTGCCGCGCTCGACGTCGAGCTCGATTCCCAGGGTACGCAGAGCGATCCGCGCGTTGATCGAGAGCGAGAGTGCGGACCCCGCCGGGCGCAGCTCGCCGGCCCGTTCGTAGACCTCGGCATCGACACCGACCCGGCGCAGGCTCGCCGCCGCCGCGAGGCCGCCGATGCCGGCGCCAATGATGATCGCCTTCACGCCGCCTCTTCCCGGCTGTCCAGCGCCTCGGCGATCCGCCGGGCGACCTCGGCCACGTAGGGTTCCTCCATCAGGACGATGTGGTCGCCCGGCACGTCGATCACGTCGATCCGCCCGCTGGTGTGTCTCGCCCAGCCGTTCGCGGGGTCGGTGTGGAGGGTCCCGGCGGCGGTGTGCATGGGCAGCAGCACCATCGGCAGCCGGTCGCTGGCCCGGACCAGGGTGAGGTCCTGGTCGAGGACTCCGGGCTCATAGGCCATGAGTGCCTCCCAGTGCGCGGAGAACATCCGGAACAGCCGGCGTACCGACGCCCGCGAGCTGCCGGGCCGCAGCACCCCGGCAGCGGTCGCGCGCGCCATGATGAAGTCGAACTTCTCCTCCTCGGCGAGCCCGTCCGGGATGGCCTCGACGGGTGCCTTGCCGCTGCGCTCGAGCCAGATCAGCTCCCAGAAGAACCATTCCAGCAAGGCGTGGTCGGCGACCGGGTCGCGCGTGCCCGGCCGGCGGGCGATGGGATCGAGCAGGATGAGCTGCTCGACACTTGCTGGATCCTCGCGCCGAAGCTGGCGCGCCAGCTCGAAGGCGACGACCCCACCGAAGGACCAGCCGCCGATGCGGTACGGGCCGCTCGGCTGGACCCGCCGGATCGCCTCGAGATAGGAGCGCGCGAGTTCGGGAATCGACCCGAGCGGCTTGGACCCGGGGTCGCTCCCGCCCGCCTGCAATCCGTACACCGGCTGCTGGGCCGGCAGGTGCCTGGCCAGGCGCACGTAGCAGAGCACGTTGCCGCCCAGCGGATGCACGAGGAAGAGCGGTGTTCGGTCTCCGCCCGCGCGGATCGGCACCAGCGGGTCGTAGGTCAGGCTGGCGCCGCCGGAACGCAGCAGCGCCGCCAGCCCGGCGACGGTTGGCGTGGTGACGAACGCGGAGAGCGGCACGCTCACCCTGAACCGCTTCTCCAGCACCACGACCAGCCGCATCGCCGTCAGTGACGTACCACCGATCTCGAAGAAGTTGTCGTGCACGCAGAGCGAGGGCAGGTGGAGCAGCTCGGTGAGGATCTCCACCAGCGAACGCTCGTAGGCGTCGCGCGGTGCGACCTGCTCGGCGGCACTGACGGCAGCCAGCGGGATCCGGCGCAGCTCCGCGTCGTTCCGCTTGCCGCTCGGCGTCAGCGGCATCCGGTCCAGCCAGGTCATGTGTGACGGCACGAGATGGTCTGGCAACGACTCACGCAGCAGGGCTCGCACCTCGTTCAGGTCGACCGCGCCCGCGTCACCGACCAGGAACGCGGCGAGGAACGAGTCGGCGCCATCCCGCCGCCGCGCGACGACTGCGGCCTCACGGATGCCCGGGAAGCGCTGCGCCAGAGCCATGATCGCGATCTCGACCTCGAGCGGCTCCACCCGGTAGCCACGGATCTTGGTCTGGGTGTCGGTGCGCCTGGCCCAGACCAGGGCTCCGCCGGGCAGCACCCTGGCCAGGTCACCGGTGCGGTAGAGCCGGCTGCCCGGCTCGCCGAACGGGTTCGCGACGAAACGCTGCGCGGTCAGCTCCGGCCGGCCGTGATACCCGTCGGCCAACGCGGTTCCACCGAAGTACAGCTCGCCCAGCACTCCGCGCGGCACCGGGCGCAGCCGCTCGTCGAGCAGGTAGAGCTCGACGTCGTTGATGACCGGACCGATCGGCGGCAGGTTCGGGAACTCCGCGGGGTCGCCGGCCAGCGGGTACGCCGTGACGAGATGCGTTTCCGTCGGGCCGTACTGGTTCTCCAGAATGGCACCGGGCAGGGCGGCCATGAACTGCCGGATCTCGGCCGTGACCCGCAGCTGCTCGCCCGAGGAGATCACCACGCGAAGCTTGCTCGGAACGATGCCGAGCATGATCGCGGCCTCGGCGAGTTGTTGGAGGGCGACGTAGGGCAGGAAGATCCGCTCGACGCCCTCGCGGTCGAGCAGGCGCAGCAGGCTCGGCATGTCTCGCCGCTGCTCCTCGTCGATGATCCGCAAGGTGCCGCCGCCGCTGATCGTCGTGTAGATCTCCTGGAACGACACGTCGAAACTGAGCGGCGCGAACTGCAGGGTCGTGCCTCCGACCGCGCCGCTGGGCACGTTCGTCTGCCAGGCCTGATAGTTGTCCAGCGCGCGGTGCGGCTGGGCCACCCCCTTCGGGGTGCCGGTCGACCCGGACGTGAACAGGATGTAGACGAGGCTTTCCGGATGGATCGCGGGAAGCGCGACCGGATCGGCGTCCTCCGTGATGGACTCCCAGGTCACGAGCAGGGCCGGATCCGCGATCAGGCCGGCGCGCGGGGCATGCGCGACGATCCGCACGGGTGCGGCCTGCTCGATCATCGCCGTGATCCGCTCCTGCGGGTAGGTGACGTCGATCGGTACGCACGCCGCACCGGACCTGGCAATGGCGTAGATCGTCGCGATCATCTCCGGCGACCTGTCCATGGCGATGCCGACACACGTGCCCGGACCCGCGCCGAGCGACACCAGCCGCCAGGCCACCCGGTTGACGATGCGGTCGAACTCGGCGTAGGTCCACCGCTCGGTCCCGTACGCCACGGCGATGGCGTCCGGAGTGCGCGCCACGTGGCTTTCCAGGCGCCGCACGATGTCGCTCGGCGACTCGACGGCGGGCAGCGGTTTGGCCGGCGGGTCGGCCAGGAACGTGAAGTCCACCGCGGCGTGCGGGTCGTCGACGATCCGGCGCAGGATCGCGAGGTAGTAGTCGATCAGAAGGTCGGTCTGGGCCGGCGTGATCGTGCGGCCGTCGGTGTCCACCCGCAGTGAGATGCGCCCGTCCGTCGGGCTGACGACGGCGTTGAGCAGCAGCGTGAAGTTGGTCTCTTCCCGGGTCTGGAAATCCAGCAGCTCGACGCCGGGCAGTTCGAAGATCGGCGTGAGCACGTGCATGTGGACGTAGTTGAAGACGGTCTCCAGCACCGGCGCGCCGCCCCGGTCGTTCTGGATGGCATGCAGCGGGTAGCGCCGGTGTGGGTGGATGTCCCGCTCCTGGCGGTAGACCTGGCCCACCACTTCCAGCCAGGTCTTCGACGCCGGGCCGACCCGCAGCGGCACGGTGTTGAGGAACAGGCCGGCGATGCTCTCCGCTCCGGGTCGCTCCGGGCGGCCATGCGTGATCAGGCCCGTGGTGACATCGTCCGTCCCGGACAGTAGCCGCAGCGTCAGGCAGTGTGCGGCGAGCAGTACCGACTTGACCGGAAGTCCGTGGGATCTGGAGAACTGCTGGACCCGTGTGTCGAGCCCGTCCGGCAACCTGACCCAGCGGGTATTCAGCCGGTCGTCACCGGGCGGCTCATACTGGCGGAAGCCGTCGAGCTGGGTCAGCTCGGCACCCTCGAGTGCCTCGCGCCAGAAGCGCCTGCTGACGGCCGACTCGATGGTGCGGCGCTCGTCGATCACGTATGCCGCCGCCGAGGGCGGCGCGGCGGCCGGGACCGGTGCGATGTCCGCACCGGACAGGTGCAGGTAGTCGCGCAGCAGCTCACTCATCAGGCTCGCGACGCTCCAGCCGTCCAGGATCACGTGGTGGAAGCTGAACACCAGGTCCACCGCGGACTGCCTGACGTGCGCGCGGATCAGGTAGAGCGGCGCCCGGTCGAACTCGTACCGGTGGCGGCAGCGCTGCTCGATGTGCGCGGTGACCTCAGCCTCGGCGGCGTCCTCGCCGACCGCGCGGAGATCGGCTATCTCCAGGCCGCCGCGCGCCCGTGGATGGATCAGCTGGAGGGGCTCGGAGAAGCTGCCCAGGTCGAACGAGGACCGCAGCACCGGGTGCCGCTCGACGAGCCGGTCGAACGCCTCCCGCAACGGCTCCTCGCGCCACGGCATCCGGACCGTGTAACGGAAGACGTCGTGGTAGACGGCGGATCCGTCGTGTTCCGCGCCGTGGTAAAGCAGACCCAGCTGGAGCTGCGTCGCCGGGTAGGCGTCCTGCACACCGGCCAGCCGCGACCTGTCCGTGCTCGACACGAGCTGGAACGGGACGAGGTCCGGGATCGGGTCCGCCAGCGCCTCGGTCGAGACGCGGTGCGCCAGGGCAGCGACGGTCGGATACCGCACCAGGTCGGCCAGCTCGAAGTGAAGCCCACGCTTCTCGGCCTCGGCTCTGACCCGCAGGGCGAGGATCGAGTCACCACCGATGGTGTAGTAGTTCCGGTGGATGCCGACCCGCTCCACGCCCAGCACATCCGACCAGATCGCCGCGAGCGCCGCCTCGATCTCGGTGCGCGGCGGCTCGTCCGGCACGTCCACGGCGGCCGGGGACGGGAGCGCGGACCGGTCCAGCTTTCCGTTCGGCGTCAGCGGGATCCGGTCGAGCCGTACGAAGAACGCGGGAATCATGAACTCCGGCAACGTGTTCGCCACGTGGGTCCGCAGCCGCGCCGGGTCGACCTCCTCGCTGGCGACGTAGTACCCGACGAGACAGGTGCCCCGCGCCTCGGACCGGTGGTCGATCACGATCGCGTCGCGCAGACCGGGGAACGTGGCAAGGCTGTCGCGGACCTCCCCCAGCTCGACGCGACTGCCCCGGATCTTCACCTGACCGTCGATACGGCCCAGGAACTCGAGGTTGCCGTCGGCCAACCAGCGCGCGAGATCGCCGGTGCGGTACATCCGCTCGCCCGGGTGGAACGGGTCTTCGACGAACCTCTCCCCGGTCAGCTCCGGGCGGTCCAGGTAACCCCGGGCGACACCGGCACCCGCCACGCACAGCTCGCCGGCGACCCCACCCGGCTGAACCTCGCCGTGACGACCCAGGACGTAGAGCCGGATGTTGTCGATCGGCCGGCCGATCGGCACCCGGGACACCGGCCCCGGCGGGCAGTCGAAGGCGGACACGTCGACCGTGGCCTCGGTCGGCCCGTACAGGTTCACCAACTTCGGGCCGCCATCACCGAATATCCGGGTGAACTGCTCGACCCTGCCCGGCGTCAGCTCCTCGCCGCTGCAGAAGACCAGCCGCAGCGTGCCGGCGGAGTCGCGCAGTCGCGGCGAGCGCTCGATCAGGTCGAGGAACGGCCCGAGCATGGACGGCACGAGATGGATCACGGTGACGCCGTGTGCGGCGATCGCGCCGAGGATCGCCTCTGGGTCCTTCTCCGCGCCGGCGGGTGGCAGCGCCAGCCCCGCTCCGGCGAGCGTCCACCAGAACAGCTCCCACACCGAGACGTCGAAGGAGATGGGTGTCTTCTGCAGCAACACGTCGGCGTCGCCGATGGGATAGCGCCGCTGCATCCACACCAACCGGTTCACCACCGAGTGGTGCTCCACCATGACGCCCTTGGGCTTTCCGGTCGAGCCCGACGTGTAGATGACGTACGCCAGGTCGTCAGCGGTCGCCACCGGCTCGACCGCCGCTCGCGAACCGGTCAGCGCGTCGACGTCGCGCACCACCGCGTCCACGACGGGCGGCCTTGTCGCGCCGGACACGAGCACGACCTTGGCGCCGCTGTCTTCGATGAGGAACCGGATGCGGTCGGCCGGATAGCTGGGATCGATGGGCACGTAGGCACCGCCGGCCTTGAGCACACCGAGGATGGCGGCGAGCATCGTCGCGTCACGCTCGATCAGCACGGCCACCCGGTCGTCCGGCCGGATCCCATCCTTCCGCAAGGCCCGAGCCACCCGGTTGGCGCGAGCGTCCAACTCCGCGTAGGTGAGGGCGCCGGTCACGACCGCTGTCCGGTCGGGCGTACGCGCGACCTGCTCCTCGAACAGGCCGGGCAACGTCTGGTGCCTCGGGTACCCGATCCGCGCCGGGTTCGCCGCCTGTACGAGGCGTGCGTGCTCGGCCGGCGCCAGCATCGCGAGACTCGACACCGGCGCGTCGGGCGCGTCCAACGCGTTGCCGATCAACGTCGTGAGATGGCCGGCCAGCGACTCGATGGGAAAGTCGTCGTCGAACACGTCCGCGGCGTAGTCGATGTCGATGACGACCGGGCCGTCCTCCGTGAACTCGTTGACGACGATCGCCAGCGCGTCGGTCTCGTGGGCGTGGCCGTACACCATCGGTTCCCGTGCCACTCCCGGAATCTCCTCGGAGCTGGGCCACCGCAGGGACGACAGTGTCACGTCGAACAGGTGGCGCGGCCCGGCGTCCGAAGGCCTGAGCTCCCGGAGCAGCTCACCGGCCGGCAGGCGTTCGTGGGCGCGCATGGCACGGGTGGAGCCGCGAAGGCGCGTCACCAACTCCCGAAACGTCTCCCGCCCGGTGGTGTTCATCCGCAGGGGCAATGCGTTGGCAAAGTGCCCGACGGTGTTCCGCTCGGCAGCGGTGCGCCGGTTCAGCAGCGGGACGCCGAAGACGACGTCGCCGGTGCGGTGAATGCGGGACAGGTAGACCGTCAACGCGGCGGCGACAATGGCGAACATCGAGCCGTGCTCGCCGGTCCGGGCCCGTTCGACGGTGAACGTGTGGCGGCCGGTCCGGTACGAGCCACCCGGCGCCTTCCTCGTGAACAACACCGGCTCGACCCCAGCGAGCTCTTCGCGGTAGAACGCGATGTCCGTGGCACGCTCGTCGGAGTTCAGGTAACGGCCCGCTTCCGTCACGAAATCGAGGTACGACGGCGCCCGATCGGCCGACTCCTGCTGGTATTCCGCCCTGATCTGGCTGATCAGCAGATGGATTCCCCACCCGTCGCACACCAGGTGGTGCACGTTTAGGTAGACGTACACACTCGACTCGCTCTCCTTGAGCAGAGCCACGTCGAACATCCTGGCGCGTTTCAGGGAGTACGCGCGGGAGAACGGCCGCCGCATCCACGACAGGCACGCCTGGCGGGGGTCCCGGTCACCGGACAGGTCGACGACCTCGATTTCCGGGACGTCCTCATCCACCCACTGGTACGGCGTCCCGTTCGTCTCGTCGAACCGAAGCCGCAGCCCGTCGTTGCGCCGCACGACCCGCTCGACACACGTTTTCAGGTGGGTCAGATCCAGTTTTCCGGTCAGTCGCTCGTAGGCAAGCGTGTTGAACTGCGGAAGCTCGGGACGCAACGAGCTGGCAAACCAGAGTTCAGACTGGTAAGCCGTCAGGGGAATGCGATGGGAGAGACCCACGTCACGAGACTGCCGTAGGTGATCGACTGCCGGCACCTCCCAACGTGCGTGGACCTACGGTAGGTCGAGGCGGCGGCTCGCGGCCGTCGGCTATAAACGGCTCCAGGTGAGCGAGCGCGCCGTCCACGGTGGGCGGTGCCAATGGCTGGGCCAGGTGGGACGCGAGCACCGAGCCCTGACCCGGCCGCAGGCAGAGCCATGTGAATGACCTGTTTTCGGTTACCCTCACAGCACTCTGTGAGAATTGCCGTCCTGATCTGCGGTCTACAGTGGGTCTTGTCCGGGTGGGGGGGATGAGTCCCGCGCAATCCCTGCGCGCCTGGCATACCCGAAACGGGGCAGCGTTCCATTGTTCGGCTCGAGCCAATTCCTGAGCGCGACCAGTTCTGCAATGAGGGGGAATTGTGGATCGGAAGATCGCGAAGGGCCTCGCCCTCCTCATCGCCGCGGCGGCCGTGGCAGTCGCACCTGCGGCGAACGGCGCCTCAGCGGCGCCCGGAGCGGACACGGCAAAGGCCGGCAAGATCACATGGAAACCCTGCGGGACGCCCGATCCGCAAGGGGTCGGCGCTGAGTGCGGCCTGCTCGACGTGCCGCTGGACTACAGCAGGCCGAACGGCAGGAAGATCCAGATCGCCGTCTCGCGGATCAGGTCGACGGTAGCCGCCAAGGACTACCAGGGCGTCATCCTGTCCCTTCCGGGTGGCCCCGGCAACTCCGGGCTCTGCACGTCGCCGGCAGAATGCGTCCCCACCAGCGTCGGGAATGCATATGACTGGATCGGCTTCGACCCGCGTGGCGTCGGCTCCAGTGTGCCGGCGTTGTCCTGCGACAACGACTACTTCGACGGGCCACGCCCGGAGTACGTCCCGTGGAACCGGAACATCGAGCAGACCTGGCTCAACCGATCAAAGAACTACGCTGACGCCTGCCGGGCGGCCGGCGGCGCGCTGCTGGACCACATGACCACGCTTGACACGGTCAAGGACGTGGAGTCGATCCGCAAGGCGCTCGGCGTCGGCCAGGTCAACCTGTACGGCGTCTCCTACGGCACCTACATCGGTCAGGTGTACGGCACGCTGCACCCGAAGATGGTGCGCCGCATGGTGCTCGACAGCAACATCGATCCCCGCAAGGTCTGGTACCTGACCGGCCTGGATCAGGACGTGAACTTCGAACGCAACCTGCGCATGTGGTTCGAGTGGGTGGCGAAGTTCGACGACGTCTACCACCTCGGCAAGACCACCGGCCAGGTCAGACAGCGGTGGTACGCGGTGCAGAACAACCTGCGCAGGGCGCCGGCCGGCGGCGTCGTCGGCCCGGCCGAGTTCACCGACATCTTCATGTACGCCGGCTACTTCCAGTGGATCTGGCCGACCCTGGCCGAGTTGTTCGCCAACGCCGTCAACGACCCCGACGCCGAGTTGCTGGTCGCGGCGTACGAGAACTCCTTCCGCCCTGCCAACGACAACGGCTACGCGGTCTACAACGCGGTGCAGTGCACCGACGCCCGGTGGCCGCACAGCTGGAACACCTGGCGGCGCGACAACTGGCGCACGTTCCGCAGCGCACCGTTCGCTACCTGGTACAACGCCTGGTACAACGCGCCGTGTCTCTTCTGGCCCGGCAAGGTCTCCAAGCCGGTCGAAGTCGACGGCTCGAAGGTCCAGAGCGTGCTGTTCGTCAGTGGCACGCTGGACGCGGCCACGCCCTTCGAGGGCAGCCTCGAGGCGCGGCGCCGCTTCCCGAACGGCTCGCTGTTGGCGGAGGTCGGCCAGACCACCCACGTCAACTCGCTCAACGGCAACCCGTGCATCATCAGCGCCATCGCCGACTACCTCGCGACGGGCAAGCTGCCGCAGCGCAAGCCCGGCAACCAACCTGACGTGACCTGCAACGCCCCGCCGCAGCCTGTCCCGACCGCAACGTCGCCGCAGGCGATGTCTCTGCGGGTCAACGATGGAGCGGTGCGTGCGCCACTGCATGCGGTGCGCCGCTGAGGTCTGTCCGTCAACGTTCTGTGGCTCCGCGCGGAGGCCCCACCTGGCGACCGCCGGGCGGAGCCCTCCGGTGCCGTTGAGTCCGCTGCGGAAGAAACAAGGTCGCTCCCCGAGCGAAGGCAGTGGAGTTTCATCGGACTCTGACCCAGCCACGTTCGACGAGGCCCGGGGCCGCGCCCAGGACGAGGCCGACCACGGCCCCGCAGACAGCAGCAAGCCGTAGTCGAGGCCCCAGAAGCAGCCCTGATACATCGAGCCAGAACTCTTCTCACTCCACGCTGGAAAAGACCTTTATCGATTGTATTCACGAATACGACCATGGAATCCGGCCTTATATCGGCTGTACGATCCAGCAAAACCGTTCGGACCATTCAATCGGTGCGTCGTAGGCCCGCCGGAATGGCCGGGACAAAGGAGGCTGGGAGATGAGATTCCACCGCCACACGATCTTCGCCCGCGAGCGTCGAGCCGGGACGGCCGCCATGGCCACGCTCGCCACCACGGTCATGTTCCTCACCGTGGCTGCCGGACCGGCCACTGCGACACCCGCCACCGATCCGCGGTCCGGGACGACCGGCGAGATCATCGGCACCGGCAACGCCACCCCCGTACCCGGCAGCTACGTGGTCACCCTCAAGGACAGCGGCGGTACGGTCGGCGATCGGCAGGCTGGCGTGTCCCGCCTCGCCGACCGGTACGGCTTCCGCCCGGACCAGGTCTGGCGCGACGCGCTGAACGGCTTCTCCGTGCGGACCTCAGAGCTGGTGGCCCGCCGGCTGGCCGCCGACCCGGCGGTAGCGGTGGTGGAGCAGGACCGTTTGATCAGCCTGGCCACCACCCAGACGAACGCGCCGTGGAACCTCGACCGGATCGACGCGTCGCTGGGACTCAGTGGTACCTACAACTTCACCAGTGTCGGGACCGGCGTCCGCGCGTACATCGTGGACAGCGGGATCCAGATCAGCCATGTCGACTTCGGCGGCCAGGCGGTGTACGGCTACGACGCCGTCGACGGCGCGCTCCCGGCCAACGACTGCAGCGGGCACGGCACCCACGTCGCCGGCACCGTCGGCGGGACGACCTACGGGGCGGCCAAGAACGTTGTGCTGGTCGCGGTCAAGGTGTTCGACTGCGCCCTGCCGAGCACGCTGTCGATGTTGATCAACGGGATCAACTGGATGATCGCCAACCACTCCGCCGGGCAGCCGGCCGTGGCGAACATCGGCGTGCTGACCAGCCCCACCGTCGCGCTCAACACCGCAGTGACGAACGCGGTCGCCGACGGCATCACGGTAACGGTTCCGGCCGGCAACTCGAACGTGAGCGCCTGCACCGTCTCACCCGCGTCGGTGCCAGCCGCGCTGACCGTAGGCGCGACGTTGACGAACGACAACCGGGCAAGCTGGTCGAACTTCGGCCCCTGCCTGGACATCTTCGCTCCCGGCGACCGCATCACGTCGGCCTGGTGGAACTCGATCACCGCGACCCAGACGATCAGCGGCACCTCACACGCCGCGCCGCTCGTCGCCGGCGTCGCCGCTCGGGTGCTCAGCAACAACCCGTCCTGGACACCGGCCCAGGTGGCCAGCTACCTGTTCAGCGTCGCCAGCCCGGTCGTGATCAACCCGGGGGCCGGCTCGCCCAACCGTCTCCTGTACCTGTCCCCGGCGCTCTGACCTGGCCCTGTCACCGGCCGGCCCACGCGGTCAGCCGCTCGCATCGGAAACGGAGCGAGCAGGCCGCGTAGGGCCGGTCCGAGTCGCCCCGACCGACTGCTCACTCCACGAACCAAGATCGATGCTTGGGACGCTCTGCCCCGACCTGCAGAAGCAATCAAGGCCGTGACCCGCGTTCCGCTGGTCACGGCCTTGTTCGTGAAGTGCGCCCGAAGGGACTCGAACCTCTGACCTGCTGATCCGCAGTTGGAACCGGGCAAGACATCTCCGAAACCACCGGAGAATCCCATAACGTACTGATCCAGCTGTCCTCCGCCTAAACGGAGGTTGTTTCGTTTCTGCTGGTCCAGGCGTTGCGCTCAACGGGCCGAGACGGTCGGCGGGCGGTGAAACTGCTGCGATGCTGGAACGGTCGTGCCCATGCCGATCGGGTGCCGAACGTCCGAGCACATCGGAGCGCCGCCCGATCCACGTCCTCGAACTCTCTTGCGGGTCCCCGTAGTTGTCCCGACGAACCTCTCCAGGGGCCGGTTTCGGCAGCGGTGACGTCGTCCAGCTTGCGGTCACGAGGCCCACGCACCGCCTCCATCACGTCGCCCACGGCGAAAACGTAGCCGCTCTGCACGCTGATCCCGCGTACGCCGCTATACGGGTTGCCACCGGAGAGGCTCCGCTCTGCCTTCGTGGGCGGCCGATGTCGCAGACACCGTCATGGACGGCTTTCACACCGGGTTGCCGATTGATTACGCTGCACCAGCGCGGTGTGGTACGGCCCGCCGAGGGCCGCTCTGACGAGAACGGCTGGTGTGTTGGTCATCCAGTATCTGACGATCTCTACGGTGGCTGCGGCGCTGGTGATGGTGCTGCTCGGCGCGGCCGAACTGGCACGGTGGCTTGCCCGACTGCCCGTGCTGTGGCGTCTGGAGCGTCGGTGGCACGGGATTCCTCAGGATCGTTGGGTGTCGGCGGCGGCGATTCCCCTGGCCACCGTCGTGGCTCAGATTCCCGTCTCGTACGGGATCAACCTGACCAGCGACGCCGGCGGCGAACGTGGCGCACAGGGTCTTTTCTGGGTGCTGGTCGGAGTGGGGCTGGCCGGCTGGTACCTCTCGCGATACGCCGCTGGCAGCTATAACCGTCTGACACCGAAGGTCCGCTATCGAACAGTGGTGGCTGGGGCCAAGGCCATGCTGACCGAATCCATCCAACCCGACCTGCGTTCCCGCGAGGCGATGCGTATCAAACTGTTGCGGGTAAACCGCATTGGTTGTCGGCTCGCCACCTTCAACGACGGCGGCTGGCGCGCCGCACTCGGCCGGGAACGCCGGTGGCTGGTCGTAGTCACCTCTTTGGCCCTCTTGCCGCCGGTGTCGCTGGTGGTGTTCTGCATCCGCCAGATGGCGACGGGCGTTCCGGCCGGACGGCTGGCTCCGAGCCTCTTGATCGGGGTCGGCACTGCCGCGTGCCTGCTGCTCGCGACGGTAAGCCGCCGCTACCGGATCCGCACCGAGCGTAACGAGCTTGGTCGGGAGCTCCAGCAGAGCACAAGGGAGCTTCTCGGCAGTCTCGTTGACCCGACAACGAGGACGCCGGTACCGACAGAGGTGCTTGACGAGATCGGTGCCGCATTGCGCCGTACCCCCGGCTGGCACTTTCGTCCGGTCGCCCGCAGGCCGCGAGTGGACGGAACGGCCGCCGCCGGTCGGTCCGAGCTACCGGGGCAGCGCTGCGGCGAACCCTGGTACCAGACGTAGGACGGCACCGGATCAATACCGACCAGCGCCAACATCTCATGGCAAGATCCACAGCCGTAACCGCAGTGGACGACGGTTGCGCCCTGACGCACCGGCGCCTCGACCATGATCCAGACCAGCCGACATGCAAACGACTGGGACAGCTCAGACCGACACGGACCCCTGCCGAAACAGCACAGCGACAACGGAGCATCACAGGAGCACCAGCAAATACTGGGAAGACTCGTCCCAGCACGCAGAAGCAATCAAGGCCGTGACCAGCGTTTCCGCTGGTCACGGCCTTGGTCGTGAAGTGCGCCCGAAGGGACTCGAACCCCTAACCTTCTGATCCGTAGTCGGAACCGGGCAAAATATCTCTATCGTGAGCTTAGACTCCTATAACGTACTGGTTCAGCGGCTCTCCGTCCACACGGAGGGCTTTTCGTTTCCGCTGGTCCAGGCGTTGCATTCAACAGGCCGCCGCCGACGACGGCTGGCAGGGCCGCTGCGATGCTGGAACAGTCGCGCCCGTGCTGATTGGGTGCCGAACGTCCGAGCACCACCGGAGCACCAAACGACAGCGTCAGGCCCGCGAGATCTGCGTTCGGCGGCAGCAGGATGTGCGCGGCGGTCAGGGAGCGGTAGCCTCCGCTGGGTGCCGTTAACCTTCCCCTCGCATCTGGCTGTAGTGCTACCGCTGAAACTCTGGCGGCCCAGGTGGTTCGACGGCGTTGCCCTGTGCACCGGGGCGATGTCGCCCGACATGGCGTACCTACTGATGGGGACTCGGTGGGAGGTCGCGGGCACCCACACGGTGACTGGCCTGCTCTGGTGGTGCCTCCCGGTGGCACTCGTATACGCCTGGCTGGTCCGCCAGTGCGCCGCCGTGGTCGCCCCGCACCTGCCGGCCAGTACCACCTTCCACTGGCCCGAATATGCCATGCTCAGTTCGGTCCGGCACCGCTGGTGGGTCACCATCGCCTCCGCACTACTGGGCTCCGCCAGTCACCTCGGCTGGGATTTCCTCACCCACACTGACGGCTGGCTACGCGCACTCGGCGTCGACTGGTACGCCGCCACCGGCGTGCATTGGTGGACCGTATCGGATTTGACCAGCACGGCGATTGGGGGAGCAGTCGTCGTCGGACTGGCGCGCCATGTCCCGCGTCTACATACGCCCGTAGACCAGAGGCGGCCGGCGTGGCCAGCAGTGTTCTATTCGGTCGGAGCGACCACACTCGCACTCGGTGTAATGGTGCTACCGCAACTACCGGCCTCCCGCCATGTCGCCGCGTCGGGCGTACGACTGTTGCATGTACTGGCGTTCTCCTTGCTAGCCGGCGGCGTCTGCGTAACCGCTTCGACCCGTAGGCGCAGCGATCGACTCAATGGAAAACGGCCCTGATCGCCGGCGCTCCCAGGCCACTCCCGGTGCCGAACACAAGATGCCGACCACGGCGGTGGGGTGCGTACCTCGATGTACGCACCCCACCATTCCGAACCGCATGCCAGGAACCAGTGCCCGTCAGATCGTCTCCGGGCCGATCATCAAGATGATCAACTCGCTCTCCCCGCCAGCCACGGCAGCCGACTGCTCTGGTGAGATGCCCAGGTGCCCTGGCGGTTCTAAACCCTGTTTCAACTTCTCTACCGAGATAGAGCAGGTGTCGGCCGCCAACCGCACCTCACCTTCGGCGATCACCACATACGGCCCACTCGGCCGCTGCGGAACCAGTGCCAGTGATAGTTTCCCGGCCGGATCGAGCTTCACCTTCTCTGCTCCGCTTGTTGATGCCGGGCCAATGAATCCGACTTCCAACCAGGTCCGGTCCTCGTACGGCTGCGTCTGGGCATACCCGTCGACGGTGAGCCCTCGGGCGCATCGCTGCACACTCTCGCTGGGGCGTCTGGCGGTCTGACATGCTGTTAACCACAGCAACGTCACCAGCAACAATGCCGACATGATCCGCCGCCCCGACAGCGCCCTCACATGATCAGGCATTGGGCGCATGCCTCCGCCGGACCAAGGGACATCCCGTAGGCCGCCACCTGACGGAAGAAGTTATAGCCCGGGCGGACGTCTTGGCCATTTAGATATTTCTCCGCATCACTTGCCGATTCAGGGTTCGGCGCTCGGCCACTGGTCGCGAACTCCAGCATGTTTTTCGCACCCTGATTGTAACCGACTGCTATAAGCTCATCAGTCCGCAGGCTCGACCTGTTCCCTACCGCCGCGAGTTCGGCTTGCAGATCCTTTACATGGTACGCCATTGCCGTGATGGCCAGTTCGTTATCATCGACCATTTCACTCCACTCCCGGCCGGCAAATATCTCAGGATGGTTCGCCTTGGTCTTGTCGAACGTCCCCTCCTGCATCTGGGCCATACCGATCGAAGGCTTTCCGCCCGCCGGATACAGACCCCGCTGATGAAGTCCGATCTGCAGCCGCTCCGCGTCCTTCGCTGCATCCCCACCCAGGGCACGGATGTTGCCCTCCTTGAGCAGCAGTGCCATGACGGTCTGAGGGTCCACCCCTGCCTCGTTGGACGCCTGGATGACCGTGTCGGTGTACGCGAGTTGCTCAGCGATCGGGTCACCTGGCACGTTGACGTCGTCGCCCAGCAAAGTCTTTCCCACGGACTCAGCGGCGTTGGCAAGCATCGCCACTCCCGCAGCAACGAAGTCAGTGAACCCGTGCCCATCGATCTCGACGTTTGAGATGGGATTACCTCCCCCGAACGCGTAGCGGTTGTTGTTCCAGGGGTCGAGGCCGAGGTTCATGTCGGAGAGGGCACCGTTGTAGTTGTCTCGGGTGAGGAATCGGTTGAGGCCGGGGTTGTAGTTTCGGAATCCCATGTCGTAGGTACCGGAGCCTTGGTCCCAACGTTTGGCGTTGTACCGGTAGGCGTTGTATGCCTCCTTCGTCGGGTCTGCGGCGTCGGGTTTGTCGATGCCGGTGAAGTGGGTGTCGTCGTTGTTGCCGTAGGCGGTGTATCCGTAGGTGGCCTTGGTGTTGCCGGTGTCGTCGGTGAGGGTCTCGACGTCGGTGTGTGGGTTGTAGCCGTAGTAGGCGTCTTCCTCGGTGCCGTCGTCGTTGTGGGTGACCTGTGAGAGTCGCTGACCCCACGGCGAGTACTGGTACGACTTGGTGAGTTCGCCAGCGACTTCTTCGTCCAGGATCTCGCTGGATAGGCCGAGGTAGTTGAAGGTGGTGGTCTTCTCGTCCGCCGCACCGGCGTTGGTGGTCTTGGTGGTGGTGCGGTCGAGCGGGTCGTAGGCGAACCGGGTGGTGGTGGCGTTCGCCCCGGTGCCCTTGCGGTTCTCCACGATGTGGTCGAAGCCGTCGTAGATGTTCCGTTCGATGACCGTGCCCGCGGAGGTGACGGTGTCGAGGCGGCCGAAGGGGTCGTAGTTGTACGAGGCGGTCCCGCCGCTGGTGGTGGCGGTGAGCAGTCGATTGCGGTCGTAGTTGAAGGTGGTTGTGGTGTTTTTGATGGTTTGGTTGATGACGTTGTTGTTGGCGTCGTGGATGTAGGTTTCGGTGTCGGCGCCGTGACCGGTCTTGACGAGCGTGGACAGGCGGTCCCGGGGGTCATAGGTGTAGTCGCTGGTGGTGTTCAGGTACGCCGCGTGGTTGTCGGCGTTCATCTTCTTGGCGACGTCGCGGGCGCGGTTGCCGTTGAGGTCGTAGGTGTAGGTGTGCTGGGAGACGATTGTCGCGTTCGGCTTCTTCTCGACCTGAGTCTTGAGCAGCCCGTCGAGGTAGTACGTGTAGTCGACGGTGTTGCCGTTACCCTTGACCTCGGTCGCCTTTTCACCCCGGTCGGTGTAGGTGAAGGTGGTGGTCTTCTTGTCCGGATCGGTCTCGGACTTGCCGTTAATTACCGTTGAGACCAGGTCGCGGGGGTCGTAGGCGTAGCTGGCCCATTGCCGGTCGTGCGTGGTGGTCAGCGGGGCGCTGTTCTCGTTGTAGGCGAACTCGGTGGTGTTCTTGATGGTTCCGCCGTCGCGTTCGATGACCTTTTGGACCTGGTTCAGTCCGGTGTACTCGACGGTGTAGGCGTCGACGCGGGCGTTCGGTGACGAGTCGGTGATTGTGGTTAGGTTGCCGTTCGGGTCGTACTGGTAGGCGTAGTCGTGCTTCTCGCTGTCGGTGTCCCCGGAGTTGTCGCGAACCAGTTTCACCGCGTCCGCAACAACCGTGCCGCTGGCCTGATCCGACAATGACACCGTGTGGGTGTTGCCATCGGTAAAGCTGTACGAGCCGAGGCTGACCCAGGTGCCGGTGTTGGTGCTCTGGTTGACGCTCTTCGCCGTGTTGCCGCCGTTGTGCGCGACCGCGTATTTCGCGTCGGTCGCCGCGTCGCTGACCTGCGGGTAACGTGCCAACACCTCGTACGTGCCGGCCTGTGGCACGTTCAACTGCCAGGTGAAGACGTTCGTACCGGTGCCTGCGGGGCGAGTGGCGTAGTTGTGGCCGTACTTTCCGGTATCCGGTGTCGTCGCCGCCGTCCACTGCCCGGTAGCGGTGGTGTTGTTGAAGTCGGAGTTGTCGACCAGGACGACCTGCTTGCCGACCGGCACGCCGTCGTCAGCGCGGGTCTTCAGCTTGCCGTCGGGGAAGTATGTCCAGGTCATCGTCCGGTTCGATGAACCACCCGCCGACGTGACCATCCGACGGGTCTGCCCACCCAGTTCGTTGTAGTCGTAGGTGGTTCGGATGTCCCACGGGTCGGTGCTGCTCTGCGCCCAACCGTTGTCGAAGTAGGTGTAGGTGGTGTCGTTGCGCACCGTCTCCCCCGTCGACGGGGGCATGCTCGTCTTCGCCAGCCGGCCCACGTTGTCGTAGTCGTAGGTGGTGACGTCCGCCGTGGTGTAGCGGGGATCGTCCTCGTCGTACGCGGTGCGGGTCTCCTTCACCCGGTTCAGCTCGTCGTAGACGGTAACCGTGGCGAAGTCGTCCGGGTCGTTGGTGGTCGCCACCCCGCGCGGGCTGATCACCTTCGTCTGGTTGCCGACCTGGTCGTACTCGTACTTGGTGGTGCGGTGGGTGATCGTGCCGGCGTTGTCGACGTGCGGCACCCTTACCTGCGACGGCTTGCCCCGTGGGTCGAGGGTGACCTCGGTGATGTTGCCGAGCTGGTCGGCGGTGGACGTGACCAGACCGTCAAGGTCGTAGGTGGCGGTGGTGAACTTGCCCAGCGCGTCAATGCTCTTGACAAGCCGGTGCGCCCAGTCGTACTCCATTTTCGTGGTGTAGTCGGTGGTGTCGGCGGTCGCGTTCTTACGCGGATCGACCACCGTCACGACGTTGCCGACGTTGTCGTACTCGTAGCTGATCGTGTCGCCTTCGGCGTTGACGACGCTGGTCAACTGGTAGATCGCGTCATAGGTGGTGGTGGTGACGTAGTCGTCGGGCACGTCAGGAGTGAGGTTGCCCTTCGGTTCGATCGTGGTGAGCAGGTTGCCGACCTTGTCGTAGGTGAACGACGTCTTTCGCTGCGGGTCTCCGGCGACGTCCACCGGGGCCAAGGTGTGGATGATCTGGTCGGCCTCGTCGTAGAGCGCTGTGCTCACCGCGCCGTTCGGGGCGTACGACTGCAGGACGTTGTCGTTCTGGTCATACGTCGGCGCGGGAGTGGTAATGAACCGCCCCTCGGACTGCTTTACTGGGACTATGGTGTCCAGCGGGCGGCCGAAGGTGTCGTAGTTTTGCTGGGTGACCTTCTGGTCTGCGTCGGTGACCGTCGTGACCTGCCCGCGTACGTCGTAGACGAAGGTCGTCGACTTGCTCTTCGCGTCGGTGATGGTCTGTGGATAGCCGTTGGCATCGAAGTTGTTGTTGACGGTGGTGTTGCCGTTGGCGTCGGTGGCCGTCAGCATCTGGCCCCACGCGTCGTAGGTGTAGGTGGTCTTGTAGTCGTCCGGGTCGGTGGTGGTGTTGCCCATCGGGTCGACCAGCCAGGCGAGGTCACCGTCGGCCTCGTAGCCGAAGGTGTGCTTACGCCCCTGAGGGCTGGTCTTCTCGGTAAGGTCAGCGACGTAGCCGTTGAGCTGCCGCTGGTAGGTCAACACCGTGCCCGACGTGCCGTTCCTGACCGCCTCGGCGTCCTTGATCTCGGTCGGGTAGCCGGTCTTGGCGTCGTACGCCCAGGTGGAGACGGCGCCGTTGGCCTCGGTGAGTTTGGTGACGTTGTGGTCGCCGTCCCATTCGAGGTTCGTGACCTGGTTCTTGGCGTTGGTTGTCTGCGCGGGCCGGCCGTAGCCGTCCATCTGATACTGGGTGGCATGGTTTTCCGCGTCCGTCACCGTCGTGTGGACGGCGTTTTCCTGCGGGCCGTCCGGGTCGACGTAGGCGAACTGGGTGAGGTTGTCGAGCCGGTCGGTGTACGACTTGGTGGTCCAGTGCCACTTCGGGTCGTCACCGGTCTGCGGGTAGTTGTAGGTCACGTCGGTGGCATTGCCGCGCGGGTCGGTAGCCTTGACCAGCTTGACGTTCTTGTTGCCCTGGGTCATGTCGTAGGCGAACTTGAACGTCTTCGGCTGGCTGGAGCCGGCGCCGTCGATCAGCTCACCGAGCAGGCCCTTGTCCGTGTAGGTGAAGGTGAGCTTGCGTCCGGAGATGTCGGTGATCTGCGAGACGTGGTCGATGATCTTCGGGTTGGTCAGGTTGGTGCCCGACTGTCGGGTCCAGGTGGTGTCGTCGATGTAGTCGAACGCCTGGCCCTTGGCGAAGTAGTCGATCGTCAAGGTCTGCCGGCCGGTCGCGTCAAGCAGGTACTTGAGGAACTTCGTCGGCTTGTTGTTGGATTTGCGCTCCTCGTAGACGAAGCGCATCTCATTGCCGTTGTTGTCGACCGTGCTGGACAGGAAGCCCTCGCAGTCGTAGAAGAACTGCGTGCGGTCGGGCCTGGTGAGCACCCACGCCCTCGGCTCCTGCGTGTTCGGCTTACAGTCCACGCTGCTGTGCTTCTGCAGGTGCAGGTGCACACCCTTGGGCGCCTTCCACTCGTTCGCGGTGACGTCCCAGGTGAACCAGTGGCTGGTGCCGTCACCGTCGGTGAGGGTGACCTTCGTCGGATTCGGGTTGGGGTGGAAATCGAGGGGGGTGCCCAGGCGCATCATCGACGACGCCTGCAACGACCAGCCGTACCCTGCGACGGTGTCACTGGTGTCGAGGGAGTTGTAGGCGAGGCGGACGAACGTCGACAGGCCTCGTGACGGGTTGCTGAACGCGTTGTACGACCAGACGGTGTTGCCGGCGTACAGGTTGTTCATCAGGGTGCCGCCGGCGCCGGTGTTCTTGCCCGCGTACGAGTAGAACTTCTCCAGACCGAGCTGGTCGGAGGTCGGCTCCTCCACCGCCACGTTCTGCGGCAGCGCCTGGATCGGCGTGGTTTCGGAGAGCCACTTACCGGTGATCTTGTTGCGTAGCTGCCACCGCAGGATGTATTCGGTGCGTTTACTGCCCTCCGTCGACGACGGCGGCGTCTTCACTTGAGCGGTGACGTCGACGGTGCCGCCCGCCGCGATGCTCGCGGGCAGCGGGGTGCGCAGCTCGTAGCTGGCGTCCGTGCCGTCGGTGACGCCGTCGGCCCGCTTCCAGTCGTACGACAACTCCCAGTCCGTCGGGTTCCACGCCGCCAGCGTCGGGTTCGACACAGTCACCGGAACGGTGTAGGTGGCGTTTGGGGTGAGCGTCTGCGGCGTGGAGGCCGCGTAGTAGGTCGACTCGGCGCTCTGCTCGAGGTAGGTCACCTCCAGCGTCGGGCGCAGCAGCGGCTCCTCACCTTCGGAGGAGAGCAGCATCGCCCGGGCGGTCGCGGTGGCCTCGTCGCGCATGCGCAGCAGGAAGCCGGTGTTGCTCGTCGGCGTGGCGACCCAGCCCTTCACGGGGTTGGTGACGTCCCACGTCGCCCACTCCGGGTCGTTGGTGAACCCGTTGAAGCCGGCTTTCCAGGTGGTGTCGTAGTCACCGCCGGGCGTGGTCCACGCGGTGGTGGCATTGGCCTTCGTCCACGTAGCGGTGGCCTCGTCGAACGTGCGGGTGAGGCGGTGGACGTCGACGTACTCGTCGGTGTCGCTGCCGGGGTAGAGGTACGTGTTGTACATCCGCAGTTCGGCACCAACGACCTGCGCGTCGGCCGGGACGCCGGTCAGCGTCGGGAACTTCACCACACCACGACTGTCACCGTAGACGGTCGAGTTGTTACCCGGTCCGACGTACGGGTCGCCGTCGTAGACGTCCACGTTCTGAGTGGGCCGGGCGGCCGACAGGGTGGTGTCGGTGACCCCGGTGCGGTAGATCCGGGTGATCTGACCGGCCTTCGGCAGCATCGCCGGCTGCGTCGGCCCGGCGGTCAGCTGCCCGTCCTGGGTCTTGACCGCGACCATGTAGTAGTAGAACTTCCGGGCCATCGGGTTGGTGTTGTCCGCCGCCGTCGGCACCGCCGTCGTGTCCTGATAGGTCAGTGTGCCTGCCGAGACCGGCGCGACCAGCGTCGCCGCCGACGGCGTGAACGTCTGGTGCACACTGCGGTGCACCTGGTACTCCACGATGTCGTCGCCGGTGCCTGACGACGGATCGACATACGCCGGCCAGCCCAGCACCGCACCGGTCGAGGTGATCGTGGTCGGCGGGGCGACCGTCACCCCCGGCCGGCCGTACGTCACGACGAGCTTCGGCAGGTTGAAGTCCCGCCGGTCGTTGGCGTACGCGTACTCCGACGCCTCGTAGACCGGCCCACCACGGTCCTTGGTCGACTCGTCCAGCGCCTTGATCATGAAGCCGTGGTTGGGGTGAGTGCCGTTGACCCAGTCCTGCACGAGATTGCGGACCGGGAACGAGTTCCACACGCTCGACTTCGCGTACTTCTTCACCGCGCCGGCCTTGGTGAACCGCACCGCGTCGGCGATCGCGGACGTTCCCGGCACACCGTTGAGAACGACCTTCCCGGTCGTGCCCGCCACGAACGGGTGGGTGCCGAGGGTGACCCACTTCCCGGCGCTCGCCGGAGTGGTCTGGTCCACGGGATAGGTCTTCGATCCGCCGCTATAATGGACGGTGTAGGGCGCATTCGTGGGGCGGTCGGAATAGCCGACGTAGTGCACCTCCACCTGGTAGTCACCCGACTCGGTGATCGTCGGCACCCACGTGTGGGTGTCTGTCGAGGCGGAACTGCCGTGGTATCGGTAGTCGGTACCGACCGCCTTCGAGGTCAGCGTGCTGCCCGAGGACGGCCAACTACCGACCACGGACGTGCCGGCGTCACCGTCGTCCTTGACCACCACATTGCCCGCCGGGGCGCCGGCGATGTTGGCGTTCATGTTCGCCCACGTCGCACCATCCTCGGTCCATGCCGTGGTGACCCGCCGCGCCTCCATCGGCACGTCGTAGGCCCACTGCGGGAGGGTTTGCGAGTAGTACAACTGCAACTGCGCGTCGTCGATCGGCGTGTTCGCCGGTACCGCGCCCGCCACATCGAACTTGAGCAGCGACCGCCACGCTTGGGTCTCGTCGGTACCAACCGGCAACTGGTACGTGTCGTTGTAGTTCTTGGCGGTGTTGCCCGAGTAGATGGCCACGTCCTGCGCGTCGTCCGGAACAGGCTGGATCTTGATGGTCGGGTCGATGACCACCGGATAGACCCGCGCCGGGTCGGCGAGCCAGCCAGCGTCCGCCGACACCGTCACCGTCGTCTGGCCATACACCCGCGTCACCTTTTGGGTGACCTTGTCGCTCCACACCTTCCCGTGCGGCGAGGACACGTCGTCCTTGTCGTCGTACATGAACGGCGCTGGCATCACGAAGACCGGCTCGCCACCGGACGGAGGTACGAACGCGATCGACCCGTCCTTACGCTGCTGCACGGTCAAGCCGGCTGTTTCCAGCGTGAACGTCCACGACACCGGCCCAGCTGGCGCCCGACGCAGAACGATTTTCTCCTTGAGGGCGGTGGACGTCACGTCGTAGACGATGTCCGCCCCGCCGGCCAAGCCCGGATAGGTGACCGTCGAACCTGAGACCTTCGGCGTAACGCCTCTGGCTGCGCCAGCCAGACCCAACTCGATGCTGCGGCCGTCGCGCTCGAAACGCACAAGATCATCGGAACTGTCGCCGAAAAGGCTGGCGAAGCTGTTGGTCCGGTTGCCCTGGACATAGCCCTTGTCCTTCGTCGGGCGCACCGTCGTATCGATCTGCTGGAATCGCCCCTTGCCGTCCTTGTAGTGCAGCGGCACCGCCGAAATCTCCGCCTGCATCCGCCCATCGGACAGCTGATACACACGACCGCGCTCAGTACGCTTACCGACGAGCTCCCTGACGCGCTTCTGCGCCGGCCACACCTTCGCCGGCGCCGCCTTCTCCTGCACCGCCAGCCCGGCAGCGACGACCTCCGGCTTCGCCGGACGCGACCCGCCGTCGACCAAGCCCTTCGCGGCATCGCCCAGCCGGGAGAGAAGACCCTCCCCGCCCCGACCGTCGGCGGCCGCTGTCGTTTCACCCCCGGGATCTCGCCGTGACGACAGCGTCTCCATCCCGCCGAGCGTGACCACCAGGGCCAACACCAGGACCACGATCAATGGCCAACGTAACCTACCCACAATCCAACACCCTCCGTTACGGGATGATCACAGTCCGCGAAGGATATCAGGAATGTCAATGTGTCGATGCTCTAGTTTCGTGATGCAAGGCGAACACCATGCATCGACAACCTGCACTCAAGGTTGTGCCCCACTACCCTGACCAGCCCCAACAAGCCGGTCGAGCGACACCACGGTCAGCACGTCGCCAGGCCGCATATAGCCGAACGCGTCGGCGATGCCCTGCCGGCCGGCGTTTCTTCCGCTGGCCTTACCGAAGAAGCACCGCGTGCAGCCGGCCGCCGTCAGCGCGGCCTCCTGCCGATCGAGGTACTGCTCGCGGGTAGAGACCCGGCCGTACCCGACGAGGGCGACACGATCCCCCGCTCTGACAGCACAGTGACAACCGAGCACCAAACTCCCACATCGTGGGAGATCACGGCACATCCGGGCAAAGGATCAAGGCCGTGACCGGCGTTTCGCTGGTCACGGCCTTGATCCTGTAGTGCGCCCGAAGGGACTCGAATCTGATCCGTAGGGTGAAACTGCTGCGATGCTGGAACAGTCGCGTCCGTGCTGATGGAGTGCCGACATCCGAGCACCCATGGAGCACCACACCCATCACCATCGCCGCAGCGGGAGCCCCACCGGCACCGACCGGGGCCCGAACTGGATGCTTTGATCAACTACTCGATACCTGGGAGCAAGATCCTTAAGAGCGCCCCCGATAGGCGCGGAGCATCGTCTCAACGTAGATGGGGGCTAGCCCACGCAGCAGTTCCTCGGGAAGCGCTCCGGCCAGCGCCGTGACTGCGAGATCGACGCCAGGGCTGCTTGGCCCGCCGAACTGCGCGACTAGGCGGTCGACGCCGGCGGCGACGCTGGCGCCACATATGGGGTTCATGGCGAGTTCGGCCAGACGGGTGCCGACGGCGTCCGGCGGTGTGGGAGCCCGCATTAGCCGGATGACATCGGCGCAGTCCTTGGGCTTGACGCGATGCGCGCGACCGCGGTCGCTGTCAGTCAGCCGGTCTGCGATCTTGTGGCTCTTGGCGACCAGGAGGGCTGCGGGGCCCGCCACTCTGATCGTGGCTTGCCGGATGTCGAGGTCTGGTTCGAGGCTGCCGACCGTCATCTCGGTGTTGTCGACGATGGTCGCTTCGAGTCCTGGCGTCCAGCGGGTGGCGTTCTTTCCGTGGTCGGGCAGCCGGGCGTCGCGTTTGCCTCGTCCGGGTGCGAGCGCTTCGGGAACGAGGAGGTCGACGGGGACGAACACGGTCTCTTTTTCGATCTTTGCGGGTGCCAGCCACGTGCCCGGTTCGATGCCGCCGTTGTCGGTCTTCACCTTGAGGGTGAAGCCTGCTTCGGTCATCGCTTCGGCGATGCGCGGGTCGGGGCCGAGCCTGGCCGGGTCGATGCTCAGGTCAGCGTCGGCGGTGAACGGGGCGACGCTGACCTCTAGGTCCGCCTCGCCCGCCTGCAGGTAGATCGCCTGCGCGCCCACCAGTACAACGGCGGCGCGGTGCTCGCCAAGAGCGTCCAGTGCGTTGAGGAGGACGCGGCGGGCAGCCACGTACACGAGGGGATCGGGCGCGGTCACCCGCCGACGCTACACCGGCTTGGGCAGATGGTCTTGGCGCCAGGCCGCGGGATCGCCCGACATCCAGTCCAGCAGTGCCTCGCCCTCCTCTGGGAGACGGCCGTTGCCCGCCAGGCAATCCATGACGAGCTGTGAAAGTCCAACGTGGAATGTGCCGTCTTCGGCCATGCGGGCACGGGCCAGTTGGGATGCGTCGGCTGCGGTGAGCAGGATGATGTTGGCGCCCTGCTGTGTGGGCATGAGCTCGAATCGGGATGCGGTCGCGGCGATGTCGGGGACGTAGAGGGCGAGCTGCGTCGGGGCGGCAATCTGCACGTACTCGTTTGCGGCATAGCTGCCGGTGATGACGGCCTGGTCGTCGTTGCTGAGCCTCCGCAGCAGCGATGGGACGCCGGTTCGTGCGATATAGGTCTGGCTGCGGTTGCTCTTGAGCAGGTTGTAGTGCTGCGCTCGGGCGCGCAGCAGTTCTCGCCAGTCGACGCGGGTGACAGCCTTGCTGCTCGGGTCGCGTTCGACTAGGCGGTCGTCGACGAGTGCGGTCAGAGTGCGCGAGACGTAGGCGTTGCTGAGGCCACTGGCCGCAGCGAGATCTACGAGCCGATACGGCGGTGCGTAGTCGGTGAGCACGCGTACCAGAGCGTTGCTGCCGGGACCTTTGAGCCGGACGGGTGGCTTCGCCGGCGGGTTCGGGTCCTGCTGGGCGCCATCGAGCCTGATGTGAATCGCTGGCCGCGGGATCCGGACTAGAACATTTCCGGTGAGGTCGATGTAGTTGATGTCCTGCTCGCGGAGCACTTCCCTTGAACGCGGGCTGAGCCAGGGCGCGACGACGATGATCGGTTCTCGGACGACCCGGCGCATGAGCTGGTGGTTTCCACCTAGCACACGGTCAACGTCGCGCGGGATGAAGCGCCTGAACGCCTGGACGATGAGCGTGCAGTGGTAGTTCGCCGCCTGGATGTCCCACATGGCGTCGTGTCCTGCGTCGCCGTCCTCGAAGGCCCGGCGGTTGACCTTCATGTCGTCGTCCGTGATCAGCTCGGTGAACTGGTCGAACGCGGCGGTCAGCAATTCCTGCTCAGTGGGGCCGTTCATGCGTCAAAGTTTGCCACAAATCCAGGATTTAGCAGTCATGGGCAAACGCGCGACTCCAGTTAAATCTTGTGGCAGCGCAACCGGGCGAACCGGACAACTAGCGCGGTAGGTCCTGCACCGGTCGCCGTTCAGGGTGCGACGACGTGGTCGGGAGGCGGCGGCCCGCAAGAGCGACGGCGACTCTCCTGCGTCCGCAGCAAGAACGCGCCGCCCCACACTTCGTCTTTACCAGGACCCTGGTCCATTCGGGCCGTGGCGCTCAGCGATCGACGTATCGGCATCTCGCGGAGAGGAACCTTTGTCCCGTCACCGTCGCCCATGAGTGCCCCATGACGCCAGCTGGAGCGACCTGGCCAGACCGGCCCTACCCACTGCCTGGGCCTCGGCCGTCGACGAGAGTTGCACCGTGGTTCTCGGGTGGGCAAGTGTGCGGATGTCCGGAAGTCACAGGTGGCGAGCGTCGAGAGACGTGCCCGTACCCACAGGTCGGGCAGCGTCGGTGCAACAGGTGACTCCTTCAGAAGGGCACGCTCATGACGGCCTCGGGTGTGATCCTCAAACGGTGCGGGTGCCGGGACGACCAACGGCGGCGGCTAGAACAGTCCTGCCCCCGACTGGGCGAACGTGGCCATGGCACCTGGTACTTCCACTGCTCCGCGACGAACCTGCTCGGCCGCTCCGAGCGGGTCCGCCGCGGTGGCTACCCCTCGCAGGCCGCCGCCCGCCACGCCCGCGACGGATGGCTGACCACGACCGAGGCCGACCGGACGGCTCAGGGCTGGACGGTCGAGCGGTGGCTGCGGCACTGGCTCGACAACCGCACGAAGATCCGGCCCACCACCCGCTTTCACTACACCCGCGACGTCGACACCGTCCTCATCCCCCACCTCGGCCGCTACCGCCTGGCCGACCTCGACGCCCCGCTCCTGCGCACCGTGTTCGCTCAGATAGCGGCGACGAGAAACAGCAAGGGCCGCCCCCAGTCGGCCTCGGCAATGAACCATCTGCGCACCACCCTGCGGGCCGCCCTCAACCTCGCGGTCAAGGAAGGAGTCCTGGACTGCAACCCGGCCCGGCACATCGAGATCAGCGGCTACCAGCAACCCCACGCCACGGTCTGGACCGACGCCCGCGTCGAGTCCTGGGAACAGACCGGCGCCCGGCCGGCCGTGGCGGTCTGGACCGCCGACCAGCTCGCCGAGTTCCTCAGTGCGGTGAACGACGACCCTCTGTTCGCCCTCTGGTGGCTCGCCGGGCTGCGCGGACTGCGCCGCGGTGAGCTGTGCGGGTTGCGGTGGTCAGACATCGACCTCGACCGCGGCACCCTGACCATCGAACGCAACCGCACCACCGCCGGCTACCAGGTCGTCAAGGCGCACCCAAGACCCCCGCCGGGCGGCGGTCGGTCGCCCTCGACAAACGCAGCGTGCAGATCCTGCGCGTGCACCGCCGTCATGAGCAGGACCGAAAGGCGGAGGCGGCGGAGAACGGCACGCCGTGGACCGACAGCGGATACGTGTTCACCCGCGCCGACGGCAAACCGATCAACCCGAACTACGCCACCACCCGCTTCCGAATCCTCGTCCGCCGGGCCGGGCTGCCGCCGGTGCGGCTGCACGACCTGCGCCACGGCGCCGCGTCCCTCGCCCACGAAGCCGGCGCCGACCTGAAAACCCTGCAGGACCTCCTCGGGCACTCCAGCGTCGTGGTCACCGCCGACACCTACACCAGCGTCCTGCCGCAGATCCAACGCCGCTGCGCCGACGCCACCGCCCGACTGGTCCTCAACGCCGCCCGTCGCACCCGCAAAAAGATCAAAGCCAGTGCCCGCAAGAACCGGCCCGACCGCGGCCCCAAAGCCGGCACCCCGGCGCCGACGAACCGAAAACAGGTGCTCCGGCCCCGACGAAGCGCAAGCAGGCCGCAAAGCCGCAGGTCACGTCCCGACAGACCCGCGAGAAGGTCGCTTCCGGGGCTGCACCCACATCGCACCCACGTGACACCCACCGTCCCAACAGGCCGGACAGCAGAAAGGGCCCGAACCGCGTTCCCGCAGCTCGGACCCCTGATGATCTTGTGCGCCCGAAGGGACTCGAACCCCTAACCTTCTGATCCGTAGGCCGCGTCGCAGTCACTCAGGGCCGCAGTGGCGGTCCCCGGAACGAGCACCAGACCCGTCCCTACGATCATTGCCGACGCGATGAGGTTCTTGATCCTCATCGTCACCTCCCCGTCTCGAATGCAAGTGCCGCCGGGCACCGTGGAATCACCGCCATGGGAACCCCCCGGAACAGAGGGGTCACTCGTCACCTCCGTCAGCCGAGCCTGTCGATGGCATCATGTTGCCCGTGCCCGATTCCACTATGCGGCGTCTCGCTGATATCGAGCGTGCGCTGCTCGGCGACACCCCGCTCCCAGATTGCCTACGCATGTGTCTCGCCATCGGAGCGGAAGTCCGCTCAGTGCGCCTACGTGAATGGGCTCAGCGCGAGTTGAACGGCTATCGTGCCGATGACGCCCTGCCGGCATACCGGACGGTCGGTGCGGCATTGCTCGGCGACGTTCACCGCGGCTCGGTCCGGGGCCAGCCTGAGCGGATCGCATTGCACCTGGTCCCTGACGAGGTGCGGAAGATTCTCATCGAGATGGACGGCCGCAGCGAGGTTCGCGACAGCGTCGCCGAGATCGCGGCGATCGTTGCCAGAGCAAACCAGCACAGCCGCGGGCTCATCGTCTTCGACGTGCCTGACGAATCAAGGCTGCGTGCCGCCATCGCGCAGAACGCCGGCCGTCCGGTGTACAGCCGCATCTACTGGAGCATCGCCGCCGCAGCCTACGAAGGCCTGCTCGACCGGGTGCGCACCGCGGCCGTCTCGATCGTGATGGAGGTGCGGGTGGAAGCGGGTGAAGCGCAGCAGGATGCAGGCGGTGCTGCTCCCCTGTCGGCGGCTGCCGACCAGGCTGTCGCCCTGTACGTCAGCGGCTCTAACAACCAGATCCAGGTCAACCAGGCTGGTCGCGGCAACGCCGGTGCGAGTCCCGAATCGCCGGATAGCGAGAACGTGGCCCGGTCAAGCCTGCGATGGACCCGCCGGCAGACGCTGTGGACCATAGCCGGGTTCTTCGTCGCGCTCATCAGCATCGTGGTCGCGGTCCTGCTCGGGTAGCGCACAGGCGCTATGGCTAGGTGGCTCGTCCGCGCCAGCCCGGCCACGATTGCGGCTGTCTATGGCAGTGCGCTCAAAGCGGAACACATATGTGGCCGGGTGAGGCCGGGATGCGCTCGGCCGCTTGCGGGCACAGCCCGCGCAGGGCTTCAGGCGACTGCGTCGTCTATGAGGCCGTAGGGCGGTTGGTCCGCCCGTCCGGAGTAACGAACGACAACGTCGTCTTCGACCTCGGCGGGCGGCGCATTGTCGACGATGACGATCTGGGCCCCGGCCCCGCGGCCGGTGAGCCAGGTGTGCAGATGTTTGTAGAAGTCCGCGATCGTGACGGTGTCGGCGAACTCGGCATCGCGTTCGCCTGTTTGCCCGAGGTTCTTCTGAGGGCTGTCCAGGAAGAGAAAGCCGGGGTGGGAGCCACCCGACTCCCAGGAGACCTCGAAGATCGCGAGGATCCACGCGAGGGAGATCAGGGTCCGGCCGCCGGAGGATGCCGAGGTGTATCGGAGGTCGCGCACGAAGGGGACCAGTTCGTCGTTCAGACGAGCGCCACTGAGTTTCGGATACCGCCAGTCAGCCAGGATCGCGGCGAACCGGTCACTGATGGTTCGGATGACCGCGGATCGGTCCGTCTGATCTTGCCCAGCAGTGGCGAGCTCCTCGCGAAGGGCTTTGACCGAGGTTTCCAAGCGAAGCACGTCGTTGGCTCGTCGTTCAAGGCTGCTGACCATTTGTAACCCCGCCGCAGCAAGCTGAGCCGTGGCGGTGGCGTCTTGGCGCCGCCGGGCAAGAGCGTCACGTTCGGCGAGGTACGGGCTGATCGCCCGAGTGGTGACGTGGTCAACTTCGGCTGCTGCTTGCTGTTCAGCAGTGCGAGCGGCTTCCACGCGCCGCCTGATCTGGTTAACCTCGGCGTCCAAGTCATCCACAAACCTGGTTAGTTCGGCCAGGCGTGCTTTGGTCGCGCGCAGCTCAGTGCTGACATCGAACGGGCTGAGGAAGCTGTCGACGTCCGGCAGGGTGCCGTCTTCTTCGCTCGGCCCGGCAGCCGTGCCATTGATGACCTCGTCCCGCTCCGGCGGGGCGCAGGGCACTACGTCGCCGAGAGTCAGCGCGCCAGTCGCCTCGGCGACCGGTTTATGGCACAAGCCGCACGCCCCGTCTTCGACCTTGATGGTTCGCCCGAGGGCGGACAAACATGCTGGGCACACCTTGATCTGGAGTGGGTCGAAGAGCTGATGTGCCTCAGTGAGCATGATCAGCTTGGCCACGTCGGCGGCGTACTGTGCCCGCAGCGGAACCATCCGGCGGAGTTGGGTTTCCCGGTCACGAAGGATCGCATCAGCGCGACGTGCTTCTTCTGCGGCTGCTTGGTGTCGCCGCCGCTGTGCCTCGGCGAATCCTGCGGCGGCGGCTACACGCTGGTCGATTGCGTCCTGTTCTCGGGCAAGGACGGCGAGCTCCTCGGCCGCTCGGTCACGGGCCATTTCCAGCTCCATACGACCACCGAGTCGCTGTTCCTCGACAATTTGCTGTGCCGCTTCGTACGCCACCCGTGCCCGGGCAAGCCGTGTCTCCAGGTCTTTGATGCGCTGTCCGAGGTCTACCGCTCGGTCGTCGTGGACGTCGAACATCACGTCGACGACCTGGCGCAGCTTGAGTGCCTTCATATGCTGGGTTTCGAACAGCAGGGACTTGCTGGCCACGCGCTCGTTGGGTAGAAAACACAGACTCATCAAATCTCGAAAACTAAGCGGGTCTGTGCCGGAGTTTGCCTGGGTAGGGGCCTCGCGGAGCTGGACGCCTTCCAGCCCACAATGCATCAGCAGGAGGGAGGAAAGGCTGTCCGGGCTGCCAGGCGGTTTGATCGGCCGCCGTTCGACAGGGGGGCCAGCGCCGTCATCGAGCCTGCCTGGGCGGAGGAAGACGTGGCCGGATTGATCGCCGAGGCCACGCTCGATGACATAGGGCACACCGGACAGTTCCAGCTCAACAAAGGCGTGTAGGACCTTCGCGATCACTTCCGGGTGGCGAGGGTAGTCACTCGCGCCTAGGCAGTAGTCGATGAACTCCAGGACGGTCGACTTGCCCGTGCTGATGGCCCCAGCAATGACAGACAAGGAGTTGCGATTGCCTGTCTCAGTATCGACGAAGTCGACTTGGTAGTGACGTTCGGGTCCGACGAGCCGTAGCCGGCGGATTCGGATGCCTCGTCTGCCCTGCGGCGGCAATGCGGAGTTCGCGGGTGTTGTCATGACGGCCTACCCACGCTGTCTTGAGCGAAGGCGTCCGCTTCGTTCAGCGCTTCGGGCTCCACGAACAGGTCGGCCAGGTCGATGCGATTAGGGCCCGAGGACTGGCGGGTCCACTCGCTCACCCGCTCCCGAAGCGGTCCGGGTCGGACCTTCCTCAACCTGCGCACGACAATGGTCGCCGCGGTCGTGTAGGAGCGCGCATACATGGCGGTGAACCGCATCGCCATGTCGACGCCAGCGTTCGTCAATCGGTATAGCACGTGGCCACGGACTGCGGTGGTCGCCAGATCGTAGGCGAGCAGGAGCGCCAAGTCGTGCTTGAGCCGCTCTCGCCGGGTGGCAAACCTCTGCGCCGCGCTCGCATAGGACAACGCCCGGTCGTCGAAGCCCGCCATGAGAAGTTCGAACCGGTCCGGGTCGTCATCGCTCGACGCCATTAGCAGGGGGTTCGCGGCGATGAAGTCGTATGCGCCGAGCCGTTCCAGCTCTACACCATCTGGATGGAACTCGGCGACCACGTGGAGGAGAAGCACAAGTTGAGCCAGCCGGAACACCGTGTCGTCCTCCGGCACCGCCACTGGCGACCGGTGGACGGTGTGGATTGAGTCCGACGGCGCGGTCATGTGAGGGCTCCAGCGGACTCGACGTCAGGATCCCGCTGGGCCGGCGCAGGCATCTGCGCGGGCCGCTCGTCCCGATGCTTGACAACCACGTCTTCCCAGTGAGGGACCCAGCCCGCACGGCCGTCCTCGACAATCCGGTGCATCATGCCGCACCGATGCACGGGCGTCGACCGTAGCTCCGCCGGCCAGGAGCCGCCCATGCCGCGAATCTGCCTCATCACCGACGCGTGCAGACCCGGCAGTTTGGGGCCAGTGGGGTGCAGTTCGGCCACCTCGTTGAAAGACGTCTCCCAGATGCTGTGCACGGTCGCATCTGCCTCAACGAGGGCAGTTACCTCAGCGGGCACATCCTTGTCGACGATCTCGCGCGCGATCAGCTCGGCGTTGAAGAACTCCAGCTTCGCGGAGCTGACCTGCTGGTGCCCGGCTTCCCGGAGCTGCCTGACGAACAGCGCGGTCTCTAGGGCGGTCGCCTTCTCCGGCTCGACCTGGACCACCCCGGGTCGGTCCAGTTTCGGCTTTGCCGGGTTGCGGTACGGGTCGTAGTAGTGGCGCCGGACGTTAGCAGCGTCCGGCGAGATCAGACGCTGCCGCAACTCACCCTCGTGCCACAGCTCGATCTTGACCTCGAAGTCCTTCTCCGCCTTCTTCTTCCACGTGGACCACCACTTGTCCATCGGGGCGTCCATGCTCGCGGGAACACACAAGGTCCACCTGCGCACCTTGTGGCCATGCTCCGCCGCAGCCTTCATCGCCGACGAAAAGGACTCGCGGATCTGGCCCTGGTGGGAGGCGGTCACCACAGGCATGAAGTACTTCGCCTGCCAGATCACGATCTGTCCCGCCAGGTCACCGACCACGACGTCGATACCCCAGTCGCCCGGGTTGGCCGCGATCAGGCGCGCACCTCGGTGGCATGCGGCCACCAACTCACGAATCAGCTGCTCGAAGTCGTCGCGCGCACCGGCGAGGTTACCGGCTCGGAGCTCGTGCGCGCGAAAGTTGATCGGAGGCTCGCCGGCTGCCAGAACCAGCTCATCCTCCGACACGGGACCCCCTCCTCGATGCCTTCGCCGACAGCATTTCAAAACGGACAGCGCAAAGCAATCATGGGATGACAGGACGACACGTAGCGGCTACCGCAGTCGATGTTCTTTAAGATCATGTAACCAAGGTTGATGATCTTGCGAGTGCCGTCGGGCCTGTTGCCGCTGGTGATCGACGGCGTCATGAGTCGCTCCGGCGTGGCGTATGCCGACGTGGATGCGTTGACCGGGCCTGCCTCTCACACACGCCCGGGGATCTGTCAGCTGCCCCTTCACAATCGCCGCTTCCCCATGCCCATGCCCGGCCGAAACCGCGTCCACTCCGGACAAGTCGCTCGGGACTGGCCAGGGCTGCGGCACTCCCCCGCCCCGTGGAATTTGCACCGCATTCCCTCAACGGATGATTGCGACGAAAGAGGGAGTCTCCCGCGGAGCGTCTCAACGTACTCAAATCGACCCAACGGGCATGTTGTAACGACAGGCCCCTCCTGTGCGCTGATCGGGCGGTACTCGAAGCCCTTCAGGAACGGGCGATCGGACCAGCAACACCATGCCCTTGACCGATGTCAGGTCGACCGGGCATGGCCATAGCGGCAAACTTGAACCGGAGGCGCAGGTGGCCATTGATCTGGCATTCGAGACGCAGGAGCGGGAGGTCCTGGCAGGCGTTGCCGACGGCATCGTCGCGGCAGCAGCAGGACGGGCACTGCGCGTGGCGGTTGTGTGTTCCCCGGCACACCTGACCTTCGCAGGGCAACTGACCAGAGCTCTGCACGCTCGCGGCCGCGCCTGCCGTTGCATCACACCGACGCCAAACAGCTCACCGGCGGACCACCTCGCGACGGGCATGACTCCTGTCGACCCGGCCATCGCCGTAATCGTCGGTGGACCTACATCCACAGATGACGCGGTCTACCGCGTCAGCGTGCGCCTCATCGAGGGCCGCTTTGAAACCCCGTCCTCTAGGTCCGGCGGCCCGGCGGAGGGCAGCCGCAGAACCAGCGCCGCGGCCACAGACATTGTGCTCGACTACGGCGACCCCAATGGGCCGGTCGTTCGGCGCTTCATCATCGACGAGCCGTCCTTCGTCGCGACAGACCGCACCGCCGATGACGCCACCAATGGGGACCAGGCTGTAAACCCCTCGTCGAGCAGCAATTAAAACTCTGCTTGCCTCATCGGCGGGTGCCACACGCGACAGGGGCGACAGATTGTAGCGGGGCCATTCCTGTCAGAAGGCGGTGCGAGAAGGCCAAGCCGCTGCTTGCGCCCTGCTTGGGCGGGATCGGGCTAAAGAGGCTTTCCAGCGCGCAGGAGGCGCGCCCACCAGAACACTCGGTAGCCGAGGCGTTACCTTCCGAGGCAATCCAGTGTGACACATCTATGTAATGTGGACCGTCCGCGCATCGCCTATAGAAATGAAAGGCCGAACGGCCTTCACGCCCGGGCGGTTCTTCGCCCCTCCTCCCCCCGACCCTCCGGAGGGCCGCCCGGGCTCTGACACCGATATACGCGGAGACAGCATGACGAGGTCCCGAGCGCAGCACCCACCAGCGAAGTGGCCCCTACTGAACTCCCGGACGGTGTCCACCCGACCGCCAGGAACGAACCTGGCCCACCCACCGCCCGTCACGACTTGGCACACCGCCCAGTGGCGGCCCTACGTGCTGCTCGAGGGAATCACCCTGCTCACTGGAGCCCTCGCACTGCTGGTCGTCGCCCTCAGCATGTGAGAGACCCGACCCAGGCCGCAAACCCGCCCAGCCACTCAACCCTCCGATGCCGTACTGGGGCAACCACGATGAATGACGTACCCCGCCCGGTCCGCCAGGCACCAGCAAAGACGCCACAACAGCAGCAAACTGTGGCGTGCCGGCACTGTGGGCAACCCCTGTTCCAGGAGTCGCTGTGGGGATGGATGCACGAAGGTGACCGCTACCTGTGCCAGGACCCCACTACGGGTACGCCCCTCTGCCTACCCGCTACACCCGCCTGACCCTCCGACAGCCCGCCAGACCAACCCGTACCGCGACGGCAGGATCCTGCATACGGCTAGCTTGGGCTACGGAAGGGCATGACGCGCACCTAGTGATGCCCAAGCCCGTCCAACGAACCCAAGTAAAAACACGGAAACTTCCGCAGCCCCGGGATTTGGCCGGGCAGGTGCGGCGGGGCGGGACTGGGGCACGGCGGTCGGTAGCCGGTCGGGCGAGCCAGGCAAACTGAACGGCTATGTCGCCGTTCTCGCCCACCCTGCGGTTGCACGACCGTTACGTCCTGCGCGAGCGCATCGGCCTCGGCGGGATGTCCGAGGTGTGGCGCGCCGACGACGAGGTGCTGCACCGCCCCGTCGCGGTCAAGGCCCTCACCCGCGAGTTCGCCACCGACCCGCAGCTGCGGGCCACCATCCAGCGCGAGGCCCGCGCCGCCGCGCGGCTCACCCACCCGCACGTCACCCAGGTGTACGACTACGGCGAGGCGGCCCTGGACGGCGGCATCGTCGTGCCGTACCTGGTGATGGAGCTGGTCGAGGGGCGCAGCCTCGCCGACCGGCTCGCCGCCGGGCCGCTGCCCTGGCCGGAGGCGGTCCGGATGGCCGGGCAGGCCGCCGCGGCGCTCGCCGCCGCCCACCGCATCGGCGTGGTGCACCGCGACGTCAAGCCCGGCAACGTCATGCTCACCGAGACCGGCGCCAAGGTGCTCGACTTCGGCATCGCCGCGCTCGCCGGGCCCCATCACCCGCGGGCGGGGCAGACCGGCGAGCTGCTGATGGGCACGCCCGCGTACTTCGCCCCGGAGCGGATGCGGCCCGGGCCGCCGAACCCGGCCAGCGACGTCTACGCCCTCGGTGCGCTGCTCTACCGCACCCTCACCGGCCGGGCCCCGCTGCCCGTGCAGACCTGGGAGGACGCGCTGCAGGTGCACGCCGGGCACCCGCCGGTGCCGCCCCCGCGGATCCCCGGGCTGCCGCCCGACATCGCCGAGCTGACCCTGGCCTGCCTCGCCACCGACCCGGCCCGCCGCCCCACCGCAGCGCAGCTAGCCAGCCGGCTCGACGTCGGCCGGCCGACCAACCCGCCCACCGCCATCCTGCCCACCCTGCCGACCGGACGCGCGACCGCCCGGGTGACGGCACCCGCTCACCCGCCGACTCTCATCGACCGTTCCCCGGTAGCGCGGCTGGTGCGCCCCGCGTCGCCGGGCCGTTCGCCGACTCAGTCGAAGCGGCTATATACGGTGCTCGTCGCGGCCGGCATCGCCCTCGTCGTTGGGCTGGCCGGGATGCTCTCCCTCGGCGACGAACCCGACAGTCGGCCCGTCGAAGGGCCGGTCGTCGTCACACCCGTCGAGCAGCCCGTGCCGAGCACGTCGCCGGATTCGGATAGCGCCGGACCAACGACCGGCAAGCTCACCCCGATCAGCCTGCGACAGTTGGCCGCGCAGCTGGCGGCGGTGATCGATAACGCGGAAAGCCGCAACGAGATCGACCGAGAGACGGCCGACGAGCTGCGCGACAAGCTCGCCGGCCTCCACCGAGGCAAGCCCAAGGACCGGACCAAACGAATCCGCGAACTCAGCGAGCGTATTGCCGAGGCGGCCGACCGGGGCCGGATCAGCGCCGACACCGTCACCCGCCTGCAGGACCTACTCGCTGAATACTCGCAGGAGCGCGGCAAGGAAGACGACGACTAACAATGCAGGCGCGGGCTGATGGGGCCGGTCGTCCGAGGTAGGCGAGGCCGCTGTCCAAGGACAGGTACCGACACCTCGACAACTCCTAGCGACGACCTAGCGCGGCGCCGCCCAGTCCTGAGTTCGACCTGGCCCGTCGGAGACTCGCTGGCGCCCAGCTCACCCGGGACGGTAAATACCAGGCCCGGCTGGCCGGCGACTGGGTGGTCGTCTCTACCGCCGACGGTGCCGAGTTCGACCGGTTCGCCACCGGTGCCGGAGGCGCCCGGATCAGCATGGACTTTTCTCCTGACGCGCGATACCTCGCGGTCGGACTACCGGACTCCGTGGTCCTGTACGACTTCACCACGAAGGACCCCACGGCGCTGTTCCTGCCCGAGGAGGTGAGGCGGCCGGAGGGCGAACCCCAGCCGGCGCGGGCAAGTGGCAAGCAGCCCAGGCTGAACCGGCGACAGGAGGCCACCTGGTGGCGTTGCACGCTGCTGGGGAGCGCGCCGGCGACAACCTGGCGGAGGAGTTGTTTGGGTGGTTCGGGCGACGGTGTACGGGCGGTCCAGCGGGCGGCGGCCGCGCGATGTGGGAGGCTCACACTGGGCGGCACGCCCATAGGGTGAATCATGACGTGGTGGAGTCGACCTGGGTGCAGCTACTGGTGGGGCTGCTTGCGGTCGTTGCGGTTTTCGTCGCGGCGGTGCTGGGTGCGGCGCTGTTGGTCTGGGAACCGATGGCCGGCCGCGATCCGGTGAAAGCGCACGGTCGGTGGCGCTCAGTGGCACGTGGCCTGCGCGAAGGTACGCGACGGCTGGCAGCCCTCGTAGGGACCGGGATACGTCGGTTCCGCGTGCCATCGGCGGTGACCACGCGGCTGACCGATACGGTGCGGCATCCGGCTCGGCTGGTGGTGCTGGGCTTCGCGGTGGCGGTGCTGGCCGGTTCCGCCCTGTTGTCGCTGCCGTTCGCCACCGAGAGTGGCCGCAGCGCACCGCTGATAACGGCGGTGTTCACCGCAACGTCGGCGGTGTGCGTGACCGGGCTGGTCATCGAGGACACCGGCACCTTCTGGTCCGGGTTCGGCGAGGCAGTGATTTTGGGCCTGATCCAGATCGGCGGATTCGGGATCATGACGCTGGCGTCGCTACTCGGCCTTCTGGTGGCGCGCCGGCTGCGGATGCGCCTGCAGCTGGGTACCCAGGCGGAAACGAAGGCGATCGGAGTCGGTGAGGTCCGCCGGGTCGTGCTAGGTGTCATGCGGATCAGTCTCATCGTCGAGACGGTCGTGGCGGCCGTGCTGGCCTGGCGGTTCGCCGACGGCTACGGCCACGGCACGGGCCGAGCACTGTACCTGGGGGTGTTCCACGCGATCTCGGCGTTCAACAACGCCGGCTTCGGCCTATACGCCGACAGCCTCATGCAGTTCGTCGACGACCCGCTGATCTGCCTGCCCATCGCCGCCGCGGTGATCATCGGCGGGCTCGGCTTCCCGGTGCTGTTCGAGCTGCGCCGCGAGTTCCGCACGCCGCGCCGCTGGTCGATCCACACCAAGATCACGGTGGGGATGACGGTCGTGCTGCTCGGCGGTGGCTGGTTGGCGATCAGCGTCGCGGAGTGGTCGAACCCCGGCACACTGGGCGGCCTCGGGATCGGCGGCAAGCTGCTCGCCGGATTCGTCACCGCGGTCATGCCGCGCACCGCCGGGTTCAACAGCCTCAACGTGGGCGAGTTCAACGACGTCACGCTGCTCATCCACGACGCGCTGATGTTCATCGGCGCCGGCAGCGCCAGCACCGCTGGCGGCATCAAGGTCACCACGTTCGCGCTGCTCGGCTTCGTCATCCTCGCCGAGATCCGCGGCGAGCCGAGCGTGCACGCCCTCGGCCGTCGGCTACCCGCCGGCGTGCAGCGTCAGGCGCTGACCATCGCGCTGCTCAGCGTCGCCGCCGTCGCCGCGTCGACCGCCGCCCTGCTGGCGCTGACCCCGTTTCGACTCGACGAGGTGCTGTTCGAGGTCACCTCGGCGTTCGCTACCGTCGGGATGTCCACCGGCATCACCGCGCAGGTTGGCACCGCGGGGCATGTCATCCTGATCATGCTGATGTTCGTCGGCCGGTTGGGTCCGATCACCGCCGCGACCGCGCTGGCGCTGCGCGAACGCACCCGCCGCTACGAATTACCTGAGGAGCGACCAATCGTTGGCTAGGAAGTCCGCGAGCAGCAACCGCATCGCCGTACTCGGCCTGGGCCGCTTCGGCGGTTCCCTGGCGCTCGAGCTCATCCGCCAGGACTGGGAGGTCGTCGGCATCGACGCCGCCCCCACTGTGGTGCAAACCTACGCCGACCAGCTCACCCACGCTGCCGTCACCAACACCACCGACGAGGTCGCCCTGCGACAGCTCGGCGTGCACGAGATGACCCACGCCGTCGTCGGCATCGGCACCGACCTCGAAGCAAGCATCCTCACCACCGCCCTGCTGGCCGACTTCGGTATATCGAACATCTGGGCGAAGGCCGTCAGCCGGCAGCACGCCCGCATCCTCGAGCGCGTCGGCGCCCATCACGTCGTACTTCCCGAGCACGAGATGGGCGAACGCGTCGCCCATCTCGTCACCGGCAAGATCCTCAACTTCATCGAGTTCGAAGACGACTACGCCATCGCCAAGACTCGCGCCCCCGAGGAGGCCTTCGACAAGACCCTCGCCGACGCAGGGCTTCGCTCCAAGCACGGCGTCACGGTGGTGTCGATCAAGCGACCAGGTGAGGACTTCACCTACACCACCGCCGGCACAGTCGTCTATGCCGGCGACATCCTTGTTGTCGCCGGCAAAACCCGCAACGTCGAGGCGTTCGCCAACCTAAGCTGACACGGTCAAATCTCGATCTTCGTCACCAGGGGTGCAGGAACGACCGGAAGGCCCATCCTCACCTCGGCGCGGAAGGCCCATCCTCACCTCGGCGTGGGGGCCGACGGCGCAGCCTCCTCAGGTGTTCAGGTGCGGCGGTTGAACCACACTTTGGGTGCCGGCAGCCACGACTGCGTCAACGTCAGCTTGGCGCAGCTACTTGAACAACGTCATCGGGTGGACTCCGAAGTCCTTCGCGACCTGCTCGCCCGTCACGCCCGGATCACGGTCACGGGCCACCCGCACGACATCATCCCGGAACTTGCGAGGGTAGGGCTTGGGCGCAACGACATCCTTTCAGCCGCCACCAGGGCAAGCCGCCCCAAATGCCACCTATCACTGCAGACCCAAATACGGGCTAGGCGTCGCGACGTGCTAGTAAGCGAGTGAGCCGACGACCTGGCTGTTGTGACCATGAGATTTGACGTGTGGCGGCTCGAGACGAGGTGAGACCTCCGGCAAGGCGTGAGGTGCTGACGCCCACACCGCCAGACATCGCCACACGGGGTCGTGGTCGCTCGCTAGGCCATATTCCGGCCTTGTCGGGTGACCGGCACAGGACAGCCGGCGAACGCGGTCAGCTTCGCGACCGTCTCGTCGTCGCAGTCGAACTGCCCGTCATCGTCCACTGCGGCCCCCCGGGAGTTCCTGCTTTCCATCCTCCAGGCCACCTGCTCTTTACCTCCTTCTCGCGAGGGAAAGGAACGGCAGCTCGGGGGCAGCTGCAGGTCTAAGCTGGCCGTTGGGCCCTGCGGTGAGCGAGGTAGCGGAGCAGCATGCGGATGTGGTGTTTCTCCTCCGCCACTACCTCAGGGTCGGATAGCCGCGCGAGGATCATGTGAATGTCGGCCTCGACGCCGTCAGTGGCGGCTACCCCTGGCGGTGTGGCCTCCGATGATGGCACTCCGAGCGCTCGCATCGCCTCAGCCACGGGCGCGTCGACCGCCCGACAGAAGCGGCGCACCCTCTCCAGTTGGGGATAGTCGGTCCAATCCCCGTTGAGCCACCGAAAGATCGTTGACCGGCCCACGCCGGCGCACGCTGCGGTCTGGTTGAGCGTCCAACCGCGTTGACGGCGCGAGGCATCCACAGCGTGACGGACGAACTGGGCGAACGCCAGCTGGTGCGGTCCGGGCCCTTCGCCGTGCTGCGCCTGTTGTGTCAGAACGGGGGGCGACGGACGGCAGCCGGAGTGGGCGAGAGAGTCCTTAGCGGTGGCCTCGGTGGTACAGGCAATCAGCATCGGCGCTCTGCGATGTTCACCCGCCCAATTTCGTGGTGCTACCTCCGGCGCTCTTCCTGCTTCGGCAGGCGACAGGCCTTCCATACCAGGGAAGCGCTCACCCTCCTCGATTCCGTTACAACGATGCACGTGACGCAACGAACGGCCGTCTTCTCGATGCGGACGGCGGAGCGGCGCGGGGTGCGGGCTGCCTCTGCCGAGTCGTCGACGGGCTGACAGGGGCTGCCCGGACGCAAATGGTCGACAGCGCAGCGTCGGCGATGCTCATCCTAATACGCCCGGGGGCGGCTCCATCGGGCCGGAGCACCCCACATGACAGGCAGCGCGACGCGCCCAACTTCGATCGGCGACAAACTGTGAGCGACGGATCGCGTTCGGTAGAGTACGGACGTTGATCGTCGGCGATGGCCTGGAGTTGGGGGTGCCGGGATGAGTCGACGGGGCGGGCGGTGGACGCAGGTCACGCTGCGCCTCGGGCTCCTGCTCGGCGGGGTTGTCGCGGCGTGGGGCGTCCACGAAGCCGCCACCACTGCGGTCGCCTACGCCGCCGACCGCCCGTCGACCGTGCCGGTGGACGCCGCGGTCGACATGCTCACCGGCGTCCTTCGCCCGATCCTCACGACGACACCACTGCCGGCACCGGAAGTGCCCACCGACGAGCCGGCCCGCCGCACCACGCCGGGCGGAGCCGGCCTTCACCCCGCACCGGGCCGTCCCCCAGCCCGGCCAGCGAACCAAGATCACCCCACCGCCGACCCACCCGTCCAGGTCGACACGCCGAAGTTCCCCGTCGACGGCGCCCGCCGCCCGGGCGCCCGGCCGCGCAGCGAGAAGTCGCTGACACCGGTAAGTGACGTTCTCCGTCCGGTCACAGAGCCGGTCCGCACCGCGGTAATCAACCCGGTGAGCAAGGAGCTACGACCGATCACCAGCCCGGTGCGGGTCGGCCTGCTCGCCCCCGTAGCCGACGTCCTTAGCCCGGTGGCCCAGCCGCTCGCCCCGATCTTCTCCCCCGTCTGGCGAGAACTGGAACCGGTGCTCGAGCCGCTAGACCCCGTGCTCGAAACCCTTGACCCGGTGACGGACCTCTTGGACCCGCCCACCGGCCCGCCGGCCACACCACTGCCCACGCCGACGCTACCCGCGCCGCCGAGCGGCACAGTTGGCGGCGGCATGAACGGCGCCGGCCCGCGCTGCTGCACCGGGTCCGGTACCGAAGCAGTCAGCGAAGCTGCCCGGCCCGTTTCGGGTTACGCCCCGACGGACTGGCATTCGGCGAAGCTGTCGTCCCCGCAGCGCCTCGCCCGATCAGACAGGCCGCACCTGCCTCCGCCCAACGCCGATTCCACGCCAGCCACGCCCGCCCCCAGCAGCAGCGGATGCGGCTCGCCCAGCACCGTTCACGGGGACCCGGCCGACGCCCTGACATCGGTATGGACGCCCAGCCTGGTCGAGCACCGCTGCCACCGGACCGGCAGCGACGCAATCTTGTCCCACTCGCCCCGCCCGGGCATCCGACCCGCCTGACCAGCGGGCCGATCCGTGCCGTCCGCGCGGCACCGGCGGCCTCCGCATACCTGTATGCCTGACGGCCCGCGCCGGCCCGCGGCGGTCCCGCGACGACGCCGGCAACCTCCCTGACGTACCCGATCACCTGGTGACCAGGAGCTACACATGAACGTGAGCATGCCCATCGTCCGCGCCCGGTGGTGCGACATCGACCGGATCGCCGATCTCGTCACCGAGACCCTGTCCCCCACCGCCCTCGGAGCCTGGCTCGTCCCCGACGAGCAACGCCGGCCGACCATCCTCGCCGCAGTGGCCCGGATCTGGACCGAACACGCACTACTCTTCGGCGACGCCTTCCTGCTCGCAGACGGCACGGCCGCCACCATCTGGTTCCACCGCTACCGACCCATCCCGCCCCCCGCCCGGTATACGGACCGGCTCGCCGACGCCTGCGGCGAGCACCAGGACAGGTTCCTCCAGTTCGACCAGGCACTCGCCGCGCGCCGTCCCACTGGAGCGCACAACCACCTGGCGCTGCTCGCCGCGCCCGATCCGACGGACTCGAACCGCGCCGCAGCGGTCCTGGCTGGGGCGCAGCGCCGGATGGACACGCTCAGCCTGCCCACCTACGCCGAGGTCTTCACCGACACCGACCGCGACCTGTTCCAACGACACGGCTACACCCACCGGGACACCTTCCCCGTCGGCGACCACACCACCACACACACGATGTGGCGGTTATCGCCGTTCTGGACCGACCGGTCCAGCCGCAACACCCGCTCACCCCTGCAGCGTCCGCTCGTCCCACCCCGCAACAACCCACCAACCCGGTGGGCGCTGCGCTGATCCACCCAACTGGCCGGGGCTGTCACCGTCGCCCCGGCCAGCGGGGCGGAGCCGCTCCTACACGCCGGGTTCAGGCGACGGCCTCGAGGTCCACCTCGACACCGTGCTTCCGGCACCTCGATCCGGCCACCACCGGGCTGGTTCTCCGGGCGATGAAGGTTCGTCAGGCGCTGGTGGATGAAAGGGCGTCGAGTACACCGGTGATACCCAGGACTCGACGGGCGATCCTGCTGGGATTCGTGACGACGAGTTGTCTCCCAGCTGCCGCCGCCGTGTTCCGGGCGGTAATCAGTGCGCCGATAACAGTCGAGTCCAGGAACTGGACCGCTGCCATGTCGACGTCGACCCGCTGCGCCGCGGTGATCGTGTGACTGAGAAGGTCTAGGAGGTGTTCCGCTCCGTTTACGTCGATTTCCCCAGAAAGCAAGACGGTCCTGCGGTCCGGCTCGACGCGAACCTGATGCTGCCAGCTTGGCTGGAGGTTCGTCACTCGTTGCCCTCCCCAGGGCTGCTAAGGCCGTCGTTCGGTGGTGCGGCCGATAATGCGCTGATGTCGGGGTCGGCCAATGGCTGCAAGCATACGGCGACTGTGGCGGTCACCCCGTCGGGTCGGCGGGTGAGAATGAGCCCTTCCGTCAACTGGTGGGCCAGCCACAACCCACGGCCACCGGCGACATCGACCGCCGGTAGCCGCACAGGCAGGTTGTCAGCCGCCGCACCGTGGTCGGTGATCTCGCAGATCAGGACGTCTTGCTCACGGCGTAGGTCAACGCGCCCGTGACCGCCGCCGTGTCGGACGGCGTTGGTGACCAGTTCATGCACCGCGAGCACGAAGTCGAGACCCGGATCGCCCACAAGACCCGCAGCGAAGACCTTCGCCTGGAGAGCGTGTCGGAGCGCGGTGACGGTCTCGCCGGTGAAGTGCTGTGACATCAGCGGCGCGCCACCGCCAGGGCGTGCCTGTGCCGACTTAAACCGGTCGGCTGCCCCCGGGTCGTCGCTCATGGTGGCAGGCTACCTATCCCTGAAAGTTGCGCGACCCTTGTTCACCGACAAGCGTCTGCAGGTCGGGGCATCTGCCCGTGAATCTTCGCCCCGACTGGGAGAACTTGTGTCGGTTGCTGCCTCGCATCACTCCCGTGGCGCCGACCTATTACGCACTAGATGTTGGGGCTCATCACACCCCGAGGCAACCTCGTCGTCTCGACGCAAGCTTCGCCTTCGCGTCGCCGTCACCACCCGCGCTGGCGGCACATCCGCGCCGCCCTCCGGCACCGCCCGCACGACGAAGCTGACCCGATCTACTGCTGGGAAGGGACCGAAAGGCCAGTACAAACATCCCCTTTGTCTCGGGACCCAAGGTCTACTCGGAGCCTTCGATCGGCTGATGTAACGGCATCGGGACATCCGTCGCCTGTACTTAAAGGGACACTTGCGAGCGCGGCCCCCGGCCCCGGATCAACCCGGCCCCCGGGGATCCGCCGCTCGGTCGCCTAAGCAGGTTGCTGCGATCACCGATGGGAGTGTCATCTCGGCAACCCTCAGACCTCACCGCCCCAACGTCTGTCTCCCAGTCGCGGCGACAACTCGGTGCTGTTCCTGACCGGCCCGGCTAGGCCGTGCGAGTGCTGTCCGGCACGGCCCACAAGCCGGGATTCGGCATCGATCGGCCGCCACCGCTGATGAGAGGTGCTACGCCAGCGAGAGCCAGACCGCATACATCGAGGGCGGGGACGATCGCTACCGCAACGACTGACACAACCATGATCGACTTTGAGGCCCAACTGAATGACCATGTACAACACAGCCATTTATTGCCCCCAGATAACGATCCCAGTCGCTGTGGTCGAAGCGCTGGCAGTCGGTGTGCCCGTCGATGACGGCAACGTTGAACGGGAACCGAAATCTCAGCTCACCCCGTCCACGTGGCAGCCCCTTCGTCTGCCGGCTGCTCAATCTCGGCTGAGCCTGAGGACCGTTTCTCGCCATCGTCCCCTGGTATCGCAGCATCAGAGGAGTAAGCAACGGCGCACGGGAGGTGACCCTCGTGCTGCTGCGGCTGTCGCTAGATCTGCCTCGTGACGCGGCGACCGTCGCGATGGCTCGCCGCGCACTCGACGGCGCATTGGCCGGCGTCGGAGTCGAGGACGACTGCCGGACCGACATCCAACTGGCGCTCACCGAAGCGTGCGGCAACGTCGTCGTCCACGCCGTGGCCGCGGCCGACTACACCGTCGACGTCACCGTCAACGACGACCAATGCACAATCGAGGTCTCCGACCGAGGCGATGGCTTCGTACTTCCGCGGTCACAGATGCCCGACTCATCGGCCACCTCGGGACGGGGCCTGCACATCGTCGCCGCGCTCGTTGACCACCTCGACGTCGTCTCCACCGCCGGGACCTGCACGCGGCTGCGCTTCACCAAACGGCTGACCTGGACTGCACCCAGCCGGCCCACACGCCCGAAAGAACTAGACTGATGCCGGCAGGCCCGACAATCGGCCACCCTCCCTGGGCAGCAGCTTCCGGCGCCCGGCAGCCGATCCACCGCTCCCTCAGCTGCCTGAACCGTCAGCGTGCGAGCCGGTGACCCCTGGCCAACTCTCAGCCAGTGCAGGCCGACATCCAGGTGGCGCGCGCCCCCGTGCCGGATGGCAGGTGCCGTAGCGCGGACGCACATGGTGCGCTCTCCCTCCCTAGAGGAGTTGATGTTGGGGACGGTGCACCAACATTTGGGCGCCGTGCGGCAAGGGCTTGGTGGGAGCGCCACCGCGATGTTCGCCATCGTGCGCGAACGCTTCCGAGCGACGTGAGGCGTTGCGGGTTGAGTGAGCCCACGGCATGGACCAGCTCGGCCGACAGTGCGTGGATCAGTACGACGACGTCGACGGTGAGGACTCAAGCCCTCCCTTCCAGCTCTACAGGCGGGCCGGGGCTCACTGTCACCGTGCCTAGTGCTGAGCAAGCCCTGTCCCGGCATGAGCACCACGCCCTGCAGACGTAACGATCCGTTACCTGTCAACGCCGATATGTACGGATGCCCCCATGGACGCGACAGGAGCAGGCGATGCGACCGCTTCTCCACCTCGGAGGTGGTCTTGCTCCTGCCGCTCCCAGACGCGTCGCACCGGGCAGTCATGACCACATCGGGCTTGACGGCTGTAAGCAGCGCTATCGTCTTCGAGCCCATCAACGATCTGAATGGAGACCAACTTGATTAATACGCGGGTTGCCGCCCTCGTCGCGTGCTCTGCACTGTTCCTCGCCGCATGCGGTGGGTCCGACAAAGTCGAGCAGGACTCTTCGACGGGTGGGACTAACAGGCCGGCAGCAGGGGCTGAGGAAAAGCCATCTGGTTCGCTCTTGAAGACCGGATTCGGTCAGAGGGACGTCTATGTGTCGCTCATTGCCATCGTACAGAACACCTCCGACAAGGTGGGGCAAACCGTGACGGTCCAGTTCAACGTCAAGGACGCCAACGGTGAACTACTCGCGAGCGAGTCGCAGGTCGAGTTCTTCTCTCGCGTCGGACAGGAGTTTCCGGTCCAGACACAAGTGGAGGTACCCAAGGGCAAGAAGGCCGCCAAGGTCGAGGCAACCCTGCTCATCGAGGACAAGGGCAGCTTTCCCTCCGAGCCTTTTCCCGAGATCAAGACTGGCCCCGTCACCGTGGCAAAATCGGAGTACGGCGACGAATTCGCGGCCAAGGTCGAGGTAACTAACCCTAAAACGGAGCCGCTCAAGAGCCCAAAGGTAGACGTCGTCTGCTACGACGCCAGCAAGAAGATCGCCGGCGGTGGCTTCACCTTCCCCGAGCTGATCCCGCCTTCGGGCGAGGCTGTTGCCGAGGTAAACCTGCTCATGACCGGCAAGCCAACAGCCTGCGTTGCGTATGCGTCGCCGAGTGCCCTCGAGGACTGACGACACGAGCAACGCCGGGCTCGACTTCGATAGTTTGTCAGGGCTCGGGCGGACCGCCGGGCCGACGCGGGATGGGCCATGCCTCGCCCAAGTGTTCTGCTGATCGGTGTGTTGGCGAGGAGGAAGCAGGGTGGCCGGTACGTGTTAAGGCCACCACAAAACGGTCGCCATCGACGGTGGCAAGCTCCGGGACGCCCCGCAGGTCTCCCGCGACGTCCAGCGCCACGCCGTCGTCGGCCACCCCGCGGCGCCAGACCTCTTGCGCGTTCCTCACGCCGACCCCCCACGTTCCACCGCAGCCGAGCCGGGGGCGGGGGCCGAGCTCCTGTCGGCGTTTGGTTGCTCGAGCAGCACCTTTTCGGATCTTGTCGCACTCATCGGAGGCGGCCAGCGGGGCCCGTTGTCACCTGTTCGTCGGATGGGTCGGTGGACTTTCGGCCGATGGCGGGTAAGGTCAGCTAGCTGTCCGCACCTGTGCTTCTAGGAGGCAGACAATCGTGGCCGAGAGATCGACCAATCGCCCCGCCGATGGGGCTGCCCAACGTCACGACTCGCCGAGTGACATAGACAGCTGGACCTCTCAACTGTCGGAACCAGCAGCAAGCGGCTCAGACACGTACTCCGAGTGGCAGCCGGCTGCCGTGCCGAATTGGCGCGAGAGCGTGTCGAGCCCGTACGAGGAATACCCACCTGGGGAAACAAACCACGAGCACGAAGGACGGCACGCAAGGCACGGGGCACACCAGCAGTACGAGGATGAGTACGAGCAGCCCGGCGGGGCGTACGGTCAGCACGAGTACGCGTACCGGCGGCCCGACCCAGCGGCCTACCGGGAACCGGAGCGTTACCAGTCCGACCAGACCCATCAGTACAACGAGCACGGGCTGGACTGTCGGAAGGAACAGCGGACCCAGGAGCCGTACGGACCGATCGACGCCGGTCCGGCCCACGAGGACGCGTACGCCGCGCCGCAGGAGACATACGCCCTACCGGAGGTCGGCTATGCCGACCAGCAGTACTACCCACACGACGATCTCGCCGGCCACAACGATTACCGCCACGATGAGCCCGACACCCGGCACGTCACGCCGGTCGAGGGCGGCCAGCCCCGAGGGCAGCTCACCCGGGAGTTTGATACCCGCCCAAGACAGGCCCGGCAGCGGCGCCGGTTGATCGCGGTCGTCGGGCTCGCGTTGGGGACGCTGCTCTGCGCTCTGGCATTTCTGTGGGGGTCGGACCGGTCGCCGGAAGGCGGGCTGCCGCTGTCGACGGCAACCATTCCGCCGGGCTCATCTGCGGAACCGATTGCCCTCCCCGACAAGCCGTCGGCGGTGCCAAGTTCCGTGATACCGCGCACCTCCTCCGCCGCGCCCCGGACTACACCATCAGCCATGCGTCCCGCCGCGCCTAGCGCCGCGCCGTCAGTCACACATTCCGCCACGTCGCCCCCGACACCGACCCCGGCTACGCCGACGCAGACCCAAAGCTCGAGTCCGCTCCTGCTCGGCCCATCGAACGACGGGGTGAAGAGCATGGTCCAGCAATACTGCGATCAGCACGGCGGGGGCTCAGCGGAGCCTCGCAACGACAGCGGTTGGCAATGTAGGCAGCTTCTCTTCGCGTCCGTCGTTGACATGGACGTTGCCTGCCGCGACACGTACGGATCGGGCGCCTACGCCCGAACGCTGAACTCTGAGGATCCATACGCCTGGCGGTGCTACCGCTGACCACCCGCGCTCCGCGACTGATGCCAGATCTCGCTCGAACCCCACGGGGAATCACTCCACCCTTGAAGATCAAGCGAACCGCCCCGAACACGATCCTCACCCTTACTGGCCAGCGGCTTCGCAGCACTACGGCCCTTACCCGATCAAAGTACCTGCAGCTCGGTCGATCGTCGGGCGCCCCAGGCAATCATGCCTCTCTCCCCCAGCTACAACTTCCCTCAGCGGCGACGTTTCCGTCACGTCGCGCCTCGGTGAGCCGTTGAGCCGAAACGGCTCAGGGTGCCGCGCACGCACCAGTTCCTGAGGCAGAGCACGACATGACTGGGCGTGACGACCTCACCGACGAACAGTGGGACCTGATCGGCCCCCTCCTGCATTCCTCCGGCAAGGGCGGGCAGTGGCGCGACCACCGGCAGGTCGTCGACGGCGTCCTACGGCAGCTGCCCACCGGCGCACCTTGGAGGGACGTCCCGGAACGCTACGGGCCCTGGAAGACCTTGCACGAACGCTTACGGGCGGTGGACCACCGACGGAACCTAGGACCGCATCCTCGCCCACGTCCAGACCCGTAAGGGCGACGCCGGGAAGATCGAATGGATCTTCTCGATCGACTCCACGTGGTGCGTGCACACCAGCACGCAGCCGGCGCCCGGAAAACGGGGGCCTGCCACGCAGTCGAGATCGAGGGTCTCGCGCAACCCGGGGAGGCCCTCGGCCGCTCGCGCGGCGGACTGAGCACCAAGATCCATCTGGCGACCGACGCCCGAGGTCTGCCCGTGATCGTGCTGCTCACGCCCGGGCAGGCCGGGACAACCCCCAGCTCTTGCCACTGCTTGACCAGGTCAGGGTCAAGACCTCCGGCCCTGGGCGACCAAGGAAGAGACCAGACTGCGTGCGGGCCGACAAGGCCTACTCAAGCCCCGCCACCCGCCGCACCCTCAGGAAGCGCGGGGTCGACTGATCTGTCCTGAAAATGGCTACCCGCCGACGGCCTGCCGCAGCTGCGCGCTGACCGCCTCGGCCCGGCGGTGCGCCTCGATGATGATCTCGTCAGCCTGCCGCCGGGCCTCGGCGATGATCTCCGCGCCCTCCTTGCTAGCCTCACCGAGCGCCCGGTTCGCCTCGTCCAGCGCCCGCGCCGCCAACTCCACCACGATCGGGTCCGGGCCCTGCCGATCGGCGGCGCTCGGCAGGGCCCCATAGCGCAGCGACTCCACCCGCTGCGTCAACAGCTCGTTCTCCCGCCGCAGCCGGTCCACCTCACCACTGAGGAACATCAGCCGCTCGTCGGCCGACCCGGCCACACCGGCCACCTCATCCGCGTCCAACTGAACGCCGCGAACCCAGCGCGCCTTCAACACCGGTAACGCCCGGGTCGTCTCACCGTGCGGGTCGGCGGCGACGCGGTCACCGTGGTCGACGCTCATCGGGCACCCATCCGGAGTCAAGCCAGGCGAGGCGGCCTGCACCGCGTTCGCCAGGGGCGAATACAGGAAATCATGGTAGCTCTCCACAAGTATCCGCTCCGGCACCGTGCCCGAGGCCGTCAGGGCGGAGACTCTCGCCGCGCAGGGCAGCGCTAACCGCAGCAGCGCCGGCAGGGCGGTGTGCCGGGAAACAGCCACCGCCAGGCCGCCATCGCCCGGGGCGCCTCCGCGCGGGGTGATGGTTCTTGCTATGGGCTTCGCCACTGCCCGGGTAGCGCAACAACGCACTCGCGTCCGCCCAGTTACTGCCGCGCGTGGGTATGCAAGGCGCTCGAAGACCACATTAAGGGTTGAGGCGGTCGGAATCGGTGTAACAGCACCTCGACTCACCACGCTATCCATATTGGAGGATGAGGTACGCGCCTCCACGGTGGGCGGGGCCTTCGACCCCCAGGTCCCGCCCAAACCGTGGAGCGGTCTGCTGCACCGAGCCGACGTTCTTGCATCGTCCGGTGGTCTGCTCCTTCCGGACGCCGCGAGGAGACCGGCCACCACGAACAGGACCCTCGCCGCAACCAGAGCGGCCAGCCACGCCCAGATCAGCGCGCGGGGGTACTCGTCGATGGCCGTGCCAACTGCCAAGGCCTACGCCTCGCGTTCATCATGATCGCAGCGCCAGCCATGACGCGAACAACGGTTATCGATGCCTAGGGGGTTCGCAATCGCGCACGAGTTCATGGGAGCTTGAAAGCAGGGGCTCGCACGTTCGGCACCGTATGGTCCGGCCGTCGGAGACGACCAGCGGTGGCTCCCACCGGCCGCACCTCCGCAGCACGGGGTTTGAGTTGGGTTCGGCAATCGGCGTCGTCTCCGACGGCAAGATCGAGGCTTCCGGCGGTGGGTGCCGTACGAGTTTCATGTAACAGCACAGAGAGGTCGGTCGCCTGTCGCTTGTAGAGGTAAGAGCCGTTTAGCGCGACCAGCGGACGCTGCAGGTGGAGGCCGCCCGTCGCGAGCTGCTACGTCAACAGCTCGCGCGTGATGGGTTGGTTGAAGCCTCTCACCGCCGGTCTTGGTGGACTGTGGCACAAGGTCGCTGGCGTCGCCGGCTAGGAGGTTCGGATGCAACCGCAACACGTCAAGGCGCTTCTCATGTGTAAGCGTGCTGGGACACTCTTGAAGTACTGCATTCCCACATCAGAAGAGGTACCGGTCGGGTTCCGCTGCCAGCCGAACAATCCTGTGGAGAGCAACACCGCGTTACCAGCTCTGTGTCGGTCGTGCCGTCTCCTCGCCGCGGATCCGCAGCAACTGCAGGCGCAGGTGATGCGGCAGGTATCGGCGGGTTGGGCTGAACACGAGCGGGTTGGGGCGGTGGTGGTCGGTTGCTGAAGGTATCGTCGGTTCCTCGGCACTCGCCCGGAGGCCGGTGAGCAACTCCCCGAGCAGTTCCACGGACGGCGCTCCGGACAACGACGACATCTCGGGTGTCTCCGACAGCTGACCCTTCGCGCCGGTTACCGAGCAGCACTGGGGGAGCCCCCACGGTAGGTCCGGGTCGTCGGGGACGCGCTGATCGAGTCGGTGTACCAGCAGGCTGCGGTGTGGCGGCTGTCGTCGATCACTACAACGTGCTGCGGCACACCGCCCAGGGATGGATCCGTACCCTGCGCCGCCGGCAAGCCAGCCTCGTCGAGTAAGACGATGCCGGGCGGTCTGGGGTGGTGTGCGGACCACGGATAGGGACCGGCCGGCGCCGGCCTTCGGCAGTGCCGCTCAGCGGGCCCGCTTCGTCGCCCGCTTGCGGGGCGGCGTCAGCAGGTCAGCGATGGCAGCGATCGCGGACGGGACCAGGCGGTAGTACGCCCAGACGCCGCGCTGCTCGCGCTCGATCAGGCCGGCCTCGGTGAGGATCCGAAGGTGATGGCTCACGGTCGGCTGGGAGAGACCGAGCGGCGCGGTGAGGTCACTCACGGATGCCTCGCCCTGCGGAGCGGACTGGATCAGACTGAGCAGTCGCAGTCGGGCCGGGTCGGCGAATGCCTTCAGCACTCCCGCGAGTTGTTCGGCATCGGCCCGCTTAATGGGCTCGCCGGCAAGCGGTGAGATAGCAGGCGTAGCAGTTCTCGTAGTTCCCACGTCTTCCATCATTGCACCAACACCATCGATAGGCCGGTGGAACCAGGGCCAGTGTCCCGATGGCGACCGCGAGCCGGGGTACGAGGGATGCTGGGGCCGGGGCGGCGAGGTTGCGTGCCGCCCCGGCCCCGCGCCTGTTTGCCGGGGATTCAGGGGCCGACGAGCGCAACCGATAGGAAGGCGCTGGCGAGCAGGTACGGGCCGCAGGCGTGGTCGGGCTGGCGGCAGCGTGAGGCGGGTGAGCGCAATGGGGGCGAGCCGTAGGGCAGCAGGCCATCCCACAGCACCGCGGGCCAGCCGAGAGTGCCCAGCGACGCGTCGAGCAGCGTCGCCAGCCGCACGTCGCCCACTCCCATCCCGCTGTCACCGCCGATGGCTAGGAGCAGGTTGCCGCCGCCGAGCACTCCGGCCTGCATCGCAGCGGTGACCAGGGTGCGTGCCTGGCCGGTGGCTACGGCGTGGCCGGCGAGAAGCTCACCCACGGCGAGCGCCCGTGGTACCACGGTGGGCGTGGGAAGTCTCCGCGTCACGATGTCGACGACGACGGCGAGCAGCAGGTCGGCGTACAGCGCAACAAGCCACACCGCGACCAGCGGCATGCCGTCGGGACTGTCGTTTACCAGTCCGGCCGCCCGTAATGCCGGCGCAAAAGGCGGTGGAGCGGAACGAGCAGGCGGTCACCGCGTGGTGGCGGAAGGTGTGCCGGCGGGAAAGCCGGAGCGGTGCAGCGGCAGGCGTGGCTGGTCTTCGAGAAAGGGTCGGTCAGGCGCTGTCCCGCGCATGGCCCGCACGTGGGCCGACGTTGTCACACCCCGTAGATCCCGGTGAGTAATTGCCGGGTGACGTGATTGTGATCCTCATGTTTGACTGTGGCCTATGGGGGCGGGGCAGGCGCGGCTGGCGATCGATTGTGGTAGCGCGAGCACGACCGCTGTGCTGGCCTGGTCGGACGGCACCTGGACGCCGCTGCTGTTCGATGGTGAGCCCGAGTTGCCCAGCGCGGTCCTCCTGCCCATCGAGGGGTACACGCTGACAGGCCATCAGGCCTGGCAGGCCGCCGTCGGTGCCCCGGACAGGTTCATCCCGGCTCCGCGACAGTCCCCGGAGCAGCACCTGAGCGTTGCAGGGCAGCAGGTCGAGGTCGTGGGCCTGGTCGCCGCGACGCTGCGCCGTGTCGCGGCGCAGGCGCAGGACACGGTTGGGTCTCCGCTGCAGGACGTGCGGCTGGTGGTGCCGGCCGGCTGGGGACCGCGCCGACGCACCTGGCTGCGCCGCGCCGCGCACCGGGCGGGCCTTCCCCAGCCGCGTCTTGTCGAGGCGCCAGTGGCGGTTGCCGGGCACCTCCTCGCGACCGGGGTTCAACTGCCGGTCGGGGCGTTCATCGTCGTTTGTGACGTCGGGGCCGGTGCGGAGGTCAGCGTTCTGCGGCGCGGTCCCGCCGGGTTCGAGGTCCTGGCCACCCTGTCGGACCCGGCCGCCGGCGGTACGGCGATCGACGACGCCCTCACCGCCACGCTGACGGCCACCAGCCCACCTCAGGGAGATGGCCAGCGGTGGGCTCTCGCGGCCAGTGTTCGCGCGGCGAAGCAGGCCCTGGCCGACCGCGCCGCGGTGACGGTGCCTCTGCCGGACGCGTCGGCCGTGGTGCTCACCGCTGGCCTGCTGGAACAGGCCGCCCAGCCCGTCCTGCAGCGGGTCGCCGAACTGACGACGGAGGCGATCGCCGCGGCGGAGGTCAGCGCGCAAGAGGTTGCTGGTGTCTACTGCGTCGGTGGTGTCGCGCGGCTGCCGCTGCTGCAGAAGGTTCTCACCGAGGCTCTACCGCTGACGCCGATCGTGGTCATGGAGCCCGCATCGGCGGCCGTGCGCGGCGCCGCGGACGTCGGCGCTGTTGACGCGGCAGCGGCGGCGGTGTCGCCTGAGGGGGAGCCGGTGCCGCCGGTGCGGCGGGCAGCGGGGATCGCGGTGCCGGGTTTCGCGTCGCTGGGCCTGGTCTCCCAGTTCCTTCTCACCGCCGAGTGGCACGGCGCCCTCATGTATCGGCAGGCCTGGCTCAACTGGGGTGAACTGGCGATGGCCGCTGTGTTCGCCATGATCGCCAGCCTCGGCGCCGGCACCGTCCTCGCGTCCGCGCTCGCCGCCCGGCCCACCACGCCGGTGAGCCCCGGTTCCCAGATCGGTACCGGGATCCTGGCGTCAGCGTCTCTGGCTGTCGCGGTCGCCGGCATGTACGCCGTGGTCGGCAGCCTCTACATCGGCGAGCCCGTCAACGGTTTCCTCCGCTGGGCGCTGTTGCCGGTCGCGCCGGTCGTCGCCGCCGCGGCGGTGATGGCCCTGGTCGCCGCCCGGCAGTGGCGTATCCCGGAGGGTGGGTGGTCGCGGCTGCTGGCGTTCCCCACCGGGTCGGTGGTCACCGCCGGGCTCGGGATGCTGCTCATCCAGTACTGCGTCACCGCGGACCGGTGGCCGGACATGGTGCTGTGGATCGACGTCGCCGGCCGCGTCGGTGGGGCGCTCCTCGGCGTCGGGACGGTCATGGCCGTGGTGTCCCAGCCGGTCCTGCGGCTGATCCTGGGCGCGCCCCTGGCGGTCATCGCCGCCGCGCTGGTCAGCTGGCCGGCCACGGGAATGCTCGGGGCGATCTACGCGGTCGCCGTGGCCGTGTGGTGGCTGCGCCAGCTGTGGACCCGCCTCTTGCGCCCCCACACCCCAGTCAGGCTGGCCGGATGAGCCGACCCGTCGCGTCCCACGAGCACATGGCCGTCGGGGAGGATCGGGGATGAGGTGGCCTCGCCGGCTGGCCGGCGCAGCCCTCGTCGCGGCGATGCTGGCGATACCACCTTGGCTGCTAGCCACCCTCACCGAGCCGCCGCTGACTAGCTGGCCGACCAGCGCGCAGCTACGCCACTGGATCGCCGACCCGCTCACCTCTCGCACGCTCACCGCCGGGCTCACCGCCCTGGCCTGGCTCCTCTGGCTGGGCCTGGCCTACACGGTCGCGGTGACCGCCGCACACCGGATACGGGCAGGCGCCCGATGGCTGCGCCGCCTGCCGCTGCCCACACCGTGGCAGGCCGCCGCCACCAGCGTGGCTGGCGCCGCCGCCCTCACCACCGCCCACACCCCCACCACAAACCCCCCAGCCCCACCCGCACCCGCCCCCGTCGGCGGCGTCCAACCGCACACCGCCGACGGAGCGTGGAACCACACCAACGCCGGGGTGGCGGTGCCGGGCGGCTGGCTACCCGACAACACCGCCCAGCAGATCGCCACTGCCGCTGCCCTGGTGTGGCTGCGCCGCCGCCGCGCCTACCAACCCGGCTACACCACGGACGAAGTGTCGCAGCTGGCACCGCTGCCAGCCACGGTCACCGCCGTGCAAGCAGCCGTCGCCGACCGCCAGCAGCCGGCAACCACCTCCAGCGCGGCGGTGCCGGGCCTGCCAGGAACCGGCGTGGCGTTCACCGGCGACGGCGCCGCCGACGCCGCCCGCGGTGTCCTCGTCACCCGGCTCCTCACCGCCCTACGCGACCCACCCCCTACGACCCGGGTGGTCATTACCCGCGCCGCTCTCACCACCCTCGTACCTGACATCACCGCAGTGGCCGACTCCATCCCCGGACTGCGGGTCGTGGACACGGGCGAGGAGGCTGTCACGCTGTTGTCCGCCCTTTCGCCCCCACCAGCGGGGCTCGACGGAGACACGACCATGACACCCCTGGTGCTGGTCACTAATCCGGCGTCCACCGCGACGGCCAGCCAGCTGACCGCCCTGGCGGGGCACGCCCACCTCGTCACGCTCGGCGCCGAACCGCTCGGGCGTACCTGGCACGTCGATCGCCACGGTCACACCCGCGACGACCAGACCGGGCAGGCCGAACCGCGGCTGTGTGTCCTCGACCAGACCGCCGCGACGCACCTGCTCACCGTCCTCGCCCACCCCACTCCCCCGCTACAAGACGACACCACCGAACCCACCACGCCCCGAAGTGTGGATGGCGGCCACCTGCGGATCCCCCGCCAGCCCAGCAGGCACACTTCGCACACCACACCCCAGTCACCGGTGCCCGCACCGTCCCTCGTCCAATTGCGGGTGCTCGGCCAACCCGCCCTACTCGTCGACGGACAACCGGTCACGATCCGCCGCAGCGCCGCCCTGCAAGTGCTGGTCTTCCTCGCCGTGCACCCCGACGGCGCCACCACCACACAACTGGTCCACGCCATCTGGCCCGGCCTACCCGCCCACACCGTCACCCGCCGCCTCTACACCACCCTCAGCGACCTACGCGCCACCATCCGCGCCGCGACCACCGTCGCGATCATCGAGCACACCGACGACCGCTACCGCCTGGACCCGGACCAGATCGACGTCGACCTGTGGCGGCTCCACACTGCGGCCCACCACGCCGCCACCACCCTCACCAACCACTGCGCCGCATGGCGCGCCGCCATAGACGCCTACACCGGCGACCTCGCCGACAACCACACCTGGCCCTGGGCCGACCCACCACGGGAGGCCACCCGCCGCCTCGTCATCGACGCGCACACCGCCGCCGCGTCCGCCGAACCCGACCCGCATCAGGCTCTGAAGATCCTTCAGAGCGGCATCCGCGTCGACCCCTACAACGAGGACCTGCACCGCCGGGCCATCGACATCCTTACCGCACTCGGGGACCACAGCGCCGCTGTCCGGCTGCGCGACGCCTACACCCGCCGGCTGACCCTCGCGGGACTGCGCGCCACCGACAGCATCCACCAGATCCCGCACGCCAGCAGCGGCCCGGTCCGCCTGTAACCACAGCATTCGCCTGCTGCCACCCACACCCGGGATCCCATCGGTCCTGTCGGCCACCATCACGGCACCTCCCCTCACGCCGTGGCGCCAGGGGCTCAAGTCGGTCGGAGCAAGACGCCAGTACGACGGAACATCGATGCTTGCCGTCAGCGATCCGTGCCCTGGCTATGACGGACAAAATGGGGTCCACCGAGACGGGCCATAACTGGCCCCACCATGGGCTGACTGTCGCTACTCTCGGCTACCGAACGTAGTCAGGCGCTGATGCTTACCGAGCGGCGATTGGCGCCGACCCCACGCGCGTTGTCTGCGGCATGTGCGGATGTCTCGTCCACCGCGCGATCGTCGGTTGGCCTGGGTGACAGGGCCCAAGCTCGCGCCGAGTGAAGGGTTGCCTCTATCCCCCCGGGTAACCATGATCGTCGTTGTGAACGCGGCTCTGGAACTGACCACGCATGTTCTGGTCGCGACACTGCTGGCCATCATCCTGGTCGGGACAGGTCTGGGCGTGCGGTACCGCGACCGCTTCATTCAGCAGCTCACCGCCGACCCGAGACGGCGGACCCGGTTCTACCGCGACTTCATCGTTCAGTCATGGGTCACCGCGGCCTTCGTCCCGCTGATCGCGTTCGTGAGCGCCGACCTGTCCGTCATCGACCTTGGTTGGACCTGGCCGAGCGGCGACGGCATCGATTACCTGCTCGCGGCGTACATGCTGGTGACCACCACAGTCGGTGCTCTGCGGGCACGCCGCCGGACACGCCGGGGAGAAATAATCCCCATTCCGGTCGGAACCGCTCTGATAGTCCCGCAGACCCCGCACGAGCGCCGGTTGTCGGTGGCGGTCGCGGCCACCGCCGGCATCACGGAGGAGGCGGTCTACCGCGGGCTCCTTATCGCCGCCGGCACGCGGCTGTACGACCTGCCCCTGGCGTTGGTAGTGACGGCCAGCCTGGCACTGTTCGTGGCGGCCCACGCCTACCAGGGGCGCAAGGGGATGATCGGCGTCGCCATCCTCGGCGCCCTGTTCACCGCCATCTACCTGATCTCGGGCAGCCTGCTGCTAGCCATCATGGTGCACATCTGGCAGAACCTGGTGGCGCTGTTGCTGCTTCCGGTGCGCCCAAGCGGGCCGCAACCCATCAACGATGCCGGTATCCAGCCGGGCGTTGAAACCACGGGGCACGCCCAGAGAGAGCCTGCGGCGACGACCGACGAGGAACCGCCGCAGCCGGCTCCCCGACACGTGTTGCGCCCGGCAGTCCCGGACTGACCCTTGCGCGGAGTGGCGCCTTACGTACCGCCATGATCAGGTGCGCGCTCATCGGCAGATCTGCGCACTGTTGTGCGGCACACCAGCAGTCTGGGCCCTTACGTACCGTTACTTGGCTCTCGGCGAGACCGCCCGTGGTGGGTCCAGTTATGGCCGTCCCGGTGTAGCCCATCTCGGCCGTCATAGCCAGTGCCCACTCCGGCCACGCGACCGGATGGAAGGACTATCGCAATTGGCGTGACCTGCGTTTGTAAGGTCGTGTAAGGCGCTGTGACCTTGTGTGTCACGCCCAAACCGTCTCTACCCGCCTGTCCGGGCCTAACGTTCCCCGCACACCTCACCCGGTCGGCAGGAAGGACGTCATGGGCATCCGGACAACAGCTCGCGTCGGCAGGGCCCTGACCGCTCTGGCCGTTATCGGCGCTCCCGCGCTGCTGCTGTGCGGCCTCGGCCGCCCCAGTGTGCGGTGGCCGGACGGCGACGAGGTACGGGCGTGGGTCAGCCAGCCGTTGACACCGAGATTCCTCGCCGTCCTGGCGATCGCTGTGGGCTGGGCGCTCTGGGCGCTGCTAGCCACCGTTATGCTCACCCACCTGTACGCCCGGGCGAGCCGTCGCCTGCAGCGGCTTGCCCGGCTGCGCCTTCCGGGACCGTTGCAGGGGTTGACCGCAGCATTGCTCGGGGCTACCGCCGTGACCGTCGGTGTCGGCGGCGCTGCTCCCGCCGCCCTCGCCGCTACGGCCACAGATTCCCCAAACAGCACCATCCCGCCGCCCGCCAACGGTGACAGCGACGCTCGCGCCGCCGGGTCTTCGGCGAAGCCGGACGACGGTGACACCTCGAAGCGGCGGACCGTCACGGTGCGCCGGGGCGACACCCTGTCGGCAATCGCCGCTCGTCGGCTCGATGACGCCGACCGGTGGCGGGAGATCTATTCCCTCAACCGTGGCGCACGGTTCACCACCGGCAGCCTGACCGACCCCGACCTCATCCGGCCCGGCTGGACGTTGAGCCTGCCCACCCGCGCGGATACTCCAGCCCCACCCGCGCCGTCCACCAGCCCACGCCCGGTACCCGACACCACCCCGGACAACACGCCACCCTCACCTGACAAGGACACCAGCCCGTCGACCGCACCGGCCACCGCCACACCCGAGGCGCCGGCCTCACCCCATCCCGACGGATCGTCGCGGGACTGCGACCATCCCGGGGTATCCCTCGGCGACCGAGGGTGGATCGATGCGGCACTGGCCGCTGCGGTGCTCGCCGCCGGCACTCTCGCCTGGGCCTACCGGCAACACCACCACACCCCCATCCGCAACGCGTCAGCGGAAAACTCCGGGCACGATCCGCAGGTACCGCCGCTGCCCGCCGTCCTGGCCCGTATCCGCCGCGCGCTGCCCGGCTCCACGCCAACGTCCACCTCTGCGGTCACCAGCGGGGATTCCGACAGCACCTCCGGTCAGGCAGCGACAAGGGCCATCCCCGTGGCGGCCACCTCCGGCCACCTCCACGCCGACGTCGACCCTGCCCTGGCCGAGTTTCCCAACAATGGCCAGTACGGATCTTCGGCCGACGCGGGCATGGTCACAGCCGCGCTGGCCAGCCGGGTGACCGGGGTCCGGCCGGCGTCGGGGCTCGGACTGACCGGTCCGGCCGCGCAGGCAGCGGTACGCGGATTCCTGGTGTCCGCACTCGCCGCCGACGCCATAGGGCAACGTGACGAGCGCGGCCGGGTGGTCATTCCGTCCGCCATGCTGGCCACCCTGCTGGATGACAACGCAGGCCTCGTCGTGGACACGCCTCGCTTGACCGTCACCGATACCCTCACCGACGCTCTCAGCGCTGTGGAGGAGCAGATCCTGCACCGCACCAGGGTGTGCTGCGAATACGAGGTCGACACCGTCGCCGCGCTGCGCGACGCCCACCCGTCGGCCGAAGCGCTGCCACCGCTGCTGCTCATCGCCGACGCCACCGCAGCACACGAGCGGGCCCGCACCACCGCGCTGCTCACCCAAGGGCAGCGCCTCGACATCCATGGCGTCCTGCTCGGCGCCTGGCCCGACGGGGACACCGTCGACGTCGACGTCGACGGGACCACCACGGCCGCCGACGGGAAAAGAAAGCAGGGAACGCATTTGCCGGCTGCCGGCCGATTGACCGTCCTGACCCCCGCGGACACCATCGACCTGCTCGCGACGCTCGCCGAGGCACACGCCGGCTCACACCAGCCCCCGGCCCAGGGCCGACACGCAAGCATCCGAGAGCCGCAGCCTCGTCCAGCGGCGGACGGCGGTCCGGCAGTCGACGCTGGCCTGCCGCCCGACGGCGAAACCACGCCGCCACCCAGCGCGAGCCACCCCGCGACGACGGACATCCACCGCCTGAGTTCCCCATCGCCCGCTGCCGACGACCAGCCGGAAAGTGGTGGAGGGCTGGTCGGGGTGCAGGTCCTCGGAGGCGTCCGCATCCTCGACAGAGACACCAGCCTGCCATTGCGGGCAAAGGCCCTCGAACTACTGGTCTACCTCACCGTGCACGACGGCGAAGCGACCCAGGACGCGATCCTCGACGACCTGCTTCCCGACGCACCCGCGGCGAAGGCACCGCACCGGCTGCACACCTACGTGTCCGCGCTGCGCAAGACCCTCGCCCGCACCGGCGGCCGCGGCACCTACCTCACCCACCCCGCCCGCCGCTACGCCCTCAACCAACAGGCGATCGACACGGACCTGTGGCGGATGCGTGCCGCGCTGCGTGACGCCGAGGGCGCCACCAGCAGCGTCGACCGGCTTGCCGCACTGCGTCGCGCCGTGGACGCCTATGGCGGCGGCCTCGCCGACGGCTTCGACTACGAGTGGATCGAAGCCCACCGCGAAGGCATCCGCCGGCAGGCACGCGACGCCCACCTCGCTCTGGCTACCACGACACCGGATCCGGACGAGGCCCTCGCGGTCGTGGAGGCTGCCATCAGGCACGACCCCTACGCGGAGCCGCTGTACCAGCAGGCGATGCGGGCTCACGCCGCCCTGGGACACCTCGACGAGATCCACGCCCTACGCCAGATCCTCACTCGCCGCCTCGCCGAGATTGACGCCACCCCGAGCGAGGCCACCCTCGCCCTCGCCGACTACCTGGTCGCCGGCCCACAACCCCACCGGCCCGCCGGACGACCGCGCCCCTGCGACAACGGACGCCTGGCATGACCGCGCCTTCGGTCCCCCCGCCCTGGACGGCACGTGCCGATCAGGCCGACCAAACCGCCACCGACTCGACCGGGCCTCCGGCGCCAGCCACCGATGATCGCGCCGACCCGCGACCGACCCCGCCCTTCGGCGAAGGTACATCGCCGGAAACCGGTCACCAGCCGGCCTACTCGCGGCGGCGCATCGCCGTACCGGTGACCTGCGATGACCTCGACGCCGAGGTACTCAAGGCGGTTAGGCGTGCCACCCGGACCCGGCAGGCGTTCTACGTCCTGGTGCTGGCCGTAGGACTCGTCGGTCAGGTGACCGGTGCCGCCCAGGCCCTCGACATTCCGCTGGCCATCGCCGTCCCCGCCGTCGCCACGCTGGAACTCGGCGGCGTGGTGGTGATGGCCGACGCGGACGTCAGACGCCGCCTCGGCGAACGGGCACTCGCCTCCCGCCTGCTCTCAGCGGCGATCGCCGCCGGCGCGGTGACGTTCAACTGGGCCGCCCATCCCGAGCACCTACTCGGCGGGTTCTACGCCGGCATGTCCGCCCTCGGATACCTCGTCTGGCTCATTCACGCCGGCAACCAACGCCGCGACCGCCTGCGTGCCACCGGAAACCTTTCACCCGCACCACCCGCATACGAATTGCTCGGGCACTGGATCCGACATCCCGCCGTCACCCTTCGCGCCCGGGCGATCTCCAAGGCAGACGGACTGGACCTTTACGAGTCTCTACGGCAAGCCCGCGCCGCGATCACCCGGGAACACCGCAACGCCGCGATCGTCAGAGTGCTGCACCGCAGGATCCGAGCGGCCCTGGACACCACCACCGCCGACATCGCCGTGCGGGTGTACGACCTCGACAAGATCGCCGCGCACCTCTCGGCCACCGCCGACTACAGCGGCCTGACCACGTTGCTCGCTGCGGACCTGACCCCAGAACGGATCATCGCAGCCAACGGCGCCGGCCGCCGCCGTCGCTGGTGCAGACGAGGAGGCCACGCCGAGATGCCACGGGCAGCCGAGCCCGCCCCGTCGCTGCCCCCGGCGGGCACCACCTCCGCAGCGGACACACCAGGCAGTGGCCGGCACGAGCCGCATCCAAAGCCCGAGCGGGACCGCCAACGCGCTCCCGTCGGCGAGCAACACCTGCCTGCCCAGAGCCAGGGCGTTGTTCTGCCACAAGCCGTGCCGCCGCTGGACGAACCAGCCGCCGCACACCTGGTAGACGGCGAGGACGTTGCTGGCGATGACCGAAAGGCCGAACCTCCCCGGGCAATCGCAGAAGCAGTGGCTTACTGGCTGCGCAAAGAACCGAACATGGACCCTGAACTACTTGCCGAGAGAATCGGCAGGTCGTTGCGTTCGGTCTATCGGCACCTGCCGCCGGACTACCCCCGCAGGCCGGGCGTCGCGAGGAAACGGACACAACAGCCTTCGGCGCCCACATGACGAATCGGCCAGAGCGAGTGATGCCACCAGAAGGCGGCGACGGCCACGGAGCGACCTCCGCGCAAGGACCGCCGGACCGTCAAGGAGGTATGTGGAGGCGCCCTGTTCAGGTGGGCGGCGACCAGCGCCGCTCCCGATTAAATTGCGAGCCGCAGCCACCCTGCAACGGTACAATCTTGGGCGCGCCACGAGAGCTTTCACGCTGCCGGAAGTCAACTGCCTCACCAGGCGTGACCGCGGCTCCGCCCGGACGGTTGCCGGGTTGGGTTGATTGGGCGAGTGCTCACCGACGTACGGGTGAACCGGCCTTTCGAACCGGGCTGGGCCGTTCGCGAGCGCCCCGACGGTCTCACGCCCTGCGGTTATCTTGCCGGCGCTGCCGACCGCCCTGATTGAGGAGACCGTGCCCGAGACAAGCCTTGCCTCCGAGACCAGTCCCGCGCCGGCACCCGCACACTGGAAACGCAACGTCGCACTCTTCCTGTCCGGCCAGACCGTGTCGCTGTTCGGTTCAATGGTCGTCCAGTACGCGGTTATGTGGTACGTCACGCTGGAGACCAGGTCCGGCCTGGCGATCGCGCTCTACGCCGTCTGCGCGTTCGCCCCCCAGGGTGTCGTGTCGATCTTCGCCGGGGTGCTGGCCGACCGAATGAACCGCAAGACGCTGACGATCATCGCCGACGCGGGCATCGCGGCGGCGACGCTGGTCCTGGCCCTGTTGATGTTGAACGGCATCACGGACCTGTGGGTGATCCTGCTGGCGGTCGCGGTCCGCTCGTTCGGGGCCGGGGTGCAGACACCGACGGTGCAGGCGATCATTCCGCAGATCGTGCCGGCTGACCAGCTGATGCGGGTCAACGGCATGTTCCAGACCATCAGCTCCGCGATGGCCCTGCTGGCTCCGGCGGCGGCTGCCGCCATCTACGCCGGTTTCGGAGTGGTGCCGGTCTTCTTCCTGGACGTGATCACCGCCGTGATCGGCATCGGGCTGCTGGCCCTGGTCGCGGTGCCCACCCTGGATCGGGTGACCGAGGCTACGACCAGCTACCGACAGGACCTGGTCGAGGGCATGCAGTACATCTGGACCCACCGGATCGTCCGCTGGCTGCTGCTGGTCTTCGCGATCATCTTCATGCTCACCGTCGCGCCGTCGTTCGTCACGCCGCTGATGGTGGCCCGCACCTTCGGTAGCGAAAAGTGGATGCTGGCCGTACTGGAGATCGCGTTCAGCGTAGGAATGTTGCTCGGCGGAGCGTTGATCTCCACCTGGCTGGCCAAGCGCAGCCGGATCGGACTGGTCCTGATCTCCACCTTCGGCTTCGCGATTTTCACCGTGGCGATGGGCCTCAGCACCAACCTGTGGGTCTTCTACGGCTTCATGTTCTTGTTCGGGTTCGCGGTTCCCCTGTTCTCCACCCCGTTCATGACCTTGATCCAGGAGACGGTGGAGCCGGAGAAGCACGGCCGGGTGTTCAGCTACGTCGGCATCGTGATGGCCCTGGCCACCCCGATCGGCATGGTGGTGTTCGGCCCGCTGGCCGACGTGATCAGCGTCCAAGCCCTGCTGATCGTGGCTGGCCTGGTCACCATCGCCGTGATGATCGTGGCGATCATGGTGCCGTCCGGACAGGCCGCGATCGCCGCCGCCCGCGCCACGTCGTCGCCGGCAGCCGAGGGCCCAGCCGCCGAGAAGCCGCTGGCCGCCCAGGCCCAGTAGGCGCTGCCCACTGTCGGGCATGCTGCTCTCCGTTTCGATGGAAGCAGGGGCGTTCGCAGATGTGGAATGAAGCCCTGCGGTGTGACCGGGCGGGTCGGACCGGGCTCCCGACGCGATCGCCGAGAGCCCGGTCCGGCCTCTCCTAAGCCCTGGTCAGGGCGTCGATGGCGGCTTGGCCGATGAGGTTCATGCAGGTGGTGGGGTCATCGACGGTGACGGTGGTGGTGTTGTCGTAGACCCTGGACGGCCAGCCTTTGTTGTCGGGTGCGAGCCAGAGGACGGCGCAGCCGGCGTGGTGGAGGCGGGTGATGGTGGCCTGGCTTTCGTCGGGGTTGACGTAGTGGCCGTCGGAGACGACGACGAGCAGCCGTCCGGTGCCGGGCGTGGACAGGTGCAGGAGCCGGTCGGCTTCGGCGCAGGCTTCGACGAACCGTTCCGTGCCGGCGTCGGCGCGCATGTCGCGGACCTTGGCCGGGCGGCGACCGGGTGGGATGAGCACGGTGATCCGGTCACCGTAGGCGAGGGTCGCGCTGGTGGCCCCGGCACGGGTGGCGGCCTGGGCGATGATCCACGCGGCGGAGGACATGGGTTTCGCGAAGTCCTCCATCGAGCCGGACGCGTCGATGAGGATGCCGACGGTCAACTCGGGGTCGGGGACGGGGCGGCGTACGGTGCGCTGCCACGGCTGCGCGGTGGGGATGGCACCGCTGGCTCGTTGGGCGGCGAGGGTGACCGCCGCACGGGTACGCAGCCGTCCGGGCGGTGCGCTGCTGGGTTCACGGGTGCGGGCGGGTTCTCGGTGGCGGGCGCGGCGCAGCAGGGCGGTGAGCCGGTTGGCGGCCTGGCGTTCGGCGTCGCGGGCGTCGCGTTCGGCCCAGGTGATCGGCGTGTCAGTGTCGACGTGGATGCCGGGCCCGTCGGCCCGGGGTCCGTTGCCTGCCGGTTCCGGCGCGTCGGCGGGGTTGGTGAGAATGGCGTCGAGGGCACCAGCGATGGCTGCCGCGATCGCGCTGGTGGCCGCGTCGTCGGCGGGGAGGCTCGGTGTGACGGTCGGGTCGATGCCGAGCAGGCGGCACCAGCGTTCGCCGAGTTCGATCATGCGGGTGGTATCGGTGTCGCCGACGGTGTGGGCTTCCCGCCAGATGGCACGCAGGCCCCGGATCAGCTTGCGGCCGAGGACCTTGGTGATGGCGCGTCGTGGCTCGCGGACGTCGCCGCTGTAGAGGATCTTCGCATCGACGCGGGCGAGGAGCAGTCCGGCGGCGTAGGCGGCGCTCCATTTGGTGTCGGTGGGTGTGTCGGCGGGGTCGATGATGCTGGTGACGGCGCGTCGTAGCCACCGCCGGTCGCGGGATCGAGTGTCGCGGTAGCGTCCCTCGATGCGTGACTCCTCGAGCAGGAGCGCGGCTTCCCGGACGACGGGCGCCACGGTCGGTGGTGGATCCCACTTCGAGTGGATGACGTGGGCGCATTCGTGCAGTAGGACGCCGTAGGCGACGGGAACCTTCGACCGGTGCCCGGGCCGGCAGGGGTCGGCGATCTCCGGGTCGCCGATGAGGTCGGCGTCGACCTGGATGTCGGCGGTGGCGGGGTAGCTGAACCCGGGTGGGCCGCCGGCGGCCGGGGTGACGGTCACGCGGGCGTCGGGTCGGCTGGTCAGCAGCGCGGCCTGTGTGGTCCAGGCCGCTGACCAGGGGCTCCAGGGTGAGGCGGCCGGGGCCGGAGCGGGGCCGATGCTGGAGGGGCGCAGGTGCGCGGAAACGCTGGTCATGGAGGCCTGCCTTACTTCTGCTTGCCGAGGGTGAGGGGGGTGATGGTGGCGCCGCGGTAGGCCCGCTGGAGGGCCTCGACGACGGCTTGCCGGTCGGCCTCGGGTGCGATCGCGGCGAGGTTGGCCACGGCGGCGGCGAGGCCGAGGCTCGCGGCGACGCGCTTGAACGCCAGCAGCTCGCGCAGTTGCGGCGCCCAGTCGATCTCGTGCGTGCGCATCCGTGCGTTGAGGGCGATCGCCGCGTCGATGGCGCCGTTGGGTACGCCGAGGGAGCGGGCGAGCTGGAAGTCGGTGGTGACCTCGATGTGCACGGAGAACCGGGAGGCGAGGGCTTCGGTGAGGATGGCGCCGTGCACGCCGGGGTTGTGGCCGGCGCAGACGAAGAATCCGTCGGTGGCGGTCACGACTTCGTTGTGGTGGGCGGCGATGGTGATGGTGGCGCGGCCGTCCATCGCCGGATACAAAGCGGCGAGCACGCGGGGTGGGATGAGGGTGGCGTCGTCGATGAACAGGGCTCTGCCCTCGCGCATGGCGGTCACGAGCGGCCCGTAGGCGAATTCGAAGCCGCCGTCGGGCAGCGGGACGTAGTTGCCGACGAGGTCCTCGACGGTGGTGTCGCCGTGGCCGGCGACGGTGATCGCGTCGGCGTAGGCGGCCTCGATGAGGCTGGTCTTGCCGGTGCCGGGTGGCCCGTAGAGCAGGACCGCGATGGTGTCTCGGCGCAGCCGGCGCAGCACCTCGACGTCAGTGCTGTCGCCGAGCTGGCGGGGCAGGTACCAGACCCCGTTGGGACGCAGGACAGCGCCGGGACGCGGGGGAACCGGGCCGGTCGGGGCAGGTGCCGGCGCGGCGGGCGCCGTGGGCGTGGGGGCGACGGCCTTGGGGGCGCGGCTGGTGCCGGCTCCTGCGGTGAACGCGTCGACGCCCTCGGCGGTGATGGTGTATCGGCGAGGTGTTCCGGTCGACATCGTCGCCCACTTGCGGTCGACGAGGCGATTCAGCGCGGAGCCGATTGCCCCCGACGAACGGCCGTGCAGTTCCTTGCCCAAGTCGCTGATCGAGAAGGCACGGCTCGGTTCAGCCGCGAGTAGAGCCAGGACCGGCCCGAACATGGGGCGGGGCTTGGCCTTCGGCTTGGCGGGTCGAGTGGGTGAGGTCACCGGGCACCTCCGACGATGGCTGCGGTCGGCGTGCAACCGATACCCGCGCTCTCGGAGCTGATCAAGTCGCATCCGAGCAGGTCCGGCGTCTGGCCGGTCAGCGTCCGGCGGGTCGGGGTGCAGGTCAGGTGTGGCATGGGTGCTCCTTGGCGATTGAAGCCGCCGCGCGCCCCTTCCCGGGGCGCGCGGCGGCGTTGGTGGGCCACAGCGGGCGGGAAGAGCGCGCGTAGCCGTGCTCGGCTACGCGGAGCGGTGTTCAGGTCGAGCGCCTACCTGGTGGCAAGGCGCGGTCGGAATCGGGAATCGCAGGCCGGTGTCCGGCCCGAGCAAGGTGTTTCGGTTCCTTGTCGGTGTCACCTGTCTGCGGTGGTTATGCCGGTGCCGGTCCGGCGTGGTCGGGTCTGCGCCCTACGCCTGGTCGGGGTCGGGCAGGTCGCCGACGATCCGGTCGCAGGCGTACGGGTCGACGGCCTCCCAGCACCAGCTCCGGCCCATCACCACGTACCGGCCGTCGCCGTCCGGGGCGATGCGTTCGATGGCTTCCGGGTCGTCTGACAGGGCGCGCTGGTCGGCGACGATCACGTCGCCGTCGAAGGACAAGTTGGTCAGCACGGCGTCGACCCGCCGGTCCAGTTCGTCCTCCGGCACGCCCTTGTCCCGCAGGCTGTGGCGGTGTTGGTCGCGGTATCGCTGCTGGTCGGCGACGATCGCCTCGGCCACTTCGCGGGTGCAGGAGAACACCGCCCACCCGTTCCAGTGGTCGATCAGGGTGCCGACGAACCCGACCGCGATGCGGTCGCCGCCGTCGGGGCCGGTGGTGCGCGCCCACTCGCCGGAGAACACGCCGACGTCGCCGATACGGACCCGGTCGGGGTGCAGGTGGGACACGTCGCGGCCGGTGGGGCTGGCCGCGAGGTGACACAATTCGGCGACGCGGTCGGTGGCGGCGGTGTCGAAGGCGTCGCGGTAGACGGTCATCGCCTCGTCGCGCGGCTGGATGCGCAGCCCGAACCAGCCGGTGACGTCGCCGGTGGCGTCGGCGAACAGCTCCCATCCGCTGGTGTCGACCGATTCGCCGACCGAGGTGAAGTGGGGTAGGGCGTCGAGGACGGCGGGATCGCCGTCCTCGACGCCGACCAGGATCCGGCGCGCGGCCAGGCGCGTGTCACCGCCGGCCCGGGCGCCGATGGTGTCCTGAGCCCACCATTCGGCGGCGGTGCGGCCGGCCTCGATGCCGGCGGCGCGCATCCGCTGCAGCGCGGCGGCCCATCCGGTGGCCTCGGCGACCAGTCCGCCGGTGGGCGGCGGGGTGGTGGTGACTGGTGCGATGCGGTCGCCGTCGTCGAGGCACATCGACAAGATCGAGCCGCTGTCCCAGGTGACCTCGATGATGTTCTGCCGCTGGTCGTGGCGGCGGACGGTGCCGGTGTCGCCGGGCCGCAACCGGGTGTACGGGTCGCTGGTGTGGACCAGTGCGACGCGCTGGCCGGTCTGGTAGATCATGGTGCTCTCCGATCGGTGAGTGGAGGGGCCGCCGCTGCGGGTAGGCGGCGGCGTCGGGCGGGTTGTGTTCATCGGGTGCTGCCCGTCGCGTCACCCGTTTTGGGGGCGTGCGGCGGCCAGGGCTTGCGGGTGACGCGGTCGCCGAACATCGGGTCGGTGGCGACCGAGGAGCCGCAGCGGGTGCAGCTGGTGGCGGTGTCGTAGCCGTAGCCGGCCATGGACGGCACCTCGACGTGGTCGATCTCGTCGACCGCGCCGCAGACGGTGCACACCGTCATCCCCGGGCCGCCCTCGTCGAGGGCGGGTTCGGTGACGAACAGGTCCTCGACCGGGTCGAGGTGGTGCGCGCTGTGCCGCAGCCAGCGGCCGTGGACCGTCGCCTCGTACACCACCAGCCGCCGCTGGTCGAGATGCAGCAGGTACAGCCACTCGAGAAACCCGTCGACGGCCTCACGCAGCGAGCCTTGCCGGACCGTGTCGTTCTCGCCGGTGGCCGGGTAGCCCAGTCCGGGCACAGGCAGCTGCCGGTCCCATCGCCGAGGCTTGGGATTGACGGCGAGGGACCACCAGTTGCGGGCCAGCAGTGCGGCGGCCATGGCGTCGGTGTCGCGGCCGAACGTGTCGGTCCAGATCCGGCGCAGCAGCGGCACCAGGACCTCCGGATCCTCACCGAACTGGATGTAGCGGGCGGTGTACCTGCCGCGGAACGCGGCGACACCGATCAGCGTGGGTGTGCTCACGTGCATTTCCTCCTCAGGGATGTGGATGGGGGTCGCGGCGGTCGTGCCGGCTGGGACGACCGCCGCTCGGGGGCTATGGGATCCGCCGGCATTGCTCATGGCCTTGCTGGGAGACGGCGGTATTCGATCCGCGCGGTATTCCTCCCACCGGCCACCTCCGGTGGGAGGAAGGCTGCGGCTCAGGCGGGCGTGTCGATGGCTGGAATTACCGTGCTCGTATGGCTGCACGGATGGACGACGCGGGCGACATCGCATCTGCCCTGCGGGGGACTGCTCTGCAGGGCCACCCCGTGCGGGAGGGGCTCGGCCACACCTTCCTGGTGGGGGAGGTCGATCCTGCTCGACTACTCGATGCGTGGCGGGCGGCTCATGCGGCCATGCCGGCTACCGGCCGGTGGCCCGTTTTCACGTTGCCGGGCGACCACTACCACGAACCGGATGCTGATGAGCTCGCCGGCCTGGATCGAGTGGCTCGGACGCTGGATCCGTGGTCGGTGTATCAGCGATACGGCAGCGCTGACGTCCAGGAGCAGGAAGACGTTGAGCGCTATGTTCAGGCGTTTCTGGGTTTCGACATGGTCGCCTCGGCACTCGAGCAGCTGACCCTGCCGACCACCTCGACAGCTCTAAAGCGGTGGACCTATGACACCCTCCTCGCCGACCCGGGGCTCGCCTCCCGAGCCTTCAGCGGGTCTGAATACCTCGTCGGCACCAGCAGATGGCACACCTGGCCTGAGGTTCAGCTGGTGCTGCTGCCCACGACGTCGCAGTGGCTGGCCCCCGGCTGGGTGCCCTACTTCGGAGCGACCCGCGAGAACGGTCGTCCAGCGTTGGCAGCGGCCATGTGGCAGTGGGAGCAGCGGTGGGGCGCTGCCCTCATCGCCGCCTGGGGAACCATGCTGCAGTTCACCGCACAACGCCGGCCGCGACCAGGCTCGCAGGCGTGGGAGCTCGCCGGGCAACTGATGGCCGTCGGTGGCAGCTTGCAGTGCGAACAGTGGCAACTCGCGATCGCGCTTACCCGGGGTGACGCGTGGTTCCTGCACGACCGCCCCTGATCGGTGTCCCATCACCGTTCACGTTGCTCGCCCGAGCGGGGCGTTGTGAGCTGCCATGAAGGGCACCGGGTCGATGGCGCCGTTCGGGCTGGCATCGCCGTTGTGGTGCACCTCGTAGTGCAGGTGCGGGCCGGAGCTGTGGCCGGTCGAGCCGACGACGCCGATGGGCTGGCCGGCGGCGACCGGCTGCCCGACCGCCACCATCGGGGGTTGGTCCATGTGGCAGTAACGGGTGAGCAGCCCGCCGACGTGGTCGATGTCGACGTACCAGCCGCACCCGCGCGTGAGAACGGGGTCGCCGTCACGGTCGCAGCCCCATTCGGCGCCGGTGTCGGCGTGGACGGCGTTGCAGCGGACGGTGCGGACGGTTCCGGCGGACGCGGCGCGGATGATGGTGCCGCGCGGGGCGCTGAGGTCGACGCCGTCGTGGCCGGGCCGGGCGGAGCTGCGGAACCCGGAGCCCACGGGGGCGAGCACCGGCTGCGTCCACGGACCGCTGGCACCGCATCCGGCCAGGCCGTCGGCAGGTAAGCCGGCGATGTCGGCGATCGCGGTGACCAGCTGGGTGGCCGGTGCCTCCCATTTCGCGTAGGCGTCGGGGAAGGCGCTGATCTGCACGGCTTGGGCGGCGTCGGTGAGCGGCATCGTCTGCCAGCCGCTGATCGTGGTCAGCTTTGCGAAGAACTTCTCCGAGGCGTAGACGGGGTCCTGGAGTTGGGCGGGGCTGCCCCACCCTTGGCTGGGGCGCTGCTGGAACAGCCCGACCGAGTCCCGGTCGCCGCCGGCCAGGTTCCGCAGGGTGCTCTCCTGCATGGCGGTGGCGACCGCGATCACCCACCCACGGGCTGGTAGCCCGAGGCGTGCACCGGTGGTGACGATCGTGGCGGCGTTGCCGACCTGGTCGCTGTCCCAGTCGCCGATCGCCGGCCACAGGGCCGACGGCCCCGGCGGTGACGCCGTCATGGTTGAAGAGGAGCCGGGTGAGGTGGCCACGGGGACACAGCCGGCGGCGGTGCCGCTGCCGAGGAATCCGCCGAGGCCACCGGCGCAGAGGATGAACACGGCGACGAGCGCCACCGCGAGTGACACCAGGGATCGGAGCTTCATCTCCGCTCCCGACGGTCGAGGGGGCGTGTGCGGCAGGGCCGCGCGGTGGGGGCGCGGCATGGCGTGGCGTGTCGCTGGATTGGGTGTGAGACGTGGCCGGGCATGACGGTTGGCCCTCCTGGTTGCCGGTTATCCGAGGCTGTGGACACCGACCGGTTCGCCGTCGCCGGTGTGCACGGTGACGGTGTCGTCGGCCGGGTTGATCACGTAGATCCACGAGGCGCCGAGGTCGGCGGCGCGGCTGAGCGGGAAGACAGTGGCGGGCTCCGGCTCGGTGTCGTCGAACGTCACGCCGACTCCCCCGACCGGGTGTTGGTGGGGGAACGACCGCAATGATGGGGTGACGTCGGATCCGAGGTAGTACCAGTCGTGGGCGAGGACCGCGTCGATGAGGGCTTGAGTGTCGCGGCGGGCGGCGCTGGCCCAGATGCCGCGCAGTTGCGCGATGAGCGCCAAGGGGTAGCCGTCGAAGTGGACGTAGCGGGCGCGGACGATACTCGGCTGGCCGGGGTCGGTGGCGCTGACGTAGCAGGTGGTTCCCACGGTTCGTGTCTCCTCGTCGTGATGGTGTTCGGGTACGGCGACGACCGCGCGGTCGTCGTGGACCGCGCGGTCGGTGTCGGTTCGGTGTGGGTGACGGGGCTAGCGAGCGAGGACGGCGACCCTCTCGCCGTGCAGCAGCGGCGCGTCGTCCGGTCCCTTGAGGTGCACGCGGACCCAGATCCTCTGCGCCTGCCCGTGCTTGTCGATGAGGCGGCGCCAGTGGCCTCGTACGACGAACCGGACGTGGTAGTGCCATTTGGCGGGACCGTCGGCGGGTTCGGGCAACGCCGAGGTGCGCCGCAGCATCACGACGCGGGTGTCGTGCACGATGCGGGCGCGTGCGGCGCGGCGCCGGGCGGGCCGGTCCAGTGGCGCGGGCGTGGCGACGCTGATGGGTTGGGCCTGGATGCGCCAGAACGCGTAGGCGATCGCCGCGCAGACGCGGGTGCGGGCGGTGGCGTCGGCGATGACGTACCGGCCGTCGGGTGCGGTCTCCCAGTCGCGGTCGGGCTCGTCGATGTCCGGGTGTGTGACGGCAGGCACGGGTGCCGCGATCGGCAGCATGTTCATGTCCGTCATCACGTACGGGCCGAGGCGCGACGGCAGGGTCGGGTCCTGTCGGGCGTAGCCCTGGATGCGGGTGGCATGGGGATCCTCGGGTCGTCGCGGTTGGCCCAGCCGCAGATCAGCCATGACCGTCCGCTGGGGGAGGCGATGGTGGCCCAGGTGATCGCCGCGATGGCGCTGACCTGTCCGGCCAGGTTGCGGTGGTGGTTCGGTTCGGGCAGGAAGAGCACGCCGCCGTCGGTGGGGGCGGCGTCGGCGGTGAGGAGGTCGCCGGTGAGGTCGAGGGATTCGGCGGCTGCGGCGACGACGGCGGTCATGGCGAGGGCGAGGAAGTATGCCTCGCCCCGCGCCCATACCGCGCTGCTGGCGCGGTTGATGACGTCGGTGAGCTTCTGGTGGGGATGCGCCTCGTCGCCGTGGTCTTCGGGACGGCTGGCGAGGAGGGTCTCGACGAAGGGCCGGGTGTACTCGCCGCCAGCGGTGCTGGCGCAGTACTCGTGCATGCGGGTCTTCATCTCGATGGCGGCTCGGGCGTAGCCGGCGAGGGTCGTCTCGGTACGGAAGGTCATGAGGTCCTCCTGGTCGGGGGTTCGGTGGCGTTGGTCGTTGCGTCTGGGCTGCGGCTACGCGGCGTACGCGGGGGTGAGGGTCGCGCCGGGGATCCGGCGGGGCAGCCGCTGCGGGATCCGCGATCGCAGGTGCGTCGCGGTGGCGGCGAGACCGGCGGTGAACCAGCCGACGAACCCGCCGGCGTCGCGCCCCGGCCGCTGAGGTACGCGCTCGCGGTTGATCACCGGCTGCGGTCGGTGTGCCGGTGGCGTGGCTCGCGCGGCACGCATCGCCCGCTGTGCCTGTCTGGCGGGCTCGCATGGCCCGGCCTGGTCGGGGCACTGCAGGTTGGCGCACCGGTTGCCTGGTCCGGGTTGGTGGGCGGTGAGGACATCGACGGCGAGCCGCCACAGCAGGGGGTCGGTGACATCGCGGGGCAGCAGGGCCCGATGCGATGGGCGGATTCGGCGGCGCGGAGAAGACATCGAGGGTGACCTTTCGTCGGGTTCCGGGCAGGGGTCACCGACCGGCTCGGCGCGGTGATGCCCCTGGTGGCCGGCGCGGACAATGACCGGTCTGATCGACGCTTTTCTCTCGACGAAGGTCAAGTCGTCGGCCACGGGGTGTGGGCGTAAGCACGGTGCTCGACCGGCGGGGCGAGGTCAGGTGGGTGCGCTCGTCGACGCGAGGTCGACGTTCAGGAGGTCGTTGGTGTGGATTGGTCGGGCCGGTGGGTGGATGCGACGAGGTATGCCAGCCCGGGGCGGGTAGCCGGCGCGTCGTCGGTGTCGCACTGCTCGTCGATGAAGACCACGGGCTGCTGCTCTCCGCGCAGTCTTGTGATCTGGTAGCCGCGGCGGTCGATGTCGACCGCGTCGATCCGCCGGATCTCGTGCAGTTCGTCGGGCTCGACGAGGACGTCCTCGTAGCAGACGGCCCAGGCCACCAGTCGCAGTCCGGGCGTGGGGTCGGCGAGGAGGTCCGCTATCAGGCTGATGTCGACGCAGGCGGCCAGCGTGGGCCGGGCGACCGGCCGGTCGGGTTCCAGCGCGGCGGCGAGGTCCGGCAGGAATTCGGCGAGTCCGGCGCGGTAGCGGCTCATGCGGCGGTCGTTGACCGGTAGATGAGTGACGCGCATGTGGCGTCGTGCGCGGTGGGATGCGGTGGGGGCCGGCTGGTCTTGGACGAGCAGCAGCAGAGGTGGGTGGCCCCAGTCGGCGAGGTCGGCGCTGGCCTCGATGTCCAGCAGGCACCCGGTCAGGGTGCGCATGGCGTTGAACGACATCACGGTGTCGGCTCCTTGGAGGTACGCGAAGCCCCGCAGGCCGGGCGGCCTGCGGGGCTCCAGTTCGAGTACGAAGGATTGGTGCTGGGCGTGTTACCGCAGGTCCCGGAAGCGGGTGGCGGGTCCTGGGGGTGTGGCGTGGTTCGGGTCGTGGGCCCGTACGCCGCAGCGCTTGCGTTTGGCCACGTACATGGCCTGGTCGGCGGCGTGCAGGAGGTCGCGGGCCAGCATGCCCGGTGCGGCGATGGCGTAGCCGACGCTGGCGGTGACGGTTACCTGCTGGCCGGCGATCTCGTAGGGCAGCTTTGAGATGCGCCGGTGGGCCGCCTGGGCGGCGGTCTCGACCTCGGTGGTGTCGCCGTGCACGACGAGGGCGAACTCGTCGCCGGCCAGGTGCGCGGCCAGGGCTACCGACGGCCCGAGGGCGCTCAGACGCAGTCCGACCTCGTGCAGCAGGTCGTTGCCGTGTTCGTGGCCGTGGGTGTCGTTGACCTGCTTGAACCGGTCGAGGTCGATGAGGACGAGCCCGAGTGGTTCCCCGAGGGAGAACGTGGCCTCGAGATGGGTCCGCAGGGCCCGCCGGTTCGGCAGGCCGGTCGTGTCGTTGTGCGTGGCCAGGTGGTGCCAGTGGGACCGGTCGCGGTCGCGGGCGGCCAGCGCCTGTCGCTGGTGGTGGATGATCTGCCGCTGCCGCACGAGTAGTGCCGCCGCGGCGGCGAGACCGGCGAGGACTCCGCCGACCGCGGTGAGGTAGGAGTTCAGGTGAGACACTGGATGTCGCTCCTTTGCGTGAAGGAGCACCGGGGTGGGCGTGAGCCGCCAAGTTCGACGCCCGCCCCGGGCTACCGGATGAACGGGTCAGTTGGTTTCCGGGGCGAGTTGGAAGGCGGCCGGCTTCTCTACGACCTGGACGGCGACACCATCGGCGATGAGCTTGTGCACGGCGTTGAAGACGGCGCCCGCGCTGGCCTTGGCCGAGCCGCTGCCTTCGTTGGCCTGGTCGATGGCCTTGCACAATTGGCTGGTCTTGAACGGCTGCTCGGGGTGGGCTTCGAGGACGTCGCGGATGGCCCCGCGCAGGCTGCCCTTGGGCCGGCGTGGCTTTTCACCACGGGATGCGCTCGGATCCTCGGCGGGGTTGCTGGGCACAGTGGAGTGGTCGCTGCCTGCCGGGTCCGGGCGGAGTGCGGGCGCTGCCTCACCAGTCGTGTCCACGGCGACCGGGGCTTCGGCGTCGGCCGGGGTGGACGCGTCACCCTCGGCTTCGGAGGCGGTCGGTTCGCTGGTGGTGCTCACCGCCTGGGGTGGCGGGTTCTGTGAGGGTGACTCGGCCGCGTCGCTGTCCGGCGTTGGCCGGCGAGCGTCCGGCGGGACACTGGTTGACTTGTCGTCCGGTCCCGCCGCCACGGCGCCCATCTCCTCTGCGGGTGCGGGTGCCTCGTCCGACCGTTGAGCCTCGTTCGCGTCGGGGGTCGGTGTGGGTGCGGGGGGCGGGTCGCTGCTGGCGTCGGTCGTGGTGGCCGGCGGGTTGTCGCTGTCGGTGCTGGTCGCCGCGTTCGTGAGGTGCCGCCAGAGCGTGCGGCCGTCGTCGGCGCGGAAGGGTTCGGCCTGGCCGGTTTCCTCCAGGGTGCGAAGTCGCTTGGTGGCTGTCGAGTAGCCGACGCCGGCGCGCTGCGCGATGGCGGCGGCCGTTTCCTGGCCGAGTTCTGCCAGAGCGGCGGCGACCTTGTCGAGGGCGCTGGGCGCCGCGGTCTGGTCGGTGGTGTTGTCCATCTGTCCTCCTGTGGCTGCTGTTGGATTTGCCTGGATGTGGCGTGCACTGATGAACGCTTCGACGGCGCCTCGTGATCAAGTGCGGTGACCGGATCTCGCCGACGCCGTCGACGCTCGCGGGGTTCTTCGGACCCCCGTGCTAGTGGGCGGGGCGGCTACGGCCGGCCGAAGACGCGGTCGCAGCGGCTCGGGTCGACCGGTAGCCAGGGCAGGCCCCAGCCGATCCGGTACCGCCCACCGGTGGGCTCTACGAGGTGGACGCCGCCGCCGAGGGACACCGGGCGGGCGACGGTGAGGGCGTGCCCGTCGAAGTCGACGGTGCGCCAGTCACCGCCGACGTAGGTGGCCATCGCGGCGAACGTCTGGGCGAGGGCGGTCACGGCCTCGTGGTCGACGGCGAGCTCGACGCTGCCGTTCCACCAACCGATCACTGTCGCGAGGTAGCCCTCGTAGTAGCGGCGGAAGCCGGGAACCGGTTCGTAGCGCAGCCACTGGCCGGAGAACACGGCCGTGCTGCCCCGAGGCGGCGCGTAGTCAGGAGTGGGCATCGACCACCGCCACCGAGTACCCGGCCAGGTTGAACCGGACATTCTGCGGTTGGGATCGGCCGGGGTACCGCAGGTCTTCAGCGTCGATTGCCACTGGGATTGTCGTCGTTGCCATCAGGAGGGTTCCCTTCATGAGGTAAGGACGCATGCCCCGACTCGGGCATGGCGCGGGGCAGCGGTGCAGTGCGGCGGGTAGGAAGCGCAGGACCGGAAGCAGCCGTGTGCTGGCGCTCCTGGCGTAGTCAGGGAAAGTCACCGCCGATGACGACTGCGAAGTGCACGCCCTCATCGGGGGCGTCCTCGGGCGGGTCCTCTTGGCCGTAGGCGCAGCGGCAATTCCTCCGCTCGCACTCTTCGGTGATGTCCCACAGGTCGACGAAGTCGATGGGGACACGCTCGCCGCCGATGTCGATCAGGACGCGGTCGCGCACGGCAGGGTTGCCGCTGTGGCGGCGGATGATGTCGCTGAGCAACTCGACGAGCTGTTCGGCGTTGGGTGCGGGGTAGACCATCAGCGGGTCCTTTCGGTGATCGCCCCGGGCACGCCGCTCGGCTGTGCCCGGGTGCGCGGTGATCGCGCGTGTTCGGCCGGGCGTCGGCCGTAGTGGCGTGGTGCGGGATGTCCGCGAGCGGATGGAGCGCTCAGCGGCACCGATCGACGCGGGAGCGTGGGCGCCTTGTGGGCGGGGTGCTCCTGCTGTGGGGCCGACCTACTCGGCGTGAAGAATCACGACGGCCCGTTGGAAGAGCCGCTCGGCGAAGCTTTCCAGCGGCGTCGGGGTGGGGCTGCGGTACGGCGTGGCCGGGTGCCAGGCCGAGGCTGGCTCGTCCGCGAGATTCGTCCAGGTCAGCCCGGGGGTGAGCACTTCGACGAGGGCGTAGCTCTGGCGTTGGTAGGAGTCGCGGCGGATGCGGACCCGCAGTCGGTGGCCGTCGTCGGTTCGGCGGATCTCGCTGAGGTCGTAGCCTGCGCTGTGCGCGCCGAAGCTGCGGTCGACCACCGTCGTTCCTTGCGGTGTGGCGTCGCCTCCGCCGGGGTGGGCGCTGCCGCTGGTCACTGCTGGTTCTCCTGGTGGTCGGTGCCGGCGGCGGTGTAGGAGACGGCGGCGAGGTGGCTCGCGGCGACGCGCAGGGCGTCGATCGCGTCCCGCAGCGATGACCTCGTCAGGGCCACGTCGGTCTCGTCGAGGCCGTCGCTCTCGCTGCCGCGTGGGCTGTCGGCGAGGTGTCGCAGTCCGCTGATCAGGGTGTGGGTGAGGTACGTCAGGGAGGTGACGAGGTTGGCGAGGTCCTGCGGGGTGGGGATGGCGACAGGGCGGGCCGGGCCGAGGCAGTTCGACAGGTAGGTGGCGAGGGTTCCGGTGATCCGCGCGGCGGTGTGGGTCAGCTCCGGGCTGAAGGCGGCCTCGTCGTCGAAGGCCGACCCGATCAGCTCGGCCAGGTGCGCGGGAGACAGCTCGCGCGGCTCCTGCGAGACGTCCGGGCTCGTCGTCCCGCGACGCGCGGTCTTCGCGGGTATCGCCCACAGCCGCAGCCGGCGGGCAAGGCCGCCCAGGAACGCCACGATTCTGGGCCTGCCGGTGGCGTGGACCTCGGGGGATTCCGCCAGGTCAGTCGGCCCGGTCGACGTGGCTATGGTCAGGGCGGCGACCTTGCGGGCGCTGGACCAGGCGACGCCTGACGCCTGCGCCGACTGGGCAGACCAGTCGGCGGCGTCCTGCAACCAGGTGTGGATGTCGTCGGCGGCGTCGATGACCTCGCTGCGCACCTCGCTGTCGTCGTCGAGGCCGGTGAGGTGTGCCTGGCGGGCCTGGTCGAGGAGATGGGACCCGGTCTGTACGTGCACCCGGGCGAGCAGCCGGTTGGTGCGGTGCAGGTGCCCGATCAGGGACGCGGCGTCGGAGGGCGTCGGTAGGGCCAGCTGTGCACTGAACGGCCCGGTGGTCGTGTGCAGCCATCGGCTGAGGTGCTCGGCGGCGGTGATGGCGCTGCCCAGCCGAGCGGGATCGCTGGGGCCGTTGGCCGCGAACAGGTGGCTCATCGCGTCGAGCCAGCTGCGGGTCTCGCTATCTACCGGGAGCCCGTCCTCGACGAAGGCGACCCGGGAGTAGCTGCCGTCGGTAGCCGCGCAGATGGGGCTGTTGTCCGCGAGGTGCCACCACGGGGCGCCGCCGCCGCGGTAGGCGCTGGTCCAGTCCGTGGCGGGCTGGTCTGCCACCGGCTCGTTGCAGACGGGGCAGATCGGAAGTTGGATCATGGTGCGGTGTCCCTTCAGGCGGGGTGATGACGGCGACCAGGGGTTGGTCGCCGACGGCTTCGTGGGGTGCGACAGGGTTGGGTGACCGGCGCTCGCCGGATTCGAGGCCGTGCTGGTCGCGGAAGAGGGAAAGGGCGGCCGTCTCGCCGGCCGGTAGCGCAGTTGGCGCCCCTGCCTGGGGCGGCCGGCAGGCTGAGGCGAGATGCGGCGCCTCGGCCAGGTGAGTGGCTGGCACATGAGGCGGTCGCGAGGATGACGATCAGGGCGTTGCGGCCAGTGCGTGCTGCGGCGCGGAGCTGCGCGATGAGGTGCGCGCCTGGCCGGGTAACGGGAGAGCGGTCAGCAGGTCGTCGCCGGCTCACCGCGACCGAGGTGCCCGGCGAGCTGCAGGAGATCGGTGCGCTCGCACCGCAAGACCGAGTGCATGCTGGGCGATCCCTGCCGGGGGTGGGCAGGCGTGAGGGTGGTTGGCGGAGCCGACCGGGCAGCAGCGCGCATCCTTCGGGTACAGGGATGGCGGCTGCTGGCCCCGATCGATTCCGGCAGGTGTCAGTACAGGGCGTGAAAGCGCCCGCGGCCAACACCGGGGATGACGGTGTCATCGACGTAGTCGACGACGAAGGTGCTCCAGCCGGCGTCGACGCCCGACTGGATGAGGTGGAGCAGGTTGTGCTCCGGCCCGTACAGCGGGATGTCGCCGAGACGGCCCGGGTGCAGCCGTCGGTAGCGCTTGCCGGTGAGCTCGCCGGCGAGCACCGGTGTCTCGTGCCAGCCTTGATAGCTGTAGGTGACGGGTCGCAGGCGGTGGTTGTCGCCCGCGTAGGTGCTGGTGCCGGACAGGTAGATCTGGTGAAACTCGTCGTGCATCACCCGCAGCGCCGGTGGTACCGGCTGAGGTGCCACACGGATCGCCGCGTTGCGGCGCTGGGCGCGAATGCAGGCGTCGGCGAGCTGCTCGACCTCGTCGAGCAGGAACATGACACGGCCCATGAGCCGGTCTCCTTCCCGTTTCGGATCGATCAGAGCGCGACCGCGAGCAGACGCTGGTCGGGGTCGATGGCGGCGAGCAGGCGGTTGGCCTGTTCGAGGTAGGTCACCCGGTCGGCCATGGCGTCGCTGGCCGGGGCCAGCTTGGCGCCCTCGGCGGTGATCAGCGCGTCGCCCGCGATCGCGGTCAGTGCGCTGTGGTGCTGGTAGGCCACGAAACCGGCCTGGTACATCTCCAGCTCGGCGAGGGATATCTGCCCGGAGCCGTACGTGGCGGCGTTGTGCATCCGGATCGCGTTGACCCGGGGCTGGTTGTTGAAGTCCGCCACGGCCTTGTCCCACGGGTACTCCTGCGGGTCCGCCAGGTGGCGGGCCTCGTAGACGTGCCACGCGGTGGCGTTGCGGGTGCCGTGCACGACCCGGCTGAACAGCTGGTGGCGGATGCCCGCCCCCATACCAGCGGCTTGGCGCATGCCGTCGAGGTCGAGCAGTTTCGCTGGTCCGCCGGCGCAGGAGGCTGGGCGGCCCTTGCGCAGGCTGATCATCTGCCGGTGCTGCCAGAGGCGCAGGGCGGGCACGGCCCAGAACTGGGCCGACAGGGTGCCCTGGACACCGAAGTTGCGGTCGAGCTGGTGCGCGGTCAGCGCCTCGCGGGGCAGCTCATCCGGGATGCAGAGGATCATGGCGCGGATCGTGGCCTTCGGCGTGACGGCCGGAGTGTGAGTGACCTTGCGAGGGCTCTTGCCCATAGGTGTCCTCCTTCGGGTGGGCGCGTCAGGGCGCGCGGAAATGACCGGCCCACTGGGTACGTGGGTCGGTTGCGGGAAAGGTGTGTGTGGTGCGCGGTGGTTGGGTGCGACCTGGGGTCGCCGCGCGGCGCGGTGCCGACCGGCCCGGATGGGGCGGGTGGGCGTGACGCACCGGGTAGGGCGGCGGTGGTTCCGAGGTGGGACCGAACCGGGGTGGAGATATATGAGGTGCTGTTAGTGCCGTGAACGGTAGCGGCCTGCTCTGTCAGGCCAGTCCGGCGAGTTGATCGCCGAAAAGTGGGGTTGACCTGCACTGTGAGACATTCCGGCACGCGGCGAGCCGTCGTCGACTCGGGCGCTGTGAGACTTCGCGACTCTCACAAATGATCTTGCTCGTGACAGGCGCGGACGGTAGTCGGCCTGCGCCGAGGTACTCGGTCTAGCCCCGTTTGAGCGCCGGTGACCTGCGATGTGAGCCTCACAGGTCGTCGAAGCGCTGGGGGTTGGTGACCGTGTCGGGGCCATGATCGCAGGGCAGCTCGTGCAGGTACCGCCGATGGGTGGGGTCCGAGACGAGAGTCCAGACGCGACCTGCGGGGTCCGGGCCGTGCACGGCGGTGGCGATCGGGCTCGCGGTGCGCAGCCCGGCGAGCACGCGCAGCAGGCTGGCCTCGCGGCGCCGGGTGGGCACCCAGAACAGCACGGGGTAGGCGGGCCCGAACGTGGTGAGGCGTTCGTAGCCGCGAAGTTTGGCCACGACCCGGGCGAGGTTCTCGGTGTCGTTGTCGTGCTCGAGGAAGAAGCCGGTCGAGGTGTCGCCGACGGTCCACACGCCGTGCCCGTCGGGGCGGATGCCGGCCTGGGCGTAGACGGTGGTGGCGTGCTGCTCGGACCACCAGCGCGACAGTAGGGCGTCGGGTGTGTGGCGGGCGGTGGCGATGAGGTCGGTGAAGAACTGGTTGACGCCGAGCAGGTGGTTGACCTGGCCGCTGGCGGCGATCCGCTTGGCGCGTTCCAGGGAGCTGCGCGGCGGCTTGCCGCCGGTGCCGGTTGGGTCGTGGTAGACGGTCGGGTGCAGTTGCAGTCCGACGGGGCCGAGGGTGTAGAGCAGTGACCCGTACCGGCCGTGGGCGCCGCTGCGGCCGAAGCGGTGCAGCACGTCGAGGCGGTGCAGGATGGTCAGCCGGCGTTGGGCGGTGCGCTGGTTGTCGAAGAAGGCGCTGGTGATCTGGTCGGTGGACAGCAGGTAGTGCTCGGCGAGCAGGGTCAGGAGGGCGTGGTCGCGGGGGACGATGCGACCGAAGACCGCGAGCGGATCTGGCTTGCCGGAGGCGGGGGGAACACGGGAGTACACGACGTTTGCTCCTGGGCAGGATGGGGTCCCCTCCCGATCGGGAGGGGTGTCTGGAGAGGGAGAGGTCGGTGCGGAGGGTCTGTCAGGGGCGTGTGCGGCACTGACAGGCCAGGTCAGCATTGCGTTGCGGGTGTCCGGCGGTCACCGGTGACGATCCCGGTGACGAGCCGGTGCGCGACCCGGGCGACGCCACCGGCTGACAGGACTCCTCAGCTCCGGTCGCTTTTCGGACGGGACCGACGTTGGTCGGGCTTGCGGCTGAGGCGTTCGACGAGGTCGTCGACGGCGCTGGTGTCCTGGCTCGGTACCGCCGCGGCGGCTGCCTGGCGGATGGCGGTCGCCTCGCCGACGACCGGCTTTGGCGGCCGGGTCCGCATGGTGAACGCGGGTGTCTGACGACCGTTGACGACCAGCCGTGCGGCGGCGGTGTACGCGTCCAGGTGGGCGAGGTCGTGCTCACCCAGCTCAGGCACGGTGTGCCGGGACAGGACCTTCGCGTCCTCCGGCGCCACGGTGAAGTAGATCTTGTTGCGGGCGTTGGCTGACGCCGCGGCGAGCAGGTCGCGGGGGAACTGGGCCAGGTCCTGGTGGGCGAGCACGAGTGACAGCCGGTACTTGCGGGCCTCGGCGAGCATCGTGTCGAGGGAGTTGGCCAGGGTCAGGAAGTTTTGTGCCTCGTCGATGATGAGAGTCGCGTCGCGGCGCCGGTCGGGTTCGACGCCGGCGCGGGCGGTGGCGGCCTGCCACACCTGCGCGAGGACGAGGGAGCCGAGCAGCCGGCTGGTGTCCTCGCCGAGCACACCCTTGGGGATCCGAACGAGCAGCACCCCGCCGTCGAGAACCTTGCCCATATCGAAGCTCGACCTGGGGTAGCGCATGGTGCGCTTGACGAAGTCGCGCAGCAGGAACGCCCGCAACCTGGCGAGGACCGGTCCGATGACCTGCGAGCGCAGGCTGTCGTTGAGGCTGTCGTACCACTGCCAGAAGCCGCTGAGCCCGGCCGGGTCGTCCAGGTCCACCGTCATCGCAGAGCGGAACTGAGGGCTGTTGAGCAGCGGGGGGATGTGCTGCAAGGTCACATTGTGGTGGCGCAGCAGGGTCAGGCACGCCACCCGCATGACGTCGTCCATGCGTGGACCCCACGCCTTGGCGAAGATGTTGCCGAAGATCGACACGAGATTGTCGACCACCAGGTCGGGGTCGTCGCCCTGAAGAGGATTCAGCGTCGGTGGATTCACTTGGTCCGGGTCGAAGAGCACGACGCGGTCGGCGACGGTGGCGGGGAGCCGGTCGAGGATGTCCAGGACGAGGTCGCCGTGCGGGTCGATGACGACGGTGCCGCGGCCGGCCTTGATGTCGTCGAGGGCCATGTTGACCAGCAGTGTGGTCTTGCCGGAGCCCGTCGAACCGATCACATGCATGTGATACCTCGCGTCCGGCACCGACAGCCCCACACTGTGCCCACCGATCTCGGCATCGCCGAGCATCTTCACCCCACGCCCGCCGCCGGGAACGGCGACCGGCGCCGGCATGGACGCCGCCCGCGCCCGATCGAGGCCGGGCACGGCGAGGTCGCGCGGCAGGGCCGCGAGGGCGGCGAGTTCCGGGGCGGAGGTGAGGAATCCGGGGCCGAGCCGGCGGGCGGCGAGGACGGCCACCGGTGCCGGCATCCGGGCGCGGTGGGTGAGCCGGTTGCGGCCGGTGTGGATGGCGAAGGCCGAGGCGAGGGTGTCGGCGATGCCCCGCAGCCGGCCCTGCGGGTCGGCGCCGGTGCGCCGGCTGGTGGTGGCGACCGCGTACCGGATGCCGGTCTGCCACAGCGGGTGCGCCGTCTTGTCCAGGATCGCCCGGACGTCCCGCTCGACGGTGGGATCCCGACGGGACGCGGGCGCCGTAGCGCGGCCGGTGTTGCCGCTGCCGGGCAGGAACGCGTCCAGCAGCCACAGCACAGGCGCGGCCGGGTTGATCGCCGGTACGGCGGTCTTGCCGGCACGTAGCCGCCCGGCCGCGCGGCGGGCCCGTGCCGCCCGCCGGGGTGTGGCCGGGCGGGCGAGGATCTGCACGCAGGCGTACTCGCGGGGTTTGAGCTGGGCGCCGGCCGACATCAGCGGGCGCAGCGGGTCGGTGTCGTGGTCGGTAGCCAGCGGCAGCCACTCCACGTACACGGGAAGCAGGTGCCCACCGGCCGCGGGACGCGCGTCCAGCGGAATCGGCGGCGGCGGGCTCTCGTCTGTGGTGGTGGCCGAGCCGGGCCACGCCGCCCGCACCGCCGCCTCGACCGCACCCGGGGGAACGGTGCCGGGCACCCAGATCGAGATGAGTAACTGCCGGCCGGACCAGGTGTACTGCCACACGACGTGCGGGGCGCCGTAGAGCAGGCCCCGCCGCCGCGACGGGGTCAGCACGCCGGCCAGATTCGCCCACAGCGCGCCAGCGCTGTGCGGGTCGACCTCGGGCGGCGGCGCGATCGTGACCAGCCGCGCGCCGCGGGCGTGGTGGCGGTGCCGCCAGATCTCGACCAGGTTGCGGGCCGCGATCCACACGATCAGCAGGCCGGCGGCGACAGCCGCCAACCACGGCCGCTGTGTGGCCCACACGGCGGCGTCGACCAGCGCAGCCCCAGGTCCGGTGGGGGGCGGGACGGGACCGGCGCCCGGCCCGATGGTGGGGCGGGGCGCCGGTGGCGGTGACATGAGCGCTGATTTGAGGGCTACGGTCGGTGGTGTCACAGGTCGTCTTCTTCCTCGTCGAGGTCGGCCAGCTCGGCCGGGTCAGTGGTGCACAGGGCGTGCTCCGCGTCCGAGGAGATCGCCTCGAAGCTGGTCCTGTTCACCCCGGAGATCAGCAGCCCCTGGCCGAGGTGGGCCGACAACAGCAGTCGCCGCTCGCCGTCGGTGAGCCCGAATGCCTCGCCGACGGCGTCGATGGCCTGCGGCGCCTGCCGTAGCAGCACCTGGGTGGAGGCGTTGGACACCACGGCCTGGCCGAGGTCGGTGCTCAGCACGTCGGCGGCGTCCTGGGTGACCACGGTCAGTCCGGCGTTGCGCTTGCGTGCCGCCTTCGACATGCGGAACAGGAAGCGGGCGCCTTCGCCGTCGCGCATCAGCAGCCACGCCTCGTCGACCACCACGAGCCGCCGCTGCGATGGGCGTTGCGGCGCGTCGACCGTGCGCCAGATCGCGTCCAGTGCGAGCAGGGTGCCGACGGTGCGCAGTTCGTCGGGCAGGTGCCGTAGCGACCACACGACCAGGTGTCCGACCGGTGCCTGGGTGGTCGGCCCGTCGAACAGGTCGGCGAAGCTGCCCTGCACCCACGGCGCGAGCCGGGCAGCCAGATTCGCCGCCGCCTCGTCGTCGTCGACGCGCAGCGTTTCGGCCAGGTCGCGCAGCAGCGGCGCGGGCCGGTGGTGCGTGGCCGGGTCAGCGGTGATGCCTGCGGCCCGGTAGACGGCGAGGATGGCCCTGTCGAGGGCGGCCCGCTCCGCCGGTGGCGGCTGATGCCCGAGCAGCACGCTGATGAGCGTGTGCAGGAACAGCCCGCGGCGGGTCAGCGTGTCGGGACGCCGGTCGCCGACGGGCAGGTCCAAGGGGTTGATCTTCACGCCGGGCAGGCCGAGGCGCACGGTGCTGCCGCCGACCGCGTCGGCGAGTCGCAGGTACTCGTCCTCGGGGTCGACCACCGCGACCTGCACACCCTGGTAGAGGTTGCGCAGGATCTCCAGCTTGACGAAGTACGACTTCCCGGCTCCCGAGCGGGCCAGGACGATCGAGTTGTGGTTCTCCTGCGTCCAGCGGTCCCACCAGACGATGCCGGCGCTGGCCGGGTTGACGCCGTAGAGGACACCGCCGGTGGCCGGCGGGTCGCCGGGCAGCGGAGCGGGCAGGTCCGGGCTCGACAGGGGAAAGGCGGCCGCGAGGGCCTGGGTGTCCATGGTGCGCAGCATCCGCAGCCCGTCCGAAGCGAGGGGCAGGGTGGTGGTCCAGCCGGGAAGCTGCCGCCAGGTCGCGGGTTGCACCTCGATGAGAGTGGACGCGGCGGCGGCGCGCACCTGGGCGCAGGCCTCAACGAGTTCGGCTTCGGTGCGGGCGTGCACGGTCAGGTACAAGCCAACGCGGAACAGTTTCGCCGCGCCCCTGGCCAGTCGTTCGGCGAGGTCACCGGCGTCGTGGGCGGCGGCGTCGACGTGGGGGTCGGCCAGCTTGCCGCGCTCGGAGTCGGCCCGCCGGGACGACTCCAGCCGGGCCCGTTGCTTGCGCAGCCGGGACGCGGCGATCGGCGCCGGCAGCGGCTCGATGTGCAACGCGAGGTCGAGGCGGCCCGGCCAGGACAGCAGCGGCTCCAGCCAGGCCGGGCCGACCTCGGCCGGGTAGCCCGTCACCACCAGGGTGGCGGCGAAGCCGTCGCCGACGCGCAGCCACCGGGGTGTGACCTCGACGGTGGCCGGCGCGACCGCCGACGCCAGCGAGGCCGGCTGCGGCTGCCCGCCGTCGTCGCCGGACCGTCTCTTCCTGATCATGAGCTCCTCCTCTTCTCCTTGCGGGTGCGGGTGCGGGTGGGGGCGGCGGTGATGACGGCGTCGGGTGCGGCCAGGCCGCCAGGACGCGGCGGCCGGTAGGGGTCGGCGGCGCAGGCCAGGGCGGCGGTGACCGCCGGGCCGTCCAGCACCCGTGGCGTCACCCCGAGGCCGGACAACGCGCGGACGGTGTCGTCGGCACGGCGCCGCGCGCCGTGGTGGCCGCGCTCGCCCGCAGCGGTGCGCGAGACGACCAGGACCTGCCTGCGCAGCGGGTCACGGCGGGCGGCGAGGTCGCCGAGGAACTCGGCGTGGTCGGCGCACGCCGCCCGCAACTGCGGATGCGGCTGGGCGTCCGCGGCGGCGGCGAGGGCCCGGCTGTGGGAGGCCAGGTCGACCGGCTGCGCGGAGACGACGATCTGCGTCGGCGACGACAGGCTGTTGAGCCACCGGCCCCACCCGTCGATAAGCGCCGCCTGCTCGTCGGGGGTGCGCAGTGCGAGGTTCACCGTGGTGGTGCCGACGATCGCCGCCCGGGCCCCACCGAGGCTGATCTCGCCGTCGTCGTCGATGGCGTCGGCGGGCAGCCGCAACGGCGCCGGCAGCGGCACCCGACCGCTCTTGGGGGTCTCGATCCAGTCCGGGGTTGCGCCGTCGTCGGCGGAGGTGGCGGTGGACAGTGAGCGGGGGGTACGTGTGTGGCGCACGGCGTGCAGCAGCCACACGTCCATGGACAGGCCGTCTCGGCGGCCGAGCGCCAGGCCGATGACCAGACCGCCGAGCACGACACCAGCCCCGGCGAGGACCGGTGTCGGCACGACGTGGTGCAGGGTGCGCCACGCGCCGTAGAAGAGGAGCGCGCCGACGGCGACGATCGCCAGCTGGTGGAACGTCAGGCCGTAGGCGACCTTGTCGGGTGTGTCGACGTCGGCGGGCATCCGCGCCCTGGTCGGCGCCTCGGACTCGGGTCGGGTCATGTGAGGGTCCTCCGAAGGGTGCTCAGGCCGGGAACGGTGCGGGTGAGTTGCTGCATCACGACGACGCGCACCGCCGCGCCGAGCATGTTGGTCGTGCCGCGTGTGCTCTGGCCCGCCCAGCGGGCCATCAGGCTGGGGATCTTGACGGTGGTCCACAGCAGCACCACGACGATGAGGAGGTTCAGCGTGCCGCCCGGGTCGGCGGGCAGGCCGAACACGGGCAGCATGGTCGCCGGGTTGAGCAGCGTCTGCTCCCCCGCGGTGAGGAGGAACGCCTGGGCGACGGGTATCGCCAGGCATCCGGTGTAGGCGCGCCACCACAGCCGGGCGAGGCCGTCGGTCTGCGGCAGGGCGTGGCAGGCCAACGCCAGCGGCGCGATGCTCGTCATCACCAGCAGCGCCACGAACCGGCCGATCAGCTGGACCGCGGTGGTCACGATCAGCACGGTGATGATGAGGATCAGGACCAGGAACAGCAGCGGAACGGTGTGGTCTTGTGCCGCCCTGAGGTGGGTCTGGATCGCGGTGAAGGCGCCGTCGTCGTCGTAGCCGCCTTCGCTGACCGCGCCTGTCAGGGCATTGGCGAGGTCGATGAGCTGAGCGCAGGCCAACTGGGAGAAGTGTGCGGCGGTGAACCCGACGACCAGTCTCGGCAGGAGGTCCTTGACGGTGTACCGGGACTGCTCGCCGCCGCCGGCGGCCATGACGAGCACGCCGGCGGCGACGAACGCCAACACGAAGACGGTGTCCACGATCCACACCGACCGGCCGGTGAGCGCCTGCACCTGCGGCAGCGCGGTCACGTTCGGTGTGGTGAGCAGGATGCTGGTGATCAGGTCGAAGATCGTGGTGAGGCAGTCCAGGATCGCCTCGGTCAGCCAGTCGAGGACCTGGTCGAGGAACAAACCCATGTCAGGGAGTCCCGACGATGCCCTTGATGACCGCCAGCAGGATCGGCGCGAGAACAGCCAAGCCGTAGCCGATCAGCGCGTTACGCAGGGCGAGCTTGGCCTTCTCCACCTGTGACGGGTCACCACCGGCGGTGGCCCAGTACACGCCGGCCAAGACCAGGTAGAGGGTGGCGATCGCGGCGAGGATCCCCATGATCCATGCCTGCAGGTTGGCGATCACCACCGGCAGCGTGTTCGCCGCCAGGTGGACGGTGCCGCCGGCGTCGGCGTGAGCGGCGGCCGGGAGTGCGAGGGTCAGGCCAACTCCGGTCAGCGGTACGGCCACACGGAGTGCGGAACGAACGGCTCGCGGGGTTCGGAAAGTGTGATGTGGGGTGCGAGACATTGCGGTCACCTCCCGCCGCGCCCCGGACGCCGAAAAGCATGGCCGAGGCGCGGCGATTGCTCGAAACGGTGGGATGGGACCGCCGCCGGGCGAAGGTGAGGCAGCGAACCGCGTGAGCCCCGGGAGGAGCTCGTCCTCCCTCATGGGTGGTGTGCGGTCATCAATGTGGTGTCAGCGCATCAAGTGGCGCGGCACCCGAGGCGCGCGGATTGCGGTCCCTCGTGTCGCCCGGCGGCGGGCGGGACCAGCCGAGCGCTACGGCTCGCCAAAAGTCCCACACCCCCAAACCGGGATTTGTGAGCCCTGGCGAACACTCGCGGTACTCACCGCAACCTCACAAGCGAGGCCGGACGGCTCACAGCGCAGGTCAGGGCGTATCTAACTGCCAGCAGCGCACTAACGGACGGCAGCTCGCGGGCCCGGGAACAACGACCGGTCGGTGAGGGTGTGTGAGCGTCGCAAGGGCTCACAGCCGAATGGGCAACGCCGGGGCAGCGTATGGGTCCGGGCTGGCTATGACGGACGAGATGGGCTCCACCGGGACGGCCATCACTGGCCCCACCCACGGGCCGGTCTCGCCAGAAGTCAAGTAACGGTGCGTGAGGGACAAGACTGCTGGTGCTGCTGCGCGGCAGTGCGCGGATCTGTCGAGTTGAGTGCGTTCCCGGCTCGGCCCGGCACCTTGACTTCCGCATTGTCGTTTAAAAACATTCTGCCCCGATATAGGCGGGGCTCTGGACAGCCGAGGTGCCCGCAGGGTGCACGACGGGCGTTTTACGCCTTCGAACTGATGGCCCGGCGTATAAACTTCCGACCACTGGCCGGCCCTCCCGAGTCACTCATCGTTAACAGTCAGTGACACGACTGCCGAAGGGGTGCGTCCTATGCGTCTAACGAAGCAAGTAATCCATCAACTACTTAACCAAAACGAAGGATTCAAGCGGACGACATCTTTTACGAGCAAAAATAGTTCGTACAATAATTACTATGAGATCGTGAATGGCGAGTTGCACGTTCGGTCGGTCGGCAAAACCTCGTGGGCCGACAGCCACTACGACACTGGCACCGTCGCGGACGATGATCGAACACGAAGATTCCTAAGGGATAACCTTCACTTGCTAAACACGGACGGCCTAGGCGACTAGCAATTGGCCGCACCAAAGAAACTCGCTGATTTTGGCGGTCGTGGACACCGTGGAGAGAGCAATGGCGCCCAGTAGCTTCGAGTACGTGAAACCGTGGTTGGCCGAGAACCCGGAGCCGCCCGTATGCCCGCACTGTAAGCAAGAGATTCAGCCCGGCGACAACGTCCACTGGTGGCAGGACGTGCTGTGGCACACCAAGCCGTGCCCTAGCTGAACAAACAGCAGGCGTACGGCCGCGCCGTCTCCGCTTGGGGCATGTCCGCACCCTGCGGCTGTCGGCCGAGCGGCCCGCGTTCGCTGAACGTAACGTCTGATTCGGCGATGGCGCGCCTGGCCCTAATTAAGGTGGTGGACCGCATCGGCGCCGATGCTTCTGCCTAAAGAAGCAAACTCGACACGATCGTATGGAGACAACGATGGCTGGCTACGGACGCAGCGACGAGGAGTGGGACCAGTTGGCCTCCGTCGGCTTGGCGTTCCTCGTCGAACGGGCACGCCTTGAGAAGACCACGACATATACGGAACTCGACGCTACCCTACGTCGGCGGACCGCCTTACGTGGATTCGACTTCGATCAGGACAGTGAACGTGCCGCGATGGGCCACTTGCTCGGTTTGATCGTGGAACGCAATCGTCCAACGACAAACCTGCCGATATCGGCCCTAGTTCAGTATTTGAATACCAACGATGCCGGTCCCGGCTTCTATACGTTAGCAGTCGAGCTGGGGATGCTGCCGCGCCGGTCGTCAGCAATGGCGAAGCAGGCCTTCTGGATTGGACAGCTCAACGCGCTGTATGCCTTCTACACTGCCAGGCGCTCGGGTGCCTGACGTTCGATAATCCGCTCAAGTGCAAGACGCTCATCTGCCGCAGACAACGCGCGGGTCGGCGCCAATCGCCGTTCGTTAAGCGCCAGCGCCGACTACCTTCGGTAGCTGGGAACAGCGACAGTCAGCCCGTGGGTGGGGCCAGTTTATGGCCGTCCCGGTGGAGCCCATCTCGTCCGTCATAGCCATCCGGCGGTTCAGAAGCGGGAACGGCTGTGGCCCGACGTGGTGCACGTCGGGCCACAGCCGCTACTAGGGCCTGTATCGAAGTCGGCGAGGGCTTGATCAAGGCATTCCGGCCTCGCGGGCCAAACTCGGCAAGACCAACCCCTAGTCTGTCGCCATGACGGCGAGCCATGGAGTCATCGATCTGGATATTCCTGGCCCTGAGCTTGGTGACTCGGACGGGGACCGCTCCGCCGGAGTTAGGCCCGGGCGGAGGGGCGCTGCCTACCTGGTCGTTGCCTTGGTAGTCGGCTTGGCGCTCGGTGGCGTCGGCGGCGCCGAAGTGCGGAGCTATCGCGAGGAGCAGACCGAGGCCCGTGCCGTCACACTGGTGGCCTTGCCAGGCTCGTCCAACAGCTGGGAGGGCTTGAACGGCGTTGGGACGGTGCGACTCGACGCGCAACTGGTGTTGGTTAACGCCGGCCCGGCGCCCGTCATAGTGCAGGTAGAGGGGGCACGGAGACCAGGCGTCCTGGTACGCGGCACAGGCCAGTCCTGGCTGGTCCGGCCGGGCGGAACGGCCTGGATCGACGTCGAGGTCACGCTCGAGTGCGCAACTGCGTTCACGACAGAGCCGCTGTTCGTCAACTTCTCGGTGCAGACAGCCGACCAGCGGATCCGACGGACAAGTTATCCCCTCGCTCTTCAGGGCAGCCCCTGGCAGCGAGCGTGCGAGCCTCCGCCCCGTATGGTGCGGGGTCCAATCACAGCCACTCGTTGATAGCGGCGAGATGAATGGTGGCTTCGTAGCGGACCGCGAGTTTGTCGAAACGGGTAGCTACGGCCCGGTTGCGTTTCAGTCGGTTGATCCCGCACTCCACAGCGTGTCGCTGCTGGTACAGGTGAGGGTCAAAGGCTGGCGGCCGGCCACCTTTGAACCCCTTGGCCCGGCGGTGGGCGTCCTGGTCGGCCTTGCTCGGAATCGTCGCGGCGATCCCACGCCGACGTAGGTAGGCCCGATTCGCTTTCGACGTGTACGCCTTGTCGGCCAGGACCCGGTCCGGTCGGGTCCTCGGCCGGCCGGCGCCCAGGCGGGGAACACGGATGGCGGTCAGGACCGGGATGAACTGCGGACTGTCACCGCGCTGCCCCGCGGTGAGCACGATGGCGAGGGGTTTCTGGCCTTGCTCGCAGCCCAGGTGCAGCTTCGTGGTCAATCCGCCGCGGGAGCGTCCGAGTGCATGATCAGCCGGCTCGACACTGACTCCACCAGGCGGTTCGACCTGTAGATCCCCCTTTTCCTCGCCCCGGCCGCATGCTGATGAGCCCGAGCGCTGGTGGAGTCGACACTGACGTCCCAGGTGACCCGACCGGCCACGTCAGCCAGGACCTGCAACGCGGTCAGCACCTCCTTCCACGTCCCGTCACGCTGCCAGCGCCGGAACAAGGCATACACCGCCGACCAGGACCCGTACTGCGGCGGCACGTCCCGCCACGGGGCACCCACCCGGATCCGCCACCGGATCCCATCGATCAACTGCCGCCTACTCCATGACGACGGCCGACCTGGCCGTTTCGGCGCCGGCAGTAATGGCTCAAGCACCGCCCACTGCACGTCGGTCAGGTCGAACCGCCCCGTCACCGCTAGGGTATCCACGAGGTCTCCGGTTTCAGGTTCTGCTTGGTCGCTGAACCAACTACCGAAGACCTCGCTACATCACAAACTCCGACACGCGAAGATCCTCAAGCCAGTCCAAGCCCTGGCACCGACTTCGACACACGCCCTAACCGAGGTCGGAAGGTGTCAGGCAGCCGCCGCGATCGGCGCGTGGGTGGCTGCGCGGCGGGCGGCTGCGGCACGGCCTGCCCGGCACCGGGCACGCTGCTGCGCCTGTGCGTGCAGGTGCGCCAGGGTTTCTGGCGACGCGGCGCCGCTGAGCAGGCCGTCGGTGAGGGCCTCGGCGATGCGGTCGTCGATGCGTGACAGCCGCATGCGCAGCGCGTCGACACTGATGCCGTTGGCGGCGGCGATGGGCTCGATCGCCCGATGCCCGAGCCGGACATCGATGTATGCCTGCTCGTCTTCGTCGTCGAGGATCCCCAATGTCACCGCCCGGCGGACCAGGAGGTCCGGGTGCCCGTAGGGCACCCGGGGAGTGCGGGGACCGGGGGCGAGGTGCTCGATGTCCTCCACCGGCAGGTACTCGTGCTGCTGCAGCCGCAGGTCCCGCCCGGCCCGCCACGCCGCCTTGCACAGGCTCGCGTACGGGGCGTCCTTGGCCAGGTCCACCTGGTCGCGCAGGGCGGCGAGGAAGCCGGTCAGGATCTCGGCGTCCACGTCCGCCGGGTCGCCGTCGTATCCCTCACACAATCGGGCCGCGTGCTGCTGCAACGCCGGCATCGCCATGCCGACCGCGGCGACGACCCAGTGCGGCCCGTCGAGGCGGGCACGGCGGATCAGTTCCCGCCACACCTCGTCGCGCGCGCTGTAGGCGCGGGGGCGACGCAACAGCCAGTCGCGCAGCGCGGGCAGCGACATCACCTGCTGCGGCAGACCGGTGTCGGCGCCGAGCGCCGCACAGTCGAGAGCCAGCGGCGCGGGCTCGCACGTCAGCGCGGCGAAGGCGGTCGCCGCCGCGTCAAGGGCGGAGGAGGGCCAGTCCTTAGCGTCGGACACGCTCATGTCACAACTCCTATGACAGGGAAGAGGTTTGGTGCCGCCGCCGGTGCTGTCGCGGCGAGTGGTGGCATCGATTGCGCCACAGGGACCTCACGCCGCCCTGACAGAGCTGCTCAGGCCACCGATAGCTCTCTGCCGCCCCGTCTCTGACAGGAGCTGCCCCTCCTGGCAGCTCATCGACTGTGATAGATGACGGAGAGTCTGTCAAAGCTGCCTTGACCTGCCCTGTGACACTCTGACAGAGCCCGCGAGGACGTGTTTCGGCGTCGATGGCACGCCCTCGGCGCCGCGCCTTGTGACAGGCCCCGCCGGCATTGACAGCGCTCCTGTGAGAGCACCTGTGACATCCCGGTCGTCTCACAGCGCAGCTGTCACAGTCCTCTGCCGAAAGGATGTGCGCCGGTTCGCCGTGCCCCTGTGACGGTGACGGACACCCTGTCACCGCTGACATTCCTCGCCTGTGACATGCCGCGCCGTGGCCGATGGCATCGCCGTGGACACGGTGGCCCGGACAGGTCTCACAGTGCAGGCCAAGCACCGGTCTCTGCCGGCACCCCAGTGCCGCCCGTCACGGACTCCGGCACGTGACGGCACCTCCCTGTCAGTGACGCATCGTGACTGACAGAGGCGGCTGGGATGACACGTCCTGCGTGGATGGCCCGTCGCGCCAGCTGATCGATGTCCCCTTACGAGAGCCGGAAAAGCGTCACCAATCGGGTTGATTCGCGCTCTGGTCCGGCGTTGTGAGTGGCTGTTGGTTCGGCACGTGTTCGCCAGGGCTCACAAAACCCGGTTTGGGGGTGTCAGCGCTTCACGGCGCGGCGCGGAGCCGACCACACATGAGCGAGCACACGCCGCACCCGCACCAGCAGGCCGAGCCCATCGAGCCGGCCGACCCCGCACTCATCGACCTGATCGCCGGCGACCCGCCGGTACCGATCACGGTCTGGCGCACGGCCCGTACCGACGCCGAAAACCAGGCCAGCCTGCCCACCCGTCTGGCCTACCGCCTCGTCGCCGCCTACAGCCGGCCTGGGGAGGCGGTCGTCGACCTCACCACCGACCACACCCTGGCCCCGATCTGCGCCCAGGGCGGTCGCCAGCACCACCGCGCCTGGTTCACCGACAACTCCAGCCTGCTCATCGGACCCGCCACGACCGGCCAGCCGGTACCTACGGCCGAGACCAACCCGCCCAGCACGTCCGGCGAGGTCGAGGCCGGCGACGTGGAGGACCCGCCGGAGCTGATCGACTGGTTCGGCAACGACCTCACCGACCCTGACCTGCCCGGCACCGACACCACGGTCGTCCGGCCGTCCGACGACGGCCCGCTGGACGCGGCCACCAGCCTGGTGGTCGCCACCTGGCCGCTGCACGAGGCCGACACGACCGCCCAGGTCCGCCTCGTCTGGCTGCTGGCCGCGTGCGCGCGGCTGCTGCGCCCCGGCGGCTGCCTCGTCCTTGTCGTCGGCGTGCCCGCCGGTACGCAGCCCGCCCCGGAGGACTTCAGCCCGCTCGTGGCCGCCGCCTCCGCGGCGGGACTGGGCTACCTGCAGCACATCGTCGCCGTCGAGGCCGACACCGACGGCGACCAGTTCGTCTACCACGTCGCCGCCACGGACGAGGAACTGCTCACCCTGGCCCACGCCAACGGCGAGCAGTGGCAGCTCGCTCACCTGCGGGTGCACGCCGACCTGCTGGTCTTCACCCCCCAGCAGGCCACCCCGACGCCCACGTCGAGGCGGCGTGGCATCCGTGCGGGCGGTGAGCGCCGTGCCTGAGCACACCACCCCCGCGCACCCCGCCCCGGACGAGCTGGACATCAACGGCCTCGCCGCCGGCGAGGACTACCAGGGCCGGCACCGCGAGTACGAAGGCCTCCACCGCGCCGAGGCCGACGGCCTGTCCGTCTGGGCCACCGCCCAGTCGACCGGCCCTGTCCAGCGACGCGGCCGGTACGTGCCGGAATCTGTCAAGCATCCCGCCCGGATGCTTCCCGCGATCGCCGCCCACGCCATCGGCGCCTACACCCAGCCCGGTGATCTGGTCCTGGACCCGATGTGCGGCATCGGCACCACCCTGGTCGAGGCCGTCCACGCCGGCCGCGACGCCTTCGGTATCGAGTACGAGCCGCAATGGTCGAACATCGCCGACGCCAACATCCGCCACGCCCACGACCAGGGCGCCACCGGACGCGCATCAGTGATCCGCGGCGACGCGACCCGACTGATGTCCCTGGTCCCGAAGGCCCTCACCGGGGAGGTGGCGCTCGTGGTCACCTCGCCGCCGTACGGGCCGACCGTGCACGGCCTCGTCCGCCCCGGCGCGGACGGCGTCGTCAAGTCCGACGACCGGTACGGCGAGGACAAGGGCAACCTCGCCTATCGCGACCTGACCGGCCTCGCCGACGGCTTCGCCCAGATCCTGCGCGGCTGCGCCACCCTGCTGCGACCCGGCGGCGTCGTCGTGGTCACCGCCAGGCCGTGGCGCAAGCGCGGCGAACTGGTCGACCTGCCCAGCGCCGTCATCGCCGCCGGCCTGCGCGCCGGCCTCGTCCCGACCGAGCGGTGCGTGGCCCTGCTCGCCGCCGTCCGCGACGGGCAGCTCGTCGCCCGCCCGTCGTTCTTCCAACTCCAGCAGGTCCGCAAGGCCAGGGCCGGCGGGGTGCCGATGCACCTCATCGCACACGAGGACGTCCTCATATTCGCGCTGCCGCCGCAGGACGGAACCGGGGTGATCGCGTGAGCGCACCCACCCACCGCTACCTCTCACTGGGTGCCGGCGTGCAGAGCTCCACGCTCCTGCTGCTCGCCGCCCACGGCAAGATCCCTGGGTTCGACGCGGCGATCTTCGCCGACACCTCCTGGGAACCGGCAGCGGTCTACCGGCATCTGGACCGACTGAGTGGCATCGCGCAGCGGGCCGGCATCGAGGTCATGCGCGTCGGTACCGGTGACATCCGGGCCGACGCGCTCGACCCGGAGCACCGCTTCGCCTCCATGCCCCTGTTCACCCTCGCCCGAACGGTGAGCGGGGCATGGCACGGCGGCAATGCACCGGCGAGTACAAGATCAAACCCATCAAGGCTGAGGTGCGGCGCCGGCTGGGCTACCCCCATCCGACGCGGGTACCGGCCGGGGTCTGGGCGCAGATGGCGATCGGAATCAGCGTCGACGAGATTGGTCGGGCACGGGACTCCGACGTCGGCTACATGCGCAACGTGCACCCGCTGCTGGACCTGGGCTGGCGGCGCAGCGACTGCCTACGCTTCCTGGCCGAGCACGGTCTCGCAGACACCCCAAAGTCGTCGTGCGTGGGCTGCCCGTTCCACGACGACGGCTTCTGGCTCGCCCTACGCGAGCACAGCCCACAGGAGTGGACCGACGCGGTCGCCTTCGACCGCGCCATCCGCCACGGCTCGGCCCGGGCCAACGCCGACGGTCACCCGCTGCGCGGGCAGTTCTTCCTGCACCGGCAGCGGGTGCCGCTCGACGAGGTGGTCCTCCGCCCCCGACCCCGGGCGCAGGATGCGCCTGGTTGTGGGCCGTGGACCTGCCCTCACGACGAGCCGGTGACAGCCGGCGCCGGGCGCGGGGAGGTGGCGTGAGCATCGCGCACACCACCGCCCCCCGCATCGGATCCCTCTGCAGCGGATACGGCGGGCTCGACATGGCCGTCGAGCTGGTGCTCGGCGGCCGGCTCGTCTGGTACGCCGAAATCGACCGGCACGCCGCCACCGTCTGCGCTCACCACTGGCCACACGTCGCCAACCTCGGCGACATCCGCACCGTCGACTGGACGACAGTCGCGCCCGTCGACATCGTCACCGCTGGATTCCCTTGTCAGGACATCTCCAACGCCGGCAGACGTGTCGGCATCACCGGTGAGCACTCCAGCGTCTGGAACCACGTCGCCGAAGCCGTTCGCGTCCTTCGACCGCAGCTGCTCTTCGTGGAGAACGTCGCCGCTCTCCTTCGGCGAGGGCTCGACGTCGTCCACCGTGATCTGGCCGCGATCGGGTACGACACGAGCTGGCTATGCCTACGCGCATCCGACGTCGGCGCCGCCCACCGCCGCGACCGGCTGTTCCTGCTGGCCACTCCCGTCGAGTCACTCGAGGGAGGTGCGGACCTTGCCGACACCGTGCGCCCGTGACGGCAAGGGCCCCGGCCACCAGTACGGGTTGCCCGACCTCATCGAGCCGACCGGAACCCGCCACGGCCTACTACCAACCCCGACCACGGTGGCCTACGGGTCGAACGTGTCCCCATCGGCCGGGGCGGCCCGCCGGCCACGCCTCGCCGGCATCGCCACCCGGCTGCCGCCGACACTGACGGCGGCGGACAGCCGCTCCTCCGCGAATGCCACCGCCGCACGCGCCACACCCACCGGACACGTGGACCGCACCCTGACCGACGGGGCCCGGCTGCTGCCGACGCCCAGGGCCAGTGACACCGGCACCCCGGGCCGGCGAGCCGGATCCGGGTGGCGACCGCCGCTGTCGCAGGTGCTATTGCCCACGCCGAGGGCCAGCGACGGCACCAAGGGCTGCCCCGGGCAGCGCGGGTCGCACGGGGACCTCACCCTGCCGTCGGCGGCCGTGCGGGTACCGGCCCGGACCCTGCCCACCCCCCGCGCCTCCGACGCCCGCGGACCCGGCCGTCACGGCGACGGCGGCGCGGACCTGCGCACCACCGTGGCCGGGCTGGGCCACCCCGACGCCGACCGGTGGGGCGTCTACGCCGCGGCGGTGGCACGCTGGGAGCTACTGCTCGGCCGTCCAGTGCCGGAGCCGACCCAACCGGGACGACACGGCAAACCGGTCCTCGCACCGCCGTTCGTGGAATGGCTCATGGGCCTGGACACCGGCCACGTCACCGACCCGACGCTCGCGTTACCGCGCACCGGCGCGCTGCGGGTCCTCGGCAACGGCGTCGTCCCCCAACAGGCAGCCGTCGCGTTGCGGCTGCTGCTGTGCCCCCACCGTTGGGAGATGCCCTCGTAAGCATCGGCCTCCCCACCACACCGTTAGCCGGATACGAGTACCACCCGGCCGGAACAGCCTCTTCTACCTCGACAGACTCGCAGCCGGTTCTCTTGCCCTGTCCGACGGCGCGCTGTCGACACGGTCACCACCTCGCCACCGATCCCAGGGGTGCGCACGGCTACGGCATCGGCCGCTGGGTTGCCGGTGACTCCGGCGCGGACAACACGACCGGTCGGCAGCGCACGCCATGCCAGCCTGCCCTCTGCTCGCCCACCAGATCCACCCCTACCACGTCTGCGAGGGCCGGAGCGTCCGCATGTCTGGACGCCCCGGCCCTGCCGCCTACCACCAACTCGACCTGACTTCTTCGTTCTCTCTGCGATCGGAGTGCCACCGTGAGCACCAACCCCACCAACCCGAGCAGTGGCGAGCACCGCGGTGAGGTGTGGACCGAGGAGCGCATCCGCGCGCTCGGCGCGATCACCGACCTGCCCACCGCGGGCCGGGTCTTCGGCCTCGGCCGCGCCCTGTCCTACGAACTCGCCCGCACCGGCGACTTCCCGGTGCCGGTCCTGCGGGTCGGCTTCCGTTACAAGGTGCCCGTCGCCGGAATCCTCACCGCCCTCGGGCTGCCGCCCGCCACCGGCGACTTGACGCCGGACGCGAAGCGAAGCGTCGATCACCACGACGCAATCAGAAGCATCACCCCGCCGGACACCAACGGCGGCGTTGGAAAGAAGGAACCGTGACCCGCCCGAGCAGCCCCGAAGGCGCCATCACCAAACGCTGCACCTGCACCGACCCCGACACCGGCAAAAGGCTAGGCGGGCGATGCCCGAAACTACGCCGCCCCGGCGGCGGCTGGCACCCCACCCACGGCGTGTGGGGCTACCAAATCGAACTACCCGTCCGACCCCGACAGACCCGCCGGCAGCTACGCCGCAGCGGCTTCGACAGCCGCGACACCGCCACCAGCGAACTGCGTCACGCCCGCAGCCTGCTCGAACTCGCCGACGGCGACACCGACCTCGCCGCGCAGATCGGCGACCTGCTGCACGCCTGCCGGCCCGGCACCCCACTACCCGACCGCGACGCGGTCGCCGCCCGCGTCCGCGCCGGTGTGCCCGCCAGCGTGCCCACCACCACCGGGGAATACCTCACCGCCTGGCTTGCCGGACGTCGGGGCCTGGCAGAGAAAACGGTACGCGGCTACTCCGACCACATCCGCCAGTACCTGATCCCCCACCTCGGCACAATCCCGATCCAAAGCCTGCGCACCAGCCACATCGAGGCCATGTTCACCGCCATCGCACTCAAGCAGGACGAGATCCGCGCCGCCCGCGCCAGCACCGACCCCCACATCCGCGCGATGGTCAAAGGGGTACGACCGATGGGTGCCTCGAGCATGCAACGGTTGTACGCCACAGTCCGCAAGGCACTCAACGACGCCGTCATCCGGTCGAAGCTGATTCCCAGCAACCCCGCTCTCGGCGTCGAACTGCCCTCCGGGAAACGACCCAGGGCACGGGTGTGGACCGCGAAGGCGGTTCAGCACTGGCAGGTCACCGGGAACCGCCCGAGTCCGGTCATGGTGTGGATGCCGGAGCAGGCCGGACGGTTCCTCGACCACGCCGAGCGCCACGACATCGCCCTCTACGCGATGTTCCTGCTGATCCTGCACCGAGGGTTACGCCGCGGTGAAGCGTGCGGGCTGCGTGACCACGACGTCGACCTCGACGCCGGCTACCTCACCGTCGTCGAGCAGATCACCACCGTCGGCTACACCCCCATCGTCCGGCCCGTCAAAAGCGACGCCGGCGACCGGACCGTCCCCCTCGGCCCGAAAACCATCACCGCCCTACGCGCCTACCTCGATATACGCCGCCGCTGGCAACACGTCAACGGCAACCAGTGGCCCTACACCGGCAGGTTCTTTGTCCGCCCTGACGGCAACGCGTGGCATCCCCAGACGATCAGCGACCGCTTCGACCGCCTCGTCACGAAGGCCAGCCTGCCGCCGGTGCGGTTGCACGACCTACGCCACTGCGCCGCCACCTACCTCCGCCACGGCGGCGCCGACATGAAAGAGGTCCAGGAAACCCTCGGACACTCCACCATCGGGCTGACCTCCGACACCTACACCACTGTCATCCTCGAACTGGAACGCGGCAGCGCCGACGCCGTCGCCGACCTCATCCCCCGCGACAAGCGCGCTGCCTGAACCACCCCCGCATCCGCTCGGCAGGGCTCCAACGACGCCGCAGCAGCCCGACACGGAGATCGATACGAAACCGGCCCCTCCTGCCTCGGGAGGGGCCGGTTTCACGCGTTCCCGTTTTTCATCGTGGGTTTTGGCTGGTCGGACCATAATGTAGAGCGAGGATGGCCTGGACGATCTCGGTGGTGCGTCGGGGGCAGCAGCGGAGCTTCGCCAGGATCTTCAGCCCTTGAGGGTGGCGACGGCACGCTCGCCGACGGCCAGGATCTTGGCGTGGTGCCGGTTGACGGTCTCCTGCCGGCGGGACAGTCGCGGCCGGTGACGGCGGCGCTTGAAGGGCGTGCCGATGCTGCCGCCGGCGCCTTGGCATGCCTTGTCGGCGAAGGTCATCACATTCGCGTTGACCAGCGCGTCGATCAAGCCGTGGGTGCGGCCGGCGGTCAGGTCGTGAACGGCGCCCGGCAGGGCGAGCGAGGCCCAGATGAGGGCATCCCTTGCAGTCCGCAGTGAACTGAACGTTGACTCCATGCCGCGTGTGCTTCCCGGAGTAGTACGGCCTCTGGTCCGCGACCCGGTCGATCGGGATCAGGGTGCCGTCGAGGATCGCGTACGTGAGCCGGGCGATACGCCGTATGGCCGCGTTCAGGTCCTCGGCATGAGCGGCGAGCAGGTCGATGGCTTCCCGGACGTACCGCCAGGCCGTCGTTACGCTTACCGCGAAGCCGCAGGCCAGACGGGCGATAATGTCCCCGTTACGCAGATGGGCAGGGCAAGTATGGCCTGCTGGCCGGTGTCGAGGCGCCACCGGCCTTGACACCGGATGCGTTCGGCGCGGATGAGGTCGACCAGATAGTTCGGAACCTCCTCCTATGCCGACAGACCCTTTCCCGCACCCACCGTGACCAGGACCATCACGATGAATAGGCCTCATTCTGGACCTCTGTCCCGCTAGCCCGAGTAGCCGGCCCCGTCTTACGCCCGGGAATGTGGCCAGTCTGGTGAGGAGCCGTGCAGACAGAGCCGCTGCTGCGGCAGGCTCAACTTCACGAGCAGAATCAGCCGATCCCCGTCGCGCCGGGACCAACGCTTTCAGGGGTGGCTTCGACGTTGGCCGGATCTCTCAGGCGGTCGCGCTCGAACGCCCGCATCCGAGCGTCGAGGTTTAGCAGCGCCGATCGCACAGTGGCTGCGTCGGTTTCCAGGGGTAACCGCACGTGCGCAACCCGGTTGCGGATCGGGACCACCTGCACCTTCAGCCGGGCCCACTCACCTGCTCGCACGCCTCGAACCGAGCCGTGTGCCGTAGCGAGTTCGGCGGCGAGGTCGAGCAGATCCTCCAGCAAAAACCAGTCTAGAGGGGTGTACATTTCGTCGAGGGACGCCGCTGACACATTTGTGTCATTGCGGGCCAAACCGAACGCCTTCGCCCCTCGCTCGCCTAGCACCTTGCGCCAGTCCTCACCATGCACCTCCAGCAGTATCTCCATCACCATCTTGCGAACCGTCCGCTCGAAGGTGAACATCTTCCGGGCCAGTACTTCCCACTCTGCTGGAGGAGAGACGACGGACCGCAACACAGTCCCGAGACAGTCCTTGACCTCAGCCCGCCATGGCTCGGCGAAAAGGTGCGCAGTGCCGTCGAAGTCGTTCACCCGCAGCAGGCAGGCCGACTCGAGCGCGGCAATCTGGTGTTCGGCGAGGTCTTCCTGGGGCATGTCCAGCACGTCGCACTCGAGCACCAAGTGATTGAGCAGAGCGAGGATGCCCGTGCCGAGCTCGTCGACTGCCTGCAACAGGGTCGTACGCAGAAACTGGCCAGCCTGGCGCCGCTTCTCGTTGCCAGAAAGATCGGCGAATTCGAGCTGCAGATAGTACTCGGTGAGCGCGACCGTGCCGCTGGCGAAGCTAATGATCCGCTCCGCCGCCGCAGGCTCTAGGTCGGCGTGCATGGACCGGAGGCGGCTGGCGTCGATCGAGATTGGCCGGAGCCGACTGCAATCCGCGACTATTGAGGATCCGTCCGGCTCCGGGAAGAACCGCTTCGGACGTGTCGACACGACGATCAGGCGCGCCCCGGAGGCTATCGCCGCCTGGCCTTTCGGACGACTCTGTCGCAGGATGTCCTCGAAGTCGCGCAGGTTGGCGACCGTTTCCGGATGCCAGAGGAGCACAACGTTTCCCGGCCCGAGGTCAGCGGCAGGTGGAAGGGCACGTTCCCAGCCGTCCCGCGCCGCGGTTGCCCAGTCGACCCGGTGCACCACAAAGCCCCGATTCTCAAGTGCACCGCGGAGGTCGTCTTCGAAGCGCGCTGACCTGGACAGCGCGCCCGCTTGGAGGTATGCCAACATTCGTCCGGTCATGGCCTCGGCGATGTCGGAGTACCATTCGCCGTGTTCGCTCACGTCCGCAACGCCATACGGCTAAAAGCGGTCAATTCGTAGCCATACGCCGCTTCGTCGATGAGGCCAAGCTTGAGTAGGTGTTCGATCTGCGACGGATAGGCACGGTCGACCTCCTCCGGGTCGATATCGGTCCCGGAGAGTAGCCGGAGGACGTCGGCGGCATCGGGATAGAACCGGTCGAGACTGGACAGCATTTCCTGTAACTGTTCAGCAATCCCACGCCGCCAGGACCGCTGAACGGAGTCCACGCGTTGCGGAGTCACTTCCCGGGAGCTGAGGTCAAGCGGCAGATTGTCGGCAATCCGTGCGCACAGCGATCGGTGGAGGAAGACGTGCCCGCCGGACAGGGCGAATACCTTATCCAGCGCGTCGTCACTCCAGCGTACTGCCATCCGCGCACCTATGTCCCGCACCAGATCGTCGGCTGCCCCCCGGTCAAACGGTGGCATATAGTAAGGCTTTGCCCAAGCAAACAGCGGATTCTCCCGCCCATAAAGGACGCCGGCCTCGAGGACGGCGCTGGTCAGGCCAGCGATAACCACATTGAAGTTCGGGTTCTCCTGCACCAGGCTGCGCATGATGCCGAGGAACTCGGGCACGTACGGACGGTCGAGTGAGCGCCGCGGATCCTTCCCGATCAATGATTCGATCTCGTCCAGGGCCACCACCATCTGAATGTCTCGGGAGCTCTCATGACCCAACATTGCCTGCATTGCGCGTCGGAACTCGCTAAGACTAGATTCCTTGGTCAACTGTGTAAGTTCGTGAGTGCGAAGCTTTAGCTCGCGGAGCTTCGGTAGCAGGCTGGCCGTCAGGTCCATTTGTAGCGCTGCGCTGTGTTCGTTGGGGTCTTTCGGCAGGTCTTCCATGTCGCGCAGCACGAAGATTCGCTGTGTGGGCGAGGCAATCACCAACTGTCGGCCGAGTTCCTTGACGAGCGAGGTCTTCCCGGTTTTCCGTAGCCCAAAAATCCCGCAAACCTTGCCGCTGCGTAGTTGCGAGGCCAACTCCTGCAAGAGGTCACGGCGACCGAAGAAGGCACGGCCGGTGACCGGCAGGGTCTCCTCGTACAGGTTCTGACTAGCGATACTGTTTGTCAGGTCACGTAAGAGCGCCTGGGCGGCCCCGTACTCTGCGCCGCGTGCAGAGGGCTCGGACGGCCCTGCCTCGCCGCGCGGCATGGCTACCGCATTAATTGGCTCTCTTACTGTCCAGTCGCGCAGCTTTGCGGGCAGCTTCGGATCGTTGGCATAAACAAGGTAAAGGTCCTGGCTCGGCTCTCGGGGCTGCCGCTCGCGAAATAGTTTCAGTTTTTGGAAGTCTCGAAACTGAAATTCCTTATCCTGGGTGTAGAGTGCCATGACCTCGCGATGCAGGCCCAACGCGCCTTCCATGACCTGGCCGAACCGGACGAGAGCGGTCCAAGCTCCTCGGTCCCCCGCGCCGTCCCAGCGCCGGATATCAACGATGTCGGAGCCAAGTAGCTGAAGGGCCCTCCGGTGCAGGACCGCCGCCGGGAACGCTTCCACGAAGAGCTGGAAGGCGCGAAGGAACTTCTCCTGCCGAACCTCCCTGATACGCCCTTCACGGAACGCCCTCTCGTCGAAACTCATGGGATTGATGATAGATGTTTGGCCGCACCGCCACACAGGGCGTCGTCGACACGACTGATCTACGAGCAAATTCGGCTGGCGTTTCTCAGAGGCGTCTGATTCACGCGTTTTGCGAGTGATGCTGATTCTAGTCGTCTCGCCAGGTTGGGGCGGTTTCGTCGGTGACGGCTAGGAGCAGGCCGAGGGGTGTCGGTGACGATGCCCCGCTTTCGTCCGACGATCTTTCTGCCAGCGCCGATGCTCAGGGTGACGGCCATGCAGAGCAGCTGGGCCGCCTCGTCGGCCGTGCCGGCCCGGGTGGCGGGGCGCCGGCCCGCGACTGCGACGGGGTCACTGACGTCGCTGCCCGCGTTGGCGAGCAGCTGGCCGAATGCATCAAGGTCAGGAGTCCGCTTCGCGAGGAGCGCGAGCGCTGTGTGCGCCCGGCCGAAGTTCGTCGCCACCCTAGCGGTGACCGTGCTGAGCGCCCTCGAACTCTTCAACTGGTGGCGGGAAAGCAACTGGGCCGCGATCGGCACCAGTGTGCTCGGCGCAGGTCCACCGGCGGATCAGACTGCGGGCCCCGGCGATACCGCTGCAGGCCGCCGCTGGGCCAAGCGCCGGGAGCGCGGTGGTGGCGGCGACACGCGGGCGCGCAACCACCACACCTAGGCAGCCGGTGCCGGCTCGCCCTCAGCGCGCGGCAGACTGCCCGCCCATCGCCACCTCCAGCATGAACGCGCACCAGGCGATCGCCGATCGGGCGGCGAGCCGGCCCACCGCAGAAGCCGGCCGAGGACCCGCTTCACCTGCTCGAGCTGCGGACCTGCGGCCTGAGTGACGTGGACGCCGAGGGCGTGGCTGGCCTTCGAGACCAGCGCTGGCACGTCGTCGCCGTCGTCAACGGGCTGGCCGCGTAGGGCGAGGACCGCCTTCGCGGTGGCCTCGATCAAATTCTTCGCTCGGCCGATCAGCGCGCCCGTGTCGTCGGGCAAAGCCCGTTCCAGGCGCACCAACTCTTGGCGGATGGCAGTCACGTCGGGCAGGGCGGCGGCAGCCACAGCGGCAAGGCCGGTAATCACAGCGAGCGGATCGCCTGGAGCTTCGAGGCTGTAGCCGTCGTCGGCGAGAGAGTTCCGCAATCGAACCAGCCGGTCGCGCCGGGGTTCGCGGCCAGCCTCGTACACCTCGGCGATACGAGCAGCGAACCGAAGCACACGCGCCACGTCGGCGGGGTCAGTCAGATCGGCGGCACGGACCGTCAGTCGCACCGTCTCCTTGGTCGAGGGGAAACGAACCACCTGCCGGCTGACGCTGCCGTGGTCGGCTACGACCCGGAGACCGACCGCCTCGGCGGCGGTGGCAACGTCCTTGAAGGTCACGGACCCGCCACCAAGGGATGCGATTGCGGCGACGGAGGAGTGTGACAGCAACTCACTCATGGCCGGGAGCATGCCAGGCAGCTGCAGCGGGAGCTAGCCGGCTGACGGGGCCAGGCGCCCCGGCCGGCGCTGCGGGCCGGTTCGGCTTGCCACCGGTCTAACGTGCCCGACGTGAGCGGCAGCGTCTACCGGCTGGGCGAGTCGAGGCGCGCCTCCACGGCTTTCGCCGCAGACACCTGCCCGGCTGCGTCGATGCCGGGCTTCGCCGCCACCACAGCATCGCGGGTCAAAATGGGGAAACGCCCGAGCAGCCATCACCGCCGCGCGTAGGCACTCATCCTCCACACCGCCAGCTAACCGAATCCCCGCCCGCTCGGCGGCTGCCAGAACCTCGGGGCCGAACGGCTCGGTGTGGGCCCCCTGTTCCTCGGCGATCCCCTGGCTGCGGTCTCTACGTACCGTGCCGAAGTCGATCCGTCCCTTCCCGCCGGGCGCTGCCGCCTAAAAATCTTGAACTCGGCGGTTCACGCTGGCCCTCGTTTCGCCCTCTACCTATCAGCGCCGCGCACCAGCGCGGCCCGACGAGTGAAGCGAGGTTCAGTGGACGTGCTCAGCTGGATCGGACTCGCGGCCACCGCCGTCGCCAGCCTCACCGGTTTGCTGGCACTGTGGATCCGCGTCCGGTGGCGCGTGCGACAGGAGAAGGCCCGCGGTGACTCGCTCATCGCGATCGCCGAGGCGCTGCCCTCCGGTGGCCGGCTGCGTGACCAGCGCGCCGACGGGTCATGCATCACCCTGACGGTGCCCGCCACGCCCGTCAGCGGGAGCCCTCGTGGATGACAAGACCACCGAGCGAGCCGAGCCGCCGGCGCAGCACGGCAACGTGTACTGGGCGGTCGGCCAGACGCTAAACGCACCGACAGACGAACTCACGGCGCGCGACCGGGAACGGATCCGCAAGGAGTTCAGCGCCTTCTACGAGGGGTTCATGACCCGCCTGGGCGCCTGGCTGTACCTGCACGGTTGGGCGTCCGAGGTTGACGCCTACGACATCGCACAGGAAACGATGCGCCTGGCGTTCGAAAAGTGGTCCACCATCGAGCACCCCAGGGCCTGGGCGCGGAGGACCGCCTCCCGGCTGTGCGTCCAGCGGCTGGCAAAGAACGAGGTGCTCCCGCTAGAGGACAACGAGGACAGGATCCCGCGCAAGGCGGACGCTTCCGGGTGCGCCGCCTCGGACACCCTGCACGACTTCCGGGTAGCTCTGCAGCAACTCCCGCCACGCCAGCGCCAGCTGCTGCTGTGGGCATCCGAGGAGTACGAGCCGGCCGAGATCGCCAAGGAGCTGAAGATGAAGCCAGAGGCGGTGCGAAGCAGCCTGTGGAAGGCAAGGCGAAAACTCGCCGAGATTATGCGGGCGCAGGACGCGGGTAAGCAGTGAGCGAGGGAGTGATCATGAACAACCGGACCACGGGAACGCCGAACAGCCGTCCCGCGGCCACTGGCCCGAAGCCGCCAATGCAGTTCTGGGACGCCGAGGACGTCGACGCAGCGGGCCGTGCTGGCCTCCATGAGATACAGCGCCGGTTCGAGGAGACGTGGGACGTCAAGGCGGGGCTGCAGGAGATCCTGCTCGCGGAGCACTACCACCGGGCAGTCGAAGCCCAGGAGGGCAAGTTCGACGTCAAGGCCGGTCTGGCGGAGATCGTCGGCCCGCCGTCGCCATCCTGGGTTGACTGGGTAAACGAGGTTTCCGTCCCGTCCGCCGACGGTGGCGTCGACCTCGTCGGGACGGACAACGGCACCTGCGAGGTGTACGAGGTCAAGGTCACGCACCAGTACATCCCAACCCCGCGCGACACCCTTGAGCAGATCCGCTTGGTGGCATGCAGGATTCTCGCCGCCCTCATGGGGATCCGCCAGGCGGACGGGGTCGCGCTCATCAAGGATTTCGCGTACGCCGAGGCCATGTCGATTGCGCTCCGCTCGGCGGAGAGATTGCAAGGCCTTCCGGGCGCCATTGAGGATCGGCTCGTCACCCGGGAACAGGCGGTGCAGGTGTTGGAGAGCGCGGGGAGCGCCTGCGAAGGCATGTTGCGGCAGCTGCACCTCCGCACTTATGACAGCCCGTCGATTCCGCAGGACATCATGCACTGCGAGGAGGTTCTGCTGGATCTGTCCAAGGAAGCGTTCCAGCTCTGTGTGCCCGTCCAACGTCTGTTCGACCCCTCAGACGACCTGGTCGACATGCTGCGGTGACCGGGCCGGGCCCTACTCCCGGCCCGGCCCGCTCGCGGCGCTCCGTATGTACATCAATCACGCGGGAGCTGGGTAAGCCGTTTTTCTAGGGCAGCAGCCTGGTCGTCGCGCTGGGCCGGAACGAGGCCAGGCAACGCGCTATACAGGGTGCTGCGGGAGTCGCCGAGAGGCTTGGCGATCGAGGTCATCGTGCGGTTCGGCTCGGCGAGCAGTTGCAGCGCGTACGCGACCTTCTCCGGTGTCATCGCTGGTGGCCGGCCGAGGCGTTGCCCACGGGCACGTGCGGCGGCCAGGCCCTCGTTGGTGTTGGCCACGATGATGGTGCGCAGGAACTCGGCGAGCGCGGCGAAGACGTGAAAGACAAACATGCCGCCGGTGGTGGTGGTGGTGGTGTCGAGCTTTTCGTGCAGGGGCTGGAAGCCGACGCCGTGGCGCTTGAGGCGGCCGACGATGCCGATCAGGTCTTCCAGCGAGCGGCCGAGCCGGTCGAGCGAGACAATGGTGAGCACGTCGCCGGGTCGGATGTACTCGAACACCTTGGCCAGCTCGGGCCGGTCAGTGTTCTTGCCGGAGGCCTTGTCGAAGAAGCACTTGGCGCAGCCGGCGGCAGTCAGTGCGGCTTGCTGGCGGGCGAGGTTCTGCTCTCGGGTGAGACTCGCCCGTAGCCGACGAGCACGCCTGCGAGCGGAGTTGGGGCGAGCAGGTCGCCCTCGGCGGGCATGGGGGTGACGGTCACGCCGCCCAGAGTGCCCAACAAACCAGTCGTCGCGTTGTCGGACATGCCGACTTCTCGGACGGGTTTTTCGGACGCGATCTACTCGCCCTGGCAACACATCTTGATCTTGTTCGAAAATCGATCGTTTCTTGAACAGCCGCCCGACAGCCCTGGCGCTAGATCAACTCCCTAGCGTTGCTTTGGGCTAAAAGCTACGGACGGGCCTACTGCCGTTCGGTGACGACCTCCTTCGAGCCCGGCACAGCGTTGCGGGTCGCGCGCAGGCTGGTGATGGTGACGATGGCCAGCACGCCGACGATGACCAGGAGCGAGACCTCGGTGGGGATCTCCGGGACACCCTTCCAGATTCCGTGCGCCCAGTGCAGGCCGAGCTTGATGCCGATGAAGGCCAGAATGATGGCCAGGCCGTAGGTGAGGTGGACCAGCCGGCTGAGCGCGGCGTGCAGCACGAAGTAGAGCGCCCGCAGGCCCAGCAGGGCGAAGGCGTTGGTGGCGAAGACGAGGTACGGGTCCTCGGTGATGCCGTAGACGGCCGGCACCGAGTCGACGGCGAAGACCACGTCCGTGGCGAACACCGCCACCACCACCAGTGCCAGCGGGGTGAGCGCCCGTCGGCCGTCGACCCGCACGATCATCTTCGTGCCGTGGTAGTCGTTGACCACCGGCATGATGCGACGCAGCAGGCGCACCGAGCGCATGGCGCCGATGTCCACCGTCTGCTCGTGCCCGCTGAACGCGTCGCGGAGCAGCTTGGCCGCGGTGAACAACAGGATCAACGCGAAGATCAGGAAAGCGAAGTCGAGGGTCTGCAACGCCGCGTGGCCCAAGGCGATGAACACGCCACGCAGCACCAACGCTCCGGTGATGCCGAACAGCAGCACCCGCTGGACGAGCACGCTCGGCACCGCGAAGGCGGCGAGCAGCAGCATGAAGACGAAGAGGTTGTCGACCGAGAGCGACTTCTCGACCAGGTAGCCGGTGAGGTAGTCGAAGCCCCGGTCCGAGCCGAACTCGGACCAAATCCAGGCGCCGAAGCCCAGCGGCAGTGCTATGTAGAACGCCGACCAGCCCAGCGCCTCCTTCAGCGACACCTCGTGCGGGCGGCGGGTCACCACGAAGTCGAGCACCAGGAGGGCGATCACCCCGGCGATTGTCACCGCCCAGAGCGACGGCGTGCTCACCGACTCCAGGCCGGCAGCAGCATATTCGGGCATGAATCCTCCTCGAACACGTCATGTTCGAGGTCTCCTTCACCCACGGTTCATGGGCAACCACCCGAGGCGCACCCCGGGCGCGCCGTACTGACCGGTATGGCTCGTGGGAAGTACTCCCCTCGTACTGACAAGGTTAGAACGGTGCCGGCGGCCGGCGTGGCACGCTCGCCGTCCTGGTCCTCGCCGCGCGAGGCCTGCCCGGTCTCCAGCTCGGCCAGCATCGTCTGCGGCAGGCGGAGCAGCTTCAGCGCTGGACACGTGCGACTGCGAGCACAGCCTTCGCCGTGATCTGCGATCTGCCGCTGGCTCCGGCCGGCGGCTTCCTGCTCGGCGAACGCGCAGGCTTCCGTCGTGCGGTTCACCGCCGGAGAGCCGCGGTGACCGGCCCCGCAGGGTGCGGGCTGCTCTGTGGCCCTTAAGCGGTCGGCGGCGCCTACGGTCCGGTCGGCGCCGGCCAGGGGGCCCGGGAGGGAATTACCGGGAACGGCCGAGAGCTTTGGCATCCTTGTCGCATGGCGCCCGCCGAGAAGCGACGGACCAGCCCTCACGGGCTGAGGCGCCTGCTCGTGAGCGTCTTCCAGACGATCGGCTCGGCGTCTTTCAGGGCTCCGTTCCGCACCTTCCGTGGGCATGTCGTCAGGTGGACCATCCTCCCGTGGTCCCGCTGGCGGTATGTCATCGAGACCTACCTCTTCCTGTTCAAGGAGACGAAGGAACCGTCAGCGGGACGTCTCCCGCGTCCCGGTGGCCCTATCGCCGCTGGCTGCGACAAGTCCCGGCTGACGGCGCCCCCGGGACGCCTTGTCACGTCCTCTGGCCGCCAACTGCGCGGCCCCAACCTCGCAGGCCGAATTTCACGAACCATCGGCCTGCGGGGTGGCGTCGTCTGATCGCACGGCGCGCTCCCCGCCCTTCCTCGGGAGCGTCTCGTGCTCGACCTGCTCACCCCCCTCCTCGCCGACACCACCGGCCCGGCCGCGTGGATCGTCTTCGGCGTCGTCGTCACCTTCCTGTTCTTCGTGGGGGTCACGCTCTTCGTGGCCCTGTTCTCGCAGGACAAGACGCGGGCCGACCGCGCGCACCGCATCCTGCGTGAACTGCTGGCGATGTTTAGCTTCCGGCGGCGGCGGTGAGCGCCGTCCGTCACCGCGGGCGGCCCTCCTCGTGCCCTCCGCACCTGCTCGCCCAGGTGGTCACCATGCGGCAGGCCGGCGCCCGGCTGGTCGACATCTGCGCCGCGATGAACGCCGCGAAGATCCCGACCCCCGGCGGAGGAGCCAGGTGGTATCCCTCCCACGTCTCCCGGCTGCTGTACACCCGGGCGGCGCAGCGGATCCAGGGAACTCCGTGATGAGGTCCTGTGCCGTGCTCACGGCACAGGATGATCATGCGCCTCCTTCAAGGGCTCGGGAATCATCGCCGGCTGCCCGAGGGCCGGAAGGTTGAGTTGGTAGACGTTTGCGGAACCGGCGGAAGTCGAAGCTGTCGGTGGCGACGAGCTGCCGGCGGCGGACGCTGATGAGTCCGGCGTGCTGGAGCTCGCGGAGGCCGCGGGTGCGGGTCTCCTCGGAGAGGAGGAACGCCTTCCCGGCGTAGTCGGGGACGATCCGCACCTCTTCGGTGTCGGGGTCCTTTGCGCCGGCCTGAACACGGAGGATGATCAGCATGACCAGGGCGGCGGGGCTGAGCACCTCCGGTTAAGGGTGGCAGGGCTCAGCGGCGGGTCTGCTCGCGCAGCTCGGCGAGGTACACGTCTATGTCGGCGCGGGTGACCTGCAGCGGGTCGAGTCAGGAAGCGAGAGGGTGTCACACCCCGCAAGTAGGTTGGTGGCCGGGACCGCGAAAGGGTGATGGACATGGTGACCTCGGAGGCCGAGCGGCGGCAGTGGACTCAGCAAGGCGCGCAGGACACGGCCAAACGCACGTACGACTCGGTGAAGACCGCGATCAGCAGGTCTCCTGCCCTGGCGGGCAAGGTCGACATCTTTCTGCAGGGTTCGTACGCGAACGCCACCAACACCCGCGGGGACTCCGACGTCGACATCGTGGTCATGTCCACGACGACCTACTACCCCGACACCCGGCTCCTGAGTATGGCCGAGGTCGCCCGTGAGCAGCAGTACGGCGGCCAGGCAACGACGACGTCGTACCAGTTCCGCAAGCTCGTGGAGCAGGCGCTCATCGCCTACTACGGCTCGGCCCGGGTTCATGCGAAGAACAAGTGCCTGCGGGTGGACAAGCGCGACGGCTACGTCGACGCGGATGTCGTCCCGGCCGAGCAGGTCAGGCGCTACACCTCGTTCCCGGCCTACGGCTCGCCCGACTGGATAGAGGGCATCTCAATCCAGCCGCTCCAGGGGCCCCGCATCGTCAACTATCCGAAGGAGCACCGCAAGAACGGGCAGCGCAAGAACGGGTTGTGCGGCGAGAAGTACAAGCCGACCGTACGGCAGCTCAAGCGCCTACGCCGTCGCGCGGTCGAGGCGGGACTGATCCCCAAGGGCTCGGCCCCGGGCTACCTGATCGAGTGCCTAACCTACAACGTGCCGAACCACCTGTTCGTCCACGACGACTCCACGCGCCTCCTCAAGGTGCTGGCCTGGCTGCACACCCAGACCGCAGCCGAGTTGACCGCCCGGTTCACGGCCTGCGACGAGGTGCACCATCTGTTTGTCGACGACCCCGGCGATCACGACGCCCACCTCACCATTCGAGTGCTCGACCAACTCTGGCAGCTGCTCTAAGAGTCGGGATGCACGTATACAGCACCAGTGACAGCCGCACGGCGGCGCTCGGCACGATCGCGGTCTGCGCCGTGCTGCTCGCCATCGGTGCAAATGCGGCATTCACAGCTCTCGGGGTGGGGCCGCCCTGGCTGTTTAGCCCACCCACCGTCGCCGCTTCCTTCGGCTTGCTCTACCGCGCGGTGGACACCATCGCCTGGCGCTGGTCACTACTACAGCGCCTCGGCATCATCCAGGTGCCAGTGCTGGAGGGAATCTACGAAGGCCAGTTGGTTTCCTCTTACCAGGGCAGGACCCTGCCGGTGCGCATCTGCATCGACCAGACCTGGACACGCATCGCCATCCGCTTCGACGTCCTTCCCCCCACCTCATCCACCTCCTACTCAGTCGCCGCAGGTCTCGGCGTCGACGGTCACCACCATGCAAGGCTGACCTACACCTACCGCAACCAGACCCGACCCGGCGTCGCCGAAGCCGACATGAACGACCACGACGGCACCGCCGAAGTCGTCATCGACACCACGTCCGGCGAACTAACCGGCCGCTACTTCAACTTCCGCGGCCGGCAGGGCACGCTGGCACTGACCCGCACGAACCCCTAGCCGGCAGGCACGGTCGGACACCAACCCAACCGCCGGCCGGTAGCCGTCCGTCGTGGACTCGATCCGCCGCAGTGACTCCTGCGAGCCGTGAAGCCTGGACACCACAGGTTCCCGGGCGGCTGACCGACATGGGCACCACCACGGCGGCCGGCGCCGCAGGTGTGCTGTCCAGGGAGGTTGGTCGAGGTTGTGTGACGACACGCTCTGATGTCGTAGGTAGGTGAAGGCCTCCGGCTGTGGAGTGGAACTGTCTAGAACCGCTCCGGCAACTAGGAGGCCTTCATGCTCCACCGTAATGCTGCTCTGAGCCCGCGCGCACGTCTGCGGCTGGCGCGTCTCGTCGTGGACGAGGGCTGGCCGGTCGCTCAGACCTACGGGGCGACAGGCTGGTCGAGTGGCTCAGCAAGGCAGCAGCCCGGGGTCACGGCGGGCTGACGGCCCCGAGCCACTGTTGGCCCTGATGCCCGTGCCATTACACGCGGTCGATACTTTCGGGCCTTCCTACTCGACCGGGGCGGGAGGCTCAGCGACTTCCTCGGCCTCGGTGGTGGTGTGGCCGCGTTCGAGGATGAGTACGTACGAGAACAGGCCGGGCCGTTTGCCGGTCACCCGTTCGTGGGCGGCCAGGAGCTCGCCTGTGCGTCCGTCGATGATGAGTTGCCAGGTCGACCCGTCGGCGGTCACCGCGAAGGTCAGGCCTGTGCGGTCGGCGATGTCGGTGGTCTCGCCTTGGTAGGTGATGGTGGGGATGCTGGCCAGGAGTCGCAGGGTGGCGGTTCGCTGTTCCTGGTTGAGGTATTGGCTGGTGGCGAGTCCCACGATGCCGGAGGCGAGCAGGAGGGGGTACGCGGGTTCGTTGGCCAGTATCGGTGGCGCCAGCGCGTGGGCCAGCGCGGTGGGATCGGTGGGCGGCGGCTCGGGTAGGTAGTGGCGCAGCGCGTCCCGCCCGTACTGGGTGGTCTTCTGCGGGGCGCGGGCGAACAGTTCCCGCTCGTCGGGGTCGGGGCGGTGGTCGACGCCGAGCATGTCCGGTAGCCGGCGGGTGATCTCGCGTCCGGAGTTGTCCGCGCCGCGTCGCCAGCGTCGCAGGTCGGTGCGGATGATCGCGTTCGTGGCGCGGTTCCACATCTGCAGGTGCAGGTAGGTGTAGGGCCGGTCGGTGGTGTCGTCGGCCGGTGTGGCGGCGACGCTGGCGGCCAGGGCGATCAGGCGTTGCTGCGCGGTGAGGTTCGGTCCGGTGGCGGCCGGGGGCGGCATGGGGGTGGGCTTCTGCGGTTGCGACGGCGACGCTGGTGTCGGCGTCGACCGGCCGGTCGGCGGGCCTGACTGGCAGGCGGTGAGCAGGACGCTGCCGAGAAGACCCACCACAAGGCGGGTGGGAGCGTTTCGTCGGGGCATGAGCATGTTGTGTGGTTCCTCGCTGGGTCGTGGCGTTACGGGTGGGATCGGCACCTAACCATCGGGGTGGCCTGGCGCTGTTCGGCGTGCCGGGTCAATCAGCAGTGGCGGAGGGAAGCGTTTGGCGGGTGGGCCGGGCGCGCCCGTCGGCTCAGGGGCCAGAGCTTCGGTCCGCTAGGAAGGTTCAGTGGCAGGGCGGCGTGGTATCCCTGCTTCCGGAGCATGTCCCGAGCAGCTTCGGTGGTGACCACGGTGTAGACCGGCCATCCGGTGCCGTCGACGACCTGATAATGCCGGCGCAGCAGCTCGCGGGCGAGGCCCTGGCGCTGGTAGGAGGGGTGCACGGCGAGCCACGACAGCCAGTGGTGCGGTGCCCAGGACCGGTAGCTGTCGATGGCGGTGTTCAGCGTGGCTAGGCGGTGGGCTGCGGTGCCGGCGAAGGTGGTCAGGTGGTGGTCTCCGAGCGGCCATCGCGGGGCGTCCGGGTCGTGTCGCCGCCACACTGCCGCCGCCGAGAGGTTCAGCGTCACGTCGACGGTGCCGGTTTCGATCGCGTGGTCGACGTCAACGGCGAGCAGGCGGTGCAGGACCGTGACCCGCTCTGTGGGGTCGGGTGCCAGCCACTGGATGACGGGGTCGCCGTCGAGTGCGCCGGCCAGCAGGACCGTGATCGCGGCGACGTCCTGGGGTGTCGCCGGGCGGATGGTCGTGCCCAGGGCGGGGCCGCTCACAGTGGCCGCCTGCGTGGCAGGAGGTCCGCCGGGAACGGTGCGGGGGTGCCGTCGGTCGGTTGGCCGCGCCACATTCGCCAGATGAGCGGTCCTTGGGTTGGTAGGTGGATCGGTGCTCCTTGGCGGTAGCCGAGGCGCAGGTACAGGTCTCTGTTGCGGGTGTTGCTGGCCTCCAGGTATGCCGCCCGGTTGGTCGCGTCCAGTGTTTGGTGTGCGGTGGTGAGCAGGGCCGAGCCGATGCCTTGGCCTTGGTGGCGTGGGTCGACGGCGATGTAGGCGAGGTAGTCGTGTGGGGCGTGTGGGTGGTGTGTTTCGAAGATGGCGTCGAGCAGCAGGAACTTCGGCGCGTACTTGCCGGTGGCCTTTTCCACCGCGTAGTAGTGGTCAGTTGATGCCAGCAGCGGGACCTCGTCGCGGGTGTACCAGATCGCGACGGCCGACAGGTCGGAGGTGGTGTCTACGCGCCCGTACTGGAGCCCGTGGTGGAGAACGTGCTTGAAGTAGCGGAAGTAGACCGTGCGGCGGTCGTCGAGGTCGGGGACGAGCCAGTCGGCGACTGGCCCGTCGAGGAGCGCCTCCACCAGCACGGTGATGAGCGGGCCGGCGTCGTCGGGTGTGGCCCGGCGGACGGTGAGGGTGCTGTTCGGTTGCATGGTCGCTCCTGGTCAGGCCGGCTGGCGGGTGGCGTGGGGGGTGCGTACTGGCGCGGTGGCGCTGTCCGCGCCGAGGCCGATCGCGGTGAACACGTCGGGGCGGGTGGTGCGCACGATCACCGCCCATACGGTGCCGAGGACGGCGGCGATGCCGTAGGCGGCGGGGAACCACCAGCGCAGCGGCGACGTCGCGGCGACCCCGAGCAGGACGTCGAACTCCTGGATGGTGACGACGAGAATGGCGGCCAGCGCGCCAGCAGCGGCCAGCGGTGCGATCGCGGTGCGCCACAGGCCGTCGCGGTGCGGGGTGCGGGCGAAGAAGGCGACCACCGCGGCGGAGGTGACGGTCATCAGGATCAGGACGCCGAGGCCGCCGGTGACGGTGATCCAGAAGAACAGGTGCACGATCGGGTCGGCGCCGGCCACCGCGTAGCCTGCGAGGACGACTACCGCGATGACGCTCTGAACGATCGAGCCGGCCTTCGGTGCGCCGGTGCGGCGGCTCGTGCGGCCCAGCCACGGGGATAGGACCCGCTCGCGGCCGAGTGCGAACAGGTACCGGGCGACGGTGTGGTGAAACGCCAGCAGCGCGGCGAACAGGCTGGTGATGAACAGGACCCGGCCGACGGTGACGACACTGCTGCCGAGGAGCGGGGACACCAGGTTAAACATGAGGTCAGTACCGTCGGCGCGGGCGGCATCGACGATCTTGTCGGGGCCGGTGGCGACGGACATCGCCCACGCGGACAGCCCGTAAAGCAGGCCGATGACCGCCACCGCGATGTATGTGGCTCGCGGTACGGTGCGTTGCGGGTCCTTCGTCTCCTCGCTGAACACGACGGTGCCTTCGAATCCCACGAACCCGGTGATCGCGGTGACCAGCGCCGCGCCGATTCCGGCGGCGAAGATGTGCGACGGGGCGAGGGTGTCGAAGCTGACGCCGCCGGCGGCCGGGTTGCTGACCATGACGACGTCGAAGACGACCGCGACGGCGCACTCGGCGACGAGCACGACGGCCAGCACCTTGCCGTTGAGGTCGATGCGCAACAGCCCGAGAACGGTTACGGCAGCCCACGCGGCCAGCGCGCACAGCCACCAGGTGGTGTTCCAGCCGTAGCGGTCCTGAAGGAACTGGGCCAGTACCGCGCCGAACCCGCCGTAGAGGCCGATCTGCATCGCGTTGTACGCCAGAAGCGCGACGAAGGCGGTGGCGACGCCGGCCGGCTTGCCGAGACCGTGCGTCACGTAGGTGTAGAACGCGCCGGCGTTGACGATGCGTCGGGACATGGCCACGTAGCCGACGGCGAACAGCGCCAGGATCGCGGCGACGACAAGGTAGGACACGGGGATGCCGACGACGCCGGTGACGGCGTACCCGGTGGTCGCGCCACCAGCGACAACGGTCAGCGGCGCCGCCGCGGCGATGACGAAGAACACCACGGACGGGATCCCGAGACGGCCGCGTGCCAGCACAGCCGAGACGGTGTCGGGTTTCGATGTACGCATCGGGTCTCTCTCAGGAAGGGTGGTGGGGATTGACCGCGCTCAGGTGCGGTGACTCAGGACGCATCCGCCGACCGCGCTGCCAAGGTCGGCAAGCAGGTCGCGCACCGGTTGTGGGGTCTGCGCGACCACCTGACGCAAGTGGGTACGGACGGCCAGCGACGCACCGTCGAGCAGGGCCCTGTCCAGCTGGGTGTGCAAGGCCAGGCCCGCGAGCACCACGTCGAAGGAGTTGAGGCGGCGGGTGAAACGCAGGTCGACCGACAGCCGCGCCCACGACGACGCAGCGACGTTCATGTCGGTCGGCACGTGGATGGTGCGTTGACGCCACAGCCGGCCGACCTGCTGCTGTCGCAGCAGCCCGACCTGCCACATGCGGGTGGTGACCTGCTCGCTGGCGGTGGCGGCCAGGAACGCCAACCACGTCCGGGTGTCGCTGTGCTGCGGCTGTGCGATCAGCCGGTCAAGCACGACGTGTTGCAGCCAGTCCCTCGGCGGCCAGGGCTGGAGTACATCGATCCGCCCTTGCTTGAAGGTAATCCGGCCTTCGCCGTACAGCTCGGCGAGTAGCGCGGCGGCCAAGCCGTGGTTCAGCGCGGACTCGAACAGGCGCGGCCGGCCGGTCTGGTCATCGTGGGCCATGAACCAGAACTCGTCAGCGAGCAGCGTCGGTCGAGCGGGGACGGTGCCTACCGCCCGCACGGGACGCCGCGGCTCGGCGGGCTGGATGTCGACGGGCCAGGCAGCGTCATCGGGGGCACCGGGGTGTGCGTGCACGGCGGCGGGCCTTCCTGCGTCAGGTGTTCTCGGCGGGGTGGGAGGCTGCCGCCGGGTTGCGGCGGGTATGCTCGGCGAACTCCTGTTGGGCCCACGCGTTCTGGTCGCAGCCGTCGGGTTTGCAGTGGAAACAGGTGCCGCCGTCGGCGTGCTGCCGGGCAGTCATCCGCGCGGAATCAAGCCTCTCCGCGAGCCCGCAACCTTCGCTGTTACGGCTCATGCCGGACGCTCCCGTAGCGGCGCAGCGTGGCCAGCCGAACACGCAACTCCAGGCACGGCACATGCTCGTCGACGTGTGGGTAGGAGCACGCGGGGCGGTGACCGGCCACCCACACCCACTGGTCGCTGCCGTCGGTGTGCAGGCCGGTGACGACGACCTCGACTCGGCCGCCGGGAATCAGGTCACGGCCCTCAGACCAGTCGTCACCGTCAAGCGTCAGCAGGACGCCCGGCTCGATCTGCGGGATCGGCGCGGTCGAGTTCACGCTGACCGCCCCTCCGGCCGGACCGGGAGCAGCCGCCGCCGAGGAGACGGCTTCGTCGTAGTCGTAACCCGATCGGCCGCCATCCAGAAATCACGGTTGCGCTGGGCGAGATCCTCGGCCCCCTGATCGGCTCGACCCGGCCCGGCGAAATTGCAGCCGCCGCAGTCGCCGTACAGCGTGGCCGCGCCTTCACAGTCGAGGCCGAAGGGGCTGTAGGGCTCACCGTCGCGGGCGGGAGCGAACCACTCGCACCGCATCGGCGCTACCTCCTTCAACGACGGTGCGCTGCCCGGTCCTCCCCTCGGCACGCACCACTTCATCCGGCGCATTCACCCTTCCTCGTGCATCTCTGGAAATTGACGAATAGCTCGCTGCAAATCAACGATTACGGAACCGCGCGGAGCTGGGAATGCCGACCTTCCGTCCGACTTCACGTACCGACTTTCGGTCCGACCAGCGGGTGACCTGGGAAAAAGGTCGATCCGCTTACTCGCCTGAAGATCATCTGCCGGGTTGGGCGGGGTTACATTGGCCGCTCCCCCGGCCGACCGACCGTGGACCGGGCCTGAGTGATCCCTGGAGGCTGCCGATGAACCACTTCAGGCCGTACGTTGTCCAGCACCCGTGACCCCGAGATTGGCCTTCCCGTCTCGGCGGCCACGCCCGACGCTTCCTTGACTGTCGGTGTACGCCTCGCCACGATGGCGGCGGTGGGTGGCGGCAGCTCATACCGCCCTAGCTGGCGTGTTAGCCCAACCGCAAAAGTCCAGTGTGCCCCAAGGGGGGAGGAGTGCCGGTGCCTCGTCACCCGGAGACGATGATTACGCCAAACGCTCTGCTCACCGCGAAACGCGCTAGCCTGCCATCACCCCGGCGGCCTGGGCAGCGCATGTCCCGGACCGAACTGGCCGATGCTGTGAACGCCGCCCTGGATCGGCTCTATCCAAGCCGGGACATCGCCCCTCACTACGTTGACCACCGTTGGGTGGGCAAACTGGAACGCGGGGAGCACCGCTGGCCCAGCGAGGAACGCCGTGCCGCTCTACGGCTCGCGCTCGATGCCGCCATCGACACCGATCTCGACCTCTACAGTCCTCGGCGCTCCGGCGACCTCCGAACGGACATCGATGAACGGAAGCAGGTTGATCGTTCCGCCCCAAGGCTCGACCTGTTTCCCGTCGGCGATCTGCTGCAACTCGGGGCCCCCACGTCTGGACGCCAGCTGCTGCCCGACGGTGACCGCTCTTCCTGCCGAACGATCTCGGCCCCGACAGGCCAACACTTCCCTGGAACAGCGATCGACATCGAGTTGTACCCGGCGGTCGACGACGGCCGCGTCCTCGCCACGATCACCCATGCCGGCACGGAACAGAGATGGCGCCGGTCCCTTCAACGGCGGCTCATCCTTGGGCATGTCGATAGGCCGGATCGTGTCGGTGTCTTCGCGCTGGACTCTCGGCGGGCGTACCAGCACCTGGTCGAAGCGGGTCGGGACACCCGGCTGCTCATCCCTCGCGCATACCAGCTCGACGCGATCACCGCCGGAGTCTTGTGGGCGGTGGCAAACCTCGACTCGTCGCTACTGCTCGACGACGCCCGGTTGGACACCGCGCAGGCAGCCGCATCTCCATACAGGGACATGAACAGATCTGCCGCGAGCCGCGATATCGCTGAAGAGTTGGATTCGGTGTCACGGCTGTGGATCGGATCGGCATTCTGCGCCGACCACATCCGCCGCCACTACCATCTCCTGTCCGACGTGCCCACCTACTGGACGCGGGAGCAACGCGGGGAGGAAGCCAGCACATGGCTGCTATTCCGCCACAAGCTGCGGTACCTACGCGAGACCGCCGAACGGTACCGAAGCGCGTCCCAGCCGATGACCAGGATGTTTTGCCTCCCTTCGCACGCGGTGGCCGCCTCGTCAACGTCTGAACGAATCCTGCTGCTGCTTGCCCTGGCCTTGATGGAATCCCTCGGGATCCACACTGCGGTGACGGACGATCCGGAATACACCACGCTACCGGGACTCGTCATGGACAAGCAGCGAGCGATCATGGCCACCTGGATCCGTGCCGATGAAGTCTGGCACGTTGATGTCACCGACCGCCCCAACGCCATCGCCGCCTACCGTGACGCCATTGGCCACGTGCAAGCTCACTCCATCACCGCCAGCGACACGCCCGGCGGACGGCTACTCCACCTTGCCGACTACCTCAACCTCGACTGGAACTGGTTACAAAGCCGCTGCGCCGACCTCGGCCAGTACAGCCTGGCAGGCCTCGCCGAGCCCCGCAGCCGTCTACTCTCCCTCGACGGGGTCGACCAGGCATGCCGCTTCATTGGATCCCTGCCGTAATAGGCTTCTACGCACAAGCGGCGACCGCCGAGAGGAACCGTCGTGCCCTCGACACCGACAACATCCGCGCCGAAGGTGGTCGTGTTCGGCCTTGGCGGCACGATCGCCATGACCAGCGGCACCAGGGAAGGCGTCAGTCCAATCCTGTCCGCACGCGACCTGGTCGACGCCGTACCAGGACTGGCCTCAGCTCGAATCGACGTCGAGGTGGTGGACTTCCGCCGCCGCCCCGGGGCGTCCCTCACGTTCGAAGATGTTACCGAGCTCGCCACCGCGGCGACTGACGAACTTGCCGCAGGTGCCACCGGAGTGGTCGTTACCCAGGGCACCGACACGATCGAGGAGACCGCCTACCTGCTCGACCTGTTGCACCGACGCGCCGAACCCGTGGTCGTCACCGGCGCGATGCGCAATCCCACCATGGCCGGCGCGGACGGCCCTGCCAACCTCCTCGCCGCCATCCAGACCGCTGCCTCCCCGGCCGCTCGGGCCCAAGGCTGCCTCGTCGTCCTCGCCGATGAAGTTCACGCCGCTCGTTGGGTCACCAAGACCCACTCCACCCACGGCGATACCTTCCGCTCGCCGGACACCGGTCCCATCGGAGCCGTCGTGGAAGGTGCCCTTAGGCTGCTGACCTGCGTGCCATGTCGGCTTACCATCCCTACCCTCGCTCAGGCCGCACGTGCGCGCGTCGGCCTTTACACAGTCAGCCTCGACGAGGATCCCACTCTCCTCGACGCCATCAGCCGGCACTGCGACGGCCTCGTCGTCGCCGGATTCGGAGTCGGCCACGTACCCGAACCCCTCGTCGACACCCTCTCCACCCTCGCCGCACGGATCCCCGTCGTCCTTGCCTCCCGCACCCCGGCTGGCCCAACGCTCACCCGCACCTACGGCTTCCCCGGTTCCGAGCAGGACCTCCTCGCCCGCGGGCTCATCCCCGCAGGCTGGCTACACCCTTACAAAGCCCGCATCCTGCTCCGCGTGCTTCTCAACGCCCAAGTCGAGCCGCAGTACATCGCTTCAGCGATCGCAGTCGCAGGCAACCTCGATGCCCCTTCCTCCTGGCCTTGGCCGGCACCACCCCTGACCGGTGACCCAACGGAGACAGCCACCCCGCATGCGTAGCCACGACCTGACCGCAGGACGAATGATCGGTGTGGTCTTCGACCACGGCGACGACTTCTTCACCGCCCTCGCCGACGCCTGCCGCGCCCACGGCATTACACAGGGCTATATCCCCATGTTCATCGCCGGCCTCAGCAGGGCGAAGGTCGTCGGCACATGTCAACGCCTCGACAACCCCGACGCCCCCGTATGGACGCACGTCGACCTCGCGAACGTGGAAGCACTCGGTGGCGGCACCATCGCCTGGGACAACACCGCCCAGAGGATCCTCCCTCACATTCACATCACCGCCGGACTCAAGGAACACAGCGCCACCGCTCACACCAGCCACCTGCTGGAGGCCACGGTCCAATTCCTGACGGAAATGCTGATCATCGAGATTGATTCGCCGGTCATGCGCCGGCTACCGAACGCGGACTTGTACGACGTACCACAACTAAGCTTCGGCTGAGGATCCAGAGTCGGCCTACGGAGGGAGGCGTAGATGCCCCGCCATCCCGACACCATCAACACGCGCAACACCCTGCTCGCCCAAGCCCGCCAGCGCCGGACCTCGCCACGACGGCTTGGCCAGCAGATGTCCTGGGCCGAGCTAGCCGACGCCATCAACGTCGCCCTCGACCGCCTTTACCCCGGGCGTAGCCTCACCGCCCACTACGTTGACCACCGCTGGGTGGGCAAACTCGAACGTGGGGAACATCGCTGACCCAGCCGGGAGCGCCGCACCGACCTTCGCCAGGTGCTCGGTGCCGCCACCGACGCTGACATCGGCCTCTACAGCCCGCGTCGTACCGGCGCACCAGATTTTGCCTATCCTGACCGCGATGCCCCAGGCACAGCTTCGCTGGTCGACCTGCTGCCTGCGGGCGACCTGCTCCAGTCCGTGATGCCCATTGAGGGGCGCCGAATCAGTCACACTGCTGTTAGTGATCTGGCGGCCCGGCACCGGTCCCGGTCGTCGATCCAGGACTGGGGCAGGTACATCTGCCGGTCGATCAGCGCGTGACCCTTGCCAGAGCGGTAGGCGAGGAACATTCCGACCTTGGCAGTTATCAGTCCGGCCGGCGGTGCCGGAGTACTGGCGTTACACCCGACCGACCGCACGCCCTTCTTCAGGACCCGGTGTCGTCGACGATCAGCACACCCTGCGGGTCACCGAGGCCACGCGCAGATCCAGTGTGTGGAGTTGACTGTCATCCTATGGGGGTGACGACGTCCTTCCCCCTCGCTCCGGGCTTCCCGGCTGCGCAGACGACGAGCCCGGACGGGGACTGGCTGCTGGGTCAGCTGCGGGAGGTGCTCGACCTCACCAGCCGGGCCGCCGTGCGCCGGCTCGACCCGGCGTTCTGGCAGCCCCGGCCAGGCTCGACCTTCCGTGACGAGCTGGCGAACACCGAGGTCGATGTGCACGGGGCTCCCTGGGGCCCGCAGGAACCCACTATGGCGTTCGAGATGGCGCAATTGAGCATGCTCGCGGTCGAGGACTACCTGACCGGCATCCGCAAGCTCCTGGAGCCGCCCTTCCCGCCGCCGGCGCCGAAGCTGGGTTCGGCAGTCCTGTGCCGGTCAGCCCTGGAAAGTGCCGGGTTCGCCTTCTGGCTCATGGACCCGCAGCTCACCGTCCGGCAGCGGGTCGCCCGCACCTACCTGGTGCTCTGGGATGAGAACAAGACCGCGCTCAAGAACGCCAAGGCCGGCGCACCCCCGAACATCGCGCAGGCGCAGGCGGACCTCAGCACGCTCATCACTCGAATCGACGACCTGGGCCTGGCTCGCGCTCCCAAGCCGCTCTCGGTCTCCGGCGAGACGCTGCCGAGCAAGACTGAAAGGGTCACGGCGCTGCTGGCCGGCAAGGTCAGCGGTGGCCACGAGGTGGTCTACTCGCTGTACTCCGCCGTTGCCCACGGGGAGATGACCGGGATCCTGAGCCGTCGTCTCGCCGGAGGCTGGACCATCACCCCACGGCAGTTGACCCAGAACGTCGAGCTGGCGGTGGTGGCGTTCGGGCAGTTGCAGCAACGTCTGTGCCTCGGCGGCATGGGCAGCGCCCCGGACGAGGTGGCCAACCAGCTCTGGGAGCACAACGTCGGACGCCGCCTGCTGGCCGTCAGGCGTCGGCTCGCCTGACTGTGAGGGTGGCGGGGTCGGTTCAGCAGTGGTGAGCTGACAGCTGGTGGTGGCGGGCGTGACTCATGCCCTGACTGGCGTTTGTGCCTTTGAGAGGACTTGTCCGCCTGCTGCTGCCGGCGCCGGGCCGGCGGGAGATGTTTGGCCTGATCAGGAGCTTGACCGCCAGTTAGCGGCTGGCGTGTCTCATCACAGTCCTGCCATCTCCGCACCGGACCGGACCCGTGCGTCCCCACGGTGAGGAGAGAACGCATGTCCATGCTGGCAGATCTGGTCGAGGTCGTCATCGGCGTCGACACACACAAAGACACCCACACCGCCGCGCTGCTCGACACCCGCACCGGCGGGGTCCTCGCCAGAGCCACAGTGAGCACCGATCCGGACGGCTACGCCGAACTGATGACCTTGGCCGAGCAGCGCTCGGGGCTGGGGCGTGGGCGTTGGAGGGCTCTGGTGGCTACGGCGCCGGCTGGCCCGGCACCTGGCCGATAGTGGTGAGCTGGTCGTCGAGCTGGATCGGCCCGTGCGACCAGCCCGCCGTGCCGGGGGGGGCAAAGTCCGACCCGATCGACGCCGAACGCGCTGCCCGTGACGCCCTGGCCCGCACCCGCCTGGCGCAGCCCAAGACCGGCTCCGAACGGGCCGCGCTGCAAGCACGGCTGACCGCACGCCGCGCCGCCGTCGAGGCCAGCGCCACCGCCCAGCGGCAGCTGCACGGCCTTGGTGATCACCAGTCCCGAGGTGGCGCGGGCCCGGTTCCGCGGCCAGAGCACCCGGATCATGTCACCACCGCCACCCGATTACGCCCCACCACCAGCGCCGACGTCGAGGTTTTCACCTGCCTGAGCGTGTTGCGCAACCTCGCCCGCCGCGTCCGTCTCCTCGAAGCCGAAGCCGCCGAACACGAGAAGGCGATCCGGACGATCGTCCGCTCTTGGCGACCGGACCTGCTGCAGTTGACCGGCGTGGGACCGATCGTCGCCGCCACCGTGCTCACCGCCACCCACCACCTCAAAAGCCATAATCCGCTGGGCCGCCATTGGCGGCATGCTCGGCCGCCTGACTCGAGGTGCACCCGCCACCCGGCAACAGCGCCGCACCTTCAACACACCCGACTGATCCATATGTGAAACGCGCTCCAGGCGCCCGCCGACCGAGGTTGCCCAGTTGGTCAATGCCACGGGCGAGGGCGGCGCGTGCACCGGCGACAGGGAGCTCGATCATCGGCGCGATTTACGGCGCCGGCTCACCGAGTTTCCGCAGCCGCGACCTCTTCCGTGGCGTCGCCAGACCTATAGGCAACCCGACGGAGCGGGCCAAGGCGTCGCGCGCGATCTCCACTGCGCCGTTGAGCGTTCGGAGGGTGGCTTCTGGTATCGCACCGGCCCCTAGGCCGGCTGCTGCCACGATGCGGGCGAGAGCTTGCTCTTGCGGCTCCTTGATCTGTAGGGCGGTGCGGTGGCCGAGGATTTCCCGGGCTGCGTATCCGTCGGCTGCTTCGAGGACCTCGGTCGCCAGGCGGTGGAGAAGGTGTTGAGCTGCGACCTCGTGGTGCCCGCTGGACAGGGTGGCGGCCGTGAGGCCCCAACGGGCTCGATAGACGGCGTATCCGTCGACGGGTTCGTGCGCGAGGAATTGATCGACCATGGCGGATATCTGGTGGCTGGCCGTTCCTGGTGCTGCGCACATGGCGGTCAGGCATGAGCCGACTTGATGTTCCCACGGTTTGGTGATGGTGCTGTCGTCGAGGATCGCGCGGGCGGCTTCGGTTTCCTCGTGCAGAAGGTGGGCGATGATCGTGGCTTGTCGGCCTTCCATCAGGTGCAGTCCGATGCCGTTGAGGGTGTTGGCGTGCTCGACGGCGTCGTCCCAGCGGCCGGCGAGTGCGAGGATGCGGATGCCCTCGCTGAGGTGTTGTAGCCAGGTCCACTGGCGGAGCTTGCCGAGTTCGGCTGGGGCGCCGGTCAGGTTGGTCAGTGGCAGTGTGTGCCCGTCGATGATCAGGTTGGTGCCTGTGGTGACGGCCTGGCTCATCGCCTTGAGTAGTTGCAGTGCGGGCTGACCGTGGTGGGCGCGGATCTGCAGGCGGGCGAGGTTGAGGACGGGTTCGAGCAGGTAGCTGGCCTGCAAGACGGTGAGGGAGTTCCGTTGCCGGTAGATGTCGATGTGCTGCCAGCACCATTGGCGGGCCAGGTCCGGCAGGCCGCAGTCGCTGGCGATCAGCGCGGCTTTGTTCAGGGCGTGTGCCGCGTCGGCCATGCCGTTGTCGTCTTGTGCGGCTGCGTTGGCGGCGATCTCGGCGACCTCGGTGACACGGTCGGTCAGGGCGGGGCAGGCGGGTCGGGGCCGGGCGAGGAGTGGGAAGCGACGGACGGCGACGCGGATGGTGGTGGGGTTGACGGCGGTGTTCATGGTCGGCTCCGGGGCAGGAACGCTTCGAGCGCGGCGCGGGCGAGGATGCCTTGGCTGTGGGCGGGCAGCCCGAGCCGGTTCCAGTGGAAGACCACGATGTGGCTGACGACAGCTCGTAGACCGCGGTTGAGGGTGCCGGCCGTCGCGGCAGCTGCAAGTGCGCGGCCGGCGGACGTGTACGCGGTGTGCCATGGCGCGGCGAAGGGAACCACACCGCTGGCTCCGAACAGGGAGTTGTCCGTGTCGGGCGCTACAGCGAGCAGCCCGCGCACGCTGGCTGTGAGCGCGTCGAGTCGGCTGTTGGCGATGTTGTCGAGGGGGCGCATATGGGCGATGCGAGCGAACACGTCGCCGCGTTCGAACCAGTCCAGCCCGGCGGCCTGCAGGAGGCCGCCAAGCAGCAGGAGGGACAGCTCGCGGCGTCCGAGGGCGGGCTGCGGTTGGCGGAGATAGTTGAGGACGCCGCGGCTGTCGGCGCAGAACAGGTCGTGCACGATTTGGATTCCGGATGTGCCGCCGAAGGCGGCGGTCTCCGGTTCGTACAGGTTGGGCCACCACCTGTTGAGTTCACCGGCTGCGGTGAGCTCGTTGAGGACCTGGTTCACGCCGTCGACCTGCGCGTGGGCGAAGCGGATGCGCCAGCAGGGATGTTTGCGCAGGAACCACCAGCCCCCGAATGCGCCCACGTTCGTGAGCTGGTCGAGCCGGGGACCGAGCGAGGTGACCGCAGTCGTCTCTGCGGTGTCCCAGTCGGGAAATTCGGCACGTATCTCGTACCAGTGGCCGTCGGCTTGTTCCTGAAGCGCGGCGCGGCCGGCCAGGTGGTAGGTCGTGACGGCGTCGGCGAGGTCGGCTGGATCGATGGCCGCCGTTGCCGCAACTGTCTCCAGCGGGGTGCCGGCGAGCACGTTGAGCACGCTGGCGGCCAGTGGTGTGGTGGTCACGTGATCAGGAGGCATGTGTCCCATCCAGTGCGGGTGATTCCGTGCCGCGCGGTCTCGGCTGCCAGGTGGATGCCGGCGTGGCCGGTCAGCAGCCCGGCGTTGCCATGCTGGTCGTTAGTCTGGGCGGCCTTCTGTATGGCCGTGGCCAAGGCGGGTAGCTGTTGTTTGAGGGCTGGGCTCTGGGCGTCGGCAGCGGCCTGGTGTGCGGTTGCGTAGAGGCCGGCGAGGCCGTGGCAGAGGCCGAGGTCGGTGAGCCGGTTGAGGTGGCGGTCGGTGAGGCAGGCGGCGAGGGCGTGTTCGGCATCGGCGCGGCGGGCCGGGTCGTCGGTGGCGATCGCGGCGAGCTGGAGTGCACGGGCAATACCCGGGGTGCCGTAGCACCAGGACGGCCGGCCTGGTGCGGGCTGGCTTAGGCGACCGGTTCTTAGGTCGTCGAGGGTGAGCCACTGTGGCCACCAGGTGCTGCCGTCGGCGTCGTGCTGGCGCCATCGGTCGAACCAGCGGGTGAGCTGGTCGATGGCCTCGGCGTGGTGGTCCACACCGTGGCCGTGGCGCATCGCGAGGGCAAGCAGGGCGAGGATGCCCGCTGCTCCGTGAGCCATCCCGAGGTTGGCGTGTCCACCCGGCGTGGGCAGGGTCGGGTCGGGGTCGTGGGCGGCCCACCAGCCGGGCAGCAGGAGGCCGTCTTGCTTCCGCGGGCGGATCAGCACAGTCAGGTATCGCAGCAGATCAGCGAAAGTGTCGCTGGTGGGCATGCGCTGCATCAGTAGTGCGCCGATGCCGGTGAGGCCGTAGAAGAGGTCGTACTCGGCGAGCGAGGCCGCGCCGCCGTGCTGCATTCGGGCGGTGGCGGCGGTGAGGCGACGATGGGTAAGCCGGGTGACGTGTTGGTCGAGGGTCGCTGCGGCTGTTTCGTAGCGGTGGTCGGCCTTGGCGGCGCAGTGCAGGAGGAATGCGATCGCTGGGGTGCCGTAGTACAAGCCGGCGTGCTGGCCGCCGTCGAGCGCCCCGGTGGCCGCTGCCCGGGTCTGCGCATGCGCGTCTGGCCAGGATGCGGTACCGGTGAGGGCGCGTTCGAGGTGTAGCAGAGCGATCCCTGCCGTGCCGGTGGCCAGCGACTGGCGGACGGCATCCGGGCCGCCCATCTTCGGTGGTTCGGCACCGACACTGGTTGTACGGCTGATCGGTGGCCCGATCATCGCTGGCCGATCCGGGCGAGAGCGCGCAGCGCGGCGGCGCGGGCCAGGCGGTTGGTGCTCTGCTCGAAGGTGGGATCGACGCCGAGCGCACGGATATGGTGGTCGCGCAGCAAGGTCGGCAGGAGACCAACCGGGTCGCGTTGAACGGCGACGGTGCGGAAGTAGCGGCGTAGGGCGGTGTCGCGAGCCAGCCACGCGTCGACGAGCGCCTCCGCAGCGGTGCGTGGCTGTGGCTGCCGCGCGTCGATAGAGAGGTCGACCAGTTGTAGCGTTCGCTCGCACAGCGTGCGGTCCAACGCCCCGGGCTGCTGCGGCAGGCACCGCAGCAGGGCCTGATTTCCCGAGCTTTCGTCGGTGGCGAACGCGGCGGCGATCCGGGCCATGGACGCGGCGGCCAGCGCCTGCGCCGCAATGCCCAGGTCGTCGGCGGTTGCCATCTGGGCGATGACGCAGGCGGTGTCGGTGCAGAACACGTCCTCGGCGGCAGTGAGCGCCTCGTCGTAGCCGTAGCGGCCGGGATGGTCCTGGTACGGCACGAGTGACAACTGGTTAGGCAAGCCACGGGCTGTGAGCTCGGTGGCGAACGCGGCCAGGGCTGCGGTGACGGCCGCGTGGTGCTCGGGCTCGGTCAGCCGGAGCACGAGGATGAGGTGCTGGTCGGCGTCCATCCGAACCAGGTCGCGCTGGCGCCGAATCCACCACCGGCGTACCTCGCCGCGCAGTGAAGCGGTGAGCGGCGGGAGGTGCCGGATGATGTCGTCGAAGCGGGCCGGGCTGCCGGCCAGACGAGCCTGCACCACGGCCGTGTTGCCGGGCACCTGAAGCCGACCGGGCGGTGCGAGGTGAGGAAGCGGCCGGCGCGGTGGCGCGGTCGCAAGCATCGGAATCAGCAGCTCGGCGGCACGGCCGATCCACCCATGGTCCTCGGGCTGGGCGTCCTCCTGCAGCTCCACCCGTCCGGCCTGGGCCAGACGCCTACGCAGCAGTGCCCGGTCCAGGCGGTGGTCGAGATTCAAGGGCTGGCGAAACTCCCCGTGACAGAGCACGACACGGGCCGGGACACGCCACTGCCGCTGCCACGCCTGCAGCGCGGGCTCCCAACCCTGACCGGCTCGGGACGGCAGGTCATTGGTAGTGAGCAGCCATCGTGCGGCAGCGAGAATCGTGCGGCGATACCGGACGCGCGGCAGGTACGGCAGGGTGCGGGCTGCACCGACGTCGAGCGGGCCAAACACCGCGGTGCGCGCGTCGGCGACCTCGGCGAGGAAGCGTGCCAGCGGGGGACTTTGCACGATGGTGTCGAGTGCGTGCGGAATGTTGGGGATGACCCGGCGGCCGGTGGAGATCTGCACCAGGTACATCTGGTCGGCGTCGGCGGTGACGGCCAGGTCATCGAGGCGGATCGGATTGCCGGTGGGGTGTTCGGCGAGCGCGAGGACGTCGGGCAGGAGCTGGGGGACCCGGGTGACGTTCTCGTTGTGCGGGCGCCGCGGCGGGAACGACAGCTGCACCGCCACCGCGTCGCCGCTCGGCGAACTCGGGGCGCAGGCGGCAGCCATCTGAGCCTGCTGGTGCTTGTCGAAGAGGTGGATGAAGCGGCCCGCCATGCTCGTCGGCATGCCCGGCGCCGCAGCGAAGCGCAGCCGAAATTCGCCTCTGTCGAGGGCCTCAATCGACGCGGCGTGGACCGCCACGCCGAGTTCGATGCGTGCCGGCGGTATCACGTCTGCCGGTTCGCCCACGGTTAGCGCCTCGACATCCGCATCGGTCAGGCTGATCTCGTCGCGTCCGTCGAGCGCGGCCCGTTGCACCAGGGCCAGGAACGCCGCGTCACGCTCGTTGATGGCACGCCAGCTGGGGTGCGCGCGGGGCGCACCGAGGTAGCCGGTGGGATAGCCGAGCCCGGAGTCGGCGACCAGGTCCCGCACTGGCACGAGTGCGCCCTGGCCATAGCGGGCTCGGAACCGGGACCGGTAGTCCTGCCAGGCGGTCGACCCAAATGGCTTCGTGCTGACCCGCAGCAGGACGTTCGCGGCCTCGACTGCTTCGGCCAACACCTGCTGTGGGAGGCGGATCTGGGCGTCGAGCCGTACGTCGACGGCCAGCACATCCTGGCTGCCGGGAACGACCTCGCGCATCCGTTGCATGACCGATGCGCGGATCGCGGCTGCCTGCACCGGATCGTCGACCACGTTGTGTTGGTCGATCAGCTCCCGCACCTTTTCAAGGTCCCGCAGCAGCGGGGCGACGTCAGTGAACTGTTCGCCGCCTGCGGCGGTCACCGTATCGATCACGTGGGTGAGGCCGTCGAGGGTCGTCATCGGTGGGCGCAGTGCACTGATGAGGGCACCCTGCAACAGCAGATTGTCCAGGACCGTGGTGATCTGTCCAGGTCGGGCAGCCGGGAACTGTTCGGCCAGTTCGACGGCAAGGTCGTCGTACCGGACGGGAATGGCGGCGACGGCGAGCGCGGCTTTCACCGGTGCCGTGTAGCGCACGGACGCGTCGCGCAGCGGAACCGCCTTGCCGCTGCCCGGGTCGGCGCGGCGGGCGGTGATGAACCGGCCGTCACGAACGACGCCGGTGTTGTCGGCAACAAGGTGCAGCTGACGTCGCAGGAGCGGGTACTCCTCCAGCCGGCCGATCACGGCCGTGAGCCACTCGCTGTCGACGCGCGCGATCACGCGGTGCCGTCGTCCCACCGCCACGCTGCCCGCTCCTTCGGCGGCCATCGTGACGCCGGCGAATAAACCGAAAGGCGTAGCGCGGCGCTGCCACCGCAGCAGATATCCGGCGACGGAGATGACCGCCCGGCGAACGGCCTTGACCGGCGCCGTGTCGGGACGCTCGGTGATTCGGTCGAGCTGCGCCGCCAGCGTGGGACTCGCCAGACTGAGCGCGTCGCGGACGTCAGAACGCGCCCACGTCTTCATCAGCCACGCCATGCCGTCATGCAGCACCAGGGCATCATCGGCTAGGTCCAGCTGAGAAGGCACATCGAAATCGCCGGGATCCGTCGTGGCGCGCACCATGACCACACCGGCACGCTGGAAGACAGGCGGGACTGGCACGACGATGCCTCCTCAACCGCATGGCCGCCGTCGGCGCCCGCACTGGGCGCCGACGGCATCGTCAGGATGAAGCCCGAATCAGACGGGGTCGCTGGACTTGGTCGCGCAGGCACTCGTGCTGCAGCTGCTGCCGCAGCCGTCGCTGGTGCTGCACATCATGATCACCAGCGGGGTCGTGGACTCCACGACCCGCATGTCGAGCACGAAGTCGTCCTCGGTGGTTGCGGTGGCGGCGTCCGTGCGCTCGAGTTCCAGCAGCGGGGCCATGGTCTTCACGCTCCTCGGGTAGGTCGAACAGGGGTGGTTCACCCGGCCGAGGGCGGCTAGCTTGCCACCGGCCAGGAGATCATGAGCAGGCCGTGCGTCTTCTTCAGCACCGCTACGTTGTCCGGCACCGCGCCGGCGCTGGTACCGGCCGGCCAGTAGGCGAACGTCGGCGCCGGCCCGCGGCGGGCCCGCTGATACCAGGCCTGAATCTGCTCCGACATGGCCGCTGCGGAGTCCTTGCCGTGCGCCCCGAAGGCGCGAGCCCCGAGCTCGGCCCTCGAGCCCTCGTCGGTCGGACGCCAGGCCAGGTAGGCGAACGAGTCACCGCGCACGACACCGAACGGAAACCAGCGACGCTCGGCAGCCAGCTCGGTACCGTCGTCCGCCGCGAGCAGGCAGAAGCCGGGCAGGAACCCGGCCAGCCACAGGTGAAGATCCGCGAAGGACTCGCTGAGGCCGATCGTGACTCCCGACCAGACCTCGGTGCGTTCGGTGTCCAGCACACCATCCAGCTGACGGACGTCGTCCGGAGCGCCGACGTCGAAACGCAAGCTGACAAACTGGCCCTGCCGGTCGGGCAGCCGGAAGATCCGCTCGGGCCGCGCACCGTCGCCCTGCAGGGGCACGAATCCCGCCACCTCACTCGAGGTACTGGTCAAGTGGTCGCCGTTGCGGCGGAATGCGATCGTCCGGGTCACGCCGTTCATCCGCAACGGCACCACGATCACCCCGTCCGGTGCGAGGTGATCCAGCCAGGCGGGACAGATGTCCCACGCGCCGACCGTGACGAGGATCCGGTCGAACACACCCTCACCGGGCATGCCGTGCACCGCGTCGGCCTGCAACACCCGTACCCGGCGGTCATAGCCCGTCTCGCGCAGCAGGACCCTGGCCCGGTCCGTAATCTCGGCGTCGATGTCCACGCTGACGACCTGGCCGTCCACACCGACCACCTCAGCCAGCAGCGCCGCGTTGTAACCACCCGAACCGATCTCTAGGACCCGCATTCCGGGTCCGACGCCGGCTTGCTCGATCATGCGGGCCTGGATGTACGCGGCGCTGACCGAGGACAGATGAACCCCGTGCTCATCCGTCTTCGTGATCACCGACTGGTCAACGTCGTAGACGACCTCGAGTGGCGTGCCCGCAGGCACGAACGCATGCCGCGGTACCGTCCGGAACGCCGCCTCCACGGCTGAGGAGGTGATCATGTCGTCAGCGATGAGCCGGTCCACGAGGGCATCTCGAATCTGCCCGACTCGATCCGAGGAATCCGACCTGTCAGCCGTGTGCGTCACTCGGCGCTCCAATCTCTGGGTTTCTCGTGCCATCTGGCCGTGACAGGGTGCCGGGTGCAGGTAGCGCGCAATGCAGGGCTGATCTGTGCTCGCTTTCCTGCGGTGGGAGGCACAGCTCCGGGCAATCATCACCGGCTCGTGGAGAGAAGCCGGAGAAGCTGAAGTCCAGCGCAATCGCCTTGTGCGCCAAGGATCTCCCGAGCCGGTGGAGGCTGGGAATGCCGACTTGTTGTCCGACCTTGCGTTGAGCCACCCCCGCTTTGATGGAGCTTCTTGATCACAATCTGATGGCCGTGGGGAGGAAGTCGTCCGTGGCAGCACCGAAGAAGTACCCCGACGAGCTACGTCAGCGCGCTGTGCGCTTGTACCGAGCGTCGGACCCGAAGCCGGTGATCCGCGCTTGGCCGAGCAACTCGGCGTTCACGAGGCGCTCAGGAACTGGATCCGTCAGGCCGAGGCTGACGCGGGTGAGCGCACCGATCGGCCTACCCTGTCCCGCCGACCGGTTCGGACACCGACCGGACTACCCGGCGGCTGGCCGGACCACGAGCTGGCTCACCTGCGGCAGCCGGACGCCGAGATCCCGCGACCGGCCGGTCGCCGCGTCGACGGCGGCGAGTTGCCCGTCCAGTCCGGTGACGAACAGCCACTTGCCGTCCGGGGACCAGACCACGGACCCCGGACTGGCCTCCACCGGCAGGCCCAGCACACGAACGACACCCGAGCCCAGATCCAACAAATGGACCCGGGGCGCGCCGGTCGCGTTCATGGCCACCAGGGCGGCCATCCGACCGTCACCGGAGATCGCCCCCCGGTCGAAGGCGGTGATCTCGGCCGGCAGCGGGACCGCCCGCCGGGCACCGCCGGGGTGTGAGATCAGCACGCCCGCGCACCGCAGACGCTCGTCGCACTCCCGGGCCAGCCAGTGGCGCGGGCCGACGGCCACCAGGTCACCCATGGTGATCCGGCGCACCCCGTCGGGACGGATGGTGTAGACCCCGCCGGTCGCGGTGATCGCCGGATAACCGGCCCCGTCCGGCTGGGCGAAGCTGCTGACCCCCGCGGGCAGGACGATCTCCACACCGGTGGCCCTGCCGTCGAACCGGGCCAGCAGCATCCTGGGCCGCACGCCGTCACCGTCGGACACCCACACCGACTCCGGATCCGGCCCGGGCAGCATCGCCCCGGATCGGTCAAGGTCGTTGGTCGTCTCCGTCGACGGCCGGCCGTCGGGCACCCGATAGCCCTCCACCGCGTCGACGGGACGGATGACCACCCCGTCCGGGGAGAGTAGGAAGCTGACCGGGCCGGTGCTCCGCAGCGCCCGCACCGGGGTGATGCTCACCCGGCCCCGCGCGAACTCGATCCGGACCACTGCGTCCGGCCCCCGGCCGTACAACTGCCAACCGCCGGTGATCCCGAGCAAGGGCCGGCCGACCTCAGTGACCGCCGGTGGCGCTCCGGTCGTGGCTAGCCCCGGGGTGGCCGGGGCGGTGGCCTCGGGCGCCGACGACGCGACCGGCGGCGACGGCGACCGGCTCGCCGGGGGCGGAACCCGGTCGGCCCCGGTACGCGCGTACACGGCCAACCCGACCCCGGCGGCCAGCACCAACGGCAGCCACTTCGGCCACCGCCGCCAGCGGGGGGCGGCGCCCTCGCGGATCGAGCCGCCAATCTCGATGATGTCGCCCCGCGCCGGTCGGTCCTGGTCCCCCGTCATCCTGACATCATCCACCTCGAGCATTCACGGCCCCGCATCCGACTACCACCCGGCCTCCGACCCGTCCCGTCATGGTTCCTGGCCGCCTCGACGTTTGACGGCTCTTCGAAGTTCAGCGGGGTTAAGGTGTCCGCGGTGGCGCCGGGTGGTGGCGGTGCGGGCGCGTAGGCGCTGCTCTCCGGGTTGCGAAAGCCGCAGGCGTCGCGGGCGATCGTTTAATCTCGCGGGTGGTGCCTTTTGAGCCTGAGTTGGTGATGCCGATATACAGGAACGCGTGAACCTGCGGCCACCAGGCCTCGATCGTGGTGGCGGCCTGCCCCTTCACCTCGGGTACCCGAGCCAGACCCACCGCGATGTCCGTGTAGCCCGCCGCAACAGCCATGCCAGCAATCTGCTCGACGGCATGGTCGACCGCGGTGTCCGGGCTAGGAACAGCAGACGTCCACGCCGCGCCGACGGCGAGGCACCCGCTCACCGGCATGAGCGCTCAGCGTCGCCCGCCGTTCCGGATCGCCACGCCGACCGGCCGCACGGCACCCGTTGCACCACAGGGACAGATACCTGCCCAGACCCTGGGCGGGAGCCGAACGCAAAGGGTGCCCGCCCGATCAGGTGCCGAGCAACGAGAGCGCGGCCCGCCCCTGAGGATCGTGGCGCTGGTCGGTTGGCCGGGCGACGAGTAGAGCGCAAGTCAGATCCGTGGACCTGTCGCCCGTCACCAGTCGTTGCTCGCTGGGCCAACGGGTAGCCCCGCTCGTCACCTGCGCCAGCCCAGGTCAACGGCGACCGACCGCCGAGCACCCACCTCGCAAAAAGATCCACAACAGTGACCAGACGGACAACGGCCACGCGCTGACGCACCGACAGCCGGGCCATGATCCAGACCACGCGACACGCAAACGCACTGGTCAGCACGGACCCCGCCGAAACAGCACAGCGACTACGGAGCACCATCGGAGCACCAGATTCCAAGCCTTGGGAAAATCTGTCCCAAGACGCGGAAGCGATCAAGGCCGTGATCAGCGTTTCCGCTGGTCACGGCCTTGATCGTGAAGTGCGCCCGAAGGGACTCGAACCCCTAACCTTCTGATCCGTAGTCAGATGCTCTATCCGTTGAGCTACGGGCGCTCGGTGCTTGGCCAGTCTACACACCCGGCTTTCGCGCGGAGACTCCGGGATTCGAACCCGGGAGGGGCTTTAAGACCCCAACCGCATTAGCAGTGCGGCGCCATAGACCAGACTAGGCGAAGTCTCCCTGGTGGCCCTGCAGACCACCGCGCCCGAGGATACAGGGCCTCACCCATCGGGAGCAAAGCGACTTCCCCGGTCCGCCCCTCCGCCTGTGCGCCTGGCTGTCGCCGGACGAGGCCGGGACTCGCCCCGGCCTCGCCTTTCTCTGCTGTGCGCGGGCGTGATCGGGACTACGCTCCATCGATATGCAGGAGCAGCCGCCGCGCGAGCCGACCCGCCGAGAGCCTGCTGAGGGAGCGCGCCGACGCTCCCCGAAGGCAACCTTCAGTCCGCCCCCCTTGCCGCCTGAGCCGGCCGGGACGGAGGATTCCGGGAAACACCCCCGGCGGGCGAAGCCGGCGCCAGCGGTGCTCTTCCAGCCCCCCTCGGCCGATCCGCCGCTGCCCCGCCAGGCCGACCCGGCGGCCGAACCGGCGCCACGGGAGCGGCCCGGCCGGGCGGACGAGACCGGCGGGAGTGACGTCGCACACACCGGTGGTGGCGCGCCCGCCGCTGCCGGGGATCAGCGGGGAGCCGCCACCGCTGCGGACCCGCCCGCCCGGGGCAAGAAGACCTCCGGCGCCGCGCCGAAGGCCCCCGCCGCGAGGAAGTCGCCCACGGGCCGGCCCGCCCAGGACACGCAGACCTCCGGCGGGAGCGCCACCCCCGCGCGCGGGGCGCCCGGGAAGAGGGCGGTCGCGAAGAAGGTCGCGCCGACGCGACCGACGACTGCGGTGGAGGCGACAGACCGAGCCGAGACACCGACCGCGGCGGAGGCCGCAGAGCCGGGCACGGCGGTGAAGGCCGCAGAGCCGGGGACGACGGTGAAGGCCGCAGAGCCGGGGGCGGCGGAGGGCGCGACGCCCCCGGCGGCGACGAAGGGCACACCCGCCCGGAAGACCACCACCGCCCGGAAGGCGACGCCCGCGAAGAGAGCGACGCCCGTGAAGAAGGCCACACCCGCCGCAAGGACCGAGCCCGCCCGGAAGGCCACGCCCGCAAAGGCGACGCCCGCGAAGAAGGCCGCCCCGGCGACGCTCACCCCGGCACCGGTCGCTGGCGAGGTCCCGGTCCAGGCCCCGGCCGCCGCGTCCGACGCCGCCGCGCCCCCGCAGGTGGTCGAGCCGCCCGCCAGCGCCGAGGCGGCGGGCGCACCGCCGGGGCGTACGCCGGAAACGGTCCTTCGGCTGGCCGCCGCGCGAGTGCTGGAGCATCCCGCCTTCGCGCCGGAGTTGCTGGCCCTGGCCGCCGTCGAGGCGGTCGGGCCGCGCGCCCGCGACTGGGCGCAGCGGCTCCGCGACGCGTACCCCGATGCGGGAGCGGACGGCCTGGCGCGGCTCGCGACCCGGCGGTTCGTCCGGCAGGCCGGGGTGGGCGGGGCGACCGCCGCGCTGGCGGGGCTCTTCGCGCCGGTGGCCGAGTTGGCGGCGGTGCTGTGGGCGCAGGCCAACCTGGTGCTGCACCTGGCGGCGGCGTACGGCCGGGACCCGGCCCATCCGGACCGGGCGGTGGAGCTGCTGGTGCTGACCCGCGTGCACCCGGACGCGGAGAGCGCGCGGGCCGCGCTGGCGGCGGCCCGATCGGCGGAGGAGCCCGACGCGGCGGGCTGGCCCCGGGCGGCGGAGGCCGCGTGGCGGCTGGCGGCGCCGCTGGTCGCGCAGGCGGGCGGGTGGCTGGCGCTGCGGCTGGCGTCCCGGCTGCTGCCCGGCGCGGCGGTGCTGGCTGCGGCGGCCGGCGACGCGGCGGCGGCCGAGCGGCTCGCCGCCCGCGCGATCAACGCCTACCGGCGGCCCGCACCCCGCTGACCCGCGCCGGCCATCTAGACGCCCAGCGTGGCACCGGCGCCCGCCCGGCTGAGCGAAGCACGCCCGGCAGAAGATGCGGATCGCCGGAGATCTTGGCAGGAAACGGCCCCTTTGGGGGCCTGAACTCGCCAAGATCTACCAGAACCGGAGCCGGGCGGCGGCGAGGGCGGAACGGTTGGGCGGCGTCAGAGCCAGCCGAACCACTCCCTCGGCAGCAGGGCGTAGCCGACGAAGGCGACCACGTCGAGCAGCGTGTGCGCGACGACCAGCGGCATGACCCGGCGGGTGCGCAGGTAGAAGAGGCTGAACACGACGCCCATCACCACGTTGCCGAGGAAGGCGCCGAAGCCCTGGTAGAGGTGGTAGGAGCCGCGCAGCAGGGCGCTCGTCGCCACGATCGCGCCGACCCGCCACTGAAGCTGACGCAGCCGGGTGACCAGGTAGCCGACCACGATCACCTCCTCCAGCACCGAGTTCTGCACGGCGGCGAGGATCAGCACCGGCACCGTCCACCAGAGTTCGGGCAGCGCGGCCGGCACCAGCGTGGCGTTGACGCCGAGCTGCGCCGCCGCCCAGAAGAGCGCCAGGCCGGGCAGGCCGATCAGCGCGGCCAGGCCGGCGCCGCGGGCCAGGTCCTGACCGGGCCGCCGGGCGTCCAGGCCGAGCGTCCGTGCCGGATCGCCGGGGTCCCGCGCCAGCAGGTGTACGGCGAGCAGCACCGGCAGCAGCGCGAAGACGATCCCGAGCAGCTGGTACGTCAGGTCCAGCCACGGCCGGGGCGACACCGAGGTGTTGAGGGCGGCGGTCTGCTTCGACAGCGGCCCGTCGGCGGTCAGCTTCGCGACGATCGACACCGTCGCGTAGACGGCGGACTGGCCGAGCGAGAGGCCGAGCACGAGCAGCGTCTCGGCGCCGAGCATCCGGCGGGTCGCCGGGCGTTCCAGCTCAACGGTCACCGCACCACTCTGCCCGACGCCGACGGCCGGTGGCACCGCCCGAACGAGCCTCACGAGCCGATCGCACATTCTGTGCGACCGGTCGGCACGCTCCGTGGACATTCTATGGGTGCCCGATCCGCCGTCAGGAGAAGGAGCGCGCCCCGTGGACGACTTCGCAAGGCTGCTGAAGGAGAGCTGGACCCTGGTCGAGGAGCACCGGGAGCGGCTGAGCGGTCACTTCTACGCCCGGCTCTTCCTCCTCGACCCCGAGCTGCGCAAGCTCTTCCCGGTGGAGATGACCGGGCAGGGCGACCGGATCCTGGAGGCGATCGTCACCGCCGCCCAGACGGTCGGCGACCCGGAGAGCTTCGACGAGTACCTGCGCGCGCTGGGCCGGGACCACCGCAAGTACCACGTCGACGCGGCGCACTACGAGACCATGGGCGTGGCCCTGCTGGACGCGCTGCGCAGCATCGCCGGCGACGGCTGGAACCTGGAGTACGACCAGGCGTGGCGGGACGCGTACGCGGCGATCTCGGAGAAGATGCTGGCCGGCGCGGCGGCCGACGACAACCCGCCGTTCTGGCACGCGGAGGTGCTGACCCACGAGCGGTACGGCAGGGACACGGCGGTACTGACCTGCCGGGCGTTGCAGCATCCGCTGTCGTGGAAGGCCGGCCAGTACGTCAGTCTGGAGGTGCCCCGACACCTGCCCCGGGTGTGGCGCACCTACTCGGTGGCGAACGCCCCGAACGAGGACAACGTGCTGGAGTTCCACGTCCGTACGCCGGCGGGCGCCGGCTGGGTGTCCGGGGCGCTGGTGCGCCGGGTCAAGCCCGGCGACCTGCTCCGGGTGGCGGCGCCGATGGGGTCGATGACGCTGGACCGTTCCTCGGAGCGGGACATCCTCTGCGTGGCGGGTGGCGTCGGGCTGGCTCCGATCAAGGCGCTGGTGGAGGAGCTGGCCGGCTACAACCGGACCCGCTGGGTGCACGTCTTCTACGGCGCCCGTACGGCGGCGGACCTGTACGGCCTGGCCGGGCTCCAGGAGCTGGTGGCCGCGCACCCGTGGTTGTCGGTCACTCCGGCGTGCAGCGAGGATCCCGACTTCGACGGCGAGCTGGGTGACGTCTCCGACGTGGTCAGCCGGTACGGCCCGTGGACGGCGCACGACTGCTACGTCTCGGGTTCCGCCCGCATGGTCCGGGCCACCCTCCGGGTCCTCGCCGAGGACGGCGTCCCGCCGGAGAACACCCGCTACGACACCTTCGGCAACCTCTAGAAACGTTCCTCCCCCCAACCGGGGCGCGTGCCCCTGCCCCCTGGGGCACGCGCCCCGGTCCCCCGACGGGCGGACCGGCACCGCCCCGCACGACCACGTCCGCCCGGCCGTCCTTCCCACCCGTGCGGACGTGGTCGTGCCGTCGGCACGCGTGCGGGCAGGTCAGTAGCGCCAGGGCCGGCCGGTCTCGCGGTACTCCTCGACCGGCACCAGCGGCACCCCCGGCGTCATCCGGTCGACGTAGAGCCGCCCCTCCAGGTGGTCGATCTCGTGGGCGACGAGCCGGGCCATGCCGAACTCGAACGAGGTGATGATCCGGCTGCCGTCGTACTGGGCGTGCTCCACGTCGAGCCGGAGCGGCCGGGGCACCAGGCCCCGGTGGTCGAAGAAGGAGAGGCATCCCTCGTACTGCTCGTCGCTGTCGGGGGAGGCGTCGACGACGCGGGGGTTGAGCAGCACGACGGGGTCGGCCGACCGGTCGGGGGGCCGGACCACCGCCACCGCCCGGCCGAGGCCGAGCTGCGGGGCGGCGATGCCCACCCCCTTGCGGAACGGGTGCAACTCGTCGAGGCGGACCAGGGTCGCCGCGAGGCGGTCGGCCACGTCCCGGGCCTCCTGCTCCTCGCGGGGCAGGTCGAACGGGCGCGCCGGCTGGCGGAGCAGGTCGGCCCCTCGCTGCACGATGCCGATGCCGCGCATCCGGTCGCTGGGCCGGACCCGCCCGGCCTCCTCGGGCTCGGCGTCCGGCCGGCCGCGGAACCGCCACTGCAACCGGTACCGCGCGTTGAGCGGCGGGTCCTCGGTCGCCCAGTCGAAGATCACCCGGTCGGCGTCCTCGCGCCTGGTCACGGGCGTGCGCAGCGGGCCCTCCTCCGCCGAGAGCGAGGTCTCCGCGCCCCACACCTGCGGGTCGACGGCCGCCGGAAGGTCCAGGCGTACGGCCATCTGCCGGGTGGGCAGCCGGACCGCCCGCTGGAACCAGGGGCCCCACTTGTCGTGCCCGACGCAGTACGCGTACTCGATGGTGGCCCGGTCTCCGGGATAGAGCGGGAAGCGCCGGTCGGCGTTCTCGAAGAGCAGCCACAGCTCCTTGAAGGCGTCGCGGTCGTGCTTGGCCCGCCAGTGCATCGCCTCCCGCTCGTCCCCGTCCTCCCGGTACGCCCGCAGCCGCAGCTCGGCGAAGGTCAGCGGGTGTTCGCGGTGGTGCAGGTTGGAGCGGCCCGGGTCGTTGGGGTAGCGGTCGACGGCGATCCGCACCAGGTAGCGGGTGACCGGCTCGGTGCCGGCGTTGTAGAGCTCGCGCCGGATGACGCAGCGGTAGGCGTCGCCGAGGTGGGTGAGGGTGGCGAGTTCCCGCTCCACGATCAGTCCGGTGCCGGGCGGCATCCACTGCCCGGGTACGGGTAGGTCGCGGTGTGCCCGCTCGGCCCGGGCGTGCCGCAACTCATCGTACTCCTTGAAGCGCTGCCAGATGGCGCCGCCGGCCTCCAGCACGGCCTCGGCGCGGCGTGCGAAGTCCTCGGTGGGGCGGTGCCGCCGCCCCTCGACGTGGCTGACGTACGACGGGTCGAAGCCCATCAGGGTGGCGAGCTGCTTCTTGGACAGCCCCCGCCCCGTGCGGTGCCGGGCGATCTCGGCGGCGAACGAGTCGGCAGCCCGATCGAGCGGTGAGGTCATCAGCTTCCTCGTGGCCGGGAGTATCAGTTTCACGTTCTGTGGCGACGCACACACGGAACTGGCACCTTGCCGACACGAACCTTGACAGAAAGCGATGGCTGTCGATACTGGGCCGACGTTTTCCGCCCCGTTGACCGGGTAGTACGCCGGACGCGGGCGAAGTGACGAGCCACTCCGGATCCGACGCAGGCGAGGCTTCCCTTATCTGGCGGAGTGTGGTTAGGCTAGCCTTAGCTCAGCGACGGGCGGGTTGCCCGCCGACGGCGACGACGGGGTGGGTGAGTCCAGTGACAGCGGTGCTGCCGGAGCGGGACACCGCCGCCACGCCGCTGGCCCCGGTCACCGCCGCCATGCGCGCGATGTTCGGCACCGACCACGTGCCCGGTCTCGCGCCCGGCCTGCTGGTGCACGACGAGTTCGGCTGGAGCCCGGCGACCACCCTGGTCGACGGCACCCTCCTGCCGGAGTTCCTGCGTTCGGCCAGCTCGCGCTGGGGCGGCACCCCGCACGCGTGCGCCGCGCTGGCCTGGAAGTCCTACAGCTACTGGACGGCGCTGCCCGTGGCGCTCGGCTGGGCCTCGGCCCGACGGGTGCCGCTGCTCGACCCGGCCGACGTGCTGATCCACTTCGAGGACCACCGACCGCTGCTCACCATGGGCCTGCGCCGCTCGACCACGGTCGCGGTGCTGCCGAGCGACCCGCTGGCGCTCGCCGGGCTGCCCGAGGTGCGGGTCGTCGCGGACGAGGCGGAACTGCTCCAGGCGCTCCGGGCCTCGCTGCTCGACGCCCACCTGGCCCCGATGGTCGCCGCGATCCAGGCCGAGGTCCGGATCGGCGCGCGTACCCTGCTCGGGTCGGTGGCCTCGGGCATCGCCCACGGCATCCTCCGGGCCGCCGACGGCCTGCCCGGCTCGTCGGTCGAGGCGATCGACACGCTGCTCGGCGCGCTCGACCTCGCCGACCTGGTGGAGCTGGTCCCGGGCCCGAACGGCGAGCCGACCGTGCAGCGGCGCACCTGCTGCCTCGCGTTCACCCTCCCCAAGCCCAAGATCTGCCAGGGCTGCTGCGTCCGTCAGGCCTGACCGGCCGCCTCCGGGCCGCCCGGCGTCAGTCGGTGAACGGGCGGACGTCCCAGAGCCAGACCCCACCGGTGTACGTGGGACGGATGCCGGTCAGCTCGGTCATGCCCCGGCGCAAGGCGTCGGCCTGCCGGTGCGGCCCGAGGACGACCGCCCCCGCCCGCCAGTACCGCAGGTCCCCGACCGCGTCGACCCGCGCCTGCGGGGTGATCGGCGGCACCGCGCCGGTCCGCCGGATCTCGGCGAAGAACTCGCTGGTGGGGCGGGGCGGCGCGGAGAAGAGGGCGACCCGGTCCCGACCGGGGCGGGTGTCCGGGCCGAGGAAGTAGCCGCGCGCGATGGGCATGTCCAGCCCGGTCCGCGCCGACCAGCGCAGCGGATCGGCGTAATGGGTGTCGGGCAGCGGGAGGGTCACGATGCTCCGCCCGCCGTCCGCGTACGGCCGCCAGGCGCCCGACGTGACGAAGGCGGGCACGGGGTCGAGCCGGGTGGTGGGCAGCGGGGTCGGCAGGATCGGCAGCAGGGCCATGGCCAGCACCGTGGCGGTGGCGAAGCGGATCTGCGGGCGTGCCCGCGGGTGCCGGGCGGCCAGGGCGCGCACGTGGTCGGCCCCGTAGGCGAGCAGCACCCCGACGATCGGGGTGATCGCCAGCGCCCACCGGGTCGGCACCACCGAGTGCAGGACGGGCAGGTTCTCCAACGCCGCCCACGGGCCGGGTATCCCGGTCCCCCTGCCGCCCAGCTGCACCTCCCGCCCGAGGGAGAGCAGGCCGAAGAAGAGCGCGAGGACGGCGAGGCCGCGTACCACGACGTGCCGGCGCAGCCACCAGACCAGGGCGACGACGAGCACCACCAGCGGCCAGCCGAAGAAGGCGTTCTCCTCGGTGGGGTTCTTCGCCAGCCCCTGCGCGCTGCGGGCGTCGCCGGCCAGGGACTCCCGCGAGTACGCGACGAACGACGCGAGGTCCGTCGAGTAGCCCCGGATCAGCCAGGACAGCCCGTTGTAGGCCCCCGGGCCGAAGAACTGGACGTGGAGCGGGTACGCGAGCACCACCAGTGCCACGGCGGCGGCCACCGCCAGGCCCGCGAGGAACGGCCGGGCCCGCCGGCGCAGCTCGGGCCGGCCGAGGGCGAGCGCCCCGACCACCACGCCCAGCCCGATGGCGGTCATCAGCAGCACCTCGAGGTTGAGGAAGGCCTGCCACACGATGACCGCCGCGAGCAGCAGCCCGTTGCGCAGCCAGCGCCCCGGCTCGGCGAGCCGCAGGGTGCGCCAGACGATCAGGGGCACCACGTACTGCGAGACGATGTTGGGGTGCGCGTTGGCGTGCGACACCATCGCGGGGGCGTACGCGCAGAACGCGGCGCCGAGCCAGGCCGGCCCGCGGGCGCCGACGACCACCCGGGACAGCAGGAAGTACCAGGCCGTCGCCGTGGCGATCATGCCCAGGGTGAGAAAGAGCAGAAACGACGCGCGGGTACCGAGCAGGAGCGTGACGGGCGTCATTGGCAGAGATACGGATAATACGGACGTATTGGCCATGAGATTGACGGTCTCCGGCACGTTCATCCGGTCCGACGTGAATGGATCAACAAAATCGGTCACCACGCGTGCGCCGTGCGCCATCATCCACTCGAACTGCGACTGGTCGGTGCGGTTGTCCCGGATGCCGTGCGACGGGCGCAGCCAGAGCCGCGCGGTCACCCAGAAGCCCAGCGCGACGAAACTCGCCACCGCGGCGACGTCCGTCCACCACCCCTTCCAGGGCCGTACGCCCCGGTCGGGCCCGCTCGCCGAAGCCCCGGGCCCTGACTCGCCGGCGGGAAGGCCCGATTCAGGAGTAGTCATGACGATTCGTAGAGTAGTCAGGCTATGACGCCGCCGTGACATGTTTCGAGGTACTGGCGTACTATGTGCCGGGTTCGCCGACCGCCGATCACGTGCCCACCCCCGACCGCATTTCGGCCACCACGGGTGCCCCGATTTTTCTGCCGCCCGTGCGGATGATTCACTCAGTCGGTCCAGGCGCGGGTCGAGTTCATATCGTGAGGAATCGACGCATGGCAGAAATCACTGGGGATCAGCGCGTGCAGTCCGAGGTCCTGGAGGGTCTCGCGACGGCGGTCAACCACCGTCGCTGGTTCGTCGAGCTGGCCCTGCCGTACCTCGGTGACAACCCGATCGAGATCGGCAGCGGGCTCGGCGACTACGCGCTGGAGTGGGCGGAGCACCTGCCGCGCTTCACCGCCACCGAGGCCGACCCGGACCGGCTCGTCCTGCTGAAGGAGCGGCTGGCCGACCAGCCCCACATCGAGGTCCGGCAGATGCTGCTGCCGCACCCCGACCGGGGCGACTACAGCGCCGCCGTGTCGTACAACGTGCTGGAGCACATCGAGGACCACGTGGGCGCGCTGCGCAGCATGCGCGACCTGGTGCGGCCCGGCGGCAACGTCATCATCATCGTGCCGGCCTTCCAGTTCGCGATGAGCCCGGCGGACATCGCCACCGGCCACGTACGCCGCTACACGAAGAAGACCCTGGCCGCCGCGATGACCGACGCCGGCCTGACCGTGGAGAAGATCCACTACGCGAACGCGCTCGGCCTGATCGGCTACTTCATGGCGACCAAGGTCTTCCGGCTGATGCCGAAGGAGGGCCCGATGGTCAAGGTCTACGACACCCTCGTGCTCCCCGCCACCAAGGCGGCGGAACAGCGCGTCCTCCCCCCGTTCGGCCAGTCGGTCTTCGCGGTGGCCCGCGTCCCTTCCTGAGGTCGGGGCGGGCCCCGGTTACTCCTTGATCTGGTAGGTGGGGCGGATCACGGCCCGGGCCAGAGTGTGGAAGGCCAGGTTGAAGCCCACGTAGGCGGGAGTCGCGTCGGGGGTGACGTCGAGCCGCTCCACGTCCAGCGCGTGCACCGCGAAGACGTAGCGGTGCGGCCGGTCGCCGGCGGGCGGGGCGGCGCCGCCGTAGCCCTGGTCGCCGTAGTCGTTGCGGACCGTGAAGGCGCCGCCGAGGTCGTCCCCGGCCGCGCCGCGCGGCAGCCGCGTCACGTCGGCCGGCAGGTTCACCAGGACCCAGTGCCAGAACCCGCTGCCCGTCGGCGCGTCCGGGTCGAAGCAGGTCACCACGAAGCCCTTGGTCTCGGCCGGGAAGCCCGACCAGGCGAGCTGCGGCGAGACGTTCTCGCCCCCGACGCTGCCGTGGGCGTACGCGGCGTCCATCGGTTCGCCGTTCTGCACGTCGTCACTGGTCAGCGTGAACGACGCAACGGTCGGCAGCAGCTCGTACGGGTCCGGGGCGATCGGTCGTTCCAGGGTCATCGGGGCGGTCCTTCCGGTGAGCGGTTGTTCCTCCGCCCCTTCTTACCCCGTCGACGCCCGCGATCGAACCGGAAGCGCCGAGCGTCCCGTCCCCGCCGCACGCACCCATCGGCATCCCGGGACCGCGCGCCGCCCTCCGGCCTCCGCCGCGCCAGGTCAGCTCCCGTACAGGCCGTGCTGTTCCCATCGGCGCAACGTCTGATAGTCCCGCTCGACCTCGGTCGGGTCCTCCGCGGCGAGGTACAGGTAGCCGGGCGAGCTGAACAGGTCGACGGTCTGCGGCAGTTCGGCCCCGGGGGAGCAACTCGCGGCGACCGCCACGACCGCCGGCAGCTCCGACAGCCGGGAGCACCAGTCCTCCGCCTGCGCGGCGACGGGAGCCGGGTTGATCAGCGACACGTTCCGGACGGCGGCCCAGCCCGGCGTACGGTCGTCGAACCGGTCGAGCGACGCCGGATCGACGAGGTGCTGGGCCTGCAGGAAGGTCTGCGACACGCCGCAGAACTTCGCCACGACGTCGGGCAGGGTCGCTCCCCCGAGGCGGGCCCCGGTCTCGATCAACACCGGCCCCCGATCGGTGAGCATGAGCTCGGTGTGTGCCGCCGAGGACCGGATACCGAGCGCGTCCAGCACCCCGAAGACGAACTCACGGAGCTGCCGGGCCAGGGCCGAGCCCCGGTCGACCGGCTCCTCGTAGTCGTAGATGGGACCGCCGCCCGGACCTGGCCGTTTCGTGTACCGCCAGATCTCGGCGACCCGGTGCGTCCCCGCGTACGAGACCGTGTTGACGTAGAACTCCGTCCCGACGAGCCGTTCCTGGACCAGCACGCGTCGATTGGGGACGCCGTACAGGTTGGACGCGGCCAGGACCGTCGCGCAGGCGAGGCGCACCTCGTCGACACTTCCGCAGAACCGCACGTTGTCGGTGCCCGCGCCGTCCACGGGCTTGACGACGGCCGGGCCGGACAGGCTGTCCGCGTACCAGGCGACCGCCTCGTCCACGGACTCGAAGCACCGACCGGCGGGCACGGCGAGACCGGTGGCGGCCACGGTCGCCGCCATGGCCGACTTGTCGCGCCGCGCGGTGACCGTGGCTATGTCGTTGCCGGGCGTACCGAGCAGGTGGTTGAGCGTGTCGGCGAGGACCACCCCCGTCTCGGTGCCCGCGACGACCCGCTCGGTGCCGAGCGCTCGCAGCCGCTCGACGAGGCTGTCCTCGTCGGCGACGAAGCCGAGGTCGACCGCGTAGTCGCCGGGGCGGAACGTCTTCAGGTAGTAGTCGTAGAGGGACTCGGCGCTGCGTACGTGGACGCAGGTCACCCCTCGCTCGGCCAGCGCCCGGCTGAGCGCGCTGCCTGCGGAGTATCCGTCGACGATGGCTATGGTCGGCACGTTCTCCTCATCTCCGTGCGGCCCGGGGGAGGGTGGCGGACATCAGAAGACCTTGCCGGGGTTGAGCAGGCCGGCCGGGTCCAGTGCGGCCTTGATCGCCTGGTGCACCCGCATGCCCACCGGGCCGATCTCGCGGGCCAGCCAGTCGCGCTTGAGCAGGCCCACCCCGTGCTCGCCGGTGCAGGTGCCGCCCAGTTCCAGGCCGAGGCGGATGATCTCGTCGAACGCGCGCCGGCCGCGTTCGAGGCTCGCCGGGTCGGCCCGGTCCACCACGATGTTCGGGTGCATGTTGCCGTCCCCGGCGTGGCCGACCACGCCGATCGTCACGTCACACTCCGCCGCGATCCGGGCCACCCCGTCGAGCAGCGCCGCCAACGCGGCCCGGGGCACCGCCACGTCGTCGATCACCATCCCACCGTTGCCGGCGGGGAACGACTCCCTGGCGAACTTCTCCATCGCCGCGTGCCCCAGCCGGCGGGCCTGTAGCAGGGCCGCCGCCTCCACGGCGTCGGTGGCCGCGTAGACCTCGTCGGCACCGGCCGCCTCGCACAGCTCGGCGAGCCGCGCCAGGTCCCCGGCGGCCTGGGACCCGGTGTCCGCCGACGCCAGCAGCAGCGCCTCGACGTCGGTACGCAGGCCCATCGGCCGGTACGCCTCGATCGCCCGCAGGTACGTGCGGTCGATCAGTTCCAGCAGGCTGGGGGTGAGCCCCTCTTCGGCGATCCGGGCGACCGCCCGGCCGGCGGCCGCGGTGGTGGGGAAGACCGCCACCATGGTCAGCGACTCCGGCGGAGCGGGCCGCAGCGCCACGGTCACCTCGGTGATCACGCCGAGGGTCCCCTCGGAGCCGACGAAGAGCCGGGTGAGGTCGTACCCGGCCACGCCCTTGGCGGTACGCCGACCGGTACGCAACACCTCTCCGGAAGCCAACACCACCTCCAGACCCAACACGTACTCCGTGGTCACGCCGTACTTGACGCAGCACATGCCACCCGCGTTGGTGGAGACGTTCCCACCGATCGTCGACATCTCCCACGATCCAGGGTCCGGCGGATACCACAACCCCTGTTTCGCCACGGCCGCCGACAACGCCGCGTTCACCACGCCGGGCTGCACCACGGCGATCCGGCTGACCGGGTCGATCTCCAGCACCGCGTTCATGGCGACCATGCTGACCACCACCGCGCCGTCGACGGCGTTCGCCGCTCCCGCCAACCCCGTACGTGCGCCCTGCGGCACCACCGGCACCCCGTACCGTCCGGCGATCGTCATCACCTCGACCACGTCGGCCGTGCTACGGGGCCGGACGACCACCAGCGGCGTGCCGGCCTCGCAGAGGTCGGCCTCGTCCTTGCGGTGCAACCGGAGCAGGTCGGGGTCGGTCAGTACGGTGTCGTCGCCGAGCGCCGCGCGCAGGTCTTTGACGAGGGGAGAACCAGACATGGCAGAGAGGGTACAGATCGACGTCATCCGCTCCGGAGCGCGAACGTGGCGCCGCCGATCCCGCAACGGCGCTGGTGAGAGCGGTGTGAGCAGCCCCGATCACTCGAACCCCTGTCCTATCTGAAGATCCTTCCGGGGCTGATCGAAGTTTGTTACCGTCTACCGCCAACGAGGGCGCCCCTCCTCCGGCCAACGTCCCCGGCCTGCCACATCACGCTCTCCCACCCCAAGATCCGCCGCAGGACGCGCCGTCCGGCCGGCACGGTGTCGAACCCGAGACCTGGTTCAGCTCGTGCCGCGCGAAGGATCGTTGCCCATGACAGAGGGATTGACAGAGTGAAGCGAACCGAGCTGCACATCGTGATCGGCGGAGGTATCGCGGGCTGCCTGGCCGCGATCATGCGCAGACGCGCGGGATACCGGGTCCTTCTGCTGGAGCGGGCCGAGGCCCGGTCCCCCGAGGCCCACCCGATCTGCACGGGGGCCAGCAACATCGTCAGCGAGAACCACAGCGGTGCCGAGTATCCGTTCGATCCGCAGAGCGCCCGGGACTGCTTCGACGGGCGACTGGTCAACGAACGCTTCTTCCCCGACCTCGTCTTCGGTGGCAAGGACCACAGCCGGGTCATCGCCTCCCGGGCCATGCAGGACAGCGGCACGGACATCATCGGCCAGTGCCGGGACAACATGCGGGTCATCCAGGACCGTTACGCGCAGCGGTGCGCCGAGGACCCGGCCAACGCGCTGTTCGGCGCACCGGAGCAGGTCTGCCGCGAGATCCCGGCACCGGAGGGGATCTCCGACGTCGGTGCCACCTTCATCACCCCGCAGCGGGGCATCAACCCGGTCGTCGTCACCGCGCTCCTCGACCAGGAGCTGCGTCGCTGCGGCGTCGAGGTACGCGGCGGCGCCGAGGTGACCGAGGTGAGCCGCCGCTCCGACGGCACCTACCAGGTGGAGTACGTCGAGGACGGTCTCCGGAAGACGGTCGTCGGTGACCAGGTGAGTCTCTGTGCCGCCACCGAGACCCCGGCGATGGCTCGCCGCCTCAACCCGTCGCTCGCGTTGCCGTCCATCTACATGGCTCTGCGCCAGATCCTCTTCGTGGACCTGCCCGACGGCACCACGAGGGACTACACGTGCCTGAAGCTCGAAGACGAGTACGGCGGCATGCTGAGCCCGTTCAGTCGGGACACCGCGCTCGTCTACTACCCCCCGGCGGCCCACATCGCGGTGCATCGCGTCGACCCGACGACCTATGCGCTGCCCGACGACTTCCGTCACTACCTGCGCAACGGTCACCCCGAGGCGACGGAGCGCGCCGAACTGGCGCTCCGCCAGCTCAGCCAGTGGTATCCGGAGGTGCGGGGCGCCGAGGTGGTGTCCGCCCACCTCAAGGTGGCGATCAACACCACCGACTCGTCGCGGCTCCGTCGCAACGCCGGGGTGCTCGACGTCGCACCTGGTTGCACCGCGACGGTCCTGCTCAAGTGGACGATGTGCGTCGTCAACGCGCAGCGCGATCTGGAGGCGGCCCTCCGGCACTCGATCGCCACCGGCAACGCGGATCGCGACGAGCACGCAGAGCTGGTCGCCCGCGCCACCGTGCCGATCGCGCCACCGTCCGACATGGCCGCCTGGCAGCGCCGGCTCGGGGTGTTCGCCCGCAACATGGGGGTGCCGGAGAGATTGGCGGTGCCGTTCGTGGACGCCGGTGAGCCGGACGATGGCCTGGCCCGCACCGTACCGTCGCTCGCGTCGAGTTGACGTTGGTCGTGGGTTCCGGCTCCTGAGGCACCTGCACGAGGAGCTGGCACCCGTATAGGGGGAGGCACAGGGGTTCGGTCGTCTTCCCGTTGCGCGATACACGGTATTCGATGATCATAGGCCCGCGTCGACTGGATGCCCCTCGTCGGCGAAGGCCTGTCCTGGCGGGCTTCAGGGAGCGCTCCGCCCGGTCCCACAAGCGAGGAGGGCACGATGACCACCACACTCGACCTGACCGACCTCCGTCTACAGGCCGACACCACCATCGACCGGCTGATCGACGAGGCCGGCCTCACCCGGCGCAACAACCGGTTCTTCGCTGGCGCGAAGGAGGCCACCTCCGTGAGCCCCGCCGGCGCGCTGCGGATCGCGGAGAAGTGGCAGCGGACCACTCAGTCGTTCATGTTCACCACCATCTCCAGCCTCGGTGCCCACGGGCGACGCCTGGCTCGCGACTACGCAGTGAGTCGAGAGGTGCTCGGAGCGTATCAGATGGCCTACCGCGTCATCGGGGACGATCTGGACAATCGCGCGGCGGCGTTCGCGGAGGTCGCACCGGAGGGTGTGGACGGTATCCACTATCTGTGGTGGGCGGACACGATCAGCGCGCCGCTGCGCTCGGCCCTGGGCAGCGCCGACGCGCCCGCCGAGTCCGCCGCGCTGGCCCGCATCCTCGACGTCATGGACTCCATGGCGGCCGAGGAGCTGGGGGGCGCGGTCCAGCTCCGGGTCGTGGAGACCATCGCCCTCGACATCGCGGTCGCGTTCCGGCGCCTGTACGCCAAGGTGACCGTGGACGGCCGCCAGGTCCTTCCCGAGCAGCGCGACTACGCCTGGATCGACTCGCACATCAGGGCGGAGACGGGGCACGCCGCGTCCGTCAGTGACGACGAAGCCGGCATGAGTCACCTGATCTCCACCCCGGCCGAGGCGCGGCACTTCGTCGCGCTCGCGGAGTCGTACGTCCCGGCGTGGGCGGACCTGCTGGACGACTTCGCCCGGGACCTGTCGTAGCGACCAACCGGGGTCGGCACTGACGGCCGCCATCGACGACGCCCCCGGGCCCGTGGTGGCAACCGCCGGAGTCATCCGGTTTCGAGGAAAGGAGCTGTCATGCGATCGTCCCTCCCAGCAGTGGAAACAGACGCCGTCGTCGACGAAGTGAACGAGCTGCGTGCCCGCTACCAGCGCGAGACCGAGCCCGGATCGCCAGAGGCGCTGCGCCGGCTGGCCGGTTGGATCGCCGACTCGGCCGCGCTAGGTGACCGGCCCGCGGCCCGGGCGCTCGTCGAGGATCTGTCCGGCGCACACGACACGCCGCAGCTCACGGCCACGAAGCGGCACATCAACTCGCGGACCGACAACACGCTCCTGTCCGTGTTCTCGGCCGCGTACTTCCCGACTCTCGGTCTGGACTACCTGGAGTACGAGCCCATCCCGTCCGACCCAGTACTGGTGAGCCGCTACCCGAGCCCGACGATGCCGGTCAACCTGCTCCGGCACAGCGCGGGTTTCGACAGTCGGGTCGTCGTGGCGCTCTTCCCGGAGAACCACATCGACGGTCGCCAGGATCCGGACGACCTGATCTTCTACTTCATCGACAAGTTCGTCGCCCGGCACCGCCTCACCCGCCGGCTCATCGACGCCGCCATGGTCCCGGGCTCGTTCCCGCTGCTGTCCGGCGTCGACGACGCCGGCGTCGAGCGGGCCGCCGGTTCCTGGGTGCGGCTGCACGAGTTCCACCACCGCACGGGCAGCATGCCGATCCCGCAGTTCCTGTCCGCGAAGAGCTACAAGCCGCTGGCCGGCCTGGAGGAGATGCGGGTCGACGTCAAGTCGATGCTGGTCTGCCTCGAGGACGCGGACATCGATCGTGAGCTCGCCGCGCTGACCTTCGAGTTCGTCCTGGCCGAGCGGCTGCTGCGTTACTCGGTCGAGGGGATCCCGAAGCCGAACTACGACGCGATCGCGTCGCAACTGCTCTTCAACTACCTGCGCGAGCAGGGCGCCCTGACGATCGACGAGGGGCGGATCCGGCTCCTGCCGAGCCTGCCCGAGGCGCTGAGCACGCTCGTCACCGAGATCACCGAGCTGGAGGACGTCGTCCTGACCGAGGATGTCGAGGCCGCCCGCGCCGGACTGATCGACTTCACCCGCCGGTACACCCGGTACGACGAGGAGAAGCGGGAGTTCCTCCACGTGCCCTTCTTCGCCGAGCTCAAGGAGCGACTCGGCGTGTGAGCCACGCCGGCCGCCCTCTCCTGAACGACGTGCGGCTCCGTCCCTTTCCCGCTGGAAGGTACCGACCATGACCACCGTTATGAACTCGACCGAGACCGGCATCCTCGGCACCTGCGACATCGACGCCGACGGCCTCGCCACGGACCTCGACACCATGGCGTCGTTCCCCTACACGGACAAGTACAGCGACTTCGTCTGCGGCGCCTGGAAGAGTTGCGCGGTGTGGAACGGCACGGGCCAGGGTCTCGACGCGGGACTCGACCCCTACGAGGGCCCGGCCGTCGTCACCGACCTGGGCGAGCGCCTGCCGTACGTGCGGCATCTGGTGGGTGAGCTGTTCGACCTGTCCCTCCTCAAGTACGGCCGGCTCGCCCGGCTGACCCCCGGCAGCGCACTCGTGCCGCACCGGGACTACCTCGAACTCGACACGAACCTGATCCGGATCCACCTTCCGCTGGAGACCGACGAGTCCTGCGTCAGCTCGCACAACACGACGCTCTACCACATGAACGTCGGTGAGATCTGGTTCCTCGACGCCACCCAGGCCCACAGCGCGGTCTCCAACTGGACGAAGGACCGCACCCACCTGGTGCTCGACTTCCAGGCCGATTCGCTCGCCGCCTGCTTCACCGGCGAGGTCCGGTCGCCCAGCATCCCGAGCACACACCAGGTCGCGCGGCAACCGGTGGACCGGGAGGAACTCGCCGCGTTCGAGCGCGCCGGGGTCCTCATGGACACCACCAACTACCGGGACTTCCTGAAGATCGCCATCAAGACGATGTTCACCCGGGACATCACCCCCGACGGCGTGTTCGACCTGCTGGAGGGGGCGGCCCGACACTCGCCCGCCGCCGCGCGGCTCGACATGATCCCTCCGATGCGGAGGTACTTCCTGCTGGCACGAGAGTCCTGAGGCGGATCATGCGACACGCCAGCGAAGTCTGTGTCGTCGTGGACGGGTACTCGACGGCCAACGCGCTCGCGCCGGCCCTCGCCGGTTACGGTTTCGGCGCGGTGCATGTGCAGAGCGACCCGGACCTGCCGCAGTTCCTCCTGCGTACCGGCGTCGACCACGCCTATCTCGACACCTACCTGCACGACGGCGACGTCAACACGATCGTCGACCGGCTCGACCGGGCGGGCCTGCGGCCACGCAGCGTGGTGGCCGGCGCCGAGACCGGTGTCGAGCTGGGTGACCAACTGGCCCGAGCGCTGGGCGTACCCGGCAACGATCCGGCGACGACCCGGTGCCGCCGGGACAAGCACCACATGGCACGGGCCGCAGCGGCCGGGGGCGTCGCGGTCATCCCGCACCTGAGCACCTCCTCCCGCGACGACGCGGCGGAGTGGCTGCGCGCGGGGGGTTGGCTGGACGACGCCGTCGTCAAGCCCCGGGCGAGTTCCGGCAGCTTCGGCTTCCTGCGATGCCGCTCCGAGGCGGACCTCGACACCGCGTTCAAGGGCTGGCTGGGCGCACCCGACGTGTTCGGCTCCCCGATCGGTGAACTCCTCGTCCAGCCCTTCATGACCGGCGACGAGTACGCCGTCAACACCGTCTCGGCCGGGGGCGAGTACGTCGTCTCGGACATCTGGCACACGAAGAAGCGCCACGAGGGCGGTACGGCGCTCTACGACCTGGAGCGGCTCGTCGATCCGGGCGATGCCGTCTTCGACCAGTTGCACGGCTTCGTCGGGCGCGTGCTCGACGCCCTGGACATCCGCGAGGGCACGGCGCACACGGAGGTCATGATGATCGCCGGTGAGCCGGTGCTCGTCGAGACCGGCGCCCGGTTCATGGGCTCGATCGACATCTCGCAGGTGACCGAGGCGACGGGCACCAACGCGGTGCAGCTGGTGGCCGAGACGATCGTGGCCCTGGACCGTTTCGCCGCCCGGGTCCGCGAGGACTGGCGTCCCGCTCTCCGCCGGCACGCCGCCATGGTGCAGTTGCTGTCGCGCCACTCGGGGACCCTCGCCGGCTACGACCTCGGCCTGCTCCGCGCGCTGCCGTCCTTCCACGCGGTCGACACGTACCTCGAGGCCGGCGACCCGTTGCAGGTCACCGTCAACTCGTACACGACCCCGGGGCTGGTCTTCCTGGTCCACGAGAGCCCGGAGACGATCTCGGATGACTACCGCAAGCTACGCGAACTGGAGGCAGCCGGTGCCTTGTTCCTGTCGGCCTGACCGGCGCACGCGGCGGCGGCCCGCCGTCGGCACCGCACGCCCACGCCTCCGGGCCGCCGTGCGGAAGCCAGCCGCATGAGCGCGCCGGAGCGGTCGGTCTCGCAGGACCCGGCAACCGACTACCTGCGGGCGGTACGCGAGGGTGAGCTGCCACCGGATCTGCCGGCCCGCACGGCCGCCCGGGTGCTGACGCCCGACATCGAGGCTCAGAGCTTCCACCGGGTGATGTTCGTCGACGAGCGGGAGCTCGCGTCGTTCTACGCCGACTTCACGGTGCTGCTCGACGTCGTGGGACGCCTGCCCCACCTGCTGGCGGGTGGCAGCACCTCGGCGTTCGGCGCGCTGACCGACGTGCCGGCGGTACTGCGCCCGCTGTTGGCCGGAACCGACCTGCCCGCCCTGGTGCCGTACGGCCGCGCCGACCTGATCCACGACGGGACCGGCTTCAAGGTCCTGGAGCTGGGCCTGAGCCCCGCCGTCGGCGGCGCCGAACGCACCGCCTGGCTCCCCGCCGTCATGGCGGAACCGGCCTTCCGGCCCTTCGCCGAGCGGCACGGGCTGCGACACCCCGACCCCGTCACCGCCCTGCTCGACGTGCTGCGCACCGTGGAGACCACGGGCACGGGCCACGACGCCGAGGCGCCCGGGCCGGCGGAGGTGCTCATGGTCGAGGCGACCGGCGCGCTCGAAGAGTGGGCCGACGACTGGCGTCCCCTGGGCGACTGCCTGGAGGCGTACTCCGATCGTCCGCTGCGGACCCGCCTGGCGGAGGTCGCGGACCTGCACGAGCCGGACGGCAGCGTCGCGAATCAGGTCGCCGGGGTGACCCACCTCCTGCGGTTGTTCAACCTGACGGAGCTCGCCGAGGAGCCGGATCCGGTGCTGGCCTGGCAGCGGCTGCATCCGGCGCCGGGCTCCGCCCTACCGCCGATGGTCACCTCGCCGGTGCACGACATGTACAACAGCAAGGCGTGCCTCGCCCTGGTGTGGCTCCCCGAGGTGCAGGACGCGCTGACCGACGGCGAACGTGCCGCGTTGCGGCGCATCCTTCCCGAGACGATTCACGTCGACGCGGCCACCGACCTGACCGGTTTCGTCCGCGACCGGGCGGTCACCATCCTGAAACCCACCACCCTGGCCCGTGGTGAGGGCACGGTGGCCGGCTGGACGGTCGACGACGAGACGTGGCAGGCTGCGCTCGCCTCGGCGGCCGAGAACGGACGCCACATCCTGCAACGGAGGGTCGTCCAGCGGGCGGAGCCGGGCTTCGACACCGACGGCGTCACGGAACGGGACTGGTACGCGGTGTGGGGGATGCACTACGGGCCCGGTGGATGCACCGGCTTCTCCTGCCGCCTGACCACCGTGCCGGGGGCTGTGGTCCGTGGCATCACCAACGTCCTGCTGGCACCGGTGCTGCTGCACCCGGGGGCCTGACCATCGCCGCCGGTCACGGGTAGGAGATCACCCTGAAGAAGAACTTCCGCCTGCTCTGGACGGCGGAGACCGTCAGCCAGTTCGGCTTCGAGGTGGCGACGGTCGTCATCCCGCTGTTCGCCGTGAAGACCCTGCACGCCACCCCCGCGCAGGTCGGGTTCCTGGTGACCTGCGAGTTCCTGGGCTTCCTGCTCATCGGGCTGCCGGCGGGGGCGTGGATCGACCGTCGGCGCGGGGAACGGGTCCTGGTGCTGTCCAGCCTGGGCCGTACGGCCGTGTTCGGGGTCGTCGCGGCGCTGGCGCTGGCCGGCGACCTCACCATGCCCACGCTGTACGCGTTGATGTTCGCGGGGAGCCTCTGCACGGTCTTCCTGGGGATCTCCTACCAGAGCGTCCTGCCGCGGATCGTCGACCGGCAACTGCTGCCCGGTGCCAACTCGCGGGTGGAGTTCACCCTCTCGCTGGCGGAGATCACCGGCCCGGCCATCGCCGGCTTCCTGCTGGCGCTGGCCACCTCGTCGTACGTCCTCGGCGCCTCGGCCGTCTGCTTCGGCATCGCCACGCTGCTGCTCAGCCGGATCCGGGTGACCGGGGCGACGGCGGCCCCGCCGCCACGCACCACCACGCTGTTCAAGGACGTACGCGACGGCATCAGGTACGTGCTGCGGGTGCCGATGTTCCGGGTGATGGCCATCCGCAGCTCGACGTACAACTTCTGCAACATCGCGACCACCACCATGTTCCTGCTGCTGCTGGCGTCGGTGCTGCGGCTGCCGTCGGCGTACATCGGGATCATCTTCTCCGGCGCCGGTGCCGGCGCGACCCTCGGCGCCCTCCTCGCGGTGCGGCTGTCCCGGCGCTTCGGCGTCGGGCCGACGGTCCTCGGCGCGTGCGTGCTGGCGGGAATCGCCTCGATTCCGCTGCCCTTCGCGCGCAGCGGCACCTGGCTGATCGTCGCCGCCATCGGCTACGGCATCGCCTCGGGATGCATCGTCGTCTCCAACATCCTGCAACTGTCGGTCCGGCAGGCGCTGTGCGCGCCGGGCATGCAGGCCCGGTTGAGTGCGACGATGCGGTTCCTGGTCTGGGGCGTGATCCCGTTGGGCGCGTCGGTCGCGGGGCTGGTCGCGAACGTCATCGGCGTCCGCCAGACCCTCGCGCTCGCGGTCGCCGGCGAACTCGTCTCCATCGTCCCGCTGTACTTCTCGCCGCTGCGTCGGGTGGTCGAGATGCCCACCGAGCCTGAGCCCGAGCCGGCCCCGGAGCCGCAGCCCGAACGGGCGGCGGGCGACGGGGCGCGGCCCGAGGCACGGCAGCTCAGCGACTGAGTCGAGCGACCTCGTCGTCGTCCAGCGTGATGACGCCGGCGAGGTACTGGCGCGTCGACCCGCCCAGGATGACCCGGTCGTCGCGCAGCTCGCAGTTGGCGTGGATGGTCAGCGTCTTGCCGAGCCGGGGAGAGAACTGACGGGAGGTCAGGCTGGTCCTGCCCAGCACCTCCGCCCAGTAGGGGACCAGCATGCAGTGGGCCGACCCGGTGAACTGATCCTCCGGGATCGACTGCTTGGGGCCGAAGAAGCGGGCGACGAAGTCGGAGGAGATGCCGGGGGCCGTCACGACCACCGCGCGGCGGTCGAGGGTCCCGAGCATCCGCTGGTCGGGTTCGATCGCGCGCAGGTCCTCCTCGTTGTCGTAGACCGCCATGTAGTCCATGCCCCCGTACACCGCGGTGGGCGCGATCGACAGACCGGCGAGCAGGGCCTCCGGCGGGTCGACCCGCTCGCGCGGCAACGCGGGGAAGGACATCATGAACTGCCCCTCCGGGGTACGGCTGACGATGAGGGGACCCGTGTTGGAGTGGAAGGTGACCTCGTCCCACTCGGGCCGCAGGTGGTTGAGCACCACGTGGGCCGCGGCGAGCGTGGCGTGCCCGCACAGGTCGACCTCCATCGACGGGGTGAACCAGCGCAGCGCGAAGCTGTCGCCCCGGTCGATGATGAACGCGGTCTCCGCGAGGTTGTTCTCCAGGCCGATGGCCTGCATCACCTCGTCGCTGAGCCACTCGTCCAGGGGGCAGACCGCGGCCGGATTGCCGAAGAACACCCGGTCGGTGAACGCGTCGACCTGGTACAGGGGAATTTCCATCGTGTCTCCAACTGGTGTCAGTGTCGTTCGCGGGCCGTCGGCCCGATCGCCTGCACGCGTTCGATGAGCCGTCGCCGTTCGTCGGCGTCCATGGGGATGGCCCAGCCGCTGGCCGCCGACTGGTGGATGTTGACCACGGCCGAGCCCCGGTCGGCGCGGATGTTCATGCCGGAGCACTCGCCGCCGAGCACGTAGAGCCCGAGCACGACATGGTGGGGCTCCGGCTCGGCACCGGCCTCGGGGGCGAACCGGCACTCGGCGAGCTGCACGCGACGCTGGGCGAGCCAGCCGTCGGGGCCGCGCTCGGCCAGCCGGGCGGCGATTGTGTCCGCGTCGTGGTCGGCCCCGAGCATGACGTCGTGCCCGCCGGACGAGTGCCCGAACTTGAACACGTACTCGGCCCGGTCCGCCAGCAGGCGGTCACGGTTCTCGGGGGTCACCGAGACGGTGTGGGGCACGTAGCGGGTGACCATGTCGCGCACGCCGGCGGGCAGCAGGCTGGCGAAACGCTCCTCCCAGAACATCGCCATCCAGCGCTTGTGCGTACGGATCTCGGCCTCGAAGAGGTTGATCACGGAGGCGCCGCTGCCGACCAGCCGGGTGATGAAGTCGTAGTCGTCGTCCATGTCCTCGTGCATGAAGCCGCGATAGACCAGGGTGCGCTTGCCGGCCGACGGATCGAGCCACCGCTGCGGATAGTCGGCGTGGTAGACCAGTTCGACCGGCACGTCGGGCAGTCGCCGGCGCAGCGTCTCGGTCAGCAACTCGAAGCCGAAGTAGCCGACTCCGATGCGGCTCGACCAGTCACACACCACCACCCGGTCGAAACTGCCCTGGTGGAAAGCTTTGATGACGACGTCCGCGATCTGTTCCTCGGGCCTGGGGGTGTCGGCGAGCCACGGGATGTCGAGCGCCTCGCCCATCACCTGATAGCAGTCGTGGAACTCGAATCCGGAAATGGACGAGTCGACGTTGAATTCACAGAACTGGTATCCGGACGGCGTCGGCAGAACGTCGACGCGGGCGAAGACCTGCTCGACGGAATCCAATTGTTCCCAATTTACGAAGGGCGCGATCGCGGCGGGCAGGCCGAATTCCGCCAACAGTCGCTCGGGAGGCCCCGACCGGAGGAACTCGCGAATCATCGCCGTCTGCGCCTCCAGCAGGGCGCAGGCCGCCTCGGCCATCCGGTCGAACTCGTTCCGGTCGATGACGAGCGGATAGGGGATGAACCGCATCCGGGTGGCACCGAGGTCGTCCATGAAACGCCGTACCGGCGGCGCGGCCGCGACGAACGCGGACCGCGCCGGCTCGTCCTGCAGTGCGGCCACCAGGGGCGCGTTCAATTCCGCGAAATTGCAGTCCGAGTTGTCATGCCGCACCGTTAACCGCACCCCTTCGCCCGCCTCGTTATTGAATCGGATGCGAGTGTACGACACGAGCGGCCCGGCGGGCAGGGGCAAACTCGCGGTATTGAATGCGGACACGGTAAGTGTCGAACATTTCAGGGGTCGACCGGCGTGGGGTCGCCGAGTACAGTGCCGGCCGGCATCCGGTCGACGGCGACGACACCGGCCGACGCAATCTCGATTTTCGGGCGCGCCCGCATGCCGAACACGAAGCGCGGCGGAACCATTACCGGAGAATCATCCGCGGGACCCGCACCCGGAATCGGCCCGGTACGCATCCGTCATCCCCGCAGAGACAGGATCACCACCATGACCGCACTCCTGGACGCCGTCTCCGCGGGCGTCACCATCCACGACCTCAGCCAGCCGTTCGAGGAGGGGATGCCCTGCGCGCCGAACCACCCGGGATTCCGCCTGGCCCTGCTCCGCCGGCACGGCGACGTGGTGCGGGCCGACGGGGGCTCGTCGGCCGGCGAGCTGATCGTCACCGGCGGGCACGTCGGGACCCACGTCGACGCGTTGTCGCACATCTCGCAGGACGGGCTGCTGCACGGTGGACACGACGCTGCCGAGGCGCAGTCGGGTGGCCGGTTCCGCGTACACGGCACCGAGACGATTCCGCCTCTCGTCCGGCGGGGGGTGCTGCTGGACGTCGCCTCGGTCCACGGGGTCGACGTGCTTCCCGGCGGGTACGGCGTGACCGCCGACGACCTCGAACGGTGCCTGCGGCGCACCGGCGTGCGGCTGGGCGCGGGCGACGTGGCGCTGGTCCGTACCGGCTGGGCCCGGCACTGGACAAGTCCGACGGCCTACCTGGGCCTCGACACGGGGGTGCCCGGCGTCGACCCCTCCGGCGCGGCCTGGCTCGCGGAGCACGGGGTCGCCCTGACGGGGGCGGACACCACCGCCTACGAGCAGATCCCTCCCGGCGCCGGGCTCCGGGTGCTGCCGGTCCACCGCCTGCTGCTGGTGGAGGCGGGCATCTACATCGTCGAACACCTGCGGCTGGACTCGCTGGCGGAGGCGGGCGTGAACGAGTTTCTGTTTGTCCTGGCTCCGCTGCCGATCGTCGGCGGCACGGGCTCGCCCGTACGCCCGCTGGCCGTCGTGTGACCCGCGCCCGGCCGCCTCGCGGCACCGCCCGTCGCTGCTCGGGCACGTAGTCTCGCCCGGTGATCGAGCCGCCTCTCACCGGTCGGCAATGGCGTCGCCGGGCGACGATCGCCGCCGCCGTCGTCTTCGCCGTGGCCTGCATAGGCGCGCCGGTCAGGCAGGCGGTGACGAGGGCGATCGAGGCGGGGCGGGGCGAGAAGACGCCCGCTGCGGCGGCCGAGGCGTACCTCCTGGCGGTCTTCCAGCCGGACGACAACCCCGACATCAACCGGTGCCTGTGCGGCGACAATCGGGACGAGTTGTTCCGACAGGTTCGCGACCTGCGCAAACAGGTCGAGTCACGGGTCACCTTCGGCGTGCGGATCGAGACGACCAACTGGCAGACCGACGACTCGGACGGCACTGTCTCCGCGATGGTGGACCTCCGGTTCACGGAGGTCGACCCCTCGGGAAGCGTCACCTTCACCGGCGCCACCCACCGGTGGCGCTTCCACACGACGGAGGAGGGGGGCATCAGCGGCGGCTGGAAGGTCTGCCGCGTCGACGCGCCGCCGCTGTGCGGCACCTACCTCCGCTGCTGACGATATCTGGCAGCTTGGGCTTTCTGCTGTTCAGGAAGCGGAGGGTGTGGGATTCGAACCCACGAAGACATCGCTGCCTTACCGGTTTTCAAGACCAGCGCCATCGGCCACTAGGCGAACCCTCCCGGGCCGCGCTCCTCGTGGGGTGCGCGACGTGCCTAGTCTGCCACGGACCCGCTGCGGGCGAGCGGGCACCGCACCCGCGCTGGCATGATCGGCGGCGTGTGGGAGACCCCGTCGGTGGTGCTGATCAGCGGAATCATGGCCGCCGGAAAGTCCACTGTGGCCGAGGCGCTGGCCCGGCGACTGCCCCGCGCGGTGCACCTGCGCGGCGACGTCTTCCGGCGGATGGTGGTCAGCGGGCGGGCGGAGATGACCGCCGAGCCGTCGCCGGAGGCGTGGCGGCAGCTGCGGCTGCGCTACGACCTCGCCGCGTCGGCGGCGGACCGGTACGCCGCCGAGGGCTTCACGGTGGTGCTCCAGGACGTGATCCTCGGCGCGGAACTGCCGGCCATGGTCGACCGCATCCGGCACCGGCCGCTGGCGGTCGTGGTGCTCGCGCCGAGCCCCGAGGCCGTCGCCGCCCGCGAGGACGCGCGGGAGAAGAAGGGGTACGGGGACTGGCCCGTCGCCGACCTGGACGCGCAGTTCCGGGCGGAGACGCCCCGGATCGGGCTCTGGCTGGACACCTCCGCGCTCACCCCGGCGCGGACGGTGGACGAAATCCTGGCCCGGGCGTGGACCGACGGACGGGTGGGGTAGACACGGAACATGCGCGCGATCACGATCCCGGAGCCCGGCGGACCCGACGCACTGGTCTGGAGCGAGGTGCCCGATCCCGAGCCCGGCCCGGGTGAGGTGGTCGTCGACGTGCGGGCCAGCGCGGTCAACCGGGCCGACCTGCTGCAACGGCAGGGGCACTACCCGCCGCCGCCGGGCGCGCCCGCGTACCCCGGGCTGGAGTGCTCCGGGGTGATCAGCGCGATCGGTCCCGACGTGGCCGGCTGGGAGGTGGGCCGGGAGGTCTGCGCGCTGCTGGCCGGCGGCGGCTACGCGGAGCGGGTCGCGGTGCCGGCCGGGCAGCTCCTGCCGGTGCCGGCCGGCGTCGACCTGGTCGACGCGGCGGCGCTGCCCGAGGTCGCCTGCACGGTCTGGTCGAACGTGGTGCAGGTGGCCCGGCTCGGCAAGGGCGAGACGCTGCTGCTGCACGGCGGCGGGAGCGGGATCGGCACCTTCGCGATCCAGCTCGCGGTCGCGCTCGGCGCCACCGTGGCGGTCACCGCCCGGGCCGGCAAGCACGAGCGGCTGCGTGAGCTGGGCGCGGCGCACACGATCGACTACCGCGAGCAGGACTTCGTCGAGGAGGTCCGGCGGGTCACCGGCGGCCGGGGCGCGGACGTCATCCTCGACATCATGGGCGCCGCCTACCTGCTCCGGAACGTGGCGGCGCTGGCCACGGGCGGCCGGCTGGTGGTGATCGGCATGCAGGGTGGCCGCAAGGGCGAGCTGGATCTCGGGGCGCTGCTGGCCAAGCGGGGCACGATCGCGGCCACCGCGCTGCGGTCCCGGCCGCTGGCGGAGAAGGCGGAGATCGTGCGCGGCGTCCGCGAGGAGGTGTGGCCGCTGGTCGAGTCGGGGGCGGTCCGGCCGGTCGTGGACCGGCGGGTGCCGATGGCCGAGGCGGCACGGGCGCACCGGCTGGTCGAGTCGAACGACCACGTCGGCAAGGTGCTGCTCACCACCGGCTGACGCGCGGTCCGCCCCGGCGGAAGACCGGCCGGGCGGGTCAGGGGGTCGGCGTCGGCTCCTCGGCCCCGCGGGGGAGCACGAGGCGGGCGCCGGGGCCCTCGCCGGCGAGCGAGTCGCCGGGGTTGTTGAGCGTGCAGCGTTGCAGGGACAGGCAGCCGCAGCCGATGCAGCCGTCGAGGTCGTCGCGGAGCTTCGTCATCAGCCGGATCTTCTCGTTCAGCCGCTCCCGCCAGGTCGCGGAGAGCCGCGCCCAGTCCTCCGCGCTGGGCGTGCGGGAGGCCGGCAGGGAGTCCAGCGCCTCCCGGATCTCCTCCAGCGAGATGCCGACCTGCTGGGAGATCCGGACGAACGCCACCCGGCGCAGCTCGGTGCGGGCGTAGCGGCGCTGGTTGCCGCCCGTCCGCTCCGCCCGGATCAGCCCGAGCCGCTCGTAGTAGCGCAACGCCGAGGGCGCGACGCCGCTGCGGGTGGAGAGCTGGCCGATGGTCAGAGACTCGTGCATCACGTCGCCTTGAGTTGAAGTGGACTTCAACTTGCAGGCTAGCGGCATGACCACGACCACCGCCAGCGCGGGCCCGGCCCCGACCGCCGTGCCACCCCGTGATCCGACCACCGCGCCACGCCACCACCCGACCGCCCCGCCGCTGCCGGGCCCCGTCGCGCCGCTGTACGAGCGGGTCCGCGCGGGCCGGGAGTTCGGCGCCAACGTCCGCTCCACCGTCGACGTGCTCTGGGTGCTCTACGACCGGGTCCTCCGGATCACCCCGGAGACCGTCGACGACCCCGGGCGGGACCGGTTCCTGCTCTCCAAGGGCCACGCCGTGGCCGGCTACTACGCCGTACTCGCCGCGAAGGGGTTCGTCCCCGCCGACTGGCTCGACGACCAGGGCGGGCCCGGAAGCCGGCTCGGCGACCACCCCGACCGGGTGCTGGTGCCCGGGGTGGAGATCGGCTCCGGCTCGCTGGGCCACGGGCTCGGGCTCGGCGTCGGCACCGCGCTCGGGCTGCGCGCCCAGGGCCTGCTGGGGCCCCGGGTGTACGTGCTGCTCGGCGACGCGGAACTGGACGAGGGCTCCAACCACGAGGCGATCGCGTACGCGGGGGCGACCGGGCTGGGCGGCCTGACCGCGATCGTGGTCGACAACGGCTCCGCCACGCACGGCTGGGCGGGCGGCGCCGCGGCCCGGTTCACCGTCAACGGCTGGACCGCCGCCACCGTCGACGGGCACGACCACGAGGCCCTGCACACCGCCCTGACCGGGCACGACAACCACCGGCCGCACGTCGTCGTCGCGGTCGTCGACCAGGGGGAGTGACCGTGCGGGAGCGCTTCATCGAGACCACCACCGCGCTGCTGGCGGAGGATCCGCGTACGGCCCTGGTGCTGGCGGACATCTCCGCCGACGCGTTCGACCCGGCCGCGCACCGGCACCCGGACCGGGTGCTCAACGTCGGGATCCGGGAACAACTGATGGTGGGCGTGGCCGGCGGGCTCGCCCTGACCGGGCTCCGACCGATCGTGCACAGCTACGCCCCGTTCCTCGTCGAGCGGGCGTACGAGCAGATCAAGCTCGACCTGGACCACCAGGGCGTGGAGGCGGTGCTGGTCAGCATCGGCGCGTCGTACGACCGGGCGGAGTCGGGGCGTACCCACCTGTCCCCGGCCGACGTCTCGCTGATCGACACCCTGCACGGCTGGACCGTGCACGTCCCCGGCCACCGCGACGAGGTGCCGGCGCTGCTGCGGGACGCGGTGGCCGCCGACGGTTCGGCGTACCTGCGACTGTCCACGCTGCACAACGTCCGGCCGTACGGCGGCGACGGCGCGCTGCGGGTGCTCCGGGACGCGGGGCCGGGCGCACCGCTGCTGGTCGCGGTGGGGCCGGTGCTGGACGCGGCGGTGGCGGCGGTGGCCGACCTGGGCGTGACGGTGGCCTACACCCACCGGCCGCGACCGTTCGACACGACGGGGCTGCGGACGCTGGCGGGCGACGCGGTGATCCTGGTGGAGCCCTACCTGGCCGGCACGTCGGCCCGGGTGGTGTCGGCGGCCCTGGCCGACCGGCCGCACCGGCTGCTGGCGCTCGGCGTCAGCCGGGAGGAGTTGCGCCGCTACGGCTCGGCCGAGGACCACACCCGCTGGCACGGGCTGGACGCCGCCGGGCTGCGCCGCTCGGTCGCCGGGTTCCTGGACGCGGCGCCGGTGCCGGCCGGCCGCTGAGTCACGCCCGACGTCGGCGGGCCGTGCACCGCCGACGGCGGGCGGCGCGGGAGGGCGGGAGGGTCAGCGGGTCGGGGCGGCGAGGGGGCGGCGGCGGGTGCGCTCGCGGCCGAGGATCCAGATCGCCTCGACGCCGTCCTTCCAGGTGATCTTCTTGCCCTCTTCGCGGCCCCGCGCCCGGTAGCTGATCGGGACCTCGTAGGGGCGGATGCGCCGGCGCAGCAGCTTGCCGGTGACCTCGGCCTCCATGCCGAAGCCCCGCGAGCGGATGTCGAGCGAGCGGTAGAGCGCGACCGGCATCAGCTTGAAGCAGGTCTCCAGGTCGCCGATGTAGGAGTTGAACAGGACGTTCGCCGCCATCGTGACGCCCTTGTTGCCCATCACGTACCAGAAGCTGTAGGCGCTGTGGCTGCCGAAGGTGCGGTTGCCGTAGACCACCTCGGCCCGCCCGTCGAGCACCGGGTCGAGCAGCTTCGGGATGTCCATCGGGTCGTACTCGAGGTCGGCGTCGAGAATGACCATGTAGTCGCCCTCGGCGTTGTCGACCGCCGTCTTGATGGCGGCACCCTTGCCGGCGTTGCGCTGGTGGGTGATGACCCGCAGGCGCGCGTCGTCGGCCCGACCGAGGATCTCACCGGTGCCGTCCCGGCTGCCGTCGTCGACCACGACCAGCTCGATCTCACACGGGTAGTCGACCGCCAATGCCTGCTTGAGGGCATCCGCGATGCGTTCTTCCTCGTTGTAGACCGGCATGAGGATCGAGAGCTTCACGGGAATCTCCACGGTGGCGACGATATGTCGGCCCTAGCCTAGCCTGGCGGTTGACGACGCGGTGCTCAGCACTGCGGGCATCCGGCGCGGCGACCTCAGGTTCATGGTGTTTACTGCCGCCATGTCGGCAGTCGGCTACCCGCTCGCCCTGGCGCCGGTCGCCGCGATCGGACTGCTCGCCGTCGCGCTCCGTCCGGTCGCGGCCGGAACCGTGGCGGGGCGGCGCCTCGCGCTGGTCCGGGCGGCTCTGGTCACCGGCGCGTTCGCGGTGCTCACGGTGGAACTGCTGGGCGCGCTGCGGCTGCTCACCCTGCCGGCGTTCGCCGTCGCCTGGCTGTCGCTCCTCGCCGGCGCGGTCGCCGCCGTCGGCTGGCGACGCCGCCGGGACGCCGCGCGCGGCACCGCCGTGGTCGCCGCCGCGCACCGCGCGGTCGAGGTCGTCGCCGCGCCGGAGCCCGCTCTGGTCGGCGCGACGGCCGGCCCGGCCGTCGGCGCCCCGCCCCCTCCGCCGGCACCGCCCGCCGCCGCACGCCGCGTCGCACCCGGCCGCGCCGGCTGGTGGACCCGGCTGGCCTCCGCCTGGCGTAGGGCGGGCCGGGGCGAGCGGCTGCTCGCCGGCACGGTCGGCGGTCTGCTGCTGGTCGAGTTGCTGATCGCCCTGCTGGCCGAGCCGAACAACTTCGACTCGCAGACCTACCACCTGCCCAAGGTGGAGCACTGGGTGGCCCAGGGCGGCCTGGGCTTCTGGCCCACCGCCATCCACCGCCAGGTGACCATCCCGCCCGGCGCCGAGTACCTGCTGCTGCACCTGCGCCTGTTCACCGGCGGGGACGCGCTGCACCACCTGGTGCAGTGGGCGGCCGGCGTCGGCGTACTGCTGGCGGCCACCCGGATCACCGCGCAGCTCGGCGGGGGGCGGCGGGCCCAGCTGCTGACCGCGTTCGTGCTCGCCACCACGCCGATGGTGGCGCTCCAGGCGACCAGCACCCAGACGGATCTGGTCTGCGCCGCCTGGGTGGCCTGCGCCGCCACGGTGGCGCTGGACGGGCTGCGCCGACGCGCCGGGACCGGGGCGATGCTGGGGCTGGGGGCGGCCACCGGGCTGACCGCGCTGACCAAGACCAGCGGCCTGGTGGCGGTCGGGCCGCTGCTGCTGCTCTGGGGGCTGGCCCAGCTCCGGCTGGCCCGGCCCGGCTCCGCGCCGGACCGCGCCGGGCCGCCCGGCCGGGGCACCGGCGCGTCCCGGACCGGTGGCGGCCGGTCACGGCGGCAGGTGCGCCGGACGGTCGCCGGGTCGGTGCTGATCCTGCTGGTGGCGATGGTGGTGGTCGGGCCGTTCCTGGCCCGGGTGACCGCCGAGTTCGGGCATCCGCTCGGGCCGCCCCGGCTGCGCGAGTCCATCCCGATGGAACGGCACGACCCGCCGTCGCTGCTGGTCAACGCGCTACGGATCGCGCACACCGCGTTCGACACGCCGCTCGCGCCGCTGCGCCGGGCGGGCGCCGAGGCGATCATCGGCGGGGCCGAGGCGATCGGGGTGGACCCGCAGGACCGGGCCACCACCTTCGGGCGGGAACGGTTCCCGGTGCCGTCCTGGTATCCGGACGAGGACCGGGTGGCCTTCCCGCTGGCCGGGGCGCTGGCGGTGATCGGGGCGGCGTACGCGCTGGCCCGGCCCGGTCGGGTCGCCCCGACGCAGGCGGGTCCGCTGCGCGCGTACGCGGTGGTCGTGGTGGCGGCCGTGCTACTGCACACCGCCATGATCAAGTGGCAGCCGTGGGGGAACCGCCTGCTGCTCTACGCGCTGGCGCTGGCCGTACCGCTGGCGGGGCTCTGGCTGGACGCGCTGTTCCGGCGCCGGGCCGGCGGCACGGACGGACGGCGGCCGGTGGCGGCCGGGCTGGCGGTGAGCGTGCTGGCCACCTCCGCGCTGGCCGGGGTGCTGGCGGTGTCGTACGGCTTCCCGCGCCGGCTGGTCGGGGCGGGCTCGGTCTTCACCACCTCCGAATGGGACACCCGGTTCCTGCGGCGTCCCCAGTGGGCGGCGGAGTTCCGCTGGGCCGCCGAGGCGGTACGCGCGACGGGCGCCCGCCGGATCGGCCTGGTGCAGCAGAACGACAACTGGGAGTACCCCTGGTGGCTGCTGCTGCGCGACGCGGACGGCCGCCCGCCGGAGCTGGTGGCGCTCCAGTCGGTGCTGCCCGAGCGCCCGCCGGCCGATCCGGCCTCGGTGGACGCCATCGTCTGCACGGGCAGCCGGCCGGCGTGCACGGCGCTGGTGCCGGCGGGCTGGCGGGTGCAGTTCCGGAGCTACGTGGGCTACGCCCTGCCGCCGGGGAGCTGACCGCCAGGAAGCCGACCGGCGCACGATTCGACCCGATCGCCCGGTTCTGCACTCTGCGGCAACGATTACGAGACGCATTCACATACCTCGAAGCCGACGCTACCTTCTGGTAACTCGATCGACGTCCCGCGATCGAGCCGAAAGGAGTGCGTCGGTGCTTGGTTCCTCCGCCAGGCGCGAACGCGCGACCCGACGACGGGCCCTCACCCTCGTCGCCGCCGCCGCTCTCGTCCTGCCGATGCTCGCCGGAACGGCCACCCCCGCCACCGCGGCCGACCGTCCCGCCGTCCAGCCGCTCCCCGCCAACCTGGAGACGATCCGCGCCGCCGAGGCCACCGCGCTCTACGGCACGCCCGCCGTCCGCCCCATCGAGCAGCGCCGCACCGCGCTGATCACCATGGGCGACAGCGAGATCTCGGGCGAGGGGGTGGGCAACTACGTGCCCGGCACCCACGAGCCCGGCAACTGGTGCGACCGCTCGTACGACCAGGCGGTGTTCCGCACCGGCATCGCCGCCGACGAGAAGTACAACATCGCCTGCTCCGGCGCGACCCCGTGGAACCTGATCCGGGGCGGGCCGACCCAGCACAACGAGCTGAACCAGGGCGACCACCTCGCCATCAAGGCGCGCAACACGCACATCAAGCTGATCTGGGTGGTGGTCGGCGCCAACGGCGACGGCACGATCCAGTTCGGCCCGGTCGCCACCGACTGCGCCGTCCGCCGGGTCCTCCTCCAGGGCGCCTGCTACCCCACCTACACCGACCAGTGGAGCGTCCGCACCGACGGCAGCCGGCAGGCCGTCGAGGACGCCCTCGAAGACATCCGGCAGACGATGACCGGCGCCGGCTACCTGCGCTCCGACTACGAGCTGGTGCTGATGTCGTACCCGAGCCCGGGCAGCCCGGACGTCGAGGACAACCCGAACTTCCCCGGCTGGTACGCCGGCGGCTGCCTGCTCTACCTGGCCGACGCCGCGTTCGCCCGGAACAAGGCGGTGCCGATGTTCGAGTCGGCGCTGCGGGCGGCGGCGACCAACACCGGCACCCGCTACCTGGACGCCAGCCGGCTCTTCCACGGCCACGAGGTGTGCACGGACAACACCTCGGTACGCGGGCTCCACATCGAGCTGGGCATCTGGGACGAGAACGCGGCCCGGCAGTCGTTCCACCCGAACAAGCGGGGGCACGGCATGTTCGCCCAGTGCGTCACCCAGTTCGTCGACTCCGGGCGGCAGCGGGCGACCTGCGTGGACCCGGCCAGCACCGGCAACGGCGTGCTCTACGACGGGCTCTTCGAGTTCAAGCAGCTGCGCAACGCCGCCACCGGCACCTGCGTCGACGGCAAGGGCTACGACTCGCGCAACGGCACCCCCCAGCAGTCGTACGGCTGTCACGGCGGGCGCAACCAGGGCTTCTGGTACGACCCGACCCGCCAGTCGCTGCACTCGGAGCTCTCCCACGACCGCTGCCTGGACGTCTCGGGCGGTTCGCTGAGCGCCGGTACGGCGGTGAACATCCACGACTGCCACGGCGGCGCCAACCAGAAGTTCGTGCTGGCCGGCAACCAGATCAGGACGGCCGGCAACGCCAACCTCTGCCTGGCGTTCGACAACCCGCTGCTGGGCACCCCCCGGCTGCGCCTGGCCGCCTGCTCCACCAGCGCCCGCCAGCAGTGGTCCTTCGAGTCCCGCAACTTCGCCAACCCCGTGGGCTACGGGCACGACGACTTCATCGGCTCCCGCGTCTACTGAGTTCGGCCCTCCCCGCGTGAGCGGTGCCGCCCTCCCCCGGGGGCGGCACCGCTCACACCGACGGCGTGGTGCGGCCCGCCGTCGCCGACGGGTCACACCCCACCTACTTCTGCCGGGCCGGCACGACGATCAGGCGGGCGACCCCGCCGTCGCCCTCCTTGGCACCGGCCACGCCGACGGTCGTGCCGACCTTGACGTCGGCGGACCGGATCGTCGTGCGACGCTCCACGACGCGCAGCTTGTCGCCGAAGGTCCAGGTCATGGTGAAGCCGTCGGCGGACTTCACGGTCATCGAGTCGCCGTCGACGGCGGTCACCTCACCCCGCTGCACGGCGACGGTCCGCGTACCGCCGTCCTTCGTCCGCACCACGGCCTCGCCGTGCAGGGCGTCCCGACGCAGCAGCACCCGGGCCTGCCGGCGCTCGCGGCGCTCCTCCGCGCGCTCCCGCCGCTTCTCCCCGGCCGCGCCCGGCGACGCCTCCGGCGAGGCGGGTGCGGCCAGCGGCTCGACGTCCAGGTCGCCGGTGTCGAAGCCCAGCGCGGCCAGCGCCTGCCCCTCCGCGCCCAGCGCCGCGGCGACCTCGACGGCGGTCTCCCGGGCCGGCTGACCGGCCGGCCCGGCGGCGCCGCATCCGCCGACGCCGAGCGCGACCGCCGCGAGCAGCGTGGTGGTGGCGATTCCCCAACGTGCCATGAGTCTCCCTCTCGTCCGTGGAGCCCCAGCCTCCCGCCGACCGGCGAGCGGAGGGTCAGACCGATGTTCGGGTCAGGTAAGGATCCGGCGGCAGCCGGACCGTGAACGCGGCGCCGCCCTCCGGCGCGTGCCCGGCCGCGATCTCCCCGCCGAGCCGGCGGACCAGGCCGGCGGCGAGCGCCAGCCCCAACCCGGTGCCGACCTTGCGCACCCCCCGGTAGCGCTGGTGCAGGGCGCCGCGCTCGAAGGCGACCGCCAGGTCGTCGTCGGTGAAGCCCGGTCCGCCGTCGCGGACCTCGACGACGCCGCCCGCCAGCGGGTCCGCGCCGGCCGCCCGGACCGCGAGCACGATCGGCGCCCCCGGCGGTACGACCCGCAGCGCGTTCTCCAGCAGCCCGTCCACCACCTGCCGGATGCGCCCCGGATCGGTGTACGCCGGCACCGGCGCGTCCGGGACCTCCGCGCGGAACGGCACCCCCACCTTCGCGCACCGGTCGGCCCAGGTCCGGCCCGCGTCGGCGGCCAGCCGGGCGAGGTCCACCGGCACCGGTTCGAGCGGGAAGTCGGCGGCCTCCAGCCGGGCCAACGCCAGCAGGTCGCTGACCAGCCGGTCCAGGTGCTGCGCCTCCGCGAGCACGGTACGACCCGCGTCGGGCGCGTCCACCGGCCCGATCACCCCGTCGGCCAGTGCCTCGGCGTAGCCCCGGATCGCGGTCAGCGGGGTGCGCAGCTCGTGCGAGACGGAGAGCAGGAACTCCCGCTGCCGGCCCTCGCTCGTGGCCAGCGCGGCGGCCAGCCCGTTCAGCGCGTACGCCAGGTCGGCCACCTCGTCGGGCGGCTCCACCGGCACGCGCACCGCCCGGTCCCCGGCGCGCAGCCGGGCGGCGGCGTCGGCGGCACGCCGGATCGGTCGGGCCAGCCGGCGGGCGAGCAGCAGCCCGGCGACCACCCCGGCGGCGAGCCCGGCCAGCAGCGGCAGCCAGAGGCTGGGCACCACCTGCCGCCACGGCGCGGTGGGCCGGGAGCGGGTCAGCACCACCCCGTTGCCGCCGGGCAGGGCGCGTCCCTCGATCAGCGTGCGCCGCCCGTCGAGCGGACGGCGGGTCGACACGTTGCGCCCCTCGGCGACGCGCCGCACCACCCGCGGCGGCAGGCCGGGGCGCTCGGCCACCCCGCCCCGGACGAGGTACGCGTCGACGCCCTGGGCGTTCAGCTGCCGGACGATCCGCTCCTCGTCGGCGGTCCGCCCGGTCTCCAGCCTGGGGCGCAGCACCTCGGCCGCGAGCCGGGCCTGGGCGGCCAGCGCCTCCTGGTCGCGTCGTTCCACGCCGCGTACCGCCAGGGGCACCGCGACGATCGCGGTGACCAGCACCGAGACCAGGGCGACCGCGCAGGTGACCAGCACCGCGCGGGACGTCAGCGTCCGGCCGGGACGGTGCCGCGGCGCCGACGGCGGCGCGACGGTCGGCTCAGCCATCGGCGGAGTACCCGACGCCCCGGTGGGTGCGGATCACGCCGGCCGCGCCCAGCTTCGCCCGGACCTGTGCGACGTGCACGTCGACGGTCCGGGTGCCGGCGTGCGCCGCGTACCCCCAGACCCCGGCGAGCAGCTCCTCCCTGGTGAAGACCCGGCCCGGTCGGGCCATCAGGTGCGCCAGCAGGTCGAACTCGGTGGAGGTGAGCTGGACCGGGGTGCCCGCGACGGTCACCGTGCGGCGGGTCGGGTCGAGAGCCACCGCGCCGACGACCCGGGGCAGGCCCGTGCCCTCGGGCGTCCCGGCGGTGCGTCGCAGCACCGCCCGCACCCGGGCGACCAGTTCGCGGGGGCTGAACGGCTTGGTGACGTAGTCGTCCGCCCCCAGTTCCAGCCCGACGACGCGGTCCACCTCGTCGTCGCGGGCGGTGAGGAAGATGACCGGCGTCCAGTCGCCGGCCTCGCGCAGGCGCCGGCAGACCTCGGTGCCGGTCAGGGCGGGCAGCGCGATGTCGAGGACGCAGGCCACCGGGCGCAGGCGGCGGGCGGCGGCCAGCCCGGCCGCCCCGTCCCTTTCCAGGTGTACGCCGAAGCCGTCCCGGGTCAGGTAGAGCCGGACCAGGTCGGCGATGGCCGGCTCGTCCTCCACCACGAGGACGAGCCCGCGGGGCGCGGCGTCGACGGTCACCGGCCCATGATTGCCGACCCGGTGCCGCCGCGACGGTCAGCGGATGTTCGGGTTCGGTAAGAAGACGGTCAGCGCACCACGGCGGGGCGGAAGGCGACGGGCCGCGCGACCGGCGGGGCCTCGCCGATGGTGGCGACGAGCCGCTCCCGGGGCGTCCGCAGCCGGGTCCGGAAGGCGTGGTTGAGCAGGGCGTCGAGCTGCCACACCTGCTTCGGGTGGCGGGTGCGGATGAGGAACCGCTCGCGGATCCCGTCGATCGCGGTGGCGGCCATCTCGACCGACTGCAGGCGCGGGTCGGGGCTCCAGGTGACGTTGCTGAGCTCCCGCAGTTCCGTGTTGAGGTGCAGGCGCAGCCGGTGCAGCACGCGGGTCTGCTGGGTGACGACCAGCCGTCGGTGGGTCAGCAGGAGCAGGTACTCGCCGGCCATCGGGCGGTCCGGCCGGGCGCACCGGGTGACGAGGATGGTGGCGTCGCCGGAACCGACGCAGCGTCGGAAGACCGGCATGTGCCGGGTGACGGTCTGCACCGCCAGCCCGGCCTCGGAGGCGGCCGGGAGGAACGTTCGGGAGAAGACGTCCATGCCCTGCCCAACGAGGCGCGACCTGGGGTGACGTGGGTCACGCCGGAATTTTGGAACTTCCACGCGCGTGCGTCGCACCGCCTGTCCGGCTTCGGCGCCGGCCGCCGGAGGGCCGGTCGACAGGAGTCGCCGCGTCGGCTCAGACCGGATCCGGCGCGAACAGTTCCTGCAACCAGCCCGGCACCGCGGCGGCGTACTCCGCCCGGGTCGGGTCGGCGATCGGAAGGGCGCGGCGCCACGAGAGCGCCCGGCTGACCCGGGTGACGCGGACGGCCAGGCGGGCCGCCTCGCGCAGCGTCGCCCGGTCGTGCCCGTCCGACCACGGCTCCAGGTAGGCGTCGCGCAGCCACGCCAGCGCCGGGTCGCCGTCGGGCAGCCCGAACCCGTCCGCGACCGAGTTGAGCGTCACCAGCAGGGTGCCGAACGGGTGGGCCACCGAGGCGTCGCCCCAGTCGAAGAAGCGGTGCCCGTCGCCGGCCACGAACACGTTGCCGTCGTGCAGGTCGTCGTGCTGGACGGTCGGCGCGAGACCCGACGCGGCCAGTCGCCGGCAGTCCTCGGCGAAGGCGGACCGGTGGGCGCGCAGCCGCCCGTACGCCTCGGCGGTGAGCCCGTCCTCCGCCCCGAGCAGCAGCGACTCCTCGTCGTCCAGCAGCGCCTCGAACAGCTCCGGCAGCACCTCCGGCCGGTGGTCGGGCACGCCGAGGGCGAGCAGTTCGCCGGCCCGGGGCGCGACCGCGCGCTGGAGGTGCGCGTACTCGGGCAGGACCCGCTCCCAGCGGCTCAGCAGGCTCCGGTCGCCGCCCAACGCGTCGCGCAGCGTCCGGCCGCCGTCGGGCAGCAGGGACCAGCCGCGCTCGGCGTCCACGGCGACCGGGTCGAGCACCCGGTCGGGGGCGAGCCGGGCCAACGCGGCCAGCAGCGCGGCCTCGTGCCGGGTGCCGGGGTTGTTCGCCTTGAACCAGACGTCCCCGGCGTCGGTCGGCACCCGCCAGACCAGCGACCAGGGCCGGACCCGTGGCTCGACCGGCCCGACGACCCGGCGGCCGTGCCGACCGAGTTGCTCGCCGATCCAGTCGAGGGCGGTCTCCCGCCAGTGCGGGTCGGCCCAGTCGGCGCGGGGGGCGGCGGCGTCGGTCACGCCCGGCAACCTAGCCGCCGCCCCGCCACGGGGCCAGGAGTTTTCCCGCCCGCTACAGCAGCTCGACGATGGTCGCGTTGGCCATGCCGCCGCCCTCGCACATCGTCTGGAGGCCGTAGCGGATGTCGTTGTCCCGCATGTGGGCGAGCATGGTGCACATGATCCGGGCGCCGGACCCGCCGAGCGGGTGGCCGAGGGCGATGGCGCCGCCGCGCGGGTTGAGCCGCTCCGGGTCCGCCTCGGTCTCCGCCAGCCAGGCCAGCGGCACCGGCGCGAACGCCTCGTTCACCTCGTACACCCCGATCTCCTCGATGCCCAGCCCCGCGCGGCGCAGCGCCTTCGCGGTGGCCGGGATGGGCGCGGTGAGCATGGTGACGGGGTCGTCGGCGGCGACGACGGCGGTGTGCACGCGCGCCAGCGGGCGCAGGCCGTGCCGGCTGGCCCACTCGCTGGTGGTGACGGCGAGCGCCGCCGCGCCGTCGGAGATCTGCGACGCGGAGCCGGCGGTGACGACCCCGTCGGCGCGGAACGGGGTGGCCAGCTCGCCGAGCTTCTCCAGCGAGGTGTCCCGCCGGATGCCCTCGTCGGCGGCGAACTTGCCGCCGTCGGCCAGGGCGACCGGGGCGATCTCGGCGTCGAAGGCACCGGCGTCCTGCGCGGCGGCGGCCTTCTCGTGGCTGGCGAGGGCGAACTCGTCGAGCTGCGTGCGGGACAGGCGCCAGCGCTCGGCGATCAGCTCCGCCCCGACGCCCTGGTTGAACGGCAGCGGCGCGTCGTCGGCGAAGCCCTCGACGCCGCGGTAGCGGTCGCGCAGCTGGTCGCTGAAGGGCGACCCGCCGGCCACGCTGGAGCCCATCGCGACCCGGGTCATCGACTCGACGCCACCGGCGACGACCAGGTCGGCCTGGCCGGAGAGGACGGTGGCGGCGGCGAAGTGCAGGGCCTGCTGGCTGGAGCCGCACTGCCGGTCGAGCGTGGTGCCGGGCACCGACTCGGGCCAGCCGGCGGCGAGCACGCCGTTGCGGGCGACGTTCCACGACTGGTCGCCGACCTGGGAGACGCAGCCCCAGACCACGTCGTCGACCTGCGCCGGGTCGATGCCGGTGCGCTCGGCGAGGGCGCGCAGCACGTGCGCCGAGAGATCGACCGGGTGCACGGCGGCCAGGCTGCCCTTGCGCCGCCCCACCGGGGTGCGTACCGCGCCGACGATGACTGCGTCACTCATGACTACTCCCCGGTAACTTGGGCCGGCCCCGATCCTACGTCGTCGGCGGGCCGGGCGTCCTCCCCCGGTGCCCTGGCATGCTGAACGGATGTCTCCCGACCCGGCCCCGACCCGGCAGTGGCGGGTGCCGCCCACCCTGCCGGCGCTCAAGCTGACCGGCGCGGTCGCGCTGCTCGCGCTGGCCCTGCTCCTCGACGGGGGCGACCCGGTCCGGTTGGCGCTGGCCGTGCTCACCGCCGCCGCGCTCGCCGGCTGGGCCGCGCGGGACCTGATCGTGCCCGTCCGGCTCGCCGTCGACCCGGACGGGATCACCGTCGTCCGGGGCTTCGCCGGGCACCGGCGGCTGCCCTGGTCGGCCGTCGAGAAGGTGACCGTGGACCGCCGCGCGCGGCGGGGCCTGACCAGCGAGCTGCTGGAGATCGACGCGGGGGAGTCGCTGCACCTCTTCGGCCGCCACGACCTCGGCGCGGATCCCGCCGAGGTGGCCGAGGCCCTGCACGAGGCCCGCCCGCACTGAGCGGGCCCGCGCACCGGGTCGGCGGCGTTGGCCCCGGCCGGCCCGCGCCCGGAGGGCGGGGACCGGGCGGAAGGTCAGCCGCCGACGATGGCCGCGGTGCGGACCAGGGCCAGACCGATCAGCGCCGCCACGATCACCGCGACGCCCGCGAGCTGCACCAGCGACCGGCGCGACCTCGGGGCGTACGCGAACACGAGCGCCAGCAGCGCGCCGACCACCAGGCCGCCCAGGTGCCCGGGGATCGAGATGCCCGGCACGGTGAACGTGAAGACCAGGTTGATCACCAGGACGGGGAGCACCTGGGAGATGTCCCGGCCCATCTTCCGTTCGATGACCACCAGCGCGGCGAACAGGCCGAAGATCGACGTGGAGGCGCCGGCGGTGAGCTGGTTCTCCGCGCTGAACAGGTAGGCGGCGACGTTCCCGCCCAGCCCGGCGACCAGGTAGAGCGCCAGGAAACGCAGCGGCCCGAGGCTGGCCTCCAGCGACCGCCCGAGCACCCACAGCGCCCACATGTTCAGCAGCAGGTGGACCACGCCGTAGTGCAGGAACATCGCGGTGACCAGGCGGTACCACTCGCCCTCGGCGATGCCGCCGACCGTGCCGTCCGGGAAGATCGCGCCGCCGAGCACGGAGCCCCAGTCGGTCAGCGGGGTGCTGCCGCCCATCAGGCCGCCGAAGCCGGAGCCGCCGACCGCCGCGTCCCCGCCCCGGTCCGAGGCGATGGAGAGCAGCATCAGCAGCACGTTGAGCGCGATCAGCGCCTTGGTGACGTAGCCGTGCCGGCCGGCGGCACCACCACCGAAGGCGGTACGCGCCGGCCGCACGCTACGACGTCCCTCCGCCACGCACTCCGGGCACTGGAACCCGACCGACGCCTCCCGCATGCAGTCCGGGCAGATCGGCCGGTCGCAGCGGGTGCACCGCACGTACGTCTCCCGGCCGGGGTGCCGGTAGCAGACCGGGGTGGTGGGTGGCGACTCGCTCACCGCGCCCGCCCGCCGTCGCGGATCGTGCGGCCCACCAACCGGTCCCGGCCCTCGGAGCGCTCAGTCATGCCGGCAAAGGTACCTCGCGGACCACTCAGGCAGCGGTCCGCTCGATCTCGACCCGCTCGATGACGACGTCCTGCAACGGCCGGTCGTTCGGACCGGTCGGGGTGTTGGCGATCGTGTCGACGACCTTCGCGGACTGCTCGTCGGCCACCTTCCCGAAGATGGTGTGCCGGTTGTTCAGGTGCGGCGTCGGCGAGACGGTGATGAAGAACTGCGAGCCGTTGGTGCCCGGCCCGGCGTTCGCCATCGCCAGCAGGTACGGCTGGTCGAAGCGCAGCTCCGGGTGAAACTCGTCACCGAACTTGTAACCCGGGCCACCGCGGCCGGTGCCGGTCGGGTCGCCCATCTGGATCATGAAGCCGCTGATCACCCGGTGCGAGATGGTGCCGTCGTAGTACGGCCCGCTGCCCGGCTGACCCGTACGCGGGTCGGTGTATTCGCGGTTGCCCTCCGCCAGGTCGACGAAGTTCTTGACGGTCTTCGGGGCGTGGTTCTGGAAGAGCTCCAGCCGGATCGGGCCAGCGTTGGTGTGCAAGGTGGCGTAGACAGCCTCGGCCACGGGTACTCCTCACTCGTTGGTCAGTTCCATGCGGATCCTCCCATGTGCCCGATCTGGCAGTGCGGAGGCATCCGAAGGTGGAGGATGACGAAGGAACAACTCCCAGGAGGTGGGACCGTGTTTGGAATCGGGCGGCGTAAGACCCAGGGGCAGCTGGCCAAGGTGGAGCTGAACCAGGGCCTCGGTCACCTGAGGCAGGCCGCGACGTACGCCGCGAAGGGTGCCGGCGCCACCGTCGCCCCGCGGGTCCAGGCGGCCCGGGGCGCGGTCGCGCCGACGGCCGTCATCGTGCGCGACCGCGCGTCCAGCGGCCTCGCGTCCACGGTCGCCGCGCTCGCGCCGCTGGCCCTGGCCGTCCGCAAGGCGCAGGCCGAGGCGGCGGGCAAGGCGGTCACCGGCCGGAAGGCCCTGGCAGCCAAGCAGGTCGCGGCCGGCAGGAAGGTCAAGGCGAAGAACATGAAGGCTTCCCGGAAGAAGAACTCCCGGCGGGGCGGGTCCATGATGACCGGTCTGCTCGCCGCCGGCGCGGTGGCCGGGGTCGCCGCGGTGGCGATGCGGCGGCGCCGCGAGCAGCAGGAGTGGGCCGAGTACGACCCGACCCGCACGCTGGAGCCGATGCGAGACGAGGTGGAGACCATGGAGATCCGCACCCCGGTGACCGACGCCTCGACGATGTCGAGCGGTTCGGGCGTGGCGGGCGGCCCGACCGGCGCCGGCAGCTCGGCGGTGGCCGGCGGCGACAGCGCCTCCACCACCACCCCCGGCAAGCAGCCGACGGTCCACGCGACGGACAAGGTCCCGTCGGTGGCCGAGGGCGCCAAGGACACCTCGGGCCGTCCGGCGGACGACCTGACCGAGGCGCTCGGCAAGGGCGGCGCCAAGACCAACGGCCGCCGCTGACACCTCTGTCGGTCACGGAAAGCGCCGGCGAAGCGGCTCCCGCCGCCCCGCCGGCGCTTCCGCGTCCGGCGGAAGCTGCGGGGTCCGGCGGCGCCGCGTCCGGCGTCAGGCTGTGCGTCAGGCTCGGGCGGTCAGAGCCAGCCGTTGCGGCGGAACCAGCGGTAGAGGGCCAGCGAGATCGCGAGCATCAGGGCGAGCACGACGGGATAGCCGTACGTCATCCGCAGCTCCGGCATGACGTCGAAGTTCATCCCGTAGATGCCGGCGATGGCGGTCCACACGGCGGCGATGGCGGCCCACGCCGCGATCTTGCGCATGTCGTTGTTCTGGTCGACCGTGACCTGGGCCAGCCGCGCCTGGAGGATGGAGTTGAGCAGGTCGTCGTAGGAGTTGACCTGCTCGACGGTGCGGCTCAGGTGGTCCTGCACGTCACGGAAGTAGCGGCGGATCTCCTTCGGCACGTCGCGGTTCATCTGCGCGGTGAGGGTCAGCAGCGGGCGCTGCAACGGCATCACCGCCCGCTTGAACTCCACCAGTTCCCGCTTCATCTGGTAGATCCGCTGGATCCGGCCGGTGGACTGGCGGTCGAACACGTCGGCCTCCAGCGTGTCGAGGTCGTCCTCCAGCCGGTCGGCGACCTCCAGGTAGATGTCCACCACCCGGTCGGTGACCGCGTACGCCACCGCCCAGGGCCCCTGGAGCAGCAGGTCCTGCTTCGTCTCCAGGTCGGCGCGGACGGGGGCCAGCCGGCAGGCGTCCCCGTGCCGCACGCTGATCAGGAAGTTCGGGCCGATGAAGAGCATCACCTGGCCGGTCTCGACGACCTCGGAGTGCTCGGTCAGCTCGGCGTGCTCGCAGTACCGGGCGGTCCGCAGCACCAGGAAGCTGACCTCGCCGAACTGCTCCAGCTTGGGGCGCTGCTGCGCCTTCACCGCGTCCTCGACGGCCAGTTCGTGCAGCCCGTACGTGGCGGCGATGGCGGTCATCTCGGCCAGCTCCGGCTCGTGCAGGCCGAGCCAGACGAAGCCGTGCTCCTCGCGGCGGGCCGCGGCGAGGGCCTCGGCGTACTGCCAGTCGCCCGGCTGTCGGCAGCCGTCCACGTAGAGGGCACAGTCGACCACCGCGTTGCGCTGCGGGCCGGCCGGCGGGGACGTCTGCTGGGGGCTGTCGGAGTTGAGCCGGCGGGTCATCGCCCGCACCGGCGCCACCCAGTCCCGGGGCCTGAGCACCCGTCCGCCGTTCGACGCGGTCGTCCGTTCCCGGTCCGTCATCACGCCCCCTCCCCACGCGCCGCCGCCGGTGAACAGTACGCCGCCGTGGATGATCACCGCCGGTGACGATCGCCGGGATGGGGCGCCGGGTGGGCCGGGTCGCATCAGGGGGGTGAGGGGACGACACGGCCCACCCGACGCCCTTTTGGGGGCGGGGGTTGTGCTGGTCGCGCCGCCCCACGTGCCGCCGGCCGGGCCGGCCCGGCTCGTCGCCGGGCGCGGCGGGGGCCGGCACCGGGCGGTGAACTCCGCTACACGTGGTGAGTGACGCTCGCAGCATTGTGGGCTGCCGGCCGCCCCGGCGGGAGTCCCGGGGCGGCCACGATCGTGCAACTGTCAGAAATCTGACAGAAATTCAGCTCCGTACAGCCGCCATGGCCTCCGCCAGGCGCCGCACGCCCTCGTCGATGCGGTCCGCGGTCACCGCCGAGTACGCCAGCCGCAGGGCGTGCCGCCCGCCGTCGACGACGAAGTCGCTGCCCTTGACCACGGCGACCCCGCGCTCGGCGGCGGCCGGGGCGAGCCTGTCGACCTCCACGTCCTCGGGCAGCTCGACCCAGAGGAAGTAGCCGCCGTCCGGCTCCACGAAGCGGGCCTCCGGGATGTGCCGGCGCAGGGACTCGGCCAGCACCCGGGCCCGCTCGCCGAGCGCGGCGCGCACGGTCTCGATGGAGCGCTCGATGTCGCCGGAGACGCAGAACTGGTGCACGATCGCCTCGGAGACCATGCCCGGCGAGATGTAGAGGCTGGTCGCCTTCTTCGCGATGTCGCCGATCAGGTCCGCCGGACCGACCAGGTAGCCGACCCGTACGCCCGGGCAGACCGTCTTGGTGAAGCTGGAGGCGTGCACCACCACGTTGCGGGTGTCCAGCGAGAGCATCGACGGCAGCGCCTCGCCCCGGAACCGGATGTCGGCGTACGGGTCGTCCTCGAAGATCGTGAACTCGTACTCGGCGGCGAGGTCGAGCAGCTCCCGGCGCTTCTCCAGGCTGAGGGTCACGCCGGCCGGGTTCTGGTAGTTCGGGATGACGTGCGCCAGCCGGGGACGCACCCCGGACTCCAGCAGCTTGCGCAGCTCGGCGGTGTCGAGCCCGTCCGGCTGGATGGAGACGCCGTGCAGCTCGCTGCCCATCCGCTGGAGGTTGAGCAGCGTCCGGTCGTACGTCGGGCGCTCCACCACCACCGCGTCACCGGGGCGGACCAGGTGGTCGAAGAGGAACGCGTCCGCCTGCAACGACCCGTTGGTGATCAGCACCTGGTCGGCGGAGACCCCGTGCTTCTCGGCGATCCACTTCCGCAGCGGAAGGTAGCCGACGGAGGTGCCGTACGCGGTCACCCCGGCGGGGTCGGCGTCGAAGGCGCGGACGGCGGCGGCCTTGAGCCCCTCGACATCGACGATGTCCAGCGAGGGAGCGCCACGGGCGAAGGAGATCAGCTGCTCGGCGGTCATGGCTGTTCAGCGTACGGAAGCCGACGGGGTGCGTGCGGAAGGCACGGCGATGTCCGCATCCTGAGCCACCGGGACGGGTGACCGGCGTCGACCGGTCGGCGGCAGGTCAGACCGGAAGGCCGAGCGGGTCGTGCTGCGCCTCCCGGGAGAGCCCGTCCACGTGCAGGCCGAGCGCCGCGATCAGCTGCCCCCAGTCGAAGTAGGACCGCCAGGCCGCGATCCGGCCACGCCGGACCCGGACGACGTCCACCACGTCCCAGCTCACCAGCCGACCGGTCGGCGCGACGGTGCCGAACGGGGAGTGCAGCACGCCGGTGTGGGTGCCGGTCAGCCGCTGCTCGACGGCCGCGCCGCCGGCCGTCTGCACCGACCCGAGCGGGTCGACGGACAGGTCCGGGAAGGCACCGGTCCAGGTGCGCAGCAGGGCGGGCAACTCGATCGGGCGCACCGTGACGCCGGGCATCGAGTAGAAGGCGTCGGCCGCGTAGAGGTCCGGCAGCCGGGCCACGTCCCGCCGCAGGAGCATCGCGTACTGCTGCTCGACCAGCCGATCCGCGCCACGCATGAGGACCTCCGTCGCGGGTCACGGCCCGTCCGTGCCCGCACGGGAATCCTTACCCGTCGATCGGCCCGCCACACCCTCGGCCGAGCGGCGGCTCAGGTCGACTCGGCCATCCGGCTGGCCGCCCAGACCCGCATGATGTCCCGGACGGAGATCACCCCGGCCACCTCGCGCCCGTCGAGCACCACGAGGTGCCGGAAGCCGCCCCGGGCCATGGCCGCGGCCGCCTCCTCCACCGTCCACTCCGGCCCGGCGTAGACCACGTCCCAGGTCAGGTGGGCTGCCGTCCGCTCGACGTCGCAGTCGAGGTCGGCCCCGATGGCCCTGAGCACGTCGCGTTCGGTCATGATGCCGACCCCCTCGGAGTCCGGGTCGATCACGACCGCCGACCCGACACCGCGGGCCGACATCATCCGGGCCGCCTGGCGGAGCGTGTGCTCCGGGCCGACCACGAGAACCTCGCTGGACATCGCTTCCCGAACCTGCATCACGCATCACCCCTGTGGGACGGTGGCACCCGGTAGGGGACATGGTGCGCCCGGGCGCTGCCGCGGACAAGACCGGACGTCGCCGGAACGCGCCACCGCTCGCTACTGTCGTGGCGTGTCCACCGAGCCCCTGCGCTGCGCCGGCGCGCTGATCGTCGACGACGACGGTCGACTCTTCATTCAGCGACGGTCTCCCCACCGGCGCATTTTTCCCAACTGCTGGGACATCGTCGGCGGTCATCTGGAACCGGGCGAGGACTGGATGGACGCGCTGCGCCGGGAGGTGACCGAGGAGACCGGCTGGACGGTGTCGCACGTGCTCGGCCAGGTCGGGGAACACCACTACGTCGCCGACGACGGCCTGGCCCGGATCGAGCGCGACTGGCTGGTCCGGGTCGACGGCGACCTGGCCCGGCCGACGCTGGAGGTGGGCAAGCACACCGAGTTCCGGTGGCTCGCCGCCGACGAGCTGGACCTGCTCGACGAGCACCGCGACGTCAACGACGGCCTCATCCGGCGGATCGCGGACGAAGGCTTCGCCGCCCTGCGTTCGATAGGTCTGTGAACGACACCGTCGAGCTGGCGCCGCACCGGTTCGCCGGCCTGGTCGCCCCGGCGGTCGACCGGGCGTTCGTCGCCGGCATCCTCGCCGGCCGCGACGGCGGCGGCGCCGAGCTGAGCCAGCGGTACGGCGGGCCGGCCGCCACCGGCTTCCTGCTGGAGTTCCGCACCCGCCTCGCGGCGCCGGGCGGAACGGTCGACGAGGCCGGCTTCGCCGCGGTCACCCGCTACCGGGACCCGGTCGAGTGCCGGCGGGCCCTGGACAAGCAGGTGGCGTACGGGATGATCCACCGCAGCCCCGAGGGCGGGCTCTCCGCCACCGAGCGCGGGCTGGCCTTCCTCGCCGAGATCTGGCAGGTGCACGCGGAGGTCACCGAGGAACTGTGGGCGGGGCACGAGGACCGGGTGCTGCGGCTGGTGGAGGCCTTCGGCCGGGTGCTCACGTGCGCGCTGGTGCTGGCCGACGAGGAGGGCGCCGAGGCCGGTGCCGCGTTCGCCGCGACGGCGCCGCCGTACGAGCCGGACGGCACCCCGCCCGGCGTGCTGCTGCTGAACCGGCTCGGCACGATGCGCTACCACCGGGCCGACGCGCACGCCGCCGCGTGGACCGCCGCCGGGCACAGCGCTGCGAGCGCCGCCGCCCTGCCGCCCGGCCCGGAGCAGCTCGCCATCGAGCTGGAGACCGACCGGCGGGCCGCCGCCCCGTACGCCGTGCTGAGTGCTCAGGAGCGGCTGGAGGTGCTGGCGGACCTGGCGGCGCTGCCCGGCTGACCGGTTGGCCGCAGCGGTGCCGCCACGCGGGGCTATCCTCCAGCGGTGACCGGGAGTCGTACGAGGGAGGACGCCTCAATGATCGGGATGGTGCTGGCAGCCGGGGCGGGGCGCCGGCTGCGCCCGTACACCGACACCCTGCCCAAGGCGTTGGTGCCGGTGGACGGCGACACCACCATCCTGGACATCTCGCTGCGCAACCTGGCCGAGGTGGGGCTCACCGACATCGTGATCGTGGTCGGCTACGCCGCCGACGCGGTCGTCTCCCGCCAGGCGGAGCTGGAGAAGAAGTACGGCGTCACGCTCACCCTGGTGCACAACGACAAGGCCGAGGAGTGGAACAACGCCTACTCCCTCTGGCTGGCCCGGGAGCACTTCGCCCGGGGCGTGCTGCTGGTCAACGGCGACACCGTGCACCCGGTCAGCGTGGAGAAGACCCTGCTGGCCGAGCGCGGCCCGGGCATCCTGCTCGCCGTCGACACCATCAAGCCGCTGGCCGAGGAGGAGATGAAGACCACCTTCGACGCCGCCGGCCAGCTCACCCGCATCACGAAGATCATGGACCCGGGTGAGGCGTACGGGGAGTACATCGGCGCGACGCTGATCGAGCCGCAGGTGGCCGACGCCCTCGCCGACGCGCTGGAGGCGACGTGGCGGCGCGACCCGAACCTCTACTACGAGGACGGCTACCAGGAGTTCGCCGACCGAGGTGGCGAGGTGCGGGCGGCGCCGATCGGCGACGTCCTCTGGGTCGAGGTCGACAACCACGCCGACCTGGCCCGGGCGCGGGAGATCGCGTGCCGCTACTAGCCCGTACGGTCAACACCCCGCTCGTGATCGAGGTCCGGCGGGGTGCGGTGGCCGACCTCGGGCCGCTGCTGGCCGACCGGCGGATCTCGGCCGGCGGGGACGTGGCCGTGGTGGTCGGCCCCGGGCAGGGTGAACGGATCGTCGAGCTGTGCCGGCCGTCGCTCGGCGCGGCCGACGTCTTCACGGTCGTCGGCGGCACCATCGACGCGGCGAACGATCTCGGTGACCGGCTGCGCCGCCGCCACTACGACGCCGTGGTGGGCATCGGCGGCGGCAAGACCATCGACACCGCCAAGTACGCGGCCACCCGCTACGGCATCCCGATGGTGACGGTGGCGACCAGCCTGGCCAACGACGGCATCGCCTCCCCGACCGCCTCGCTCGACCACGAGGGCGGCAAGGGCTCCTACGGGGTGCACATCCCGATCGCGGTCATCGTCGACCTCGACTTCGTGGAGAACGGCCCGGACCGGCAGACGCAGGCCGGCATCGGCGACGCGGTGAGCAACCTGAACGCCTGCGCCGACTGGGAGCTGGCCCACGAGGTACGCGGCGAGCCCATCGACGGGCTCGCGGTGACCCTGGCCAGGACGGGTGCCGAGGCGCTGCTCAACCACCCCGGCAAGATCACCGACGACAGCTTCCTCACCACGCTGGCCGAGGCGCTGATCATGGGCGGCATCGCCAGCTCGGTGTGCGGGTCGACGCGCCCCGCCAGCGGCGGCGACCACGAGATCTCCCACGCGATCGACCGGCTCCACCCCGGCACCGCCGCCCACGGGGAGCAGGTGGGGCTCGGCGCCCTCTTCTGCACGTTCCTGCGGGGCGACACCGACCGGTTCGGCCGGCTCGCCCGCTGCCTGCACCGGCACGGTCTCGCCACCACGCCGGCCGACCTGGGCCTGACCGACGAGCAGTTCGTCGATGCCGTGCAGTTCGCGCCCCGGACCCGGCCGGACCGCTACACGATCCTCGAACACCTGGCGATGTCGCCTACCGAGACGCGGGAGCGGCTGGCAGACTACGCCGGTGCAATCCGCGACCACCTTGGCTGAGCCCCGTCCCACCGTCGCCGACTTCCACCGGGTCAACCGGGGCGGCGGCCTGTTCAGCGAATCGATCAGCCAGTGGCTGGGCGCGGTCTTCGCGCTCGTCGCCCAGCGCCTCGGGCTGCGCCCGACCGCGCTGACCATCGCCAACCTGGTGCTCGGCCTGGCCGCCTCGGTCACCGTGGTCGCGCTCGCCGGGCGGGTCGCCGCCGGCGACGTGCCGGCCTGGGCGGTCGGGCTGCTCGCGCTGGTCGGCTGGCAGGTCGCATACTCCCTGGACTGCGCCGACGGTCAGCTCGCCCGGGTGACCGGGCAGGGCAGCGCCGCCGGCGCCCGGGTTGACGTGCTCGCCGACGTGGCCGCCCAGATCGCCCTGGTCGCCGCCCTGGCGGCCACGGCCGTGGCGCAGGAGCCGTCGACGCCGAGCTGGCTGGTCGCGATCTTCGCCGGCACCTGGATGGTCAACCTGGTCACGTCGGTGATGCAGGCCGGCCCGAACGCCGCCAGCATGGTCACCTCGACCTCGCTGCCCGTACGCCTCGTGAAGCTGGTCCGCGACTACGGCGCGGTGATCTTCGCCGCCGGCCTGGTGCTGGCCTTCGCCCCCGCCCTCGTCCTCTGGGTGATGGTCGCGTTCACGATCGTCAACGGCGGCTTCCTGCTCGCCAGCATCGCCTTCTCAGCCCGCGCCTCCCTGCGCTGAGGCGTGACGCCGGGGGGCGGCCTGCGCCTGTCCGGCCTACCCCTGTCGCGGGGTGGTTGACGGGAGGCCGCGACTGGCCGCACGGGAGTTGGATGCCCGGCCCGCCCGCTCTGGCCGGCCGTCACCGCCACCCCAAGATCGTTTGTCGATCACCCGTGTCCCGCCCGCGTGTCGCACCGGGTGAGCAGCAAACGATCAAGGAGCCCTGCAGCCGCACACGATGCAGCGGGCGGGGTGGTCTAGCGGGGCTGGGCGCGGCGCGAGACGTCCGCGTACACGTCGAGGAGGCGCTTGGTGACCACGTCGGGGTGGAACGTGCGCTCGTAGCGGGCGCGGGCCGTCGGGGCCAGCGTCGCGGCCCCGGCCCGGGCCACCGGCAGGGCGGCGGCCATGGCGGCCGGCTCCGGGGGCACCACCCAGCCCGCCTCGCCCGCCGCCACGCCGGTGGGCAGCGCGACGCGGCCCTCCCCCGGTGCGGCGGAGGCGACGGCGGCCGGGCCGGTGCCGGCGGGTTCGCGCGGGCCGTCCGCACCGAGCAGGTACGGGATGCCGCCGAGGGCGGTGCCGAGCACCGGCCGGCCGGCGGCCAGCGCCTCGATGATCACCGTGGGCAGCACGTCGTGCCAGGTGGAGGCGGCGATGATCACGGCGCTGGCCTCGATTGCGGCGCGTACCCCGGTGCGGTCCAGCGGCCCTAGGTAGGTCACGTCGGCGCGCTCGGCGGCGGCGGCCTCGGCCAGCGGGCGCAGCTCGCCGTCGCCCGCGATGCGCAGCGGGCCGAGCGTCCCGTCAGGGTGCCGGCGCCAGGCGTCCAGCAGCAGGTCCAGCCCCTTCTCCGGGGAGAGCCGGGCCATGTAGAGGAAGCCGTCGCCGAGCGGCGCGGGCGCCCCCGGGTCGGGGATGCCGTTCGGCTTGACCACGATCCGTTCGGCCGGGATGCCGTAGTCGCGCAGGTGGTCGGCGACCGCCGAGGTGAGCGCGACGAACCGGTCCACCGAGCGCCAGGTGCCCCGGTGCACGGCCAGCGTGGTCGCCATCAGGGCGCTCTGCGCCCGCGAGCCCCGGTAGCAGCGGTGCACGATCGCCGGCACCCCCAGGGCCCGGCCCCGGCAGTCCTGGCAGATCATCCCGTCCCGGAAGTACAGCCCCGAGGAGCAGACCTGACGGTAGTTGTGCACCGTCTGCACCACCGGCACGCCGTGCCGGTGCGCGGTCCGCACGATCCAGGGCGAGATCAGGGGGTACGGGTTGTGCAGGTGCAGCACGTCCGGCCGGTGCCCGGTGATGAGCCGACTCAGGTCCTCCTGCGCGCGGGGCGCCCAGATCGGCGAGATCGGCAGCAGCGCCTTGGCCGACTTCGACATCGACGGGATCTCGTCCGAGCTACGGATGAACGGCAGCACCTCCACCCCGGCCGCGGTGAGCTGGGCGATCTCCGCGTCGACGATCGTGTTCTCACCGGAGGGCTGAGCCTCCCGGTACCGGTTGTGCGCCACCACGATTCTCACGGGAAAGAAGGCTACCGTTGGCTGGTGCCCGAACTACCGGAGGTTGAGGCGCTCGCGGAATACCTGCGTGAGCGCGCGGTGGGGCGGCGCGTCGACCGGTTGGAGGTCGCCGCGATCAGCGCCCTGAAGACGTACGACCCGGCGCCGACCGCCGCCGTCGGGCGGACCGTGACGGACGCCCGCCGGCACGGCAAGTTCCTCGACGTGGTGCTCGACGGCGAGCTGCACCTGGTGGTCCACCTGGCCCGGGCGGGCTGGCTGCACTACCGGGAGGCGTTTCCGTCCGCCGCCCCGCTGCGCCCCGGCAAGGGCCCGATCGCGCTGCGGGTACGCCTCGACGACGGCTCGGGCTTCGACCTGACCGAGGCCGGCACCCAGAAGAGCCTCGCCGTCTACCTGGTCACCGACCCGCAGGCGGTGCCCGGGGTGGCCCGGCTCGGCCCCGACGCGCTCGCCGCCGACCTGCCCACCTTCGCCGAGCGCCTGCGCAGCCGCAAGGGCCAGGTCAAGGGGGTGCTCACCGACCAGACGGTGCTCTCCGGCGTGGGCAACGCGTACTCCGACGAGATCCTGCACGCGGCGAAGCTGTCCCCGTTCGCGCTGACCAACCGGCTGACCGACGACCAGTTGGCGACCCTGCACGCGGCGACGCGGGAGGTGCTCGGCGACGCGGTGCGCCGGTCGGTCGGGCAGAAGGCGGCCGAGCTGAAGGGCGAGAAGCGCTCGGGGCTGAAGGTGCACGCCCGGACGGGGCTGCCCTGCCCGGTCTGCGGCGACGCCGTCCGCGAGGTCTCGTTCGCCGATTCCAGCCTCCAGTACTGCGCGACCTGCCAGACCGGCGGGAAGCCGCTCGCTGACCGCCGGTTGTCGCGGCTCGTACGGTGAGTGACGACACTGCCGACTACGGAACGGAATCGGCCATCCCGCGCCGAAGGTCTGAGTTGCGGCTCTACCGGGCCCGTCATCCATCGGTATAGTGGCTCGGTCCCCGGCTTCTGAAATGGCGCGGAGCCGGCCAGACGCCCGGCGGCACCACACCGGCGCGTTGTCCCTCGGGTCAGCGCACGGGTTGGCGCCCGCGTGGGAGACTGGGACGGTGGGCGACCGGGCCCTCACGGTGAGTGAGCGGCTCGTGTCATGCGGGAGGACATGGGTGAGGTGACGACAAGCCTCCAGCGCCCGGTAACCAACACAGGCCGGAGCAAACTCGTGCGGCACGTCGACAGCTTCGAGATCCAGCCGCCGGCACCGCCGTCCCACAACGGCGTACCCCGGTCCGCGTGGGCTCGGGCCCGCCGTCGCGTGTCACGCTGGCACCGCCCCTACATCACACTCCTGCTGCTGCTCGACTTCGCAGCCGCCGCGGCCGCCAGCCTGATCGCCATCGAGACGTTCGACCAGTCGCGGGCGGGCTTCTACAACGCCGAGCAGGACCCGACGTGGTTCCACACGGTGGCGTTCGTGCTCCTGCCGCTCGGCTGGCTCGTCAGCCTCTGGGCCAACCGCGCCTACGACCGGCGCTACCTCGGCCTGGGCCCGGACGAGTACAAGCGGGTGATCCGGGCCGGCGTCGCGGTCGCCGCGACGGTGTCCTTCCTCGCCTTCGCCACCAAGACCGACCTGTCCCGCTACACGGTCGGCACCGCCCTGCTCGCGGCGCTGCTGCTGATCCTGCTGAACCGGATGCTCTGCCGCTTCGTGCTGCACGTGGTCCGCCGCAACATCAGCCAGGCCGGTCACCGGATGGTGCTGATCGGCACCCTGCCGGAGTGCCTGGAGGTCTACACCGCGGTCACCCGCAACCCGGCCGCCGGGCTGATGCCGGTCGCCATCCACATCACCGACGGCTACGCGGCGGCCAAGGGCATCGAGACCCCGGTCCCCGTGTACGCGGGCCGCGACGTCCTCGCCCTCGTCCGCGAGGTCGGCGGCGACACGATCGCGGTCTGCGGCTCGGCGAGCTCCGAGCCGGGCGAGCTGCGCCGGCTGGCCTGGCAGTTGGAGGGTTCGGGCGTCGACCTGGTCGTCGCCCCGCAGCTGACCGACATCGCCGGGCCCCGGGTGCACATCCGGCCGATCGAGGGCCTGCCGCTGCTGCACGTCGAGGAGCCGACCCTCTCCGGCCCGGCGCTGCTGGCCAAGAACCTGATGGACCGGGTGGCCGCCGGTGTCGGCCTGCTGCTGCTGGCCCCCGTCTTCCTGGCCATCGCGATCGCGATCCGGCTCTCCGACCCCGGCCCGGTCTTCTTCCGCCAGCCCCGGGTCGGCCACGAGGGCCGCACCTTCCGGGTCTGGAAGTTCCGCACCATGTACGTGGACGCGGAGGACCGGCTGGCCAGCCTGGTCGACCGGAACGAGACCGACGGCATGCTGTTCAAGATGAAGCAGGATCCCCGGGTCTTCCCGGTGGGCCGCTTCCTGCGGGCCTCGTCGCTGGACGAGCTGCCGCAGCTGATCAACGTGTTGAAGGGCGAGATGTCGCTGGTCGGGCCGCGCCCGCTGCCCGCCGACGACGGCGACTTCCTCGGTGACGTGCGCCGCCGCCTGCTGGTCCGGCCGGGCATGACGGGGCTGTGGCAGGTCTCCGGCCGCTCCGACCTGTCCTGGGACGAGGCGGTCCGGCTCGACCTCTACTACGTCGACAACTGGTCGCTGGCGTACGACCTGAGCATCCTGTGGCGCACCGTCGGGGTGGTGCTCGCCCGCAAGGGCGCGTACTGACCCCTTGGCGTGCGGGCCGGCAGGGGCCAGGATCGCTGCGTGGGTGGCAACCTCTCGGGCGTCTTCGGCGTCGTCTCGCTGATCGCCGCGCTGGGTGCGGCCCTGTTCGCGGTGGTCCGGCTGCGCGCGCGGCGGGGCATCGCCACGGCCACCCAGCGGGCGACGTACGAGGTGCTGCACACCGCCGGGCTGGCCGCCGAGCCGCTGCGCGCGGGCCTGAGCGCCGCGAACGCGGCGAAGGCCGTACGCCATCTGCGGGCGCTGGTGGGGGCGGCCGGGCTGGCGCTGACGGACCGGGAGAGCCTGCTCGCCCTCGACGGGCGGGGCGGGCACCACCACGCGCAACTGGTCGCGGCAGCCCGGCGGGCGGTGGCGACGGGCCGCTCGACGGTCCTCGGCGAGCCGGAGCTGCACTGCGACCGGGTCGACTGCCCGGTACGCGGCGCGGTGGTCGCCCCGCTGACCGGCGCGGACGGGCGCGGGGTCGGGGTGCTGATCGCGGTGGCCGACGGTCAGCCGGAGCCGGGCCTGGTGCAGGCCACCCTGGAGACGGCGCACTGGGCCGGCAACCAGCTCGCCCTGGCCGAGCTGGACTCCTCGCGGGAGCGGCTGGCCCGCGCCGAGGTACGCGCCCTGCGCGCGCAGATCAGCCCGCACTTCATCTACAACGCGCTGACCGCGATCGGCTCGTTCGTCCGCACCGACCCGGACCGGGCCCGGGAGCTGATCCTGGAGTTCGCCGAGTTCACGCGGTACTCGTTCCGGGCGCACGGCGAGTTCACCACGCTGGCCGAGGAGCTGCGCTCGATCGACCGCTACCTGACCATCGAGCGGGCCCGGTTCGGCGACCGGCTCCAGGTGCGCCTCCAGATCGCCCCGGAGGTGCTGCCCGTGACGCTGCCCTTCCTCTGCCTGCAACCGCTGGTGGAGAACGCCGTCCGGCACGGGTTGTCCCGCAAGCCGGGCACGGGCATGGTGAGCATCGAGGCCCGGGACGCGGGCACCGAGTGTCACATCACGGTGGAGGACGACGGAGTGGGGATGGATCCGACCACGCTGACCGCCGGCATCGCCGAGTTGGCCGGTGTCGCCGGGGACCCGGGCGACGCCGCGCTGGCCGGCGTCGGAGACGACCCGGGCCAGCACGTCGGGCTCTCCAACGTCGACGAGCGGCTCCGGTCGGTCTTCGGGGACGGCTTCGGCCTGGTCGTCGAGACGGGCCTCGGCTCGGGTACGAAGGTGAGCATGCGGGTGCCGAAGTTCCACCCCGGCGTACGGGCCGGCTCGTGAGCGGCGTGGTGAGCGCGGCGGGGTTCCTGCGGGTGCTGGCCGTCGACGACGAGCCGCCGGCGCTGGACGAGTTGGCGTACCACCTGCGGGCCGACCCCCGGGTGGCCCGGCTGCACACGGCGGGCGACGCGACGGAGGCGCTGCGGCTGCTCCGCGACGGCGACGTGGACGTGGTCTTCCTCGACATCCGGATGCCCGGGCTGGACGGCATGGAGCTGGCCCGGGTTCTGCGCCGCTTCGCCCGGCCGCCGGCGATCGTGTTCGTCACCGCGTACGACGACGGCGCGGTGGACGCGTTCGACCTGGGCGCCACCGACTACGTCCGCAAGCCCGTACGCGCCGAGCGGCTCGCCGAGTCGCTGCGCCGGGTGATCGGCGCCCGGGTGGTGCCGTCGCACCCGGCGGCGCTGGCCCGGGCGGAGGAGGATCCGACCATCCCCATCGAGCTGGCCGGCACCACACGGATGCTGCCCCGCTCGGCGGTGCGGTGGGTGGAGGCGCAGGGCGACTACGCGCGGCTGCACACCGCCGACGGCTCGCACCTGGTCCGGGTGTCGCTGGCGACCCTCGCGGAGCGCTGGGCGGACGCCGGTTTCGTCCGGATTCACCGGTCGTACCTGGTACAGCTCAAGCTGATCGCCGAACTGCGGCTGGTCAACTCCGGTTACGTCGTGGTGGTCGACTCGACGGAGCTGCCGGTCAGCCGCCGGCACACCCGCGAGCTGAAGGACAAGCTGGTCCGCGCGGCGAAGCAGGACTGGAACCGCTGACCGGTCTGCCTGCCCCGGCCCGTGCCGCCCCGATGCGTGCCGGTTCCGGGGGCGATGACATCGCCCGCCCGGCGCCTGTCGAGCTGCCCCGTGCGTGAGACCGGAGGCTGCGGGCGTCTTCTGGTCTCATGGACGGGGCAGATCGACAGCGTCTGGAGAACCCGGTAGACCGTGCTTGGATTTTCCTCGCGGTCGGGAATACGCGCGCTTCGTCGTACGCTGTACGGTACTCCGTACGACAATTGGAGGCCGCCTTGTCCGACGCCGCGACCGAATTCGACCGCCAGCTCGACCGGCTGGTGGAGCTGGGCTACCCGGCCCTCGCCGAGCTGACCGAGGACGCCTTCCGTGACCTGGTCGCGCCGCTGCGCGCGGCGGCCGTCGCCGGGTCGGCCGGCCTCCCCGCCCCGACCGAGGCACGGGTGCCCTTCCTCCTGGTGATCACCCGCGACCTGGTGCCGGTGGAGGAGCGCGTCGCGCTGACCACCCTGGCCGGCAAGCGGAAGCCGGGCATCGTCGACCGGCACTACGCCGAGGGCGACCTGCCGAAGTTCGACCCGATCAAGGAGCTGGAGGTGCCGGCCGGGCCGGCGTACCTCCTCTTCGACGTCGACCGGGGCGAGGAGACGCTGAACCTGGCGCCCGCCGCCGCCATGGAGGTGATCACCGGCCAGGGCCGGCTGCCGCTCACCATCGACGAGGGGCTCGCCTTCGTCACCCTGTACCCGGAGGCGCTGGCGAAGAACAAGTGCTTCTCGCTGGTCGGCTCCCGCTGCGGCGACAAGCGGGTGCCGGCGCTCTGGATCAGCCAGGGCGCGCCGAAGCTCGGCTGGTGCTGGTACGGCAACCCGCACACCTGGCTCGGCTCCGCCTCCGCCCGCCCGGAGCGCATCGGCCTGGAGCACGTCATCACGAAGTGAGTGCTGCAGCGGGGTGACCGGCCACCGGTCGCCCCGCCGCGACGCCCGGCAACGGCTCAGTCACCGGGGCAACGGCAGCCGACTCCACGTCTCCCCGTCTGCGCTCACCTGGACATGAGCTGTTGCTGGCAGGTTCATCACGTCACGACCGCCAAGCCAGACCAGGCCCGGTGCCACTCCGACGGTCCCCTCGGTGCCGGACCGCTCGCTCCGGGTGAAGTGTCGCCCGCCGTCCCTGCTGACCCAGACGTACGCGGTGGTGCCGCCCGCGAACGGCTCGCCGACGAGGAGGGCCCCGTCCCGTCCGATCGTGAACGGCCTCACCATGGAACTGGCGGGAAGGTCCGTGTCGACGTCGACCCAGGATCGGCCGGCGTCCGTCGTGTGCAGCAACCGGGAGGAGCCGGACGGCGGACCGTCCGTGCCTGCCGGACGGGGCTCGGTCAGCAGGTACGCCTCCCGGCCACTGACCGCCGCGAGCCCGATGGCCGTCACGCCCTCCGGCACCTGCGATGTCTGCCAGGTGGCACCCCGGTCGACGCTACGCGCGACGGTGGCGGCACCTCCGAACTCGGGGGACGCCTGCACGTACCAGAGCGCGCCGTCGTCGCTCTGGTCCACGACGGCCCTCGCGTGGGTCGAGGCCAGGTCCGCCAGCCGATAGACCCTGCCGGTGCCGGGCTCGACCGCGAGCGGACGTTTCATGGCTCCGCACCCGTTCTGACAGGTCACCGGCCGCGCCCGCTCCGGAAACGCCTTCACGTCGATCACCGCGGATTCAACGTCCCGCCACGTCCGGCCGCCGTCCGTCGAGAGGATCGCCTGGCCATCGACGCTGACCAGATAGGTCCGCTCGTCCAACACGCTGTACCGGACGTCGGACACACCGAACCCCTCCGAGTCCGGGGTGGTGGTGCAGGCCCCGTCGTACTCGGCTGTCCGCCAGTCCGACCAGCTCCGGCCGGCATCCTCGGTGGCCGAGAAGCTGATCTGGCAGGGGTCTCGTACCTCGACGCCGACCGCGACCCGTTCGGTGAGCAGGAACAGCTCGCTGACCCCCCGCTCGATCGCTGGGCCGGACGGGTCCGGGGCGGCCCAGTTTCCTCCGTCCGGATCACCGGCCGACGGGACAAGAGCCGCCCCGGCAAGGGCAACCACCATGGCCAGCCCGGCCCCGGCCGCGCGTCGGCGCCGCCGGAACAGGGCCGCCGACCGCAGGTCGTCGAGCGAGGGCTGCCGGACGGCGTCGGCGACGATCTCGACGTCGAAGCCGCCGAACTCACGATCGGACATCGATCCTCCCGGTGTACGTGGTGTCGGTGACGTCGGAGTCGGTGAGTAGCGCGGCCAGCGCCTGCCGGCCCCGCGACAGGCGGGACTTGACCGTGCCGGCGGAGACGCCGAGCGTCGCCGCCACCTCATCCACCGGCAGGTCGACCAGGTAGTGCAGGGCCAGCGCGTGTCGCTGACCCTCCGGCAGCCCGCGCAGCGCGGCGAGCAGCGCGAGGTGCTCCGGCGCGCGGTCGGCGACGGCAGGGGGTGGGCCGATCCGGCGCAGCAGCCCGTCTAGCACCCGCCGCCGCCGGTACCGGCTGCGGGCCACGTTCACCGCGACCCGCCGCAGCCACGCCTCCGGGTTCTCCAGCCGAGCGAAGCGCCGGGGCGTGGTCAGCGCCCTGGTGAACGCTTCCTGGACCGCCTCCTGCGCCTCGTTGAGGTCGCCGGTCACCGCGTAGAGCTGGACCACCAACCGGCGGAAACAACCGGCGTACACCTCCGAGATCGGATCACCGTCGGACACCGTCACCTCCCTTCTCCACCTCTCCCACTCACCAACGCGGAAGAAGGTTCCGGAGACAGCAGTTCCCAAAGAGTTATCCACAGGGGTGACCCGTTCTCCACAGGTTGTCCACAGCCCGGTGTGGACGGCTTGCCCAGCCCCCGGACCGCGCCAGGCACAACGCCGCGGCCCTTGACAATCACGGCGATCGGGCGAGACTGCCGGGGTGGCCGCTGCCGACGATCCCGTCCCCGCGCCCCGGCAGGGCGGGTCCGCAGCGCCCGGGCACGCGGGCCGGCCCGGGGTGCCGGGGCAGCCCACGGCACCCCAGCCCCGGACTCGGATCGTGCTGGCCGAGGTGTCCCGCCGCGAGGACCGGGCGGAACGCACCCGCGCCGAGTTGGCCCAGCAGACCCGGGTCGGCGACGCGCTCGTCCGGGGGCTGGTCCGCGCCCAGTTCGCGCTGGCCCTGCGGCTCTCCCTGGTGGTGGCGATCGGGCTCGGCGGGCTGCCGTGGCTCTTCGCCGTCGCGCCCGCCGTCGGCCGGGTCACCGTGCTCGGCGTCAACCTGCCCTGGCTGCTGCTCGGTGTGGCGTCGTTCCCGTTCCTGATCGCCGTCGGCTGGGCGTACGTGCGGCTGGCCGAGCGCAACGAGCAGGACTTCACCGACCTGGTCCAGCGGCCGGAGCGCTGAGGTGGGCAACGGCTTCGTCGTACCGGCCATCGTGGCGGTCACCCTGGTCACCGTCGGCATCGGCTTCTACGGGCTGCGGCTGGCGCGTACCACCTCCGATTTCCTGGTCGCCTCGCGGGCGATCAGCCCGACCTGGAACGCCGCCGCGATCGGCGGGGAGTACCTGTCGGCGGCGAGCTTCCTCGGGGTCGCCGGGCTGATCCTCAAGTACGGCGTCGACGTGCTCTGGTACCCCGTCGGCTTCGCCGCCGGCTACCTCGCCCTGCTGCTGTTCGTGGCCGCCCCGCTGCGCCGCTCCGGCGCGTTCACCCTGCCGGACTTCTGCGAGCTGCGGCTCGGGTCGCGGCGCCTGCGTACCCTGGCCACCGCCTTCGTGATCTTCATCGGCTGGCTCTACCTCGTGCCGCAGCTCCAAGGCGCGGGGCTGACGCTGGCCACGGTGACCGGCTCGCCGTACCCGTTGGGGGCCCTGCTGGTGGCCGTGGTGGTCACCGCGAACGTCGCGCTCGGCGGCATGCGCGCGATCACCTTCGTCCAGGCCTTCCAGTACTGGCTGAAGCTGACCGCGCTCGCCGTACCGGCGATCTTCCTGGCGTTGCAGTGGCAGGCCGACGCCCGGCCGGCGGTGACCCCGCCCGACGGACCGGCGTTCCGGACCGCGACCACCGTCGTGGTCGAGCACCGCGCGACCCTCACCCTTCCCGACGGTCGGATCGTCGAGGTACGCCCCGGCGACGAGCTGTCCTTCGCCGCCGGCGACCCGGTGCCGGAGGTGTCGGGGGTGGCCACGGACGCCGCCGACTGGCTGCTGCCCAGCGCCGCCGGGGACGACGACCGGGGCCTGTTCGCCACCTACTCGCTGATCCTGGCGACGTTCCTCGGCACCATGGGGCTGCCGCACGTGCTGGTCCGCTTCTACACCAACCCCGACGGCGCCGCCGCCCGCCGCACCACGCTCGTGGTGCTCGCCCTGGTCGGGGCGTTCTACCTGCTGCCCACCATCTACGGGGTGCTGGGCCGGATCTACACCCCGCAGCTGCTGGTGACCGGGCAGACCGACGCGGTGGTGGTGCTGCTGCCCGGCGCCGCGCTCGGCGACGGCACGGTCGGCCGGATGCTCGCCGCGCTGGTCGCGGCCGGCGCGTTCGCGGCCTTCCTCTCCACCTCGTCCGGGCTGCTCACCAGCGTCGCGGGCGTCATCTCCACGGACGTGCTGGGGCGCGGCTCGGTACGCGGCTTCCGGCTCGCCACGGTGATCGCCGGAGCCGTGCCGACGGTCCTCGCGCTCAACCTCGCCGGGCTGGACGTGTCCCAGGTCGTCGGGCTGGCCTTCGCGGTCGCCGCGTCCAGCTTCTGCCCCCTGCTGGTGCTCGGCATCTGGTGGCGGGGCCTGACCGACCTCGGCGCCGCCGCCGGGATCCTGGTCGGCGGCGGCGCGGCGGTCGGGGCGGTGCTGGTGACGGTGCTCGGCCCGCCGCTGTCCGGCTGGCCGGCCACGCTCACCGCGCAGCCGGCCGCCTGGACGGTGCCGCTCGCCTTCGCCGTGATGGTGGCGGTCTCGATGGCGACCCGGCGCCGGGCGCCGGCCGACGTCGGCGCCACCATGCTCCGCCTGCACGCCCCGGAGGCGCTGCGGCTGTAGGGCCCTGGTCGCCCCCGGCGACGACGCGGGCCGTGCGGGGTACGACTCGGGGATGACCGGGGATCATCCTGCGGCCGGAGCAACGGCTGGTCGCGGCCGGATACGGTCGACGCATGACTGCTGAGCACCCGGCGCTCGCCCTGCGTGGCCTGGCGAAACACTTCGACGGCAAGGTCGCCGTCGCCGGTGTCGACCTCGACGTGCCGGCCGGCTCCTTCTACGGCCTGCTCGGCCCGAACGGAGCGGGCAAGACCACCACCCTGTCGATGGCGGTCGGGCTGCTCCGGCCGGACGCCGGCGACGCCCGGGTGCTCGGTCACGACGTCTGGGCCGACCCGGTGCAGGCGAAGCAGCTGCTCGGCGTGATGCCCGACGGCGTACGGCTCTTCGACCGGCTCAGCGGCGCGGAGCTGCTCGCGTACCACGGTCTGCTGCGGGGGATGGACCCGGCGGTGGTCGACCAGCGGGCGGCGGAGCTGCTGGACGTCCTCGCGCTCGGCGACGCCGGCCGGACCCTGGTGGTCGACTACTCGGCGGGCATGAAGAAGAAGATCGGCCTGGCCTGTGCGCTGCTGCACGGGCCCCGGCTGCTGGTGCTGGACGAGCCCTTCGAGGCGGTCGACCCGGTGTCGGCCGCGCTGATCCGGGACATCCTGCACCGGTACGTGACCGGGGGCGGCACCGTCGTCTTCTCCAGCCACGTGATGGAGGTCGTCGAGCGGCTCTGCTCGCACGTGGCGATCCTGGCGGCGGGCACCATCAAGCGGGTCGGCCCCATCGAGGAGGTACGCGGCGGCCGCTCGCTGGAGCAGGTCTTCGTCGAGGTGGTCGGCGGCCGTACGGCGACCGGCGAGGAGTTGGCGTGGCTGTCGCGGTGACCGAACCGACCGTCTCGGCCCAGCCCGTCCGGAAGGTCTCCGCCCGGCACTTCGTCCGGCTCAAGCTGCGGGTGATGGGCAACAACTTCCGGGGTCAGGGCTGGCGGGTCGCCCTCTTCGTGGGCGGCGCGGTGGCCGGGCTCTGGTTCGCCGGCACCGGCTTCTTCCTCTTCGCCGCGCCCGGCCTGGCCGACGAGAGCCGCTACGCGCTGATGGTCGCCGCCTTCGGCGGTGGCCTGACGGTGCTCGGCTGGCTGCTGCTGCCGCTGGTCTTCTTCGGGGTGGACGAGACGCTGGACCCGGCCCGGTTCGCGCTGCTGCCGCTGCCCCGCCGCACGCTCGTCACCGGGCTGTTCGCCGCCGCCTTCGTCAGCGTCCCCACGATCTCGGTGCTGCTGGCCCTGTGCGGGCTGGTGGTCACCGCCGGGGCGCTGGGCGGCTGGTCGGCCGCCGTGGTCGCCCTCGTCGGGGTGGTCGCCGGGCTGCTGCTCTGCGTCGCGGCGGCCCGGGCGGTGACCAGCGCCTTCGCCACGGCGCTGCGGTCCCGCCGGGTCCGTGACCTAGCCGCCGTGCTGCTCGCCGTGCTCGCCGCGCTGCTCGGACCGTTGCAGCTCCTGGGCGTCGCCGCCCTCTCCGACGCCGACTGGGACCGCCTCGACGGGGTGGCCGAGGTGGTCGGCTGGACCCCGTTCGGCGCGCCCTGGACGGCCGGCATCGACGTGGCCGAAGGCCGCCTCTGGGCCGCGCCGGTGAAGCTGCTGATCACGGCGGCGACGATCGTCGCGCTGCTGGCCTGGTGGTCCCGCTCGCTCGAGTCCGCGATGGTGGGCACGGCCAGTGCCGGGCCGGCCCGTGCCCAGCGCGGCGCGACCGGCGGAGCGGTCGCCCAGCTCTTCCCGCGGGCCGTCGGCTGGGCCCGGCGGGACCGGTTCGGCGCCCTCGTCGCCCGGGAGGCCCGCTACTGGTGGCGGGACGCCCGACGCCGGGCCAACCTGATCACCGTCGCGGTCGTCGGTCTCTTCGTACCGGTCATGGTCAACGTGGGTGGCTCGGGCTTCACCATCGACAGCGCCGAGGGGTTCAACGCCAATCTCGACTCGTCCCCGGTGCTGTCCAGCCTGTCGATGCTCTTCGTCGGGCTGCTCGCCGCCGTCACCCTGGCCAACCAGTTCGGCTTCGACGGCAGCGCATACGCGGCGAACGTGGTCGCGGGCGTCTCCGGCCAGCAGGAGCTGCGCGCCCGGATGGCCGCGTTCTCGCTCTACGTCCTGCCGATGCTGGCGGTGATCTCCGTGGTCGTCGCGGTGGTCATCGGCGAGCCCGGCTGGGTCGGGCTGATGGCGGGCACCCTGTTCGCCACGTACGGCGCGGGGCTGGCGGTGAACTGCTTCGTCTCGGTGCTCGGGGCGTACTCGCTGCCGGAGACGAGCAACCCGTTCGCGTTGAACACCGGCGCCGGGATCGCGAAGAGCTTCCTCACCCTGCTGGCGATGCTCGCCACCGCGGTGGCGGCGGTGCCGATGGTGGTGGCCGCCGGGCTGCTCGGCGACGCCTGGCTCTGGCTGGCCCTGCCGCTCGGGGCCGCGTACGGCCTGGGGGCGGCGCTGCTCGGCGCGTACCTGGCCGGCGACGTGCTGGACCGCCGGATGCCGGAACTGCTCGCCACGGTGACCCCGCGCCGCTGACGGCGGGCCGGGCGCGGAAGGCGGGCCGGCGCACTCCGGACGCGGTGGTTGCCGGTCGGCGGCACAATGGCCTGATGCCCGTCGTCGAAGCGGTGATCACCGTGCCGGTCCCGCCCGAACTGGCCTTCGCGGTCTCCCAGACCACCGCGCCCGTGCGCTACCGGTGGGACCCGTTCGTGCGCGAGCAGCACTTCACCGACGGGGCGACCCGGCCCGGCAAGGGGGTACGGACCTTCACCCGGTCCCGGCACGGCCTGGCGATGGTGAGCGAGTACGTCTCCTGGGCCCCGCCGAGCCACGTCGGGATGAAGATGGTGCGCGGCCCGTGGTTCTTCGAGATGTTCGCCGGCGGCTGGCGGTTCGCGCCCGCCCCGGAGCCCGGCCACGCGATCGCCACCTGGCGCTACAGCTTCCGGTGCCGGCCCGCGTTCCTCCGCCCGGTCGCGGACCGGATCGGGTCCTGGCTGCTCGGCCGCGACATCCGCCGCCGGATCGCCGGGTACGCCGCCGGCTGCACGGACCCGGAGGTGCTGGCCGCCGCCCGACGGTCACTCACCGCCGACGACGACTGACCCCGGCCTGTGGGTCCGGCTGAAGTCCGAGGAATGCAGGCGTCATTCGTGCGGCTGCGGCAAAAAGGGAGCGCTGTCCCGTGGGTCAGTGCCGGTAGGGTCCGGCGGGTGAGCAGATCCTCCGGACGCACCGCGAACTTCCGCACCCTGTACCACGGGCAGGCCACAGCTGGCGCCGCATCGGGTTACGGCCTCTTCCTGATTCGTCGATCAGGGTCATGGGCGCAGCACTGGGCATCGATCAATGCGGGAAGGCAGCCCGTCCCGCCGCCGCCGCTGGTGGATCTCACCCGCGAGACGGTCATCATGCTCTCGGTGGGGACCCGCGCTGTTCTGGGCTACGACGTCACGATCGAAGACGTCACCGTGCGGGAAACGACTCTGGTGGTGACCGGCGTCGAGAGGCGCCCCTTAGGCGACGTGACACTGGACACGATGTGTTCACCGGTGCACATAGTGGCGGCGCGATTCGGACCCCAGACCTTCGAGGACATGCTGCTGAACCTGCGCATCAAATCTGCTGAGACTACTTGATCCAGTGATGTGGACGGCCACGAAACACGCTCGCTCACCAGGCCGGCCTACTCGAAGCCCATTCCTGTGAATCCGCGCTACGGGTTTCCCCGGCGACGACGCGCCAGGCCACATCAACCGATGCCGTCGACCGCGGCCCTGAGTGCATTGATCGACGGATCCCAGCTGAAGTTCAGGACGGGGAGGCCGGAAGCGGCGGCATTGCTGTCGCCACCAAGGACCACTGCCCGCGGCTTACCGGTGCCCTGGGGGACGACGAGGTACCAGTTTCCCTTTACATTCGCGATGAACACTTCAACTACCTCCTGGTCGGGCGGGTTCGGGTTGGCGACGTCTCCGACGTAGTTCTCGAAATCCACCGTCGCGCGGAAATTCGTCGGACTGCCGGTGTTCAGCCAGAGACTTGTATGCACATGCGGTCCGACAGCGTAGTCACTGCCGTTGGCCGAGGCGCCGGAGTACGCGATCGTCTGGCCTCGCGACACACGTTGACCGGTTGAGACGGTGATCCTCGACAAGTGCAAGTGCCGGGTGTAATTGCCATCGTCATGGGCCATCCCCACGACGCGTCCGGTCGCGGTAGAGGTGTCGGTCTTCACGTAACGGATCGTGCCGTTCGCCGCGGCCATGACGGGAGTACCGGTTCCGACCGCATAGTCGGTGCCCGGCTCGCCCGAGGGCGGCATCCGGTTCCGGTGGTCCTGCCAAGAGCTCGAAATCCGAACATTGCCGCACGGCCTTTGATAGCTGCCAGCGGCCTGAGCGGAGCCGGGCAGCAGAGCAAAGGCGGCCGACACCCCGGATGCCGCCAACGCGGCGCTTGTGATGAACCCCCGTCGCGAAAGTCCCCGCAGATAGGCGATGCCACCGAGATCCTTGGGCCGCAGATCGCCGTGGCTGGCATTCTGAGAAGGGTCAGGGCGAGGGTCCTCGCTGAGGATCATCGATGCAACTTAAGGCCGCTTCTGTTGAAGGGCAAGGGTTTCCCCACGATCGCTTTCGGACGTCGCGCGAGTCCTCTCCGTGAAGCAGCCAGGCCAGGCGCGCGTCGCCGTAGGTCACGTCGCCCGCCCTGCCGGTGCCGTGCACGTCGACCGCCGCACGGCAGACCAGGACCGGACGCGCCGGAGCTGAGAAGAGCGGCCACCACGCGGTCCGGGCCCGTCGGGGCGGGGCAGGCCCCACAATGTTTCACGTGAATCAAGAGCCGGGCGCCGAGATCCACCACATCGACCCGTTCGCCGTGCCCGCCGACCAACGCTCGCCCGTACGCCGGTTGCGGGGTCGGCTGGCGTCGCCGGTGACGCTCTGGACGACGCCGGAGCCGGCGGGCCTGACGGTCTCCTCGACGCTGGTCGCGGAGGGCGAGCCGGACCGGCTGCTCGGTCTGGTCGACCCGGAGTCCGACCTGTGGGCGGCGGTCGAGTCCGCCGGTCGCTTCGCGGTGGCCCCGCTGAGCCCCTCGCACCGGCAGCTCGCCGACCGGTTCGCGGGCCTCTTCCCGTCCCCCGGCGGCCTGTTCGCCACCGGCACATGGACCGACACCCCCTACGGCCCGGTGCCGGCCGACGCCGGCGGCTGGGCGGGGTGCCGGCTCGACACCGCCCGCGAGTACGGCTGGGGCCTGCTGGTGGAGGCCACCATCGAGGCCGTCGAGCTGGTCGGGGAGACAGACCCGCTGCTGCACTACCGGGGCCGGTACCGCGAGCTGACCTGACGCCCGGCGACCGGCGGCGACCGTTCGGCCCACCCGGGCCGCGCCCGTGACCGGTGAACGGAGTGAGCTGCGTCACTCGGCGCAGCCACCGTGCCGTTCGGCGCAGCCGCCGACCGGCGTCGATCTCACCCTTCCCCGGCGGGGAGCGCGCTTTCTACCGTGCGCGAAACTCCCCACGCCTGTGAAGGTGGTGATCCACAAATGTCCACGGACACACCCCCGTCCACGCCGTCGACCTCGGCGGCGGACCGGTACCTGGCCGTACAGCGGTCGGACGAGTTCGCCGGGTTGCGGCGCACGCTGCGCGGCTTCATCTTCCCGATGACCGTCGCGTTCTTCCTGTGGTACGCGCTCTACGTGATCCTGTCCGCGTACGCGCGGGACTTCATGGGCACGAAGCTCTTCGGCAGCAACATCAACGTCGCCCTCGTCTTCGGCCTGCTCCAGTTCGTCTCCACGTTCCTCATCGCCTGGCTCTACGCGCGGTTCGCCGACCGGAAGATCGACCCGGTCGCCGACCGGATCCGCGCCGAGATGGGGGAGGTGGGCCATGAACACGGTCCTCGCGGCTGAGGCGGGCGACACCACCGCCCGCAACCTCACCATCGCCCTGTTCCTGGTCTTCGTGGCGGTGACCCTGGTGATCACCATCTGGGCCAGCCGGCAGACCAAGACGGCCACCGACTTCTACGCCGGCGGGCGCTCCTTCTCCGGGTTCCAGAACGGCATGGCGATCGGCGGCGACTACATGTCGGCCGCGTCGTTCCTCGGCATCGCCGGCATGATCGCCCTGTACGGCTACGACGGCTTCCTCTACTCCATCGGCTTCCTGGTCGCCTGGCTGGTCGCGCTGCTGCTCGTCGCCGAACTGCTGCGCAACTCCGGCCGCTACACGATGGCCGACGTGCTGGCCTTCCGAATGCGCCAGCGCCCGGTGCGGACCGCCGCGGCCGTCTCCACCATCACCGTGTCGATCTTCTACCTGCTGGCGCAGATGGTGGGCGCGGGCGCGCTGGTCGCGCTGCTGCTCGGCATCAAGCCTGGCACCACGTTCCTCGGCATGGACGCCGACACCGCGAAGGTCGCCACCATCATCATGGTGGGCGCCCTGATGATCATCTACGTCACCGTGGGCGGCATGAAGGGCACCACGTACGTGCAGATCGTCAAGGCGTTCCTGCTCATGGGTGGTGCCCTCGTGATGACCCTGCTGGTGCTGGCGCACTACAAGTTCAACCTTTCCGCCCTGCTCGGCGACGCGGCGGCTGCATCGGGCAAGGGAGAGAGCTTCCTCAAGCCGGGCGGGCGGTACGGCGTGGAGGTGGCCGGCAACGCGATGCAGACCTTCTACAACAAGATGGACCTGTTGTCGCTCGGTATCGCGCTGGTGCTCGGCACCGCCGGGCTGCCGCACATCCTGATCCGCTTCTACACCGTGCCGACGGCGAAGGCGGCCCGCAAGAGCGTGCTCTGGGCGATCGGCATCATCGGCACCTTCTACCTGCTCACCCTGGCCCTCGGTTTCGGCGCGGCGGCCCTGGTCGGCAGCGAGGCGATCATCGCGCAGGACAAGGCCGGCAACACGGCCGCGCCGCAGCTCGCCGAGGCGCTCGGCATCGACTTCCTCGGCGGCGACCTGGGCGGTGCCACCCTGCTCGCCATCATCGCTGCGGTCGCCTTCGCCACGATCCTGGCAGTGGTGGCCGGCCTGACCCTGGCCTCCTCGTCCAGCCTGGCGCACGACTTCTACGCCAACGTGATCAAGGACGGGACGGCGTCCGAGCGGCAGGAGGTCAGGGTCGCCCGGGTCTCCGCCCTGGTGATCGGCGCGATCTCGATCGTGCTGTCGATCTACGCGCAGAACCTGAACGTGGCCTTCCTGGTGGCGCTGGCCTTCGCGGTGGCCGCCTCCGGCAACCTGCCGGCGATCCTCTACAGCCTGTTCTGGCGACGGTTCAACACCTCGGGCGCGGTGTGGGCCATCTACGGCGGCCTGCTCTCCGCCGTCCTGCTGGTGTTCTTCTCGCCGGTGGTCTCCGGCGCGCCCACCTCGATGTTCCCCGAGCAGGACTGGCAGTGGTTCCCGCTGTCCAACCCGGGCATCCTGTCCATCCCGTTCGGCTTCCTGTGCGGGTGGATCGGCACTGTGATCTCCAAGGAGCACGACGAGGAGAAGTACGCGGAGCTGGAGGTGCGTTCCGTCACCGGCGCCGGCGCCCACTGACGGCCTCCCGCAGGTGCAGGGAATCGCCCCTCGTCGTCGGCGACGACGAGGGGCGATTCCTTGCGTCAGGACGGCTCGGGGCAGTGGGTAGGCTGACCGGCATGAACGCTGCTGCCCGCTTCGGACCCGGTCACCGCATCCTCGTCACGGGCGGCGCCGGCTTCGTACCGTCGCACCTGGTGGACGCCCTGATCGCTCGCGGCTGCACCGTGGTCGCGCTCGACAACTTCATCACCGGGTCGAAGGAGAACGTCGCCCACCTGCTGGACGAGCCGAACTTCACCCTGGTCGAGGCCGACATCTCCGACGGCCTGCCGACCCACCCGGCGATGGCCGAGCGGTTCGACGCCATCCTGCACATGGCCTCGCCAGCGAGCCCGACCGACTTCGAGAAGCTGCCGGTGGAGATCCTCCGCGTCGGCTCGGTGGCCACCCTGCACCTGCTGGACCGCGCGGTCGCCGACGGCGCCCGCTTCCTGATGGCCTCCACCTCCGAGGCGTACGGGGACCCGAAGGAGCACCCGCAGCCCGAGTCGTACTGGGGCAACGTCAACCCGATCGGCATCCGCAGCGTCTACGACGAGGCGAAGCGCTTCTCCGAGGCGGCCACCATGGCCTACCACCGCAGCCGCGGGCTGGACACGGCCATCGTCCGGATCTTCAACACGTACGGCCCGCGGATGCGCCCGGACGACGGCCGGGCCATCCCGACCTTCATCTCCCAGGCGCTGCGCGGCGAGCCGATCACCGTGCACGGCACCGGCAACCAGACCCGGTCGATCTGCTACGTGTCCGACCTGGTGCACGGCATCCTGCTGCTGCTCGACTCCCGCGAGACGGGGCCGATCAACTGCGGCACCGAGCACGAGATGAGCATGCGGCAGCTGGCCGAGACGATCGTGTCGCTCACCGGGAGCAGCTCGGAGGTGACCTACATCACCCGCAGCGCCGACGACCCGGAGATGCGCCGCCCGGATCTGACCCTCGCCCGCGAGCTGCTCGGATACGAGCCGACCGTGGCGCCCGAGGACGGTCTGCGCCGCACCATCGAGTACTTCCGCGAGCGGATGGTCTAGCGGGCGTGCCGCCGCCGGCGCACACGTCGGCGGCGCTACGGGGCGACAGTGGCCCCGCGTACGTACCCTGAGTTACATGTCAGCGACCATGCCCGCCGGAGTTCCACTCCCGCACCTGCACCGCAGCGCCGGGCGCGCCTCGGTGCCCGGCCCCGGCCGGGACGCCGGACGCGCCCGGCCGGCCGAGGCCCGCTGGTCCCCGGCGGCGGACGAGCCACGCGCCGGCGGCCCGGGCGGCCCCGCGGGACCGGGCGGGCCGGGCGGACCGGGCGGACCGGGCGGACCTGACCGGCCGGGCCGGCGCGGCGTCCGCCCCCGGTGGGGCCGGATCGCCCTGGTGGCCGGCGTGGCCGTCCTGGTGCTCGCGCTGCTCGGCGGGGCGGGCGCCTGGTTCTACGCCCGCGGCCTCAACGACGACCTGGCCCGCACCGACCCGTTCTCGGAGATCACCGGGGGCCGCCCGGCCAAGGCGGTGGACGGCGCCCTGAACATCCTGCTGGTGGGCAGCGACTCCCGGGACCCGGACGCCCCGGTGGACAAGTCCAGCAAGTGGCGGGCCGACACGATCATCGTGATGCACATCCCGTCGGACCACCAGAAGGCCTACCTGGTCTCCATCCCCCGCGACCTGTACGTGCCGATCCCGGAGAGTGCCAACGCGGACTGCGGCACCGGGCAGCGGGGGAAGATCAACGCCGCCTTCGCCTTCGGCGGGCTGCCGCTGGCCGTCCGGACGGTGGAGTGCTTCACCGACGTGCGGCTCGACCACGTGATGGCGATCGACTTCGCCGGCTTCAAGCAGGTCACCGACGCCCTCGGCGGCGTCGACCTCAAGGTCGAGCGGACCGTCACCTCGATCCACAAGCCGTACCGGACGTTCACCAAGGGCACCAACCACATGGACGGCGCCGAGGCGCTGGACTGGATCCGGCAGCGCAAGCAGTTCCCGGACGGCGACTTCGCCCGGATGCGGCACCAGCAGGAGTTCCTCCGCGCCCTGATGGACAAGGCGGCGAGCACGGGCACGCTGACCAATCCGAAGAAGCTGAACGACTTCCTCAAGTCGGTCACCGCCGCGGTCACCGTCGACCAGAGCTTCTCGCTGGTCGACATGGGGGTCCAGTTCCGCAACCTGCGCGGCGAGAACCTCACCTTCGTGACCAGCCCGCACGTCGGCAGCCAGACCATCAACGGGGAGTCGGTGGTGGTGTCGGACAAGGAAAAGGCGCTGACCATGTACAAGGCGATGTCGGCCGACACCATGACGGCCTGGGTCGAGGCCAATCAGAAGAAGGACGGCACCGGAAACTGAGCAGCCCGCCGGCCGGCCCTCCCGTGATCGACCAACGTCATCACGATTCGGAGGGCCGGCCGACCGCTTCCTGTGAGCCAACCGCCGACCAGCCGTATCGATCTGTCCGTTCGGTCAGTTTTCCTGGATGACGGCCGTGCGAACGGTATTTGACGGTCGGACGACCTCGCCAGGACGGGAAAGCGTCCGTAAAGTGATCCCGCCCCCTGACAACGCGAGCTGGAGCACGCATGCCGGTTCAGACCAGCCGTCGCCCTCCGGCGCTGGAGTCCCCCCGTGGCCCGGTCCGGGCCTCCACGAGCATCCCGAAGCAGCCCGTCAAGGGCGGCAAGCCCCGTGGCGGGTCCGCTAAGAAGCGGTCGCGCCGCAAGGACCCGCTCTGGGCCCGACTCACCCTGATCTTCGGCGCCGTGCTGATGGTCGCCAGCGGTGCGGCGATCGTCGGCAGCAAGGCGCTGATCAGCAGCGCCACCGGCAACATCGCCCAGCGCAACCTGCTCGGCGACGCGGGCAAGACCGACGCCGAGGGTGGCGCCAGCCTGGACGGCCCGATCGACATGCTGCTGCTCGGTGTGGACGCCCGGGAGCGGTGGGCCGCCGACGACGTGCGGGCGGACAGCATCATCGTGCTGCACATCCCGGCGACGCACGACCAGGCGTACCTGATCTCGATCCCCCGGGACACCGAGGCCCAGATCCCGGCCTTCAGGCCGAGCGGCTACAAGGGCGGCACCGACAAGATCAACGCGGCGTTCCAGGCCGGCGCCCGCAACGGCGGTGGCTGGGAGGGCGGCGCCCAGCTGATGGCGCAGACGATCAAGAAGATGACCGGGATCAGCTTCGACGGCGCGGCGATCATCAACTTCGGCGGCTTCAAGAACGTCATCGACGCCCTCGGCACCGTGCGCATCTGCGTCAAGCAGGAGGTCGAGTCGATCCACATGTCGTACGTGGACGGCAAGCCGATGTGGAACGCCGACGCGAAGAAGACCGGCAAGCAGCGGACGCCCGTGGTGCACAAGAAGGGCTGCCGCGAGATGGAGGGCTGGGCGGCGCTGGACTACTCCCGGCAGCGCAAGAGCCTCAAGAACGGCGACTACGACCGGCAGCAGAACCAGCAGCAGCTGATCAAGGCGATGGCGAAGAAGGCCACCCAGGACGGGACGCTGACCAACCCCCTCAAGCTCAACAAGCTGATGGACGCGGCCGGCAAGGCGTTCATCCTGGACACCGCCGGCGTGCCGGTCCCCGACTTCGTCTTCACCATGCGCGGGGTGACCGGCAACGACCTCGTGATGCTGAAGACGAACGGCGGCACCTTCCACAGCGACGGCACCCGCGAGACGCTCAGCGCCCAGACGCTGGACATGTTCCGCGCGGTGAAACAGGACAAGCTGGCCGAGTTCGTCTTCGCCAACCCCGAAGTGGTCTCCAGCCGCGAGTAGCTCCGGCGGGGCCGGCTCGCCGGGCGATGTCGGCGAACCGGCCCGGACGGCCGGGGCCACCCCCTAGCCTGACGTGAGAAGCATTCACGTACGGGTCGCGGGGAGGCGTCACGTCCAGATCGACGGGCGACGGTCGGGGCCGGGCCGGGGCCGACGCCCGGCCCGCCCGGCCGCCCCGCGCCCGCTGGCCCCGGCTGCTGCTCGGCCTGGGCCTGGCCCTGGTCCTGCTGGCCGGGCTCGCCGTGGCGGGCCTGAATGCGCTGACCGACCGGTACGAGGGCAGCGTCGTCCGGGAGCAACTGCTCGACCCCACCGCCCGCCGGGAGCGCACCGACCCCGACGGGCCGCTGAACTACCTGCTGGTGGGGACCGACCGGTGGCAGAGCGGCAGCGCGGCGGACCGACGCTCCGACACCATCCTCATCGTGCACGTCCCCGCCGGCGGGCGCGAGGCGTACCTGGTCTCGGTCCCCCGGGACCTGCTCGTCGCCATCCCCGCCGGCAACGGCTACGGCGGCGGCCAGGACAAGATCAACGCGGCGTACGAGCACGGCGGCGGCGGCCAGGCGGGCACCCGGCTGCTCTCGGCCACCCTGTCCCGGCTGACCGGCATCCGCTTCGACGGCGCGGCCCTGATCGACTTCTCCGGTCTCCGCAAGGTCATCGACCTGCTCGGCGGCGTACGCATGTGCGTCGACACCGAGGTCCGCTCGATCCACACCGACCGGGTCTTCCCGCCCGGCTGCCAGCAGATGGACGGCGGCCAGGCGCTGGACTACGTCCGGCAGCGCTACGACCTGCCGGGCGGCGACTACGACCGGCAGACCCACCAGCAGCAACTGCTCCGGGCGATGCTGGAGCGCACAAGTGAGACGTCGCTGCGGACCAACCCGGTCAAGCTGGACCAGGTGATCCGCGCCGTGGGCGGCTCGTTGACCGTGGACACCAACGGCGTACCGCTGGAGGACCTGGTCCTCGCGCTGCGCGACCTGCCGGCCGACGCGCTGCGCGGCGTGCAGGTCCCCTCCCACCCCCAGACCATCGACCAGGTGTCGTACGTCGTGCTCGACAACGGCGGGAACGGCCTCTTCGAGGCGGTACGCGGCACCCGCGTGCCGGACTGGGCGCGGGCCAACCCGCGGTGGGTCACCCGGTTGTGACGCCGGGGGCGGCCCGCCACCGGCCGTCCGGGCGAGGATCTAGGCTTGGCCCGTGTTCGGATCCCAGGTTCCCACCGTGACCGTGACCGAGATCGCCGACGACGCGTACCTGCTCGACGTCCGGGAGGACGACGAGTGGCACGCCGGCCACGCCCCCGGCGCGCACCACCTGCCGATGATGGAACTGCCGGCCCGCATCGCAGAGGTGCCGACCGACCGCGACGTCGCCGTCATCTGCCGCTCCGGCGGGCGCTCCGCACAGGTCGTCACCTACCTGATGCGCAACGGCTGGGACCAGGTGCGCAACGTCGAGGGCGGGATGGGCCAGTGGGCCGCCGCCGGGCGACCGGTGGTCGGCGAGGACGGGCAGCCGGGCCGGGTCCTCTAGGACGGGCGGGATGGACGCCCCTCTCGTCTTCGCCCACCGCGGTTCCTCCCACGACCTGCCCGAGCACACCCTCGCGGCCTACCTGCGGGCCCTCGACGAGGGCGCGGACGGGCTGGAGTGCGACGTCCGGCTGACCCGGGACGGGCACCTGGTCTGCGTGCACGACCGCCGGCTCGACCGCACCAGCAACGGCCAGGGGCTGGTCAGCGCCCGCACCCTCGCGGAGCTGGAGGCCCTGGACTTCGGCTCCTGGCATCCCGGCTGCGCGCCCGCCGACGGCGACGAGGTGCTGGACGAGTCGCACACGCGCCTGCTCACCCTGGAGCGGCTGCTGGACGCGGTGCTGGCCGCGGGCAGGCCGGTGCGGCTGCTGATCGAGACCAAGCACCCCTCCCGCCACGGCGGGAACGTCGAGCGCCGGCTCGTCGCGATGCTGCGCCGGTACGGCCTGGCCGAGCCGAAACCGGACGATCCGGTACGGGTCACCGTCATGTCGTTCTCGCCGCTGGCCGTACGCCGGATCCGGGGGCTGGCCCCCGCGCTGCCCACGGTGCTGCTGCTGGATGTGCTGCCGCGCTGGATACGGCCGGGGCGGCTGCCGTTCGGCACCCGGATCGCCGGCCCCGGCGTCGCCCTGGTGCGGGCCCGCCCGCAGTTGGTGCCCGCCCTGCGGGCGGCGGGCAACCAGGTCTTCGTGTGGACCGTCAACGAGCCGGCGGACCTGGACCTCGTCCTGGCCGCCGGGGTGGACGGCATCATCACCGACCGGCCGGCGCACACGCTGGCCAGCCTGGGCCGCTGACCGGGGTGGCGCCGGGCGGAGGCCGGGTCGGGCAGGGGTGTCCCGGGACGGACCGGCGGGGCACACTCGGAGAATGCCGGAGCGCACCGACCTCTCCGCTCTCATCGCCGGCCAGACCACGGTGATCGAAATGATCAATTCGGGCGGCACCGGCCTTCCGGTGCTCACCCACCTGCTCCGCGTGGCCCGGTCGGCGCTCGGCGCGGCGGGCACGGCGTTCGTCGAGTTCGCGCCGACCGGCGGCCGGGTGATCGCCGCGACCGGCGCCGCCGAGTGGGCCGTCGGCCACCCCGTGCCGGCCGACGACCCCGCCACCGTCTGCCTGCTCTCCGGCGCGCGGGTACGCCAGATCCGCACGGACGAGCTCACCGGCAGGCTCTGCGGTGAGCTCGCCGAGCGGGGCCTGCTCCGGATGGTGGTCTCCCGCGCGGAGATCGGCGGGCTGACGGTCGGCAGCCTGCACGTGCTCTATCCCGACGGCGACGACCCGCTGGACGCCGAGCAGCACGCCGTCGCGGGCTACGTGGCCTCCTGCATCGCCCACATGTACGGCGACCAGACCGGGCTGCCCGTGCACGGCGACGGACCGGTGGTGGCAGCGCTGGCGGACGGCCTGGCCGTGGTGGACCGGGACAACCACGTCCGGCTCTGGAACCCGGCCGCCGCCCGGGTCACCGGCCGTTCCGTGGCCCAGGCGCTCAACCGGCCGCTGCCCTTCCCGCTGCCCCCGTCCGGGCAGGTGCTCGACCACCGGATGCCGGACGGCCGCTGGCTCAAGATCACCTCCGGCGAGCTGCCCGGCCCCGGCACCCTGCGGGTGGTCACCTTCCGGGACATCACCGACCAGCAGCGCCGCGACCACGACCGGGACCTCTTCGTGGCGGTGACCAGCCACGAGCTGCGTACGCCGGTGACCGTGATCAAGGGCTACGCGGACACGCTCACCGACCACTGGGAGTCGCTGACCGAGACCGATCGGCGGCAGGCCGCCCGCGTGATCGGGCAACGCGCCAACGAGCTGGCCCGGCTGGTGGACCGGCTGCTCTCCTCCGCCGCCGAGGCGGGGCCGGGCGACGAGCCCCCCGCCCCGTACGACCTCGGTGACGCGCTGCGCGCGGCGGCGGTCGACCTGCCGGCGGAGCTGCGGCAACGGCTCGTCCTCCGCCTCCCCGCGGACCTGCCCAAGGCGCTCGGCCACCGGTTGAGCCTGGCCACCGTCCTCACGGAGCTGTGCACGAACGCCGGCAAGTACTCCGCGCCGGGCTCGCTCATCGAGATCACCGCCGACGCGGACGGGTCGACGGTCTCCTTCCAGGTCCGCGACCGGGGCATCGGCATCCGGCCGGAGCACGTGGAGCGGGCCTTCGACCGGTTCTGGCAGGGCGAGTCGGGCGACCGTCGCCGCTATGCCGGGGCCGGACTCGGCCTCTATCTCGTCCGTCGGATCGTTGAACAGCAGAATGGATGGGTATCCCTACGGCCGAGGGCCGGTGGCGGTACGGTCGCAGAGGTGCGGCTGCCCCGCGGGTGACCGGCGACGGGCAACGAGGGCGTGAAGGGACGAAGGGTGTCGACGGGAGCTGCCGATCGGGCGTGGTGCGTGGTGGTGCCCCACCACGCCGCTGGGGCACGGGTGGCGCGGCGACGCCTCGCCGAGGAACTGGCCGACGTCGTACCCCCGCCGCTCCTGGCCGACCTCGTCGCGGTCCTGGCCGAGCTGGTCGGCAACGCGATCCGGCACGCCGATCCGCTGCCCGGCGGAGTGGTCCGGGTGGCCTGGCGGCTGCGTCACTCGCCCGGCGGCCAGCAGGTGCAGCTCCGGGTGACCGACGGCGGCGCCGCCGCGGGCCCCACGATGCGGATCGCCGACACCGACGCCGTCGACGGCCGGGGGCTGCACATCGTCTCGGGGCTGGCCGACCGCTGGGGCGTCGAGCGCGACGGCCTGGGCCAGAGCGTGTGGGCCGAGTTCGACCCTGCCGACGTCACCCGGTCGGACCTGGCCGTGGCCGGCTGACCGACCGCGAGGGCGGGTCCTGCCCCCGCCGATCGGCGGGGGCCTCTAGGCTGTCTCGCCGTGAGCAAGCGTCGAAAGAGCCAGCGGGCCGCCGAAGCCACCCCCAAGCGGGAGAAGGTACGGGACATCTTCGTGCCCCGACCGTTCGAGGGGCTGACCGACGAGCCGGAGTGGATCGCCCTGCGGGAACTGGTGCCGGCCGCCTCGGCGCCGCTGCGGCTGGCCCCCGCCTTGGTCGAGGAGTTCGGCGACCGGGAGGTCACCCTGGCCACCGTGCTGCCGATGGCCACCCCCGCCATGACCAAGCCGGACGGGCGGGTCCTCATCGGGCTCCAGCGTCACCTCCAGTCGGGCGACGTCTCCCGGGACCTGGCCGAGGCGCTGCTCTGCGCGCTGCGGGCCGAGCCGGGCCGCCCGGTGCCCGTGCCGCCGCTGCCCGGCCCCGGCCCCCGGTTGCAGGACGTCCTCGTCGACGGCCCGCTGGAGGTCAGCATCCACGACGGGTTCGAGTTCTGGCTCGACCCGGGCGCCGGCGACGACCCGAACGTGCAGGCGTCCCTGGAGCGGGCGAACGCCGCGATCTACCCCACCGTGCGGCTCGCCGCCGCCCGGGCCGCCTACTGGTGCCAGGTGCCGGAGAAGGCGCACGTGCGCTGGGTGCTGCCCGACGACGAGGACGCCGCGCTGGACGCGCTGGCCCGGCTGAGCGTCGCCGGCACGCTGGTGCTCGGCGAGAACACCCGGTTCGCGGGCATGTTCCGGGCCCACGGCCGGCTGGTGCCGGTATGGGACCTGCCGGAGGACGTCCCGGCCGCCGACTGGGAGCAGCCGGTCGCCGACTTCGCCAAGCGGTACGCGGAGGCGCTCGCCGAGCCCGCCCCGCTGGACGCCGCCGGCCGCCGGGCCCGCCACGGCCTGCTCGGCCGCCAACTCACCCTCCGCTGAGCCGGGTGCCCCCGCCGGGGCCGCCGCTCGGCGGCCCCGGCGGGGGCCTCCGGTCTCCGGCTTTGGGCCTGCGACGCCTGACGGGGTGCCTGCCAGCGCCCGCGGGGGTCCTGGCGGGTCGCTGCGGGCAGTGCCCGCAGGGCCTGGCGGGTGGTTGCGGGCAGTGCCCGCGGGGCCCTGGCGGGTGCCTGCGGCGCGCGGAACGGGCTTCTCCCTACGGGAGAGGTGCCGTTGCCGGCCCGCCCAGCGGCTCGCGGACCAGCGGGCAGGACATGCAGCGCGGTCCGCCCCGGCCTGAGCCCAGCTCCGAGCCGGCGATCGGGATCACCTCGATGCCGGCCCGCTCCAGCTGCGCGTTGGTCTCCGTGTTGCGCTCGTAGCCCACGCAGAGCCGGGGCGCGATCGCCAGGGTGTTGTTGCCGTCGTCCCACTGCTCGCGTTCCGCGGTGACCGGGTCCAGGCCGGTGTCGATGACCCGGAGCTGGGGCAGGTCCATCGCGTCGGCGGCGGCCCGCAGGAACGGCGCCGGGCCGTCCACCCGCGGGTCCTCACCGTCGGCCCCGGCGATCACCGTGTACGCCGACAGCGTGTGGGCGATGTTCGGATACATCAGCACGGCGTCGACGTCCACCATCGTGCAGACGGTGTCCAGGTGCATGGTCGCCCGTTCCTGGGCGATCGGGACGACGAGGATGGTGTGCGCGAGCCCGGCGGCGAAGACCTGCCGGGCGAGGCGTTCCGCGCCGGCGGGCGTGGTCCGCTCGCCCACCCCGACGGCCAGCACCCCCGGCGCGAGCAGCAGCACGTCGCCGCCCTCCAGGTGCTCCAGGCCGGGCTGGTAGACGAGCTCGGTGCCGGCGAAGCGCGGGTGGTGCCGGTAGATGGCGTCGGTCAGCGTGGTCTCCCGCCGCCGCGCCGGCATCGCCAGGCTGGTCACCCCGACCCGGTCGCCGACCCAGAACGAGGAGTCCCGGGTGAACAGCAGGTTGGGCAGCGGGTCGATGACGAAGTCGTGCCGGTCCATCAGGGTGTAGACGAGGCCGCCCGGCCGCTCCCGGCTGACCCGCAGTTCCTCGTGGGCCAGCCCGGCGATGAGCACGTCGGCGAGCGCGACGGGGTCGAGGTACGCGAGGTGGTCGGCGACCCGGGCGCGCAGCGAGTCGCCGAGCCTGGGCGAACGGAGCACCTCCTCGGTCAGCTCGGCCCGCGCGTCGGCGACGGCGAGCGTCTCGGCGAGGAGGGTGGCAAGGTAGAGCACCTCGACGCCGCGCTCGCGCAGGGCGGCGGCGAAGGCGTCGTGCTCCTCCTGGGCGCGGCCGACCCACGGGATGGCGTCGAAGAGGAGCGAGTCGTTGTTGCGGGGGGTGAGCCGGGCGAGCTCAGGACCGGGGCGGTGCAGCAGCACCGTCCCGAGCCGACCGACTTCGCTGTCCACGTAGTGGGTCACCCTCGCAGCGTAGGGCAGGGTTTGGCGGCATCCGATAAAACAGGGGTGGATGAATATGGCATTCATCCGCACTCACTCCGGCGTTCCAACTTGCCGACACAGGGGACTGGCAACGTAGGGTAGTGAGGACATAACTTCGAGGGACCTTTTGCCGGAGGTCGCGATGACTGTCTTTCCCGCTCGTCAAGCCGTACCGTCCGCCCGGGCACTGCCGCCCGCGGCGGTGCCACACCCCCGCGTGGAGTCGCCGGGGGTGCTCGCACCCGTCCGTCCGTCCCCGTTGGAGTGGGCCCGCCGCCGCAGGGCGGAACGGGGTGCCCGACGGCTGGAGGCGGCCGGGGCACGGGCGCTCGGCCGGCTCGACCATCTCGGGCCCGCGTGGCACGTCATCGAATGGCCCCGCACGGACGCCTCAGACCTCCTGCTCGACCACGAACGCGACGAACGCGCCGGCTTCCTCGCCATCGGGCCGAGCGGGCTCTTCGCGGTCACCATCGCCGACCACGGCCGGGCCCGGGTCCTGGTGGCCGGCGACGTGGTCCAGATCAACGGCAAGCGACCGCCCTACGTGGCCGAGGCCCGCCGCGACGCCAAGCGCGCCAGCAAGGCCCTCTCCGACGCCGTGGGGCTGCCGATCCCGGTGACGCCGGTGCTGACCTTCGTCGGCTCCGGCGTCATCAGCGTCTACGGCCTGCCGAAGGACTGCCTCATGGCCACCCACCGCGAGCTGGACCGCCTGCTCGTCGCCGGGGGCAGCCGGATCAGTCCAGCCACGGCCGAGAAGCTCTCCCGGGTCGCGCAGCACCCGGAGACCTGGGTGAACGGCGCGTACCGCCCCGCCGCGGACTACCGGTGGTACGAGGGCGGCCGAACGGCCGCTGACAAGCCGGCCAACCGACGGTAACGTCACCGGCGACGCCACGCGCCCGGGTGCCGGTCGGCACTCGTCGGTCGCGCCGTCGCCGGCCGTCTGGTCAGGGCATCCCTCACCCACCGGCGGCCCGGCGACCACGCGCGGTCGGCGTCACCCGTGACGACCGGCTAGCGTGGACGGACCGTCGGTGTACATAGGAGGCGCGGTGGCCCACGTCGAACTCTCGCTCTCTGACGTGTTCGTGCCCGCGGCGGGAACAACGACAGGGCAGGAGTTCGACAATCTCGGTCGGTGGTCGTCGACCGTCTCCCACGCCGACGAGCCGTGCCTGCTCATCGACTCCGGGACGAGGGTCGTCGCCGTCTCCGTCGCCGGTTGCGAGCTGCTCTGCCTGGGCGACCCGGAGGACGTGACCGGGCTGCCGCTGCTTGACGGCGGGCTACGGCTGCTCGACTTCACGGCCAACCGCTGCGAGCTGACCGAGCCCGAGATCGACAAGATCCCGCCGCTGCTGGCCCTCTCCTCCGGGCGCCTGGCCCGAGGGCTGCTGCGGGTCCAGGCCGCGTCGGCCGACGCGCCGGACTCGACCGTCGACGCGATCTCCACCCCGGTGTTCACCAGCGGGACGGTCGCCGGTTCGCTCACGTTCTTCTCCCCGGTCTGACCAGCGGCGGGATGTGGCGTTCGCCGCACGCGGCGAATCTGGGGCGGGCCCGCACCGAGGCCGTAAGGTGCCCTCATGCTCGATATCGCTCTGCTGCCGGGGAAGTACGCCGTGTGCCGCCTGGCCGCCGGCTCCGCCCTGCCGCCCGAGTTGTCGGGCGGGCTGAGCAACGGCGACGTCGTCACGGTGAGCTGGACGGCCGACGGGATCTCGCTGATCTGCCCCGCCGACCGGGCGCCTGAGCAGGCCGTCGGCGAGACCGCCTGGCGCTGCCTGCGGGTCGCCGAACCGCTCGACCTGGCGGTCAGCGGCACCCTCGCCGCGCTGGTGGACCCGCTCGCCGCAGCCCGGGTCAGCGTGGTCGCCTTCTCCACCTACGACACCGACTACCTGCTGGTTCCCGCCGTGCGGCTCCGCGAGGCGACCGCCGCGCTGGAGCGTGCCGGCCATCGCGTCCTCGGCTGATCTTCACCCGGCCGCCGGTTCCTCCTAGGATGGGCTCGGCCTCCCGGCCGCAGTGACGCTCCCCGATGTCCCGAGGATCGGCCGTGCCGCCCACCCCCTCGCGCCACGCCACGCCCGCCCGACCGCCCGGCCCCGCCGCCCGGCCCGGAGCGGTTCCGCCGTGCGCCCCGACCGACCGGCCGTCGGCTCCGCCCCTGCCGCTCGTCCGCGCGTCGTCCCGCCCCGCCCCGCTGGCGTGCGCCGGCCGCCTCGCAGCCGTCGTACTGCTGGCCGCGCTGCCCCTCGCCGGCTGCGGCACCCCACCGGAGCTGCGCCGCCCGGCCCCGACCACCGCCCCGACCCGCACCGCGGTCCCCACCACGCCCAGCGCCGCGCCGACGCCCCCGCCCGCCACCGGCCTGCCCGGCACCGGGGGGATCACCCCCACGGTCGACCCCGGCCTGGTCGCGGTCCCGTGCCCGGACGGCCCCTCGGGAACACGGATCGTCGACCTGGTGCGGGGCCGGGGTGGCGTGCTGCCGAACGGCGTCCGGGTGCGGGTGCGGACCGGGCCGCTCTGCGCCGGTGAGTGGCACTACACGGTGCTCGACGTGACCGGGCACGAGACGCTCCAGGTGATCACCCAGGGCCGGCCGGGTGCCCCGCGGCTGGTCACCGCCGGCACCGACGTCTGCACCGCCGAGGTCCGCGCCGCCGGGCCGCCCGGCATCCGGACGCGCGTCTGCGAGGGCGGGTCGCTCGGCGTACCGGGTGCGTAGGCTGTCGCCATGCCGGGAACACCGCCGACGCGCTTCGTCTACCTCGGGCCGGAGGGCACCTTCGCCGAGCAGGCGTTGAACAGCATCCCCGCCGCCGAGCGGGGCAGCCGCACGCCGGCCCGCAGCGTCCCCGAGGCGCTGGAGAGCGTACGGGCCGGGGAGGCGGACTCGGCCCTGGTGCCGCTGGAGAACTCGATCGGCGGCGCGGTCGGGGTGACCCTGGACGAACTCGCCGAGGGCGAACCCCTGGTGATCACCCGCGAGGTGATCCTGCCGGTCGAGTTCGTGCTCGCCGCGCGGCCCGGCACGACGTTCCCGGACGTGCGCAGCGTCGCCGCCCACCCGCAGGCGTCGACCCAGTGCCGGGGTTGGCTGCGCGCGCACCTGCCCGACGCGGTCGTGGTCGACGTGCTCTCCAACGGCGCCGCCGCCGCCGGAGCCGCCGCCGGCGAGTACGACGCGGCGATCTGCGCCCCGATCGGCGCCGGCCGGCACCGGCTGGACGTGCTCGCGGACAAGATCGCCGACCACCCGGACGCGGTGACCCGCTTCGCGCTGGTGTCCCGCCCCGGGCCGCCCCCGCCGCCGACCGGCGACGACGTGACGTCCCTGGCGGTCTACATCGCCCACGACCGGGTGGGCGCGCTGCTGTCGGTGCTGATGGAACTGGCCGTCCGTGGGATCAACATGAGCCGGATCGAGTCCCGCCCGACCGGCGAGGCGCTCGGCCGGTACGTCTTCTTCCTCGACTGCGCCGGGCACGTGGCGGACGTGCGGCTCGGCGAGGCGTTGCAGGGGCTGCGCCGGGTCTGCGCCGACGTGCGCTTCCTGGGCTCGTACCCCCGGCACCGGTTCCCCGGGACGGGCGACCGCCCGATCCCGGCGCCCGCCGGCCTCTCGGACGCCGACTACGCCGACGCCGCCGCCTGGCTGGCCCGCCTCCGCGCCGGCGACCTCAGCTGACGGCAGTCCCGGAACCGCACCGCGGCTGACCGCGGCCCCCGCAACGGCACCGCCCCCGACCCGCGTCGGATCCGGCGGGGCCGGTCGGCGCGGGGCGGGGGCGGTGCGAGGCGGTGCGGGACGTGCCTCAGCTGAGCAGGCCGCCGAGGATCCCGCCCTGCTGCTCCTGGGTGCCGCTGCCCATGATGGGCGGCTCCTCGGAGGGCTGGACGACGACGAAGCCCTGACCGGCGAAGCTCATCGTGAACGACTCGCCGGTGCGCCGGCCCAGCAGCGTGCCGAGGCCGAGCTGCTCGGCGCGGTGGTAGCCGGTCTGGAGGTTGGCCGACCAGCAGACCGCCGCCTGCGGGTCGACGTAGGTCGGAGCGTCCACGCTGAGCACCACCGGGGTGCCCTTGGTGGTGATGGCGATCCGACCGTGACCGCTGAAGACGCAGTTGAACAGGCCGGAGGAGGACGCCATGCCGGCCCCGCCGACCATCCGGATGTCGTACTGGAGGGTGGAGTCGAAGGCCAGCACGCTGGACCCGTTGATGGAGAGCGCGTCACCGGGCTCCAGGTCGATGATGTGCACGTCCTTGGCGAAGTCGGCGAGGAACACGTCACCCCGGCCGGAGACCTTCATCAGCGGGACGCCCTCGCCGGTCAGCTTCTGCTTGAGGAACTTGCCGAGCCCGCCGGAGCCGAGCGCCTGGAACTGCACCTGCCCCTGGTAGGCGACCATCGACCCGACCCGGGCCATCGCCTCGCCGTTGAGTTCGATCTTCAACATCTTGGAGTTCTGCAGCCGCATGCCGGGCTGCGCGGACTCCTTCTCAAGGTTCTCCGCCGAGAACAGCTCGCTGCGCATTGGAAGTGCCTCCTGAGTTCGCGGTACCTGGACCGACGGTAGGCGACGGAGGCAACAACCGTCCGTCTAGCCCCAGCCCAGCTCGTGCAGGCGGGCGTCGTCGATGCCGAAGTGGTGGGCGATCTCGTGCACCACCGTCACCGCGACCTCGTCGACGACGTCCTCGTCGTCGTCGCAGATGCGCAGGATGGGGTTGCGGTAGATCAGGATGCGGTCCGGCAGCACGCCGGCGTAGTCCCAGCCGCGTTCGGTGAGGGCGTGCCCCTCGTAGAGGCCGAGCAGGTCCTCGCCGGGGGGCGGGTCGTCCTCCACCAGGATCACGACGTTGCTCATCAGGGCGAGCAGCTCCTCGGGCACCTCGTCGAGCGCGTCGCCGACCAGCTCCTCGAAGCGCTCGCGACTCATCTCCACCGGCACCCCGCCCATTCTGCCCGACGACACGGCCCGCCCGCGCCGGTCGGACCCGTCGGCGCGAGCGCCGGCCCGCGCCGGCGGACCGCCCGGGCCGGTCGGAGCCGGCGGCCGACCACCCGTTCCCGGGACCGGAGCCGTGCGAGCGCGCGCCGGGTCTGGAGCCGTTCGAGCGCCCGCGCCGGCTCGGCGGACCGCCACGGGGAGCGTGGGTTCCCGTGGCGGTCGACGCCGAGACGGGGACGGTCAGGAGGCGAGGCGGGCGGTCAGGCTGATCTGGGCGCCCGGGGCGAGCAGGCGGGAAATCGGGCAGTTCTCCTTGGCGGTCTCCGCGAGCTTGGTGAACTGCGCCTCGTCGATGCCGGGCACCTGGCCGACGGTGTCCAGCTCGATCCGGGTCACCGTCATTCCGGCGTCGGTCTTGTCGAGGTGGACCTTGGCGGTGGTCTCCACCGAGGTGGGCGGCGAGCCGGCCTCGGCGAGGGCCTTGGAGAACGCCATCGAGAAGCAGCCGGCGTGGGCCGCACCGATCAGCTCCTCGGGGTTGGTGCCCTCACCCTCCTCGAACCGGGACTTGAAGGAGTAGTTCCCCTCCAGCCCGCCCTTGCCGGTACGGATCGTGCCGGACCCCTCGGTGAGGTTGCCCTGCCATTGTGCGGAAGCGGTACGGATAGGCATGCACCCGACGCTAGCCCAACGGGCACCGGCTGGCGACCGTTCACGCTCCGCGTCGCCGGGTGCGTACTGTGTCATGATTCGGGGCAGGCCCGCGAACGCGGAAGGGTGGCCGATGTCCCAGGATTCCCCCATTCCCCGGCAGGAACAGCGGTCCGACGGCGCGGCCGTCCTGGAGTGGGGCAGCACGGAGCCGGACGGGCCGGGGCGGTTCGGGCGTACGTTCTCCGGCCTGGGCCGGGACCGCCGGCTCCCCGTGCTGCTCGCGGCGCTCGGCGCGGTGGCCGCCCTCGCCTCGATGCTCGGCGAGTGGCAGGTGATGACCATCCCCAACGGCGGCCCGCAGGGCAACACGCCGCTGCGGGTGCCGGGCGGGGTGTCCGATGTCGGCGGGTTCGGGGTGGGTTACCTGGTCGGGCTGTTCGCCCTGGTCTGCGCGGTGGTGCTCGCGCTGCGCGGCACTCCCGCGGTGCGTCCGAACGCCCGGCTCGCCGGGCTGGCCGTGGCCGTGGCGCTGCTGGGGCTGCTGGTCGCGGCCACCGCCTCGCTCGACGAGGCCGCCCAACGCGTCTTCTTCTACTCGACGGACGACGGGTTCCAGGTCGAGTACGGCCGGGGCCTGGTGACGGCGTTCCTGGCCTGTGCGCTCTTCGCGGCGGCGCTGAAGCTGGCCCCGGCCGGCGCGGCCCGGCTCCCCGGGGAGGCGGACGACGCGGTCGAGACGAACAGCGGGGACGAGGCGGAGCCGGCGGGCTGGCGCCGCCGCAGGTCGCGGGACGTGGCGGACGACGGGCCGCCCGCGCCGGCCGACCTCACCGTCGGGCCGACCGTCCCCTTCGCCCGCCCCGAACGCCGGGACTGACCGGCCGCCGGCCCCACCCCGCTCCGGTGACCGCCGGCGCACCCGGCCTCCCTCAGGGGGCCATCCAGCGGACCTCGCCGTCCGACCGCTCGTCGGTGGCCCGCAGGCCGAGCCGCTCGGCCACCCGGGCGGAGGCCCGATGGTCGGGGTGCACGTGCGCGACCAGCGCCTCGATGCCGTGCTCCGCCAGCCAGCCGACCAGGCCGACGGCGGCCTCGCCGGCGTAGCCGCGGCCCTGGTGCGGCGCCAGGACGACCCAGGCCAGCTCGGCGACCGGCCGGTCGCCGTCGAGCCGCACGGTGGCCTGCACGGTGCCGACCGCATCGCCGCTGTCCCGGTGCCGGACGACCCAGTTGAGCCAGCCCTCCCGGCCGTCCGGGGACCGCCCGGCCGTCTGCCGGCGGTACCGCTCCCGCAGCTGCTGCGGGGTGGCCGGCCTGCCGCCGACGTACTCGTGCAGGGCCGGGTCGTCCAGGAGAGGGGCGAGTTCCTCGGCGTGCTCGACGCGGAGCGGCTCCAGCAGCAGCCGCTCGGTGTCGACGGCCTCCGCCACCGGCCAGTCCCGCTCTTTCACCCGTCCACCGTACGGCCCGCAGGAGGGTCCCGGACGGGACACCGGCGGGTCGTCGACCGTTGGCACCGCATTCGCCGGAACGCCATGGTCGGGGCCCGTTCCGCGAGGTACGTTTGCTGCCCGCCGTCACCGAGGGGTCGAGGCACCGAGGACCGAGACGGCTGGCTGCGACGGCGGCGGGCGAAGGAGGAACGATGACCCGCCCGGGCCTGCCCAAGCTGATCGCCACGGATCTCGACGGGACGCTCGTCCGCAGCGACGAGACCGTCTCCGCGTACACCCACGGGGTGCTCGACCGGGTGCGGGCCGCCGGTATCCCGGTGGTCGGCGCCACCGGTCGCGGGCCCCGGCTGGCCGAGCTGACCCGCAACGACATCCGGGCCGCGGACTTCCTGGTGATGGCCGGCGGCGGCCGGGTCGTCGACCAGAGCGACCCGGCCGGGCCGGTGGTGCTGCGCGACGAGCGCCTCTCCGCCGAGGTGCTGGCCACGCTGCTGGCCGACCTGGAGGCGGCCGTCGGGCCGCTGACCGTGATGGTCGAGGCGTCGGACGAGCACGACGCGCCGCTCTGGGGCGACTACCACCCGAGCTGGCCCTACCAGGACGCGTTCGAGACGCGCAGCCGCGCCGAGTGCCTCTCCTGCGACGTGATCAAGGCGTTCGTCCGGACCGCCGACCACCACGTCGACGAACTGCTCGCGGTCGCCCGGCAGGTCGTCCCGCCGGAGGTCGCCACACTCACCCAGGCCGGGCTGGGCTTCGTCGAGATCTGCCCGCCGGGGGTCGACAAGTCCACCGGGCTGACCGTGGTGGCGCAGCGCCTCGGCGTCGACCCGGCCGAGGTGCTGGTCTTCGGCGACATGCCCAACGACCTGCCGATGTTCGAGTGGGCCGGCTGGGCCCGGGTCGCGGTCTCCAACGCCCACCCGACGGTCCGCGCCGTCGCGGACGAGGTGACCCTGCGCAACGACGACGACGGGGTGGCGGTGTACCTCGATCGGCTACTGTCCCGCTGATGGGAGAGGCACCACGGCTGATCGCCACCGACATCGACGGCACCCTGCTCAGGGATGACCGCACGCTGAGCCCGCACACCGCCGCGGTGCTGGCCCGGCTGTCCGCGCGGGGCACGCCGGTCGTGCTGGTCACCGGCCGTCCCATCCGATGGCTGAAGATGGTGTACGAGCAGCTCGCCGAGCCGCTGCCGGCGATCTGCGCCAACGGCGCGGTGGTCTACAATCCGGTCACGGACGAGGTGCTGCGGGCCGATCCGCTCGCCCCGCAACTGCTCGCCGAGGTGGCCCGGCGGCTGCGCGCCGAGGTGCCCGAGGTCAGCTTCGCGGTGGAGATCGTCGACAGCCGGCAGATGCGGCACGAGGCGCACTACCCGCTGCGCTGGGACGCCGACCACGACGCGATCCGGGCGGTCGAGACCCCCGAGGAGCTGCTGTCGGCGCCGGCGGTGAAGCTGCTGGCCCGCTCCGCCGAGCATGACCCGGACGCGTTCGTCGCGTTGGTGGCCGCGGCCCTCGCAGGGCTGGCCGAGGCGACCCACTCGTCGTACTCGGGGCTGGTGGAGATCTCCGCCGCCGGCGTGACCAAGGCGGCCGGGCTGGCGTGGTACTGCGCACGGCTCGGCATCGACGCCCGGGACGTGCTCGCCTTCGGCGACATGCCGAACGACGTGCCGATGCTGACCTGGGCCGGACGGGGAGTGGCGGTGGCGAACGCGCACCGTGCCGTCCTGGAGATCGCCGACGAGGTCACGGCGGCGAACTCGGCGGACGGCGTGGCGGCGTACCTGGAGAAGGTCTTCGGGGTGGGGTGAGCGGCCGGCCGGCGTTCCCGGCCGGCCGCGCGGTCAGAGGTACTGGCCGGTGCTGTGCCCCTCGCCGCCCTGCGGCGGCTGGCCCATCCCCGGCATGCCCGGCAGCATGCCGCCGCCGGGGCCGCTGGGCAGCGCCTGCCGGCCGGAGCGCATCTGCTCCAGCTGCACCCGGGCGGCCATCTGCTGCGCGACCAGGGCCGCCTGGATGCCGTGGAACAGGCCCTCCAGCCAGCCGACGAGCTGGGCGTGCGCGATGCGCAGCTCGCCCTCGCTGGGCGCCTTCTCCTCGGTGAAGGGCAGCGAGATGCGTTCCAGCTCCTCGCGCAGCTCGGGGGCGAGCCCTTCCTTCAGCTCGACGATCGACCGCTCGTGGATCTCCCGCATCCGGTGCCGGCTGGCGTCGTCGAGCGGGGCGGCCTTGACCTCCTCGAGCAGCTGCTTGATCATGCTGCCGATCCGCATCACCTTGGCCGGCTGCTCGACCAGTCGGGTCGGGTCCTCGCCGTGTGCCTCGTCGGTCTGCACGGTGCCGACGGGTCGCCCGTCCGGGCCGACCACCACCACCGTTCCGGAGTGACCGGTGCCATCCTGGCCCGGCTCGTCGTTCTGTCCAGCGGAGTGCGCTTCGGTCATGGGACCCATCTTTACCCAGCCGCGAGCGCCCATGCGCCCGGGGACCGATCCCCGGCCTCGGATCCGCGCGTGATCCGCGCTACGGTCGCGCCATGCCCGCCGACCCCCGCGACGTGCTCAGCCGGCCCGCTCCGGCCCCGGACGCCACCGTCTCCTACGGCGACCACCCGGACCAGCTCGCCGACCTGCGCGCCCCGGCCGGGTCGGGCCCGGCCCGGCAGCTGGTCGTCGTGGTGCACGGCGGCTTCTGGCGGGCCGAGTACGACCGGCGGCACACCGACCCGCTGGCCGCCGCGCTGGCCGGGCTGGGCCACCCCGTGGCGCAGGTGGAGTACCGCCGGACGGGGCAGCCGGGTGGCGGCTGGCCGACGACGCTTACCGACGTGCTGACCGGCGTGACGGAGCTGCCCCGGCTCGCGGCCGAGGCGCTGCCCGGCCGGGTCGCCGCCGGGCCACCGCTGCTGGTGGGCCACTCGGCGGGAGGACACCTGGCGTTGTACGTGGCGGCGACCGCCCCGGACGCCGTCGGCGGCGTGCTGGCGCTGGCCCCGGTGGCGAACCTCGCGGAGGCGTACCGGCTGGACCTGGACGAGGGGGCGGTGGCCGCGCTGCTGGGCGGCGGTCCGGCGGACCACCCCGAGCGGTACGCCGCAGCGGATCCACGGTCATTGGTACCCGTACCGACACGGACAGTAGTCGCTCATGGCGCGCTGGATCAGCACGTGCCGGTCGGGATGAGCCGGGAGTTCGTCGCCGCCGGCCGGGCGGCGGGCGGCGACATTCACCTCGTTGAGCTGCCGGAATGCGAGCATTTCGGGCTCATCGATCCGGAGTCCGCAGCGTGGCCGCAGATCACGGCTGCTTTCCGATCACTGCGGGAAGATCGCTAAGCATTGACGCAGCGTCGCTGACCGGGTAGAACGCCGAGGGGGCGTGATCCGCCCTGCAACGCTCCCCGGAAGGAACTCGGTGTCGCAGATGAACCGCAGGCGGGCCCTCCAACTGCTGGCCGCGCTCGGTACGGCCGGACTGGTCGCCGGGTGCGGCACCGACGACGCCGACGGCGAGACGGCCAAGGGAAGCCCGATCAAGATCGGCCTCGTGGCGCCGACCAGCGGCGGCCTCAAGGCGATCGGCGACGAGATCACCAACGGCTTCCAGCTCTTCCTCGACCTCAACGACAAGCTGCTGGGCGGGCACCCCACCACCCTGCTCACCGCCGACGAGGGCGAGAGCGTCAAGACCGGCAAGGCCGCCGTCGAGGGGCTGCTGAAGCAGGGCGTGCTCGCCCTCACCGGCGTGGTGGACGCGAACGTCATGTCCGGCATCCGGGACACCGTCGAGCAGGCCCGGGTGCCCCTGATCGGTTCCAACGCCTCGCCGTCCAGCCTCCAGAGCGTCGTCTACATCTGGCGGACGTCGTACGTGCTCGACGAGGCGGGCCGGGCGCTGGGCCGCTACCTGCGCGAACAGCTGGAACCGTCGGCACGGCTGGCGATCATCGCGCCGGACAGCGTCGGCAGCCAGGACGTGGTGCGGGGCTTCCGGCAGGAGTTCGGCGAGTCCGACCCCCGGATCAAGGACGCGGTGGTCTCGACGGAGGTCTTCACCAACCCGTCGAAGTCCGCGTACCGGGCCGACATCCGCAAGGCGCTGGGCCGCAACCCGACGGCGGTGTTCTGCTTCTTCGCCGGGCCGGCGGCCGTCGAGTTCATCAAGCAGTTGCGCATCGAGGGGTTCACCGGCAAGGTCTACGCCCCTGGCTTCCTGACCGAGGGCGCCGTGCTGAGCAGCGTCAAGGCCGAGGACGCGCTGGGCATCCAGACCGCGCTCAACTACTCGTCCGACCTGAACAACACGGCCAACCGCCGGTTCGCCTCGGCGTACCGCAAGAAGCACGGCACCTCGCCCACCACCTACGCGATGGCCTCGTACGACGCCGCGCAGGTGCTCGACCAGGCGATCCGGATCGCCGGCGGCTCACCCACCCCGCAGCAGGTCAACCTGGCCCTCGGCAAGATCGGCCAGATCGACAGCCCGCGCGGGGTGTGGCAGTTCAACCAGCCGCGTACGCCGCAGCAGAAGTGGTACCTGCGCGAGGTCCAGCTCGACGGCCAGGTCCTGTCCAACGTCCTGGTCACCGAACTGGCCACCCTCGGCTGACCCCACCCACACGCGCCCCGCCCCGCCCACCCACGCGCCCCGCCGCCCCACGCCGCCCCGCGCCGTCGATCTTGCAGTTGTGGTGGGGGATGAAATCCGCATTCCGCCACGCAACCGGCACCACAAGTGCATGATCGACGCGTCGTCGGGGCGGGGACGGGCAGGGGCGAGCGGGGGCGGCGGGGAGAGGAGGGCGGGGTCGGGTCAGGGGCGGAGTTCGGCGATGCAGCACTTCACGCTGCCGCCGCCCTTCTTCAGCTCGGCCAGCTCGACCGGGACCGGGTGGTAGCCGGCCGCCTTCAGCTTCCCGGCCAGCCGGGTCGCCTCGCTGTTCAGCACGACGTTGAGCCCGTCGCTGACCAGGTTGAGGCCGAAGGCCAGGGCGTCCTCGGCGTCGGCGACCACCGCGTCGGGGAAGAGCTGTGTGAGCACCCGCTGGCTGGCGGCGGAGAAGGCGCCCGGGTAGTAGACGACGTTCTCGTCGTCGATCGAGGCGAGCGCGACGTCCAGGTGGTAGAAGCGCGGGTCGACCAGGCGCAGCGACACCACGGGGCGGCCGAGCGCCTCCTGCGCCTCGGCGTGCGCCGGCAGCTCGGTGCGGAAGCCGTGCCCGGCGAGGATCAGCCCACCGTGCGCCTCCGGCAGGTACGCGAAGTCGCCCTCGCCCTCGTTGGTCTCGATCGGCGCGATGAACCGCCAGCCCTGCGACTCGTAGAACGCCCGGTGCGCGGCGGCCTCGGCGGCCCGCTGCTCGTGCTTGAACTGCGCGCCGTAGACCGTGCCGTCGACCACGAACGCCCCGTTGGCCGCGTAGACCATGTCGGGCAGCCCTCGCTCGGGGGTCAGCAGGTGCACCTCGTGGCCGAGACCGACCAGGGTCTCCCGCAGCCGGTCCCACTGCTTGACCGCAAGCTCCGAGTCGACCGGGGTGCTCACGTCCATCCACGGGTTGATCGCGTACTCGACCGCGAAGTGCTCGGGCGAGCACATGAGATATGTCCGCTTTCGCGGGACTCGCTGCTGGTTCACGGTGACCAAGAGTAGGTACCCTCGAACTTTGGTAACAGCCACAACCGTTGCTTCGCAGAGGCGGAACGTTGCAGATAGATGCCGTAGACCAGCGGATCATTGCGTTGCTCGTCGCGGACGCCCGCGCCTCGTACGCCGACATCGGTCAGCGGGTCTCGCTCTCCGCCCCGGCGGTCAAACGGCGGGTGGACCGGCTGCGGGCGGCCGGCGTGATCCGGGGCTTCACCGCCGTCGTCGACCCCGCCGCCGTCGGCTGGACCACCGAGGCGTTCGTCGAGCTGTTCTGCGCCGGCCGGACCACCCCGGCCCAGATCGGGGTGGCCACCCGCCGGCACCCCGAGGTGGTCGGCGCGTACACCGTCTCGGGCGAGGCCGACGCGCTCGTACACCTGCGGGCCGCCGACATCGGGCACCTGGAGGCGGCGCTGGAGCGGCTGCGGGCCGAGCCCTTCGTGACCTCGACCCGGAGCACCATCGTGCTCTCCCGGCTCGTGGACTCCCCCGGCGTCGGCCCCTCTCCCCGCTGACCGGGGCGGGCGCGACGCGGAAGGCAACGCGGAAGGCCGGCGGAGGGCCGGAACCGTCCGCCGGTCGGGCGCGTCGAACCGGCCATGACACGGGGAGCCCCCATCTTCGCGGTCGGCACGCTGGCCGCGCTCACCCTGCTCGGCGGCAGCGCGTTCCCGGCGGCGCCGCCCGACCCGGCGGCCCCGATGCGGCCGACGGCCGCGCCCCTGCTCGTCTCCTACGACTCCTGTGCCCAGGCGCTCGCCGGGCTGCGCGCCGCCGCCGGGGCCTCCGTCGGCCCGTGGGGCTTCGGCAACGGCTGGCGCACCGGGGCCGCCTTCGGCGACGTTCCCAAGGACGCGTCCGGGGCCCGGGCGTCGGCCCAGTCCGCCCAGCCCGCCCAGGAGCACTCCACGACCAACGTGCACGAGGCCGGCGCGGACGAACCCGACCTGGTCAAGACGGACGGGCGGCGGATCGTGACCGTCACCCGGGGCGTGCTGCGGGTGGTGGACCCGGCCGCCCGTCGCGAGACTGGCCGCCTCGACCTCACGCGGTCGACGCCGGAGCTGAGCTGGGGGGAGCAGGCGACCCTGCTGTTGCACGGCGACCGGGCGCTGGTGCTGACCCAGGTGGGCCCGGAACTCCAGCGGGCGACCCGCGCAGCGCGGCCCCGCACCGCGCCGAGCCTGATCCTGGTCGACCTCGCGGGCACGCCACGGGTGCTCGGCACCTACCGGATGGACGGGAGCCTCGTCGACGCCCGGCAGACGGGGACCACCGCGCGGGTCGTGGTCCGCAGCCGCCCCCAGCTGGTCTTCCCGTACGCCGAACGGGGCACCGACGCGACGCGGACCGCCGCCAACCGTGCGGTGATCGCCGCCGCCGGGGTGGAGGCGTGGCTGCCGGCGTACGAGTGGACGGCCGGGGCGGAACGGCACGTGGGCCGGGTCGGCTGCGACCGGCTGAGCCGGCCACCCGCCTGGTCCGGGACGTCGATGCTGACCGTGCTGAGCTTCGACCTCGCCGGCGACCGGCTCGGCGACGGCGACCCGGTCAGCGTCGCCGCCGACGCCAGCACCGTCTACGGCACCGGGAGCAGCCTCTATCTCGCCGGGGAACGGGCGGTGACGGCCCGGCCCGGCTCGCCCCGTGGGAGCACCTGGCGGCCGGGCCCGCAGGTCACCGAGATCCACCGGTTCGACACCGGCTCGCCCGGGCGCCCCCGCTACGTGGCCTCCGGTTCGGTGCCCGGCTCGCTCGTCAACCAGTACGCCCTCTCCGAGTGGCAGGGGCACCTGCGGGTCGCCACCACCACGGGCGAGACCTGGGGCGCCCGTCCCACCTCGGAGTCCGCCGTGTACGTGCTGCGTCCCGACGGGGACACGCTGGTCCGCACGGGCGCGGTCACCGGCCTCGGCCCCGGCGAGCGGATCTGGTCCGTGCGCTTCCTCGGCGGCTCCGCGTACGTGGTCACGTTCCGGCTCACCGACCCGCTCTACGCGGTCGACCTGACCGACCCGACCTCGCCCCGGGTCACCGGGGAGCTGAAGATCACCGGGTACTCGGCGTACCTGCACCCGCTGCCGGAGGGCCGGCTGCTCGGGGTGGGCCAGGAGGCCGACCGGCGGGGACGGACGCAGGGGCTCCAGGTCTCGCTGTTCGACGTCCGCGACCCGGCCCGCCCGGCCCGGCTCGACCAGTGGCACGTGCCGAGGGCGTACTCCGCGCTGGAGCACGACACGCACGCCTTCCTGCACCACCCGGAGACGGGCCTGGTCGCCCTGCCGGTCGGCGACGACGTACGGCTGCTGCGGGTGTCCGGGACCGACATCGGCGAGGTCGGCACGGTCTCCCACGCCGGCCCGGCGGGCCCGGTCCTCCGGTCGTTGCTGGTCGGGGACGTGCTCTGGACCGTCTCCGCCGCCGGCCTGCGGGCCACCGATCCGACCACCGCCCGGAGCCTGGACTGGCTCCCCGTGACCTGATCCTCCCTCCCCGGCGGGTGGGGCCCGGTTTCTCGGGGTTTCCGGGCCCCACCCGTCACCATCAGGAGTGGGGCGTGGCTCAGAGGTACATGCCGGTGCGGTGTTCCTCCTGGTCCCGCTTGACCGGCTTGTCCCCCTCGCCGAAGAACCGCTTCCCGCCGAACTCGCCGTGCAGGCGGTCGTCCAGCTCGTCCGCGAGCCCGGTCATCACCTGGACCGCGAGCATGAGGTGGGTGGCCTGGAAGTTGCGGCCGAAGACGGGGATGGACGCCCACACGGTGTCGTCGGCGCAGTAGAGCCGGCCGATCGGCATCCGGTTGGTCAGCTCGGAGAGCTTCACGTAGAGCCGCTCGGTCGGCTCGACCTCGGTCAGCACCGGGGAGAAGACGTCCACCAGCGGCGGGTTGTCGCGGACCCGGACGAAGACCATGGCCGAGCCGGCACGGATGTTGATGTCGCCGTCGGAGTCGACCTGCAACCGGTCCGAGTCCGACTTGAGCATGGTCGAGACGACCGTGCGGACCTGCTCGGCGAGCGCGGCCGCGTCGTGCTCGGGCGCCTGGGCGGCGGCGGCCGCCGCGAGCGCCTCGTCCAGGTCGGCCTCGACGTTGCGGTCCGGACCGAACTCGCTGCGCGCGGTGCCCAGCGGCTCCACCGGCAGCGGCTCGCCCTCGGCGTCGTGGATGAGGTAGACGAGGAAGGCGGGGTGCGGGGCACCGTAGACGTCGCGCAGCGTCCGGGTGAGCAGGGCCGCCAGTCGGGTCGCCTCGGCGGTGCCGCCGTCCAGCCCGAAGTGCTCGCCGGAGCCCTCCACCACGCCGGGCGGCGACCAGCCGAGCGCGATCATGTCCGCCACGGCGGCCCGGTCCAGCCGGTAGCCCTCCGGCAGGGTCGCGTTGCCGACCGCGCGGGCGGCCAGCCGGCCCTCCTCACCGACGTCGATGCTGACCGAGTAGACCGCGTCGCCGGTGCCGGAGGCGGTGGGGTCGAGGGTCAGCGCGACGTGCGTGCCCGTGGGCAGCGCCGCCAACCGCTCGGCGAGCGCCCGGGCGAACTCGTGCCAGGCCTGGGTGACCTTGGCCCGCAGGTCGGCCGTACTGGGCTCGTCGAGCAGGATCGGCTCGTGGTGCGCCGGCAGGGTGCCGGGCGAGTCGCCGCCCGGCGCCGAGGGGTGGTCTGCCGTCATGATCGCCTCCGTCCGTCAAGGTCACCCTACCCACGGAACGGGGGAGACGAATCAGCCCGACCGTGATCGGACAGCGGAGGTCAGGCGGGTGTTCCGCCCGCGCGTTCGGCACCGAGCTCGACCGGCCAGGCGGCGGCCAGCGCGCTGAGCCGGGCCGCGGCGCCGACCGGGTCCGCGCCCCGCCCGACCGCCAGCCCGAGCAGGTACGCGGTGACGGGCGCGCCCGGCCGCAGCACCTGGTGCGCCACGTCCTTGGCCAGGTCGAGCACGGCCGGCACCGGCACCTGGGCGGGGTCCAGGTCCAGCTCGGCACAGGCCGCCGTCACCCAGTCGTCCATGACCGTCATCGCGTCCACTCCTCCGCCCGGCGTACGTCCTCGTCAGTGTCGCAGTCGAACCAGGGCGGCGGGCCGGCACCGGACCACGGCACCTCGCGCACCCGCAGCCCGGCGAGCAGCGCCCTGATCGGTGCCCCCGCCAGCGGCGCGGCGAAGCCGGGCTGCCTGCCGGCGCGCTCGGTGGCGAGGCGGTCCAGGGCGGCGCGCAGCGGGGCCACCCGCCACACCCCGCACAGGGTCTGCCGCCGCCCGTCGACGTCGACGTAGCAGGCGCCGTCGTGACCGTCGGCGTCGAGACGGTCGAGCAACTCCCCGACCGCCGCGCGGGTGAGCAGGGGCAGGTCGGCGGCGAGCAGGGCGACCACCGGCGTACCGGCGTCGAGCAGGGCCAGCCCGGCCGCGGCGGCGGCGACGGGGCCGCCGCCCGGCGGTTCCTCCCGGGTCACCCGCACCCCGGCGGGCACCGGTCCGGGCGGGCCGACCAGGATGCGCGGCGCGGCATCGGCGACCGCGGCCAGCACCCGGTCCCGCATGGGCAGGCCGCCGACCGTCCGGGCGGGCTTGTCCACGCCCCCCATCCGCCGCGCGGCGCCGCCCGCCAGCACCACCGCCGCGTACGCGTCCACCGGGCCACGGTATCCGCCCGACGCCTCGCCGGGAGATGCGGGACGACGAGCGGGAGGTGGTGCGTACCTCCCGCGTGGAGCGGCCTACACAGAAGTGGGACGTGCTCGTGGACGGCCGCCGGTGAAGCCTGGTCCTGTAACGCGGCCCTCCCGAGCGACGGGCTCGACGAGGGACGAAATCGTGCAGACGCGGTCCTGCGGCTGTCGGCCCACGGGGGTGGCGACCACCGGTCCCACCCCGATTCTCCAACCGGTACCACCCTCGGCCCCTGACGGGCCGAGGCGAAGAAGGGAGTGACCACTATGACGAAGACTCCGCGCCGCCCTCGCGTACGCAGCCTCATCGCAGTCGCCGCCGTGGCCGGCGGTACGGTGCTCGGCCTGGCCGCGCCCGCCCAGGCGGCCTACAACAGCCCGCTCTACTCCACGCTCAAGGCGTGCAACGCGGCCCGGCCGGCGTACGTCAGCTCGTGGACGTCACCGGGGCCGTGCTACCCGATGTACAACTGGAACGGCACGAAGAAGATCGGCTACTCGTTCCTCGTGCAGACCCGGGGCTGACGTGCCGGTCCATCGGTCCTAGGCGGCGGGGTCCACCTCGAACGCCATCGCGATCCGCGTCAGTCCCGCCTTGTTCACCGCGCCCGTCTTCTGTCGCAGGCGATGCGTGTAGGTGTCGACCGTCGACTTGGACAGGCAGAGCCTGCGGGCGATCTGCTGGTGGGTGAGGCCCTCGGCGACGAGCCGCAGCACGTCCCGCTCCCGGGCGGTCAGCGTGGGCGGACCGTCGTCGCAGACCTCGCCGACGGCGTCGGGCAGCAGGGCGACCCGCGCCGCGCCATCGAGGTAGAGGTCACCCCGGCCGACGGCGTGGACCGCCCGCAGCAGGGTGGCCTCGTCGACGTCCCGCCCGAGATAGGCGAGCGCGCCCGCGTCCAGGGCGGCCCGCACCCGTACCGCGTCCTGGCACGTGGCGAGGACGACGAACGCCGGCCCGTCGGGCCACCACGGGCCGGCGTTCGACTCCGCGCAGCGGTCGGCGACGACGACCTGCGGCGCGTCCCGCAGGGCGGCGACCGGCTCGACCGAGGGGAACACGCCGACCACGGTCACCCCTGGAGCCCGCCCGAGGGCGTCGGCGACCCCCCGAAAGGTCAGCGACCCGTCGTCCACGACAGCGACCCTGACGGCCATGGCCCACCCTCTCCGGACTTCCTCCTGCGGACGGTCACACCGTACGGCGGGCGGCGTACAGGTCGCGTACATCGCGGACACGGACGGGCCGTCGCCGCGCGGTGCCCCGGCCCGGGGGTGCAGGATGGCGGGATGGGACGGGCGACTGACCGGCGCGGCGTGCTCCGCATCGACCTCGACGCGGCGACCGGCCGCACCTCGGTACGCCGGCAGGACACCCTCGCGGTGGAGGAGCCGCTGGAGATCCGGGTCGGTGCGGCCGGTCCCGGCCGGCGACGCCCGCTCGCCGTGACCATGCGTACGCCCGGCGACGACCTCGACCTGGCGATCGGCTTCCTGCTGACCGAGGGGCTGATCCGCTCCGCCGACGACGTACGCACCGCGCAGCTCTGCGCCGGCGCGGAGACACCCAACACGTACAACGTGGTGGACGTGGTGCTGGCGCCCGGCGTGCCCGAACCCACCGTCGATCCGTCGCGGAACTTCTACACCACCAGCTCCTGTGGGGTGTGCGGCAAGGCGAGCATCGACGCCGTGCGTACCCGATCGGTCTTCGCGGTGGGCGACGACCCGCTGACGGTGCCGGCGGCGGTCCTGACCGCGCTGCCGGACCGGCTGCGCGCGGCCCAGCGCGGCTTCGACCGCACGGGCGGCCTGCACGCGGCGGGCCTGTTCACCGGCGACGGCGACCTGGTGGTGCTGCGCGAGGACGTCGGCCGGCACAACGCCGTCGACAAGGTGGTCGGCTGGGCGGTCCGCGAGCGGCGGCTGCCGCTGGCCGGGCACGTCCTGCTGGTCTCCGGACGGGCGAGTTTCGAGCTGACCCAGAAGGCGTGGATGGCGGGGGTGCCGCTGCTCGCGGCGGTCTCCGCGCCGAGCACCCTGGCGGTGGAGCTGGCCGAGGAGGCCGGGCTGACGCTGGTCGGCTTCCTGCGCGGCGACGCGATGAACGTCTACGCCCGCCCCGAACGGGTCACCGCCTGATCCGCCGGCCTAGCCGAACAGCCCCAGCCGGATCGCGGCGTCGCGGGCCAGCAGGAAGCCGGCGATGCCGAGGATCCAGCCGAGCATGCTGCCGGAGGTCCGCATGATCCAGGCGTTGAGCCGGGCCAGCACCGGTTCGACCAGCCTCGGCAGCGCCATCCGGGCCGCCAGCAGCAGCACCGCCGGCAGGACCATGACCAGGCAGTAGGCGGCGAGCAGCCCCACCATCTCGGCAGCGCCGAGCCCCGAGGTGGTCAGCAGGCCGACCGCGCCGAGGTACGGCAGCATCGTCGCCACCTCCGCGAGCGCGGCGAGCAGCGCCAGCCCGACCAGCCACCGCGCCGAGGAGTCGCCGGCGGTGGCCCGGTCCCGCCAGCGCAACACGCCCCCGCTGCGCGGACGCCGCTTGCCGTCGTAGCGGAAGCTGAGCACGAACAGCCCGACCCCGAGGACGAGCTGAGCCCACAGCACCGGTCGGTTGTCCATCGCCCCGCCGAGGACGTCGGCCAGCCGGCTGCCGCCGAGGGCGAGCAGCAGCCCGACGCCGAAGTAGAAGACGGCGATCGTGCCGAGGTAGACGAGGATCCGGCGGGCGTTGACCGGCCCGGGAGCGAGCAGCAGCCAGACGGGGATGAAGAGCGTGCCGATGCTCGTGCTGTCGACCAGGGCCAGGCCGGCGAGCGACAGCAGCAGTCCGACGCTCATGCGGTGCTTGCGATGGGTAGGGGCACGGAACCATTCTGTGCCGGCGTCGATCCTGTCGACTCGCCCCACGGGACGAACGTCCACTACATCTTTCGACGGAGACCACCGTTGCCGGTGCCCGCCGTGCCGGTGCCTGCCGTGCCGGTGCTTCCGATGGCGGTGCTTCCGGTCGCGCGGGTCAGCGCGGGCGGGCCCAGCCGGTGAAGCGGGCGGTCAGGTCGGTCGCCGTCGTGGCGTGGTCCAGCGCGGCGAGCTGCTCGCCCGCCTCGACCTGGAGGGTCGCCAGGTGGATCAGCAGGGCTGGCCGGTCGGTCCGGTACTCGGCGAGCAGCCGCAGCTTCGCCGCCGAACACGGCCAGGCGATCCCGCAGGCCGCGCAGCGCCAGGTGGGCCGGGTGGGCAGGTGGGCGCGGCGGCGGGTCATGCCGTGACCGGCCGGCGGGAAACCGGCCGGCGGCGGGCCGGCGCCGGGGAGGCCGGAGCCGCGGTACGCCAGCGCACCCCCTCGCACCGCACGTAGAGCGAGCGCCGGTCCACGGCGTCGCCGCGCGCGCCCAGCTGGTAGACGTCGATCCAGCACCAACCGTGGTACGTGTGCCAGTCGGTCAGGACACGGATCACGCGCACGGAGATCGGGCGGACGAACTGCGGGCTCGCGGAGCGGGTCAGGTACAGGACGTCACCCGAGCTGATCTGCCGCGGCGCAGGCTTCGGGTCGGGCCTCGGCGGCGGCTGGCGGTCCGGCAAGGTCTTCCCCCTCGTCCCTCGGTCTGGATGAGGGGGCCGCCACGGATGCTCGCCCGGCGGCGACCCCCTCGCGGCACGACCGGCGGGCTTCGGGCGCCTCCACCGGCTCGCGCCGTCTACAAAGCACCCTGCCGAGGGTTGCCAGCCGATCACACCGCGTAGCAATCTGTACCGGGGATATTCGGGACGTTCGGGCGAGGAGCGGGGATGAACCGGGCGGTACAGGTAGCGATGGCGAAGGCCGGGGAGACTGCGGAGAGCCTCGCAGCTCAGGTCGGCGTCGATCCGAAGACGGCGGCCCGGTGGGTCAGCCAGGGACGAATCCCGCAGACCCGCCACCGTGCCCGGGTCGCCGAGATTCTCAACAAGGACATAGAAGAGCTCTGGCCGGACGCGTTGAAGCGCCGCGAGCCAGCCTGGTTCAGACCGTGGACTGAGATCGAGCGCGAGGCGTCAGGACTGCGGTGGTTCGAATCAGCCGTCATCCCGGGCCTCCTACAGACCGAGGACTACGCCAGGGCGGTCCTCACCAGCGGACCGCTGATGGCTGACGCGGAAGCCTATGTCGACGCCCGGCTACGCCGGCAGGCCGCCGTGCTCGACCGCCCGCGTCCTTCCCTTCTGGTCTTCGTGATTGATGAGGCTGCGCTTCGCCGGGGAGAGCCGGCGGTCATGCAACCGCAGCTTGACCACCTCATCGAGCTTGCCCGGCGTCCGAACGTCATGATCCACGTGCTTCCTCTCCGCGCCGGGCTGCACCCCGGCCAGGCTGGACCGTTCATCATCGCCAGCACGCCTGACGGCGAGGTCGGCTACCTCGATGACCAAGCCACCGGCCGTCTCACGAATGACGTTGCTCCGCTCTGGGCAGTCTGGGATACCGTGAGATCGGTCGCGCTGCCGCGAGACCAAACCATCGACCTGTTGAGAGCGCGATCATGGATGACCTGACCAGCGCGCAGTGGCGCAAGAGCACCCGCAGCAGCTCGAACGGCGGCGCCTGCGTCGAGGTCGCCGACAACCTTCCCGGCGTCGTCGCCGTCCGTGACTCGAAGGACCCGGCCGGCCCGGCGCTCACCTTCGCGCCGGCCGCGTGGCGCGCGTTCGTCGCCGAGTTGGCCGAGCGGGCCTGAACGCCCGAGACGCAGCCAGGCCCTTCCCCCAGACCGGCTGACGCGGAGGACGCGAACCTTCCTCCCGCCCTCGAACTCTTCCACTGGTGACGGGCAAGCAGCTGGGCCGCGATCGGCTTCCCGGCCTGCCACAACGTCAGTGACGCCTACGGACCGCCAATCTCGTGGGGACCTGAAGTAGGCGAGGCCGCGCCGACGATGCTCGCCCGGCAGTCCACTCGTCGGATGGCGTATCCGCTACACATGGTGTGTGGACCACCTCTACGGGCACCTCGGCACTTGCGCAAGCGGAGCCATGGCCGAGGGGATGCACACCCGACAGGCTGACCTGACGACGGATGCCATACGTCAGGGCCTTGGCAACGTGTTCTGGATCGGCGGTGGGCCCGCGAGCGGTAAATCGACGATCGCGCGTCGGCTCGCCAACCGGTACGGCTTGCGTCTGTACGCCACCGACGATGTCATGGGTGACCACGCCGGCCGCGTCACCGCCGAGGAAGCGCCTTGCCTGGACCGGTTCAAGGCGATGGACATGGACGAGCGCTGGCTCACCCGCTCCCCGGAGATCATGCTGGACACGTTCCACTGGTTCCACGGCGAGGCGTTCCACCTGATCGTGGACGACTTGCTGAGCCTGCCGGCAGGCACTCGCGTGGTGGCCGAGGGCTTCCGGCTCCTCCCGCACCTGGTCAAGCCGCTGCTCACCGAGGTCGATCGCGCGGTGTGGCTGCTGCCGACGGCGGACTTCCGCGACGCCGCTCTCGCCCAGCGAGGCTCGACCTGGCAGATCCCGGCGAAGACCAGCGACCCGGAACGGGCGAGGCAGAATCTGAGCGAACGCGACCGGTTGTTCACCGAGCGCCTGATCGTCGAGACCGACCGGCTCGATGTGCGGGCGATACGGTTGGTCCCCGGGATGCGCGAGGACGAGGTCGCCGACCAGGTGGCCCGGCAGTTCGCCCTCTGAACCTGGCCGGCGGAACGTGAAGGTGCGGTCGTCGGCATCACGCAGAACGAGCTCCCGCAACGCCAGCAGGCCCTCTTCGGCGGTGTCGTCGTCCTGCCCCGACGCGTACCGCGCCGACACCTTCTCCAAGGGGTCGAGGCCGCCGGCCCGGGTGCACCTCCGGCTGCACGATTGGGGCCGTAAAGCCGTGGCGACGGTAGGCGGCGCCAGGTGTAGCCCAGGAGCACCTTGACATGCTTCGATCGATGTTCTTTGCTGTCCCGTACGACAAATCATGTCCGATGACGTGAGGGAGGGATGGACCGCGATGAAGAGGCAACTTGGAGCCGTGGCGACGACAGTGGTGACGGTGCTTGGGCTGGGGCTGGCGGCCACGCCGGCACAGGCCGCGTCCGGGGTGCGGGCGGCGGTCGTGGACGCGGCCAAGGCGTACCTGGGAACGCCCTACCGGTTGGCGTACGGCTGGACCTGTGGCGTGCAGGCAGTCGACTGCGAGTGCCTGAACCGGCACGCGATCTGGGACGGCACCAAGGCCGCGACCGGACGCGGCCTGCAACTGAACTACTGGCTGCAGGGTCAGATCAACCAGGGGCGCCGGGTCAGCACCCCGCGCCCGGGCGACCTCGTCTTCTGGGACACCGACCCGAACGACGGTATCCGCTACGGCGGCGACCTCGACCACACCGGCGTCTACATCGGCAACAACCGGGTCATCGACGCGAACGCCTACTACGGCTACGTGAAGAACGACAGCGTCACCCTCGGCGGCACCGAACCGAACCCATTGTTCATCGACGTACTCACCCCCAACGGCTACTGACTCGACGCTCGCGCCCGGCCAACGTGACGCACGATGGAAGGCAACGCAGCCGGTGCCGAGTCGCTGTAGGCCGAGCATCGCGAAGTGATCATGCCTGATTCGACATTGGTATCCCGGGCCGTCCTGCACCTACGGGGGCCATGACAGGAGGCGCCGTATGGTCCGACCACGAAGGCAGGAGGCCCAACGCGCGCACCTGATAACCGCTGCCCAGCGGGCCATCAGGGACCGCGGCCTCGCCGGCGTCCGGGTCCGCGACATCGCCGATGCCGCGAACACCTCACCCGGCACGGTCACCTACTACTGGCGTGACGTGCGCGACCTCTTCCAGGACGTGTACGAAGACGCGATCGAGCGGTTCCACCAACGCCGGCAGCAAGCCAGCGACGGTCTGCGCGATCCGGTCGCCCGGTTGCTGACGATGATCGAGTCCGGGCTCCCCGCAGACCGCGACGACAGTCTCTGCTGCCTGCTCTACGAGTTCTCACCCCAAGCCCGGTTACGCCCAGGCGACGCGCACATGAGGCGGAACCTGTTCGACAAGCAAGCCGACCTCTACGAACAGATTCTCAACGACGGAGCCGCTCGCGGCGTCTTCACCGTTCGTGGCCCCATCCGACACGTCGCCTGCAACCTGGTCGCTCTCGAGGACGCCTACGGCTATCACATCGTCACGGGCACCTCGATCGACCGCACAAGCGCCCTCACGCTGATCGTCAACTACGCCGAAACTGCCACCAACACGAACCTCACCACAGCGCACGCCGCCCTGTCCGCAAGAACCTGACCGCATTCGAATCCTCATGCGCTCAAGGGAACTAGCCGCAGTGCGGGCAGTCGAGATCGATCTCGCCGCGATCCCCCTGGTAGACGACTTCCGCGCCGGTCTCCTCTGCCAGTTGCTGGGCCAGCTTCCGGCCCTGTGCCGTCCACGCCCGGTACTGATCGTCGGCGGCGGCCCGACCACCGCCGTACTCGCTGTGCAGGTCCATCCAGTCCGACCACGCACGCAGCTCGGTCGCCAGCTTGGCCGAAATGCTCAGCCATTCCGGGCTGACCGAGCCCACGACCTCGCGGCTTGGACGACCGCCGTGAGCGGGGATCGTGATCCAGGCCCACACAGGGAAGGCCCCGTAGTCGAACGCGACGTCCAAGCGCCGCACGCCAGGCGGGCGGCCTCGCGGGCAGGACGGGACATGCCGCCGGAACTCCTCCACCTACCACCACCTCGGCTCGGAACTAATGCGGCACCCGCCCTACGGGACCCGGCGCGCGAAGATCATTCCGCCCAGACTGCTCTCCGGCGAGCTGACGACCGTTTGCGCTTCTACGGTGAACCCGGCTGCGCCCAGCCATGCCGCCACCCGTTCGGGTCGGCGGCGGTGGACATGGACGTTCATGGGGTGGCCCCCGTAGCCCTCGGTCTTCAACCGTGACCCGTCGCCGACGTGGAAGCCGAGCAGCAGCGGGCCGCCGGGGCGCAGCACCCGCCGGAAGTGCGCGAAAACCGGGCCGATCTCCTCGTCCGGGACGTGGATGAGCGAGTACCAGGCCACCACGCCCGCGACCGAAGCGTCGGCGAGCGCCAGGTCGGTCATCGAGCCCACCTCGAACCGCAGGTGGGGATGGTCTCGCCGAGCGATCTCGATCATCGCCGGGGAGAGATCGATGCCGAAGGCGTCCAGACCGTGCTGGTGGAGAAGAGCGGTGATGCGGCCGGGCCCGCAGCCGACGTCGGCGACAGGTCCTCCGCCTGCGGCCAACACCAGTTCGGCGAACAACGCCAGGGCCGCTCGCTCGTGGGGCGCGTCGACCAGGAGGTCGCGTACCTGCTCCGCGTAGCTGGCAGCAACCGTGTCGTAGGAGTCCCGGGTGTCCGCCAACCAGCCTTCACTCTTCACGTGCGACACGTTAGGTGTCACAGTGGCCCCGCTGTCCCGACGCCACGCGGCCGCAACGTCGTTGCCACCAGGGAGGCGCTGATGCCCGCAAGACTGGAGGCTGACGGCGATCACACTCGACTGCCCGGAGCCGAGGCCTGGTGCTGGGCCTGGGCGCGACCAGCCCGAGTTCCAGCCGGGCGGCGACCGGTGGCGGGTCTTCAAGGATCCGGCGGGGCATCCCTTCCGCCTGACCAGCAGCTGAGCGATGACGTAGCCGCACGGATCAGCGTTCGCGCCGCCTGCGTCTGCGGCGTAGCACGCCGGGCGCTCCGACCGCCGGCCAGCCGTCCAGCTCGGAGGGTGGCACGCCCCGGCGCAGCAGGTCGTCGAGGAGCAGCGCCATCGAATGGCCGGGGTGCTCGGCCAGGGCCCGTTCCAGGGCCACCGCCGCCAGCGCCCCCTGCCCCGCCCGCCACGCCGCGAACGCCAGCAGCGCGGCCGGCGCGGCGATCAGCTCCGGCTCGGCCCGGCGCAGCACGTCGGTCCAGAGCGCGATGTCCTCGTCCCGCCCGTCGGTGCGTTCCCAGGCGTGGTCGCGAACCGGCACGTGGGTCAGCAGCACGCTCAGCCAGGCGACCTCGTCGTCGGTGAGCCGCTGCCCCCGCCGGTGCCGGCGCAGCGTGGTGCGTACCGCCGCCACCCCCGCGGAGCGGAGTGCCCGCTCGCCGCGCGGGTCGGTCGCGGGCGCCCGGTCGAGCAGGTCCGCCAGGCGTCGCTCGGCGCGGGCGGTGGCCCGGCGTACGGCCGAGCGAGCGGGACCGGTCGCCGGGGCGACCTGCGCGACCAGGGCGGCCCGGTCGGGCAGTGCGACCTGGCCGGCGAAGACGGCCGCCGCGCTGACCTCGCTGGCACCGACGTCGTAGGGGGTGCCGTCGGGCGGGCAGCACTCCGGCTCGGTGCAGAGGTACGACCAGTAGCGGCCCTCGGTGACGCGCAGGGCGTCGAGCACGGACATCCCGGCGGCGGTCAGCGCGGCGCGCACGGCGTCGACGGCCGGGGTGACCAGCGGTGCGGGCCCGTAGCCCAGGACCGTGGCGGTCTCGGCGTGCTGCCGGGCGACGACGCCGGCGAGGTGGCCGGCGGGGTCGCGCGGGTCCGCGAGGTCGGGCAGATCGGCGCGGGCGGCGAAGGTGATCCGGCGGCCCCGCATCGCCACCACGACGACGCTGTCGGCGGGGTGGAAGCCGAGCAGGTAGGGCACGGCGGCGATGAGGTCGGCGGGGGAACGGACGGCGAGCCGGGGGCGGTCGGTCGGGGTCATGTCTGGCAGCCTCCGACGCGGGCGGGACGGCCGGCGGCCCCTGTGGACGACACGCGGTTCATCCACAGGCACGGAGAGTATTTACCCAGCTCAAGCCAACCCCCCGCCCGTTGACGCCACCCCCCCACGGGCACCGCCCGAACCACCTCCGGCGATCTTGGAGCGAAAAGGCCCCCCGAGAGGCCGAAACTCGCCAAGAATCACAACTGTCCCTTCCCGGCAGGGATCGGGCGGCAGGCGGGATCGGGCGGCAGGCCGTTTCCGGCGGGACTGGACGCCGTCAGGGGGCTACCTTGCCGTCATGGATCTGGCGTACCTGCGGGCGCACCCGGAGCACCTGCCGACCTTCCTGACCCACCAGCGGATCCGCGAGACGCCGGTCGCTGGCGGCGACATCTGCGCCGCGTCCCGGCTGACGCTGGACGACGGGCACTCGGTGTTCGCCAAGACCTGGCCGGAGACCGCCGGCAGGCCCGCGCCGGAGGGCTTCTTCGCCGCCGAGGCGGCGGGCCTGCGCTGGCTCCGCGAGGCCGGGACGGTCGCCGTACCGGAGGTGGTGGTGGCGCTGCCCGAGCTGCTCGCGCTGGAGTGGGTCGACCCCGGCGAGCCGACCCCCGGGGCGGCCGAGCGGTTCGGCCGGGAGCTGGCCGGGCTGCACCGCGCCGGGGCGTCGGCCTTCGGCGCCGGGTGGAACGGCTTCATCGGTGCGCTGCCGGCGGACAACACCGCCGACGACGGCCCCTGGTCGGGGTGGTTCGCGCCGGCCCGGCTCGTTCCGTACCTCCGGATGTCGGTCGACGGCGGCGCGCTCACCGGCGCCGAGGCCGGCCTGGTCGAGCAGGTCGTCGAGCGGATCGGCGAGTTCGGCGGGGACGAGCCGCCGTCCCGGATCCACGGCGACCTCTGGCCGGGTAACGCGCTCTGGGGCGCGGACGACCGGGTCTGGCTGGTCGACCCGGCGGCGCACGGCGGGCACCGCGAGACCGACCTGGCGCAGCTGGCCCTCTTCGGCGGCGCGCCGCACCTCGACCGGATCCTCGCGGCGTACGCGGAGGAGTGGCCGCTGGCCGACGGGTGGCGGGAACGGGTGCCGCTGCACCAGCTCCACCTGATGCTGGTGCACACCGCCCTGTTCGGCGCGGCGTACCGGGATGCGGTCGCCCGTACCGCCCGGGCGGCCCTGGCCGGGCTCGGGCGCGCTACCGTCGACGGGTGACCGCCGCCCCGCCGACCGCCGGCGTCCTCGCCGACCGGTACGGCCGCGTCGCCCGGGACCTGCGGGTCTCTCTGACCGACAAGTGCAACCTGCGCTGCACCTACTGCATGCCGGCCGAGGGGCTGGCCTGGCTGCCCGGCCCGCAACTGCTCGGCGACGACGAGATCGTCCGGCTGGTCGGGGTCGCGGTACGCCTGCTCGGCGTGACCGAGGTGCGCTTCACCGGCGGGGAGCCGCTGATCCGGCCCGGCCTGGTCGACATCGTGGCCGCCGTGGCGGCGCTGGAGCCGCGCCCCCGCATCTCGCTGACCACCAACGGCATCGGGCTGGACCGGCTCGCCCCCACGCTGCGCGCCGCCGGGCTGGACCGGGTGAACGTCTCGCTGGACACGCTGGACCCGGAGCGGTTCACCCGGCTGACCCGGCGCCCGCGCCTGGCGGACGTGCTGGCCGGGCTGGCCGGGGCGACCGCCGCCGGGCTCATCCCCGTCAAGATCAATTCGGTGCTCATGCGCGGCGTCAACGACGACGAGGCGCCGCGGCTGCTCCGCTTCGCCCTCGCGCACGGCTACGAGCTGCGGTTCATCGAGCAGATGCCGCTGGACGCCCAGCACGGCTGGGACCGCGCGACCATGGTCACCGCCGACGGGATCCTGGCCGCTCTGCGCGGGGAGTTCGACCTGACCCCCGACCCGGCGGAACGCGGCGCGGCGCCGGCCGAGACGTGGCTGGTCGACGGCGGCCCGGCCCGGGTCGGCGTGATCGCCAGCGTCACCCGGCCGTTCTGCGGTGACTGCGACCGCACCCGACTGACCGCCGACGGGCAGGTGCGCGCCTGCCTCTTCGCCACCGAGGAGTCCGACCTGCGGGGCGCGCTGCGGGCCGGGGCGGACGACGACGAGCTGGCCCGGCGCTGGCGGGCCGCGATGTGGGGCAAGCGGGCCGGGCACGGCATCGACGACCCGGCCTTCCTCCAGCCCGCCCGGCCGATGTCCGCGATCGGAGGCTGACCGTGGCAGAACCGACGCGCCCGGCCGACACCGGGCCACCGGCCCAGGCACGCCCCACGCGCACCGGGCCACCGGCCCAGGCACGCCCGGCATCCGCCGAGGCGTCGGCCCGGACGGCCGACGCCGGGGCGCCGGTGACCGTCCGCTACTTCGCCGGGGCACGGGCCGCCGCCGGCCGGACCGAGGAGACCGCATCCGCCGGGCGGTCCCTGGACGAACTCGTCGTGGAGCTGACCGACCGGCACGGTGAGCGCCTCGCCGCCGTCCTGACGGTGGCGAGTTTCCTGGTCGACGGCGTCACCTGTCATGATCGGCGGGCACCGCTGACGGCCGGGGCCACGATCGACGTCCTGCCGCCCTTCGCGGGCGGCTGAGGGAGGCACACAACATGCTGGCGGCACTGGCGTTCGTCGCCACCATGGCCCTGATCACCGGCCTGATCCACCTCTACCTGTGGAAGCGCCTGGTCCGGGACACCACCGCCCCGGGGCGCTGGCGCCGCATCGGCGGGATCACCGCCCTGGTGCTCGCGCTGCTCGTACCGGCGACCATGGCCGGCACCCAGGCGGGCCTCTACTGGCTCGCGTGGCCCGGCTACCTCTGGCTCGCCGTCATGTTCTACCTGCTGGTCCTGCTCGTGGCGCTGGAAGTGCCGATGGCGGTGACGAAGCTCGTGCTGCGCCGCCGGGTCGTCGCCGCGGAGCCCACCGCCGCCGCGCCCGAGCCCGCCATGGTGGGCGCGGCGGGCCCGGCCGACCCGCCGGCCGCCGACGCCGTCGCGCAGCCCGACCACGACCCGGCCCGCCGGTTGCTGCTCGCCCGTGGGGCGGCGATCTTCGCCGGGCTCACCGCCACCGGCCTCACCGGGTACGGCATCCGCACCGCCCTCGGTCCGCCGCAGCTCGACCGGGTGCAGATCCCGCTGGCCAAGCTCCCCCGCAGCATGGACGGCCTGCGGATCGCCACGGTTTCCGACATCCACCTCGGTCCGCTGCGCGGACGGGCGCACACCGAGCGGATCGTCGCCGCGATCAACCGCCTGGACGCCGACATCGTCGCCGTCGTCGGCGACCTGGTCGACGGCTCGGTCGCCGAGCTGGGCGAGGCGGCCGAGCCGCTGCGCGGCCTGCGCTCCCGGCACGGCAGCTACTTCGTCACCGGCAACCACGAGTACTACTCCGGTGTCGAGGAGTGGGTCCAGGAGCTGGACCGGCTCGGCCTGCGGGTCATGCAGAACGAGCGGACGGAGATCCAGGCCCGGGGCGGCGTGCTCGACCTGGCCGGAGTAAACGACGTCACCGCCGCCGGCACCGGCCTGGCCGCCCCGGCGGACTACGCGGCGGCGCTCGGCGACCGCGACCCGAACCGGCCCGTGGTGCTGCTCGCCCACCAGCCGGTCGCCGCCGTGGAGGCGGCGAAGTTCGGCGTCGACCTCCAGCTCTCCGGGCACACCCACGGCGGCCAGATGGTCCCGTTCAACCTGCTGGTGAAGCTCCAGCAGCCGGTGGTCTCCGGCCTGGGCGAGGTCGACGGCACCAAGGTCTACGTCACGAACGGCGCCGGCTTCTGGGGCCCGCCGGTCCGCGTCGGCGCCGAGCCGCAGATCACCCTGGTGGAGCTGCGCTCCCGCTGACCCATAGCGCGGGCGGGTGGCGTTGTCCAGCACCGGATGCTCAGGGTCACGGGTGTGCGTGGCGACGGTTGGGTAAAGGCGCGGGCGTGACAGGATGCGGCGTGCCTCCGTTCAGTCCCGCACCCCCCGGCGGCCTCTCGCCGTTCGTCGCGGATCTGCACATCCACTCGAAGTACTCGCGCGCGTGCAGCCGCGACCTCACCCTGCCCAACCTCGGCTGGTGGGCGCGGCGCAAGGGCATCGGGGTGCTCGGCACCGGCGACTTCACCCACCCCGCCTGGTACGACCACCTCCGCGAGACGCTGCACCCGGCCGAGCCCGGCCTGCACCGGCTCAGCCCGGAGGCGGAGCGGGACATCGCCCGCCGGCTGCCGCCCCGGCTGGCGAGCGAGGCGGAGGCGGACCCGGTCCGGTTCATGCTCAGCGTGGAGATCTCCACGATCTACAAGCGGGACGACCGCACCCGCAAGGTGCACCACCTGATCTACCTGCCCGACCTGGACGCGGTGGCCCGGTTCAACACCGCGCTCGGGCGGATCGGCAACCTGGGCTCGGACGGCCGGCCGATCCTCGGTCTGGACTCCCGGGACCTGCTGGAGATCACCCTGGAGGCCAGCGCCGACGGCTACCTGGTGCCGGCGCACATCTGGACCCCGTGGTTCTCCGCGCTGGGCTCCAAGTCGGGCTTCGACGCGATCGCCGACTGCTACGCCGACCTGGCCGGGCACATCTTCGCGGTGGAGACCGGCCTCTCCTCCGACCCCGAGATGAACTGGCGCGTCGGCAGCCTGGACGGCTACCGGCTGGTGTCGAACTCCGACGCGCACTCGCCGCCGGCGCTGGCCCGGGAGGCCACCGTCTTCGCCACCGCCCGCGACTACTTCGCGATCCGGGACGCCCTGCGTACCGGCGACGGGCTCGCCGGGACCATCGAGTTCTTCCCCGAGGAGGGCAAGTACCACGCGGACGGGCACCGGCTCTGCGGGGTCAACTGGTCGCCCGAGAAGACCCGGGCCGCCGATGGCCGCTGCCCGGAGTGCGGCAAGCCGCTGACCGTCGGCGTACTCAGCCGGGTCGAGGAGCTGGCCGACCGGCCGTCGGGGCACCGGCCCGCGCACGCCCGCGACGTCACCCACCTGGTGCCGCTGGCCGAGATCCTCGGCGAGGTCAACAAGGTGGGCGCCCGGTCCAAGAAGGTCGAGGGGAAGCTCCACGAGCTGGTCGCCGCCCTCGGCCCGGAGCTTGAGATCCTCACCACCACGCCGCTCGACGAGATCGGCCGGGTCGGCGGGGAACTGCTCGCCGAGGGCATCGGCCGGCTGCGCCGGGGCGACGTCCGCCGGGTCCCCGGCTACGACGGCGAGTACGGCGTCATCACCCTCTTCGACCCGGCCGAGCTGGGCGGCAACGCCGGCGGGGCCCAGGAGACGCTCTTCGACGTACCCGTGCCGGCGCAGCGCACCCCGACGGAGCCGGCGCCGAAGCCCCGGGCCAAGCGCCCGGCGGCGGCCAAGCCCGAACCGAAGCGCAAGGCCGCGCCGGTCGCGCCCCCGCCTCCGATCGCGCCGACGCCCTCGCCGCACGAGCCGTTCGAGCCGATGCTCGCCGGCATGGAGGAGGTCGGCACCGGTCTGCTGGACCGCCTGGACGCCATGCAGCGGGTGGCCGCCTCCGCGCCGGGCGGTCCGCTGCTCATCGTCGCCGGGCCGGGCACCGGCAAGACCCGGACGCTGACCCACCGGATCGCCTACCTCTGCGCGGAGCTGAACGTCTTCCCGGAGCAGTGCCTGGCGATCACGTTCACCCGGCGGGCCGCCGAGGAGCTGCGGCACCGCCTCGACGGCCTGCTCGGCCCGGTCGCCGAGGACGTCACCGTCGGCACCTTCCACTCGCTGGGCCTGACCATCCTGCGGGAGAACGCCGACGCCGTCGGCCTGCCGGCGGACTTCCGCATCGCCGACGACGCCCAGCGGGCGGAGGCCCGCGCCGAGGCGGGCAACGACGAGGCCGGCTACGCGGCGCTGCTGCGCAAGCAGGACCTGGTGGACCTGGACGAGCTGCTGACCCTGCCGGTCGCGCTGCTGAAGGCCGACAAGAAGCTGGTCCGGCACTACCGGGAGCGCTGGCGCTGGATCTTCGTCGACGAGTACCAGGACGTCGACGAGGTGCAGTACGAGCTGCTGCGCCTCCTCAGCCCCGCCGACGGCAACCTCTGCGCGATCGGCGACCCGGACCAGGCGATCTACTCCTTCCGGGGCGCCGACGTCGGTTACTTCCTGCGTTTCTCGCAGGACTTCACCGACGCCCGGCTGGTCCGGCTGAACCGCAACTACCGCTCGTCCGCCCCCATCCTGGCCGCCGCCGTGCAGGCCATCGCGCCGTCGTCGCTGGTCCGGGGCCGCCGGCTCGACCCGGCTCGGCTCGACCCTGAGGCCCCGCTGGTGGGTCGCTACCCGGCGGCCTCCGTCTCCGACGAGGCCGACTTCGTCGTACGCACCATCGACGAGCTGGTCGGCGGCCTCTCCCACCGGTCGCTGGACTCGGGGCGGATCGACGGCCGGTCGACCTCGCTGTCCTTCTCCGAGATCGCGGTGCTCTACCGCACCGACGCGCAGGCCGCACCGATCGTGGACGCGCTGGCCCGGGCGAACATCCCCGTGCAGAAGCGCTCGCACGACCGGCTGCGCGACCGCCCCGGCGTGGCCGCCATCGCCCGCGAGCTGCGCCACGCCGACGGGCTCGACGGCTCGCTGGCCGCGCGGGTCCGGCTGGCCGGGCAGGTGCTGGCGGAGCGCTTCGCCGTGCCGACGCTGGATGGCGCCAACACGGTCCGCCCGGAGGACGTCCGGTCGGCCGTCGACCTGCTCACCCCGCTCGCCCGCCGCTGCGGCGACGACCTGCCGCTGTTCCTGTCCCAGCTCGCCACCGGGGCGGAGGTCGACGCGCTCGACCCCCGCGCCGAGGCGGTCACCCTGCTCACCCTGCACGCCGCCAAGGGGCTGGAGTTCCCGGTGGTCTTCCTGGTCGGCGCCGAGGACGGGCTGCTCCCGCTGCGCTGGCCCGGCAGCACACCCGACGAGGACGCGATCGCCGAGGAGCGGCGGCTCTTCTTCGTCGGGCTGACTCGGGCCCAGGACCGGCTGTACGTCACCCACGCCGCCCGCCGCAGCCGGCACGGCACGGAACGCGAGTGCGCCCCGTCGCCGTTCCTCGACGCCATCGACCCGGGCCTCTTCGAGCGCTTCGGCGAGGCCGAACCCCGCCGCCCCCGCGACCGCCAGCTCCGCCTCATCTGACCGGCGCGTCGGCAGGTCGTCGCGGCTCCGGTCGCCGCGTCAGCACGACAATGCTGGCCGCCACGGCGGTGCCGTTCCCCTCAGGCGGTCAGGGCGGCCAGCCAGGCGCCGGTGAGGAGGGCCGGGCCAAGCGGGAGCGGGGTGTCGCGGCGCACCCTGCCGGCGACCAGCAGGACGAGCACCAGCGCACCGTGCAGCACGTGCGGCAGGAGCAGCCCGAGCGCCAGGGACGACCCGCCGAGCCAGCCGAGCGGCAGGCCCAGAACGGCGGCGAGCTTTACGTCGCCGAAGCCCAGCCGGGAGCCGGGCAGCACCGCCAGCACCACGTGGCAGGCGAAGCAGAGCGCCGCCCCGGCCACCGCGCCGAGCAGGCGCCCGGGGCTGCCGGACGCCGCCGCAGCGCCGGTCAGGCCGACGGCGGCGACCAGCGCGGCGGCGCCGACCAGCGGGTCGGGCAGCCGCAGGCAGGACAGGTCGACCAGGGCGAGCACCAGCCCGACGGCGGCCAGCACGAGAAGAACCGGCAGGACGGGATCCGCCCCCAGGGCCGCCGCGAGCCCGGTGAACACGACCGCACCCGCCGCCGCGCCCCACCCGGCGCCCGGCGCGGCCCCGGTGTCCCGCACCGCGCCCGGCGCGGCCTCGACGACGCGCGGCGTGGACCGGGTGTCCCGCGCCGCGTTCGGCGTGGCGCCGGCGACGTGCGGTGCGAGCGGGGCGGTGAAGTGGCGGGCGGCCCGGGGCGCGGCGAGGCCGGCCAGGGCGCCGAGCAGCGCCACGCCTGCCAGCAGCCCGGTCGACACCGGGCGGACGCTACCGGCGCGACGGCTCCGGCGCGGTCCCCCGGGCGGGACGTCGCGGTCTCTCGGTGCTCACCACGAGGGCCACCCCGGCGACGATGACCGCGCCACCGAGCACCACCCGCGCGGTGACCGGCTCGGCGGCGAACAACGCGCCGAGCGCCACCGCGACCACCGGGTTGACGTAGGCGTAGGTGGAGGCCAGCGAGATCGGGGCGTGGTGCAGCAGCCAGACGTACGCGGTGAAGGCCACCAGCGAGCCGGCCACCGTCAGGTACGCGAGCGCGAGCCATGACCGGGTGGTCACCTCGCCCACGTCGAAGCCGCGCAGCTCGCCACGGCCCACCGAGAGGACGGCCAGCGCCGCCGCCCCGGCGAACATCTCGTAGACGGTGGCGACGAACGGATCGGCGGGCATCCGGATCCGGCCGGAGAGGAAGGAGCCGATCGACCAGCAGGTGGCCGCGGCGACCACGGTCAGCGCCCCGGTGAGCGGCACGGCGTCCGCCCCGCCGGTCGGCAGCACCAGCAGCACCAGGCCGACGAAGCCCAACGTCACCCCGGCCAGCGTCCACGACCGGGGTCGGTCGCCGGTGACCGTACGCAGCAGCACCACCAGCAGCGGCACGGTCGCCACCAGCAGGGCGGCGATCCCGGAGGGCACCGCCACCCCCACCGGACCGGACTCGGCGAGCACCACCAGCCCGTTGCCGCAGGCCAGCAGGAGGACCCCGACCAACGCGGCCGAGGCGAGCTGCCGCCGGTCGACCCGCAGCGCGCCCCGCCCCCGCCGCACCCGCAGCACGATCGCCAGCACCAGGCCGGCGGCGGCGAACCGGGCGGCCGCCGAGCCGAGCGGCGGCATGGACTCCACCGCGATCCGGATGCCCAGGTAGGTGGAGCCCCACAGGACGTAGACCAGCAGCAGTGCGGTCCAGAGCAGGGCCGGCGTGGCGGCAGCCGTACGACCCGTCCCGGCGTCCGGGCCGGGCCGGGTACCCGCGTCGACGGGCGGCTGCGCACTCGGTGGAGGTGGGCTCATCGGTGGACACGCTACGGTGGCCTCGGCGTCGGCGTCCCTCGTTGGTGGCCGGCCTCTCACCACTCGCACGGGAGGCGTGCATGGCGAACTACGGAGCACCGGGTCGCGGGAACCCGGACCCGTGGCACGGGCGGCGCCCCGACGAGTCGTACGGTCCATCGGCCGGGCCCCCGGGGCAGGACCGCTGGGAGGACGCGTACGGCGCGACCCCGCCGCAGCACGGCCCGGTGCCGTACGCCGCCCAGAGCGACGGGGTCCCCTCCCCGTACGCGGAAGGTCCCGCCCCGCCGCCACGGCGTCGGCGCGGGCGGGCGGCCACGGTCGTCGCGGTGCTGGCCACGGTGGCGTTGCTGGCACTGGTCGGCGGCGCCGCGGTGCTCTACCTGCTCGATCAGGACGACCGGACGCCCGTCGCCACGCCGAGCGGGCCCGCGCCCGCGGCGAGGACCGACCCGCCGGAAGCCCCGGCGAGCGCGACGGCCGCCGCGCCGAGCACACCCGCCCCCGAGTCCTCCACCGACCCGCGCTTCGTCAAGGCCGGCCAGTGCGTCCGCAACGACGGGCCGGCCGGCGGCAAGCCCAAGCTGCTGATCAGCGACTGCGCGCCGCAGTCCTACGAGGTGCTGCGCCGGATCGACGGGGCGACCAGCGGCGAGAAGGACGCCGCGGCGAAGTGCGCCAAGGTTGACGGCTACACCAACTGGTACTTCTTCGACAGCGAGCTGGACACCCTCGACTTCGTGCTCTGCCTGAAGCAGCGCTGAGCCACCGTACCCCCCGATCCATCGGACCCCCGAACCACCGCACTTGAGCGGCCCACCCCTGAGGAAGAGATGACGACCTACGGATCACCCGCGCAGCCGGACGACCCCTACCAGCGCCCGACCGGCACCCCGGGCGGCCCGCCACCCATCGACCCGACCCTGCCGGAGTGGGGCCAGCCGCCCGCCGCCCGAGAGTGGGGCCAACAGCAGCCGGGGAGCGATCCGCAGTGGGGACAGCCGCAATCGGGAAGTGACCCGCAGTGGGGCCAACAGCAGCCCGGGAGCGGCCCGCAGTGGGGACAGCCGCCGTCCGGCGGTGAACCGCCGGCCAACCCGCAGTGGGGCCAGCCGGACCCTGCGTGGCACCAGCCCGCGCAGCCGCCGGCCCCGGAACCGGGCTACCCCCCGCCGCCCACCTCCGGCGCGGGCTACCCGCCGCCGACCTCCGGGGCCGGGTACCCGCCATCGACCTCCGGGGCGGGTTACCCGCCGCCGCCCGGCGCGCAGCCGCCCGCGGGCCAGGGGGGCTATCCGGCGGCGGGACCGTATCCGCCGGCCGGTCCGGCGCCCGCGCCGGGCAACCAGTGGGGCGCCCCGCCGCCGGTGCCCGGCGGGTACGGGATGCCGCTGGGCGCTCCGCCGGCGAAGAAGAGCGGCGGCAAGATCGCGCTGGTCATCGGCCTGGTGGTGGTGCTCCTGCTCTGCCCGTGCCTCGGCCTGGCCGGCTGGGCGTTCTGGCAGGGCGGCGACGACGAGGACCCGATCGCTGCCCCGACGGTGAGCGCCTCCGCCGACCCGACGGGCCAGCCGACGACGGAGCCGACGGACGACCCGACGACCGAGCCGACCGACGAGCCCAGCGCGGCGCCGACCTCCGCCAGGCCGAGCCCGAGCAGGAGGGACTTCGCCAAGGGCGACTGCGTGGTCAACGACGGCACGGCCAGCAAGGCCGAGCTGCGGAAGGTGCCCTGCGGTCCCAACACGTACGAGGTGCTGCTGCGGATCCCGGGCACGGCGGACGGCGACCGGTGCAAGACCCGGGCCCCGGAGGCGACCGCGAACTACGTGCACGACAACTCGGTGGACTTCCTCGACTACGTGCTCTGCCTGAAGAAGCGCTGATTACCAAAACTAGGGCTGTCTAGCATGGACGCTAGACAGCCCTAGTTTTGTGTCGAGACCGGTCCCGGTGGCCCGACACGCCGGTTGCCCCATCTACGGATGTCTAGTCCCGCAGCTAGACGGCCCGATACTGTGCGATGCGTGGATCCGGTCCGCAACCCGTACGCCCCGGGCGCCGGCCAGCGTCCCCCCGAGCTCGCCGGGCGGGGGCGCGAGCTGGACGTCTTCGACGTCGTGCTGGAGCGCATCGCCCGGGGCCGGCCGGAACGCAGCCTGATGCTCACCGGCCTGCGCGGGGTCGGCAAGACGGTGCTGCTCAACACCCTCCGCTCCCAGGCGATCAACCACCTCTGGGGCAGCGGCAAGATCGAGGCCCGGCCGGACCAGTCGCTGCGCCGCCCGATCGCCGCCGCGCTGCACATGGCCGTCCGGGAGCTGGCTCCCCGGCACCGCGCACCCGACCGGATCGACGCCTTCCTCGGCGTGCTCAAGGCGTTCGCCCAGCGGACCGCGCCGACCGGTCGTGGCAACGCCGCCCCGAAGCTGCGCGACCGGTGGCAGCCCGGCATCGACGTGCCCGCCGCCAGCGGCCGTGCCGACTCCGGCGACATCGAGATCGACCTGGTCGAGCTGCTCACCGACGCCGCGGCGGTGGCCGCCGACGTCGGCACCGGCATCGCGGTCTTCATCGACGAGATGCAGGATCTCGGCCCGGAGGACGTCTCCGCGCTCTGCGCCGCCTGCCACGAGCTGTCCCAGCTAGGCGCGCCGCTGATCGTGGTCGGCGCCGGGCTGCCGCACCTGCCGGCCGTGCTCAGCGCGGCCAAGTCGTACTCCGAACGGCTCTTCCGCTACCAGCGCATCGACCGGCTCGACCGGATCGCCGCCGATCAGGCGCTCTGCGCGCCGGCCGAGCGCGAGGAGGTGGAGTACGAGCAGAAGGCGCTCGACCTGCTCTACGAGAAGTCCGGCGGCTACCCCTACTTCGTCCAGGCGTACGGCAAGGCGACGTGGGACCACGCGCCCCGCTCGCCGATCACCGCCGCCGACGTACGGGTCGCCGCGCCCGAGGCCGAGGCCGAGCTGGCCGTGGGCTTCTTCGGCTCCCGCTTCGAACGGGCCACCCCGGCCGAACGCGAGTACATGCGGGCCATGGCCACGCTGTCCCTGGTGGAGGGCGAGGCCGACGGCGGAGGCCGCGACGACATGGACGCCGCCGTGCCGACGGCGGAGATCGCCCGGGCCCTCGGGCGCAAGCCGGCCAGCCTCTCCCCGGCCCGGGACGCGCTGATCAAGAAGGGCCTGATCTACTCCGGTGAACGCGGCACGGTCGCCTTCACCGTCCCCCACTTCGGCCGCTACCTGCGCACCCAACCGGCCTGACCGGCCGCGACGGGCATGTGGCGGGGGCCGTCGACGTGCGACGCGGGCGTCCGACCTTCGACCAGGGCGGCTCGGGCCTCAGACATTGGACCAGGGCGGCGGGAACAGCACCTCGCCGCGCGGCGGCGGGCCCTCACCGCTCGTGGCCGGCGGCAGCACCAGCGCCTGCCAGGGGTCGCCGAGACCCGACCAGGGGCTGGTCAGGCCCATCCGGTCCGCCCGGCCGAACCCGAACCGGTGGTAGTAGCCGGGGTCGCCGAGCACCACCACCAGCCGCTCGCCCAGCTCGGTGGCCGCCTCGAGGGCGGCCTGCACCACCGCCGTGCCGAGCCCGATCCGCCGCCGGTGCGGCGCGACCGCCACGGGACCGAGCGCCAGCGCCGGCGCGGTGTGGTCGTCGGACTTCACCCGGACCCGGGTGAGCAGGGCGTAGCCGACGACCTCGCCGCCGTACTCGGCGACCATCGCCAGCTCCGGCACCCAGGCGTCGGTGTCGCGCAACTCCTCGACCAGCCCCACCTCGGGCGGCGTGGACACGTCGGGGCGGGCGAACGCGGCGGCCAGCACCCGCCGGACCGCGCCGGTGTCGGCCGGGTCCTCGGGTCGCAACCGCAGCGTCGTCACGCGGGGCACGTTACCCCTCACAGCCCGTCCATCTGCGACGGTCGCTCGAATCGGCGTGGCGCGACGTGCACGCCCGCCGATCCGGATCGGCGGTTGCGGGGGTAGCCGGGCCGGCGACGGGGTATGACTGACCCATGAAACCCGTACGTTCCCTCGCCCGCGCCATGCTGAGCGGCATCTTCGTGGTCAGCGGGTTCACCAACCTCCGCAACCCCGGGCGGCTGGTCCCGGCCGCGAAGCCCGTGACGGACCGGGTGACCCCGCTGCTGGAGAAGGCCGACCCCCGCATCCCCACCGACACCGAGACGCTGATCCGGGTCAACGCGGCGGTGCAGGTCGGCGCCGGGCTGATGCTCGCCACCGGCCGGTTCGCCCGGCCGGCTGCGCTGGTCCTCGCCGGCACGCTGGTCCCGGTGACCCTCGCCGGGCATCCCTTCTGGAACAACGACGACCCGGCGGCGCGGCACAACAACCAGATCCACTTCCTGAAGAACCTCGGCCTCCTCGGCGGACTGCTGCTCGCCGCCGCCGACACCGGCGGCAAGCCCGGGCTGCGGTGGCGGACCGGTCACCGGATCGGCCACTCCCGACGTTCCGTGCAGCGAGCCGTCCGTACCGCCCGCAGGGAGGCCCGGATCGCCGTACGATCGGCAGCGACGGCCCGACGACTGCCTGGCTGACCTGCGTCGATACCTCCCTCCGGCCGGCCCCTCACGTGTCAACGCCGCGAATCACCTGAACCACCCGACAGGCGTTAACGCGGTTGAAATGTCAAAAACATGTGTGGGATCGGACACGGTCGCATAACGCGGGAGGCATTAACGTGAGGCGCCGTTCTAGGCTCCGTGCAGGACCTGGACGGGTAGGACGACCTTGGTACGGGGGTGGCCACGCCATGCCGGCGACCGTCGGAAGACGGGTGGACCGCCTCGCCCCAGTCCGTCGCGTAACGCGTGGGATCGATCGTAGGACAGTCGTACGGACCGGCATCGTGGCCGCCGTCGCCTATGCCGCATGGCTCGCCATCGGTGCTTTCGGGCGGCCGTACAACTTCTTCGACATGAAGATCTACCACGGCGCGGTGGTGTGGTGGGCGAGCGGTCACGAGCTCTACGAGTTCATCGCACCCGGCACCACCCTGGGCTTCACCTACCCGCCGTTCGGTGGTCTGGTGATGCTGCCGATGGCGCACCTGCCGGTCGAGCTGGCCGGGACGGTCAACGCGCTCGCCAGCATCGCCGCCCTGGCCGTCGTTCTGGCCGGGCTGCTCCGCCCGATCGTCGACCGGCTCGGTTGGCCCCTCTGGTTCACCGTGGGGATCGCGACGCCGCTGGCGGTCGCCGTCGAGCCGGCCCGGGAGACCCTCGGCTACGGCCAGGTGAACCTGCTCCTCTTCGCACTGATCATGGCCGACCTGATCGGCCTGCGCTGGCGGGCCCGCCGGGGCACCCACATCCCCCCGACCGACGGCCCGCTGCTGCGCTTCGTCTACAGCGGCGCCTGGGCCGGCGTGGGCATCGGCCTGGCCACCGCCGTCAAGCTGACCCCGGCGCTGTTCATCGCCTACCTGATGATCACGCGGCAGTGGCGTGCCGCGACCACCGCGATCGGCACGGTGATCGCGGTGACGGTCGGTTCCTTCGCGGTCGTCGGCACCGAGTCGCGGGCCTACTTCGGCGGCGTGCTCTGGCAGACCGAGCGGGTCGGGGCCGCCGACATGACGCCCAACCAGTCGCTGGCGGGGCTGCTGGCCCGGCTGTACGACTCGATCGAGACGCCCGGCCTGCTCTGGCTGTCGTTCTCGGTGCTGATGCTGGCGGTCGGCCTCTCCCGGGCCGTCAACGCCCGCGCCGACGGCGACGAGCTGACCGCGTTCACCCTGGTCGGCCTCACCGCCAACGTGATCAGCCCGATCTCCTGGACGCACCACCTGGTCTGGGTGATCCCGGCGATCATCGTGCTGGCCGACGCCGCCGTACGCCGCCGCGAAGCCAGTCGCGGGCTGGCCCAGCGGGCCGGTCAGGGCGGGTACGGCGGGCCGCCGGGGGTGACCGGGCTGCGCTCGCCGATCTGGTACCCGACGCTGACCGGGCTCCGGCACGGCGTCGCGGCGATCGGGCTCTACCTGCTCTTCCTGGTCTCCCCGATCTGGCCGTACGAGCACCAGCTCCCCGAGGTGTCGCACTACCAGGACGGCCTCTTCGGCGCCCTGATGGAGAACTCGCTGGCGCTGGCCCTGATCCTGCTGGTCGCCGCCCTGCCGTGGCGCCCCGGCGCCGAGCCGGCCTTCTACGCCGACCGGTTCGGCCGCCAGGCCGCGCCGAGCCTCCGCCGCTGACCGGGTGGACCGCCCCTCAGGGGCAGTTCACCCACTCCTCGGTGCCGTCGGCGAAGACCTGCCGCTTCCAGATCGGCAGCCGCGCCTTGACCTCGTCGACCAGTCGGGCGCAGGCCGCGAACGCGGCGGCCCGGTGGGCGGTGCTGACCGCCGCCACCAGGGCCGCGTCGCCGATGGCGAGCGGGCCGACCCGGTGCGACACCGCGACCGCGTACACGTCCGGGTCGGCGGCTATCTCGGCCGCGACCTCGCGCAGGATCCGTTCGGCGCTCGGGTGGCCCTCGTACTCCAGGCTGGTCACCGCGCGGCCGTGGTCGTGGTCGCGGACCACCCCCTGGAACGAGACCACCGCGCCGGCCCGGCGGTCCGCGACCGCCGCCTCGTGCGCGGCGAGGTCGAGCGGCCGGTCGGTGACCTCGCCGAACGTCGCGGGCTGGTAGGCCGATGCGTCGGCCGTCGGCGCGGTCACCACGCACGCTCCCCGGGCAGCAGCGGCAGCGGTACGACCGGCACCCGGTCCCCCGGCTCGCCGGAGGTGCCGGGGCGGATGACGGCGAACCCGTCGGCGCCGGCCAGGCCGCGCAGCATCGCCGAGCCGACGTGCCGCACCGGGTGCGCGGTGCCGGCGGTCCGGTCCAACCGGACCAGCGCCAGGTGGGTGTACCCGCCCCGGCCGCGCACCGGCTCGGCGAGCGTGACGTGCGGCAGCACCGGCATCGGGCGGCCCGCCAGGCCGGCCAGCAGCGGGGCGACCAGCGAGACCAGGGCGACGATGGCGGACTGCGGGTTGCCGGGCAGCCCGGCGACGAACCGGACCCGGCCGTCGGCGTCGACCAGCCGCGCCAGCAGCATCGGGAACCCGGGCCGCACGGCCACCGTGTTGACCACGTAGTCGGCGCCGAGCGCCTCCAGCGTGGGATGCAGGTGGTCGACCGGCCCGTGCATCGTGCCGCCGGTGGTGCACACGAGGTCGGCGGTGGCCAGCGCGGCGCGCAGCGCCGCCACGTGCGCCGGGAGCGTGTCCGCCACCGGTCCGACCACGTCCGACGGGCGGACCAGGCAGCCGTACCGGCGCAGCCAGGCCGGCACCGCCGGCCCGAGCGCGTCCCGCACCCGGCCGGCGCCGGGCGGGCCGGCGGTCAGCAGCTCGTCGCCGAAGACCAGCAGCGCGGCGCGGGGCTGCCGCCGCACCAGCAGGCTGTCGTGCCCGCAGGAGGCGGCCAGGCCGATCAGCGCCGGGTCCACCGGCGTGCCGGCGGGGACCAGTTCCTCCCCGGCGTACGCCTCCTCGCCCGGCTCGCGCCACTCCGGCGCCGGCCGTGGCGTGCCGTCGACGAGCCCCTCCGGCGTACGACGGGACTCCTCCACCCGCAGCACGGCCGTGGTGCCCTCCGGCACCATCGCGCCGGTGGCGATCTCGACGGTCGTCCCGTCGTCGGTCAGCGGGGCCGGGGTGCCGCCCGCCAGCACCCGCCCGACCGGCCGCCACGGCCCGGCGCCGCGCACGGCCCAGCCGTCGACGCTGGAGGTGGGGAAGGCGGGCAGGTCCGTACGGGTGGTCAGCGGCTCGGCGAGGGTGTGCCCGTCGATCTCGGCGAGCGGCCGGCTGACGGCGGGGAGCGCGGCGGCCAGGCCGACCGCGTAGGCCCGGGAGCGGGCCTCCTCCCAGCCGGCGGGCGGGGGCGCGGTGGCCGGCTCGGCGGCCGGGGCGGTTTCCGTGCTCACCGGCCGAGCCTAACGGTGCGGCACGCCGGTCGCGCCGTCAGCGGTCCTACGCCCACCGCTTGGTCGCGGCCCTCCCGCCTCGTCAGTGGTCGCCGCCGCGGAGCTGGTCGACGGCGTGGCGGAGGATCGGCCCGAGCACGGCGAGGCCGTCCCTGGCGCCGCCGGTCGATCCGGGCAGGTTGACCACCAGCATCCGGCCGACGACGCCGGCGAGCCCCCGGGAGAGCGCGGCGGCGGGGACCTTGTCGCGGCTGTGCGCCCGGATCGCCTCGGCGATGCCGGGGATCTCGTGATCGAGCAGCGCCCGGGTCACCTCGGGGGTGCGGTCGGAGGGGTTGATCCCCGTACCGCCGCTGGTCAGCACCACGTCGATCCCGTCGGCCAGGGCGGCGCGCAGCGCCTCGCCCACGGGCTCGCCGTCGGGCACCACCACCGGCCCGTCCACCTCGCAGCCGAGGTCGCGCAGGCCGGCCACGAGCAGGGGACCGCTGGTGTCCGCGTACACCCCGGCCGCGGCCCGGTTGGACGCCACGACCACCCGCGCCCTGATCACGGCCGCTGCTCCGGGCGGACCCACAGGCCGGTCTTGCCGCCCTCCTTGCGCAGCACCCGGACCGCCTCCACGCTGGCCGCCGGGTCGACCGCCTTGACCATGTCGACCAGCGCCAGCCCGGCGACGGCCACCGCGGTCAGCGCCTCCATCTCCACGCCGGTGCGGCCCGCCGTGCGCGCGGTGGCGGTGATCTCGACGGTGTCGTCGGTGAGCGTCAGGTCGACCGTGACGCCGTGCAGGGCGATGGGATGGCAGAGCGGGATCAGGTCGGGGGTGCGCTTCGCGCCCATGATGCCGGCGAGGCGGCCGACCGCCAGCGCGTCGCCCTTGGGCAACCCGTCGCGGCGCAGCAGCTCGACGACCTCCGTCGTGGTGCGGAGCCGGCCGGCGGCGACGGCCAGGCGGCCGGTGACCGCCTTCGCGGAGACATCGACCATGCGGGCCGCGCCCGCCGGGTCGACGTGGGTGAGCTGCGCGGGATCGGTCACGCTCGCGAGCCTATCTTTCCGGTACGGATGCCCGGGGTCACCGGTACGGGCACGCGGCGTCGGGCGCAGGGCGTCGCCGGGCCGCATGCCGCACCGCCGTCCCTTTCGATCGCGCGTCGGCCGCGACTTCGGGTGACTGGGCACCACCCCTGTCGCGAATTGGGAACGCGTTTCCGGCCCGTTGCTCAGCGATCGTTTCCACCCCGCTTCACGGACCGGCCCGATAGGCGTCCTCCCCGGTGGGCGGTGACTCGGATGCCATCGGCGGAACGATGTCACGTCATTGACTCCGCAACGCCACGGAAGCGATCATCACCACCGAGAGAATTGCCCGGTCGCGAGTCGATCGGGTCGGCGACGGGCAACGTGCGGAGTGCATCTTGCTCCGGTCGTTCCGTGCCGTCGTCGAGGGCGGCAGCAGAGGGTCGGCGCTGACGGAATCACCGGGCGGATGGGGGCGTACCGGCACGGAAGCGGTGGCCTCGACCACGCGGCGTGCCCGGGGTCCGCTCCACGAGCCGGCGTCCGGGACCTCGGCCGCTGCAAACTGCACCGTCGTGTCCGATGCCGCCGACGCCGCCACCGGTTCATTATCTAGCGTTAACCGGAAGTCGACGGAAACACAGCACTGAGTTCCCGCCCGTAAGCACAAAGTCACGCCGTAGGGCGCGGTTCTCATCCATTGCCCATAGTCACATATATCCCTCCATAATTGGCCGAACCGCACTTAGGCTGTCGGCGTCGCGGAACACAGCGGCGCAAGGGCCAAGGGCGATACCGGGGAGGGATAGCGATGTCGGCACACGAGTGGAACTGAGGATTGTGGCTGGCGCGTGACCGCGGGTAATCTTGGCGTGCTTAGCAGGCGGAGGCAGTCGGGATGCCGTGACACGACTGAACGTGGGCAAGACAGAGGCCGAGCGGCGGCTGACGCTGCACGTCGGCCTCGTCTGCGTTGTGGCCGCCATCGCGGCCGCCCTGTGTCTGCGCGAGCTGACGAAACTGGACTGGTCCCGTAACCACCTGACGCTCTCGCTCACTCTGATCTGTCTGGCCCTCCTCGCCATGACGATCAAGTGGCGGATCCGGATCCGCGCGACGGTCCACGCGATCTCCTGGAGCGAGACAGCGATCATCCTGAGCCTGGCGGTCGCGCCGACTCCGCTGGTGATCCTGACCACCGGGATCGGGGTGGCGATAGCCCAGTACCTCGCCAAGCTCCCGCCGCTGAAGGCCGCCTTCGGGGTGGCCAAGACCATGCTGCTGGCGGTGGGCGGCGGGGCCGCCCTCCACGCGGCCGGAGGGGCACCACCGATCACCGACCTGTGGCCGGCCCTCGGCCCGATCGGGGTCGCCTACGCCGTCACGGTGGTCCTCGACGAAGTGCTGACCCTCCCGGTCATCGCACTCGCCACCGGCACCCGGCTCAGGCAGCTCTTCCGCGAGGATCTCGGGCTGCGCCTGACGAGCGCGCTGGCGCGCTTCGTCCTCATCGTCACCACGCTGTTCATCCTCCATGGGGATCCCCGGCTCCTGCTGGCGGTGCCGCCCCTCGTACTCAGCCTCCACCTGCTCTACTCCAACCGGGTCAAGGCCCGCACCGAGCAGCAGGCGTGGCAGCGGCTGGCCCGCACCACCGACGCGCTCAACGTGGTCGACCTGGACAAGGTCCTCACCACCGCCGTCACCCAGGCCGCCGAGCTGTTCTCCGCCGACGAGGTGGAGATCGAGCTGCGCGACGGCGGCCGGACCGTCCGCGGCGGCGCGCCCGGCACCACGTACGACGGGCCGGCCGGCGAGCCGACCTCCGTGGACGGCACCGTGGTCCCCGCCGCCCTGGAGGGGCACGACCGCACGGTCGACGTGGGCGTACTGCGACTGCGGTTCCGGGGGCCCGTGCAGCTCTCCGAGCGGGAGCAGTACACGCTGCGCACCTTCGCCTCGGCGCTGTGCACGGCGGTACGCAACGCGCAGGCGTACGCCGAACTGGCCCGGGTCGCCGACGAGCACGCGTACGCCGCCACCCACGACGCGCTGACCGGGCTGGCCAACCGCCGGCACCTGCTCGACCAGGGCACCGAACATCTCAACACCCGGCACGCCGACGGGGTGACCGCGCTGGTGCTGATCGACCTCAACCACTTCAAGGAGGTCAACGACACCCTCGGGCACGCCGCCGGGGACCACGTCCTGGTGCAGGTCGCCGAGCGGCTGCGCGACGCCGCCCAGGAGGGGGACCTGGTGGCCCGGCTCGGCGGCGACGAGTTCGCCGTACTCCTGCGGGGTCTGCCGGCCCCGGCGGTGGCCGCCCACCGCGCGGAGACCCTGCTCGCCACGCTGCACGAGCCGTTCGACCTCGACGGCATGCGGATCAGCGTCGAGGCCAGCGGCGGGATCGCCGCCGCACCCGCCACCGGCGGCATGCCGGAGCTGCTGCGCCGCGCGGACGTGGCGATGTACCAGGCCAAACGGGCCGGACAGCGGACCTCGACGTACGCCCCGACCCGCGACACCGCCGACCTCGGCCGGCTCACCCTCGGCGGCGAACTGCCGCGCGCCGTCGCCGACCACGAGTTCACCGTCAACTTCCAGCCCATCGTCGACCTGGGCACCGGCCGGGTCACCGGCGCCGAGGCCCTCGCCCGCTGGCACCACCCCACCCACGGGATGATCGACCCGCTGCGCTTCCTGGAGGCGGTGGAACGCTCCGGCCTGCTCCCCGCCTTCGCCGAGGCGATCCTCGACCAGGCACTGATCGCGGCGGTCAGCTGGCGCGACGCCGGCTTCGACGTGCCGGTGGCGGTCAACGTGTCGCCGCGCAGCCTCCTCGACGCCCGCTTCCCGGGCTCCGTGCTGGCCCGGCTGCGGGCCCACGACCTGCCCCCCGACCGGCTGGTGCTGGAGCTGACCGAGACGCTCACCCTCAGCCAGCTCGACGTGGTCGACCGGGTGCTCAACCGGCTGCGCGACGAGGGGGTCCGGCTGGCGCTCGACGACTTCGGCACCGGCTACTCCTCCCTGTCGCTGCTCTCCCGCATCCCCGTGCACGAGCTGAAGATCGACCGCAGCTTCGTGACCGCCATGCAGACCTCCGCCGAGGCCGCCGCCGTCATCCGCTCCACCCTCGACCTGGGCCGCAGCCTCGGGCTCGACGTGGTGGCCGAGGGCGTGGAGAGCGAGCCACAGCGCCGGGCCCTCTGGGAGCTGGGCTGCACCGCCGGCCAGGGGCACCTCTTCGCCCGGCCGATGCCAGCCGGCACGCTCCTCGCGGCGTTCCGGCGCGGCTCCGGCGGCAGCCCCGGCACCCTCGCGCCTCCGCTGCACGACGCCGGAGCCGTGATCCGGCTCGCCCCGGGCCGCCGGCCGGGCGGGCGCGGCCGCACCGACCGCCACCTGCCCGCCTGACGCGGCGACGCGCACCTGCTGCCAGACTGGCCCGCGTGACCGCCGCCCCGACCGCCCGCCGCCGTGGCTGGCAGCCCCTCGACTCCGCCGCCGGCGGCCTCGCCCTCGACCTCGGCCTGTACGCCGCGTCGGCGGCCTTCGCCGCGGTCACCGCCGCCACGTCCACCCTCGTCCCGCACCGGGCCTGGGGCGCCGTCGCCGCCGTCGGGTACCTCCTCGCCGCCCTCGCCGCGACCGGCCAGCTCCTGCTGCGCCGACGCGACCCCGGATCGCCGCCGGCCGGGCTGCGGGCCCGCTGGGCGGTCACCGGGTTCGCCTGGTTCGCCACCGCCCTGCTGCCGCTGGCCTGGCAGAGCATCCAACGGGCCGGCGGACGCACCGACCGGGCGCAGGAGGAGGTGCTGGTCGTCGAGGAGTCCGGTCGGCGGCTGGTCGACACCGGCACGCCGTACCTCGGGCACGACGCGATCGCCGCCCTGCCACCCGGCGAACAACTGCTCGGCTACACCCCGTACCAGCCGGGAATGGCACTGTTCGGGCTGCCCCGGGCGGCCGTCGACGCCTGGTGGACCGACGCCCGCGTCTGGTTCGCCGTCGGGACCGCGCTGGCGCTCGCCCTGGCCGTCCGCGCCCTCACCCGCGACGTGCACCGGACCGCGAACGACCACACCGGCGCCGCCCTCCTCCGCGGCGTACAGGCCGCCACCGTCCTCCCGATCTGCGCGCTCACCCTCGCCACCGGCGGCGACGACCTGCCCGTACTCGCGCTCTGCCTGCTCGCCCTCGCCCTCGCCGCCACCGGCCGCCCGGGCCGGGCCGGGCTCGCGGTCGGCCTGGCCGGGGCGCTGAAGCTCTTCGCCTGGCCGGTCGCCCTCGTGCTGATCATCTGGGGGCTGACCCGGCGGGCCGGCCTACGGGTCGCCGCGGGCGCCATCGGCCTGCCCGCCGCCGCGCTGCTGCCGGCCCTGCTCGTCGACCGCGACGCGCTGGTCGAGAACGTGCTCCGCTTCCCGCTCGGGCACGGCCTGGTGACCAGCCCCGCACAGTCGCCGTTCCCCGGCCACCTGATCGCCACCGCGCTGCCCGCCGGCCGCGCCGTCGCCGCGGCCCTCCTGCTAGCCGCCGGGCTGGCCATCGCCGTCCGGCTCGCCCGCCGCCCGCCCCGCACCGCCGTCGCCGCCGCCCTGATCTGCGGGTACGGCCTGCTCGCCGCGATCCTGCTGATGCCCACGACCCGCTTCGGCTACCTGCTCTACCCGCTCGCCCTCCTCGCGTGGGCTCCCGCCCTGCACCCCCCGGTTTCCGCGAACCGGCGGGCGAAGGCCGGCGACACGGCGTAGACCTGAGGCATGACCACCTACCGCGACCGCGAAGAGGCGGGCCGGACGCTCGCCGAACGGCTCACCGCACTCATCGGTGCACCGGACGTCATCGTCCTCGGACTGGTACGCGGCGGCGTGCCCGTGGCCCGGGTGGTCGCCGAGCGTCTCGGCGCACCCCTGGACGTGCTGGTCGTCCGGAAACTCGGCATGCCGTGGGCACCCGAGGTGGCCTTCGGCGCACTCGGCCCCGGCGGCGTACGGGTCCTCAACGACGTCGTGGCCAGCCGGCTCACGGAGGGCGACGTCGCCGAGGTCGTCCGCCGCGAGGAGGCCGAACTGGACCGGCGGGAACGGCTCTACCGCGCCGGTCGACCGCCGCTCGACCTGACCGGGCGCACCGCCGTGATCGTCGACGACGGCCTGGCCACCGGCGCCACCGCCCGCGCCGCCGTCCAGGTCGCCCGCCACCTCGGCGCCCGCCGGGTCGTGGTCGCCGTCCCGGTCGGCTCGCAGGAGGCGTACGAGATGCTTGCCGCCGAGGCCGACCAGGTCGTCTGCGCCCAGCACCCGCCGGAGTTCATGGCGGTGAGCGCCTACTACGAGGACTTCCACGAGGTCGCCGACTCCGAAGTCACGGAAGCGCTGACAGCGACTGCGTGACCTGACCGGGTACGGTCGGAGGATGAGCATGACCTGTCCCAAGTGTCACGGAGAAATGCGCCAGTACGAGCGCAGCGGCGTCGTCATCGACCAGTGTGGCGAGTGCCGGGGTATCTTCCTCGACCGCGGCGAGCTGGAGAAGCTGTTCGAGGCGGAGGCCAACTGGAACCGCCAGCAGGGCGGGGCGGCGCCACAGCCCGCCCAGCAGCAGGGCGGCTACCCCGGCCAGCCGAGCCACCAGCAGGGCGGTTACCCGCCTCCGCCGCCCCCGCCGCCCGCCCCGCACCAGCCGGGCTACGGCGCCGTCCCGCCGCCGCCCCCGCCGGTGCACGGCTACCCGCCGGCCCCCGCCTACGGCCATGGTCAGCAGCACCACGGCTACCACGGGCACTACAAGCGCAAGAAGCACAAGAGCTTCCTGGACGACATGTTCGGCTGAGCCACTCCGTCGACCGGGCCGGCGCCTCGACCGGCCCGGTCACCCGTGGTGCCACGCCCTGCGCCACCGCCGTTCGCCGTGCCGGCCGGCGGCGGCCGTGCGACGCTGCACCCCATGACGCCGCACACGCTGCACCACCCGCTGGCGCAGGCGTACGACGGGATCACCCGGGTCGTCGCCGACCTCGACGACGCCGGCCTGCAACGGCCCACCCGGTGCCGGGGCTGGCTCGTCGCGGACCTGCTCTTCCACGTGCTCTGCGACGCCCAGCGGGCGCTGGTCGCGCTGGCCAGCCCCGCCGAGGGCCCGCCCGACGTGGACGACGTGAGCTACTGGCGCACGTTCCCGTCCGAGGGGGACGGGAACGGCGCACGGCACGCCTGGTGGGCCCGCCGCTCGGCAGCCGCCTTCGACCGTCCCGGCGGGATAGTCCGGCTCTGGACCGACACCGCACCCGCCGCCGTACGCGCCGCGGGCGCGGCCGATCCCGACGGCTGCGTCACGACCCAGGGGCACGTGCTGCGGGTGCCGGACCTGATCGCCACCCTGACCACCGAGGCCGTCGTGCACCACCTGGACCTGGTGCTCGACCTGCCCGACGCGCCCCTGCCCGGAACGCTCGCGACGGGCGTCGCGGTGGCCACCATGGACGGCCTGCTCAGCGACGACGCCGTCCGACCGGCCGCGTGGAGCGACGCGGAGTACCTGCTCAAGGCAACCGGACGAATGCCGCTCACCGACCGCGACCAGCTCGAACTCGGCGAGGTCGCCGGCTGGTTCCCCCTCCTGGGCTGAGCGGCGCAGCCGTCCTCAGACGATGGCCATGTCGACGAAGCGCGACAGGTGGAGCTGAGCGGCCACCGTCACGGTGTCGGTCGGACCATTTCTGTGCTTGGCAACAATGAAATCCGCTTCCCCGGCGCGCGGCGACTCCTTGTCGTAGTAGTCGTCGCGGTGCAGCAGGATGACGACGTCGGCATCCTGCTCGATCGAGCCAGATTCACGCAGGTCGGACAACTGCGGTCGCTTGTCGGTGCGCTGCTCCGGGCCACGGTTCAGCTGGCTCACCGCGATCACCGGGCACTCGACCTCCTTGGCGAGCAGCTTCAGGCCACGGGAGAGGTCCGCGACCTCCTGCTGCCGGCTCTCGGTGCGCTTCGGGGAGGTCATCAGCTGGAGGTAGTCGACCACGATCAGCTTGAGGTCGTGCCGCTGCTTGAGTCGGCGCGCCTTGGCCCGGATCTCCATCAGGTTCATGCTCGGCGTGTCGTCGACAAAGAGCGGCGCCTCGCTGATCTCGCCCATGCAGCGGGCGAGCTTGGTCCAGTCGTCGTCGGAGAGCTGGCCGCTGCGCAGGACGTGCAGCGGCACCCGCGCCTCGGCCGAGAGCAACCGCATGACGATCTCGACCTTGCTCATTTCCAGCGAGAAGATGGCCGAGGCCTGGTTTGCCCGAATCGCGGCGTTTCGGGCGAAATCCATGCTTGCGGTCGATTTTCCCAACCCAGGGCGTCCGGCAACGATCACGAGCTGCCCCGCGTGCAGGCCGTTGAGCAGGCGGTCGAGGTCGGTGAAGCCGGTGGGCACGCCGGTCATCACGCCGCCCTGGGCGCCCACCGCCTCGATCTCGTCCAGCGTGGGCTGAAGCATGTCGGCGAGCACGGCGAAGTCCTCGCTGACGCGGCGCTCCGTGACGTCGTAGACCGCCTGCTGCGCGAGGTCGACGATGTCGTCGACGTCGCGGCTGCCGCCCTGGCCCGTGCCGTAGCCCAGCTGCACGATCTTGGTGCCGGCCTCGACCAGGCGCCGCAGGACGGCCCGCTCGCTGACGATGCGGGCGTAGTACGCCGCGTTCGCGGCGGTCGGCACGCTGGCGATCAGCGTGTGCAGGTAGGGGGCGCCGCCGATGCGGACGAGGTCGCCGGAGTCCGCCAGGGCCGCCGCCACGGTGATGGAGTCGGCCGGCTCGCCCCGGCCGTAGATCTCCAGGATGGTGTCGAAGATGGTGGCGTGCACCGGCCGGTAGAAGTCGTTGGTCTTGAGGATCTCGACGACGTCGGCGATGGCGTCCTTGGACAGCAGCATGCCGCCGAGGACGCACTGCTCGGCGGCGACGTCCTGCGGCGGGGTCTTGTCGAACTGGCCGTCGCGCTGCGGCGGCGCGGACGCCTGCCCCCCGCCCGATCGCGAGTCCGCCCGCATGTCGTCGGTGACCGACACGGGTTCCCCCTCCACTGCGTCGGATCCGGATTCAGCCCTACCGCCGAGGTACGACAACCTCGACCTGCCGGTCGATCGGGGGTCATCGCACGGCCGGTCGGGGGCCAACCATACGGAACCCGAGGTCAGCCACTCAACCACGTCGGTGGACGAGCCTCGGGACAACCTGTGGACGCCGGTGGACGAGCATGTGCGCAGGCTGTGCACAGCCTGTGGACAACGGCTGGGGAATTCCCCAGCGCACGCCTCTGAGCTGCTAAAACGTAATCCCCAGCCTGTGGACGGCAAGTTTTCGGTCGAACTGCGCGATCGAACGTCCCGTACTATCTCCAGCGAACGGCTACACCTGCACAGCGGATTGCGCCATCGGTTGAGAAGGGTCACGCTCCGGCCGTGAGTAACCGGGACTGGGGACGCGGAGAGGGTGGTCCGCGCGAGCCGGTCGCCCCCTGGGAGGATCCCGCCGACCCGGCACCGGTCGATCCCCACGAGCGCGCTCCCGCCCGGCACCGCACGCCGAGCCGGCGCCGGGCCGTCGAGCGTGGCCAGCGGGAACCGGTCGACAGCTACCTGCCGCGTTGGGCACTGGAGTCGGGGGTCCGCAGCGCGGACGGCGGTGGCCGGCACGCCGCGCCCGACGACGAGGCTCGGATCGAGGCCGACCGGCCGCATTCCGATGCCTGGCGGAGCACGGAGACCACGAGCGGTTGGCGCCGGGTCGGCGAGACGAGCTGGCGCGAGGCCCCGGCGATCGGCGCTGCCCCGGAGTCGGCGCACACCGGGGAGTGGACGTTCGACCGTCCGCAGGAGCGGGGATACTCCGGGCGGCGGCGGGCCGAGGACGACCCCGTCTCGGGATCGCCGCCGCCGAGCCGGCCGAGGCGTTCGTCGTCGCACCGCCCGCAGGTCGTCTGGTCCGGCCTGGCGGAGGCGGACGCCTCCGGGCCCGTACCGGATCGGGAGGCCGAGCTGCCGGCCCACCGGGGCCGGCGGGCAGCGGAGGAGCGACCCGCCGTCGATCCGTGGGACCGGGAGTCGCACCTCGCCGCGTCCGAGATCCCGCCCTCCCGTCCTCCTTCCGTGGACGCGTGGGACGCGTCGGGTGTGCACGCGTGGCATCCGGCCGGTGAGGTCGACCGCTGGGACCACGCCCGCACCGGCCGCTCGGACCGCAGCGACGACACGGGTCAGTGGGACCTGACCGACGGCACCGGTGAGTGGTACCGGTCCGACGACACCGGCCAGTGGGAGCGGTATTCCGACGACGGTGGGTGGGACAGGACCGCGCCGGGTTCCGGCGGGGGTGCCGTCCAGGGGTGGTCCCGGCCGGGGCAGGACGACCGGAGCGAGGGCTTCTGGTCGGGTACCCGGCTGGCGGGCGACGATCCCCGCTGGGTGGACCCGCAGGTGTCGCCGCCCCGGTCACCGGTGGTGCCATACTCCGCGCCGCGACCGCGTCCGGCGCCGCGTCGGCGCGTGGCCGAGCCGGTCGGTGCCGCGACGGCGTCGGCCGTACGCCGTCGGGCCGGGACAGCCGGGGCGGGCGCGTGGGGCCGTCGTATCGAGGAAGACCTGCTCGATCCCGATCCGGGTGGGCCGGGGCGGTCGCTGCTCTACACGGTCGCGTGCTATCTGGTGCCGGCGGCGCTGATCTTCGTCTGGTTGCTGACCCTGGACGGACAGGTGCCGGCGGGGTGTGTAACGGACATCACCGGAGGGGGGTGCGACTCGCCCCGGACGCGGGCGCTGGGCTCGCTGGCGGCGGGCCTGCCGCGCTTCGGGTTGGCGCTGGCCAGCAGCCTGGTCGTGGCGCTGCTGCTGCGCCGGGTCGGGACGACGTGGCGTTCGGCCAGCGTCGCGCTGGCGGCGGCCGTGGTCGGCGGTGGTCTCTCGACGGTGATGATCAGCGCGGTGACGGGCCAGCCGATCGGCTGACGATCAGCGCGGTGACCGGCCAGCCTGTCGACCGACACGCCGACGACCGTGCGGCGGGGGCGTGCCGCAGGAGGCGTACGGCGGGAAGTGCGACGGGCGGCCGTACGGCGAAACAGGGCCCGCACCGGTCGGTGCGGGCCCTGTCGTGGTGCTGGGGTGAGGTGTCAGCCCTGGACGACGTTGAGGTCGAACTTGGCGGTCACCTCGGGGTGCAGCTTGATCTGCACCGGGTAGGAGCCGGTCGACTTGATGGGACCGGACAACTCCAGCCGACGCCGGTCGAGGACCGGACCACCGGCGGCCTTGACGGCGTCGACGATCTCGGCCGGGGTGACCGAGCCGAAGAGCCGACCGCCGTCGCCGGCGCGGGCCTTCAGGCTGACCTTGAGGCCCTCGAGCTGGCCCTTGACCTCGTTGGCGTGGCCGAGGTCGCGGATCTCCCGGGCCGAACGGGCCCGCTTGATGACCGTGACCTGCTTCTCCGCACCCTTGGTCCAGGCGATCGCGAAGCCCTGCGGCAGCAGGTAGTTACGGCCGTAGCCGTTCTTGACCTCGACGATGTCGCCCGGGGCACCGAGGCCGGACACCTCCTGAGTCAGGATGATCTTCATATCGGTGCCTCCTCTCAGCGGGCCGTGGCCGTGTACGGCAGGAGCGCCATCTCACGGGCGTTCTTGACCGCACGGGCGATCTGCCGCTGCTGCTGCGAGGTCACGCCGGTCACCCGCCGAGCGCGGATCTTGCCGCGGTCGGAGATGAACTTGCGCAGCAGCGCGGTGTCCTTGTAATCGATGTAGGTGATCCCGTCCTTGTCGAGCGGGTTCACCTTCTTCTTCGGCTTTCGAAGTGCAGCGGCCTTGGCCATTGCTCGTGCTCCTGGTTTGCGATCGCGGGCGCTCGGCGCCATTAGAACGGGGGCTCCTCGTCGAAGTTGCCGCCACCCGAACCACCGCGCGAGGGTGCCGGTGCAGCCGAGGCCCAGGGGTCGTCGAAGTTGCCTCCGCCGCCGCCCTGGCCACCTCCACCACCACCGCCGCCGAAGCCGCCGCCACCGCCGCCGGAGCGGGACATCTTCTGCACCTTCGCCGTGGCGTAGCGCAGCGACGGGCCGATCTCGTCGACCTCGAGCTCGATGACGGTGCGCTTCTCGCCCTCGCGCGTCTCGTACGACCGCTGACGCAGCCGGCCCGAGACGATCACGCGGGCGCCCCGCTGGAGCGACTCGGCGACGTGCTCCGCCGCCTGCCGCCACACGGTGCACGCCAGGAAGAGCGGCTCGCCGTCCTTCCACTCGCCGGAGGCCTTGTCCATGAACCGGGGCGTCGAAGCGACCCGGAACTTGGCGACCGCCGCACCGGAGGGGGTGAACCGCAACTCGGGGTCATCGGTCAGGTTGCCGATGACCGTGATGGTGGTGTCTCCTGCCATGACCATCTCCTCGCGCACTCATCAGTTCTGCCGTACAGGCTCTCAGAGCCCTCCGACAGTGCCGATGAGGCTGATCCGGGTGAACCGGGTTGAATGCTTTAGCGCATCTCCGGCCGGATGACCTTGGTGCGCAGCACGGACTCGTTGAGCCGCAGCTGGCGGTCCAGCTCGGCCACCGCTGCGGGCGTCGCCTGCAGGTCGATGACGGCGTAGATGCCTTCGGCCTTCTTGTTGATCTCGTACGCGAGGCGCCGGCGGCCCCACACGTCGGTCTTCTCGACCGAGCCACCCGCGGTGCGGATCACGTTCAGGTACGTGTCGAGCGACGGGGCGACGGTGCGCTCCTCGAGGCTGGGGTCGAGGATCACCATGACTTCGTAATGACGCAAGACGTGCTCACCTCCTGTGGGCTAAGCGGCCACGGTCCTTCCGTGGCAGGAGGTCGTGCGTCGTGGCCCGCGCCGGTTCCGGGGGAACCCGGCCGGACGCGGACAACCGGACCAGGATACCCGGTCCCGACGATCATGCCCGGGGTGGTCGGCGGGGCCCCTTCCGCCGGGCGAGGCGACGGGGGCCCGCGTCGACGTCGCTGTCGATGCGGGCCCCCGTATACGAGGCCGCGGGGCGTCCCGTCCGCATTCCTTGGGTGGGACCTGGGGAGGAACGACCACACCGATGAGGTTGGACCGGGGACGCCCCGCGGAGCTTTATCGTGTTGTTACCTGACGTTACAACGGCACTTGCCCCTTGTCGGGGGAAATGGCGGAATTCTCCGACAAATTTCCCGATGACCCCGGTTCCGTCAGGGCGGGCCCCCGCCGCGCCGGGCCGCGCGGCGGGGGTGCCCCCGCTCTCGGGCGGTTCGACGTGCTCCCGGCAGGCCGACCTGCGGCCGTTGCGGGCCGGTTGCGGCAACCGTGGATCCCACTCGCATCAACGACCGCCGGCGCCGGCAGGTGACGCGTGGGACCGGCGAGTCCACCACCGCCGTCATCCCGGCTGTCGGCGACGCGACGTAGGCTCCCGTGCATGCGTATCGGAGCCCACGTCGATTCGACCGACCCGGTGGCGGAGGCGACCGCCCGAGGGGCCGAGGCCGTGCAGTTCTTCCTCTCCGACCCACAGGGGTGGAAGGCACCGAAGCCGCGGGAGGACGCGGACCGGCTGCGGGCCGCGGGCGTCGACCTCTACGTGCACGCGCCGTACGTCATCAACGTCGCGACCCTGAACAACCGGATCCGGATCCCCAGCCGCAAGCTGCTGCTCGGGCACGCCCAGGCGGCCGCCGCCGTCGGCGCCAAGGGGCTGATCGTGCACGGCGGGCACGTCAACGCCGGCGACGACCTGGCCGTCGGCTTCGACAACTGGCGCAAGACCTTCGCGTACGCGGCGGACTCCGGCGGCTTCGACGTGCCGGTCCTGATCGAGAACACCGCCGGCGGCGACAACGCGTGCGCCCGGCGGCTCGACGCGCTCGCCCGGCTCTGGGACGCCGTGGGCGACCACGAGGTGGGCTTCTGTCTGGACACGTGCCACGCCCACGCCGGCGGCGAGGAGCTGCTCGGGCTCGTCGACCGGGTAAAGGCGATCACCGGGCGGATCGACCTGGTGCACGCCAACAACTCCAAGGGCGCGTTCAACTCCGGTCAGGACCGGCACGACAACCTCGGCGGCGGCACGATCGACCCGGAGCTGGTGGTGGCGGTGATCCGCGCGGCCGGCGCACCGGTCATCGTCGAGACCCCGGGCGGGGTCGACGGTCAGGGCGCCGACATCGCCTTCCTTCGCGACCGGCTGGGCACGGGGAGCCCGGCGGCATGACGACCGAGCAGTCCGCCGCCGGCAGCCCCCGTCCCGACACCGCCGCCGGGAAGGCCGACACGGCCGAGAAGACGGAAGCCGCCGGGAAGACCGGCACGGCCGGTGCCACGCCCGGCTCGGCCGCCAGAACCGGCGGGACCGAACCCAAGGACGGGGCGGCCGAGCCCCAGGCGGAGGCGGCCGAACCCTTGGCGGGGGCGGCCAAGCCCAAGGCGGAGGCGGCCGAATCCGGCACCGGTGGAACCCGATCCGGTGCTGACACGGCCCAGGCCACGGCCGGGGCGGAAGCCAAGGCGGTCGGGGCCGACAGAGTCGGCGCGACCGAGACGGGGAACGGCAAGGCCGGCACTACGGCGAGCGGAGCCGACGAGGTCGCCACCAAGACGGGCAAGGCGGACGCCAAGGCGGGCTCAGCCGGCAAGAACGGCGCCCAGGGCGCGGCCGGCAAGGCGGACGCCAAGGCCGGCCCCGCCGGCAAGGACGGCGCCAACGGCACGGCCGACAAGGCGGACGCCAAGGCGGGCCCCGCCGGCAAGGACGGCGCCAACGGCACGGCCGACAAGGCGGACGCGAGGGCAGGCGCAGCCGGCAAGGACGGAGCCCAGGGCGCGGCGGGCAAGGCGGGCGCAGCCGGTGCGGCCGGGGCGGGCGGCGAGGGCGCGGGCAAGGGCAGCGACAAGGCTGCCGGCAAGAACGAGGACGGGGGCGACAAGGAGGGCAAGCCGGACCGGTGGGAGGCCTTCGCGTCCGCCCCCGAACCGGTGCCTTCCCGGATCGGGCGCGCCGCGCGGGCGGTCGGCCGCGTGCTGATCCACGAGTGGACGCTCGCGGCGTTCGCCTCGCTGGCGTTGGCCGTGCTGATGACCTGGCCCACGCTGCGCTACCCGCGACACACGTTGCCGCAGGACTACTGGGACCCCAGCCTCCAGGCGTGGCAGATGGCCTGGTCGGGGCACATCCTGCTGACCAACCCGGCGCAGCTGTGGCAGTCGAACACCTTCTTCCCGGAGTCCTGGAGCTTCGCCTTCTCCGACACCCTGCTCGGGTACGCCCCGGCGGGCATGATCGGCACCGGTCCCGAAGCCGCCGTACTCCGCTACAACATCATGTTCGTGCTGGCCCACGCGCTCGCCACGCTCGGGGCGTACGCGCTGGCCCGGCAGCTCGGCGCGGGCCGCATCGGTTCCGCGGTGGCCGGGGCGAGCTTCGCGTACGCGCCGTGGCTGCTGGCCCAGGCCGGGCACCTGCACGTGATCTCCAACGGCGGCATCCCGCTGGCGTTGGCGATGCTCGCCCGGGGGCACGGCTGGTCGTTGCGGTACGGGTACCGCCCCGAGCGCCGGCACGACGGCTGGGTCTACACCGGCTGGTTGGTCGCGGCCTGGCAACTCAGTCTCGGCTTCGGCATCGGGCTGCCGTTCGCGTACTTCCTCGCCGGGACCGTGCTCGTCGCGGCCGTCACCTGGTTCCTGCGGCGGTGGGTGATCCGGCCGGTCAAGCGCCCGTTCGGCCGCCGGCTGTTCATCGCGGACCTGGTCGGCGGTCTGTTGTTCGCCGGCGTCGGCGCGCTGCTGGCCATTCCGTACTTCAAGGTGGCGGAGCTGCACCCGCATGCGGAGCGTTCCATCGGCGACATCGGCGTCTACTCGCCGCCGGCGGCCGGCTTCTTCACGGCGCCCGCCGAGTCGCGGGTCTGGGGCGGGCTGCACGAGGGGGCGCGAGCAATGCTCCCCTGGCATCCGGAGATGACCCTGCTGCCTGGCTTCGCGCTCTACGCGCTCGCCGCCGGCGGGCTCTTCTTCTCGGTGTGGAAACTGCGCCACCGGCTGCTGCTGTTCGCCGGGGTGGTGGTGACCATGGTGCTCGCCATGGGCACCTGGTTCTTCGACGGCACCTTCACCTACGTGCCGTTGTTCGAGCACCTGCCCGGGTGGAACGGCATCCGCACTCCCGGCCGGCTGATGCTCTGGACCACGCTGCTGCTCGGACTACTCGCGGCGGGCGCGGTCAGCGCGTTCGCCGCCCGGGTCCGGGAGGTCTACGCCGAGCGGATCCCCTCCTGGCCGAGCCCGTGGCTGCGGCTGGCCACCCTGCTGCCGCTGGTGCTGGTGATCGGCGAGGGGTTGAACTCCACGCCGCACCCGGTCGTGCCGCCCCAGCCGGCGGCGATGCGGACCGTGGGCGGGCCGCTGCTGGTGCTGCCGAGCAACCAGAGCCTCGACCAGCCGGTGATGCTCTGGTCCACGACCCGGTTCCAGGACGTGGTGAACGGAGGCAGCGGCTTCACGCCGCGGCAGCTCGACGACGTACGCCGGGTGACGCTCTCCTTCCCCGACCAGGTCAGCGTCGACTACCTGCGCGTCCTCGGGGTCCGCAACGTGCTGCTGATGCGCGACCAGATCGCCGGCACGCCGTGGGAGGTCACCGTCGACGCACCGGTCGACGGGCTCGGCATCACCCGCGAGGAGATCGGCGACGTGGTCGTCTACCGCCTCTGACCGGCGTCCTCCCGGCCGTCGGGGTCGCCTCCGACGGCCGGGAGCGGTCAGACGGCGGCGGGCGTCGGCTCGGCCGATACCTCGGAGCGGCGTCGCCAGCGGTCGAGCCAGGGCGCGTCCGGGGCGCCGTCGAGCAGCCCGCCGTCCGGGTCGTCGGCGTAGGTCCGCCGCACCGGGTCGAGTTCCGGCCGCAGGATCTCCCGGACGACCAGCACGCAGAGCACCACCACGGTGGTCAGGCGCAGGGTCGACGCCAGCACGAAGACGCCCTCCGGGAAGACCGGCTTGCTGGTCGCCGCGCCGAGCAGCTCGCCGTAGAAGGCCACGAAGTAGCAGACCTCGGCCACCTGCCAGGCGAGGAAGGCGCCCCACTTCGGGCGGGCGAGCACCACCAGCGGCAGCAGCCAGAGCACGAACTGCTGCGACCACACCTTGCTGAAGATCAGGAAGGCGGCGACCACCAGGAACGCGAGCTGGGCGAGCCGGGGCCGGCGCGGGGCCAGCAGCCCCAGCGCGGCCACCCCGAGGCAGGCCAGCCCGAAGAGGGCGTACGACAGGGTGTTCAGCGTCGGGATGTTGACGTTCAGCCACTCGAACGGCCCGAGATCGGCGGGGTTGGCGTTGCCGAACTTTCCGTCCAGGTAGCGACCGATGTACCAGAGGGTGCCCCAGTCGATGGGCCGGGTCGAGTTCAGCTCGAAGAAGCGGTCCCAGTTCTCCCGGTAGGGAATGGCGACCGGAAGGTTCACGAGGACCAGGGAGACGAGGGCCGCGCCGAGAGCGGTGAGGGCGGCGCGGAGCCGCCCGGCGCGCAGCGCCAGCACCAGGATCGGGCCGAGGATGAACAGCGGCCACATCTTGGCCGCCCCGGCGAGACCGAGCAGGACGCCGGCCGCCAGCGGTCGGCTGCGGGCCCAGGCGAACAGGCCGAACGCGGCCAGGCCGATGGCGAGCAGGTCCCAGTTGACCGTGGCGGTGAGCATCAGCGCGGGGGCGAGCGCGAAGAGCGCGGCGTCCCATGGTCGGCGGCGGCGCAGGGCGAGGAGCACCGCCACCGTGGCGACCGCCAGCGCGCCGAGCACCAGCGCGTTCAGGTTGTAGAACCACATGCCCTGGTTGAGCCCCGGGTCGTTCTGGCCGAGGGCGTGCACAGGCAGGCCGAGGGCGCCCATGAAGTAGCCGGTGAGCACCGGATACTCGACGGGGTGGTCCTGGTAGGGCACCGCACCCTCGTTGAGCCGCTCGGCGTAGTAGAGCGCCAGCACGTCGGTGTAGCAGAACCGGGTGTACTGCACGTTGTTCTGCCAGGCGCCGTCCTGGCAGGGCGACTTCTGCACCCAGTGCAACGCCAGGGTCAGGCAGACCAGGGCCAGGACGATGCGGGTCGCCGTCCAGAACCGGCTCTCCCGCCCGGCGGGCCGGTCCAGGGCGACGGCGTGGTCGCCCAGCGGGCCGCCGATGGCGCCGGAGAGGCCCCGGACGAAGCCGTCGGAGCGGGACGGGTGGTCAGGGGCACCGGCGTCGTCGATGCCTCGCGTCGACTGCGTGCTCATGAAGGTGCATCCTGCCGTACATCGGGCCTCCGCGTCCCCTCCCTCTCACGACACGTCGATACGCAAAACGCCGCCGGCGGCCGGAGAGGTGCTCCGGCCGCCGGCGGCGTTCGTCGATCAGTCGTTGTCCGGTCTGGGCGTCAGGCTCGGTAGCAGCCCGCCGCCGCCGCCGTCCCGGCCGGGTCGCGGATCGGTCGGGTTGGTGGGCGCGGTGGGGCCACCCGGCCCGCCGGGCCCGCCCGGAGGGTTGCCGCCGCCGTTGTTCCCACCGCCGTTGTTGCCGCCGGGCGGGCAGAGCAGGTCCAGCGGACCACAGTTCGGCGGGCCCGGCGGAGGCGGCGGGGGCGGGGGCGCCTCGCCGTTGCCGCTGTTCGGGTCGCCGACGTTCGCCGCGGGCGGGAAGTCCTTCTTCTCCCGGTAGTCGCTCCCAGTCTTGTGTGCCTCTTCCATGAACCGCTCCCAGATATCGCCCGGGAGGTTGGCACCGCTGACGCGGCGGCCGTCCTTGAGCTTCAGCGGCAGCCGGTTCTGCAGATTGCCGACCCAAACGGCGGCGGCGATCTGCGGGGTATAGCCGATCATCCAGGCATCGCCGTTTTCCGGGCTGTCCGGCTTCTGCTCCCAGGTGCCGGTCTTGGAGGCAGCCTTTCGACTGTCCTCCAACCGGTGGTTGACCTGCGCTGGATACTGCTCAAGCACCGACGTCACGTCGGCGACGACATCCTTGTCGATGCGCTGCTTCGGGGTGAGCTTCTCGCTGCCGACCTTTCTCCACTTTCCGGTGGTCTCGTCCCGAGCCTCGACCGAGTAGAGGAAGTGGGCCTTGTTGTAGACGCCCTCATTTGCGAAGGTGGCGACACCGTTGGCGTGGTCCAGGACGGTTACCGGATACTGGCCGTAGCCGACGACGTGGAAGAACGGGTTCGGGGCGATGTCCTTCGGGTCTTCCTTGGTGAGGTCGTAGGCCTTCGCCGGGTTGGTGTCCGTCCGCCACATGGTGGTGACGCCGGCATCGGCGGCCATCTTGATCACCTTGTCCGGACCGATCTCCTGCGTCACGTGGTAGAACGGCACGTTGAGCGACTTGAGCGTGGAGACCTTGAGCGTGCAGGAGTTGCCGCACTCGGGATTGTCGACGCCGGCGTTGCTCACCTTGAACTTGGTGCCCTCCGGGGTGAACGCCTTGCCCTTCCAGCGCGACTCGAGGGCCTTGCCCTCCTTGAGGGCCGCCGCCAGCGTGTAGATCTTGAAGCTGGAGCCGGGCGAGTGCCCGCCGGAGAGGTTGCCGTTGGAGTCGGTGTTCTTGCCGGCGTAGTCGGTGCCGGTGCCGTTGTCACCGCCGTAGTAGGCAAGCACCCGGCCGGTGTCCGGGTCGATCGCCACCACCGCCGCCATCAGGTTCTTCGGCTGGCCGTTCAGCTCGGAGCCCTTGGTCTTGCGCTGGGCCGTCTCGACCGCCGCCTTCTGGATCTTCGTGTCGATCGTCGTCCGGATCCGGTAGCCGCCGGACATCAGGGCCTGCGAACAGAGCTTCTTCTGGTCGGTGACCTTCGACTCGTCGTCGACGCAGAGCCCTTGGTCCCGCATCTCCTGCTTGACGTAGTTGATCACGTTGCCGTACGGGGTGTTGACGCCGTAGTCGATGCCGGCGCCGCCCTGGTTCGGCTTCTTGGGCATCGGGTAGTCGGCCAGGGTGGGCGCCGGCGGCTTGCCGGGTGCGTTCAGCCAGCCCTCGGCGACCATGCCGCTGATCACGTACTCCCAGCGGGACTTTGCGTCGGTGAGGTTGACCGCCGGGTCGTAGCCCTTGTGGCCCGCGCTGGCCTCCGGCTGCTTGATCAGCGCCGCGAGGACCGCGCCCTCGGCCACGCTCAGCTTGTTCGCCGGCTTGCCGTAGTACGTCTGCGCCGCCGCCTCGATGCCGTGCGCGCCCCGCCCGAAGTAGATGATGTTCAGGTAGTGCTGCATGATCTGCGGCTTGGTGTACTCGTCGTTCAGCTTGGAGGCGAAGATCGCCTCCTTGACCTTCCGGGCGTAGGTGTCCTCGTTGAGGCTGTCGAAGGCGTTGCGGGCGTACTGCTGGGTGATCGTCGAGGCGCCCTGCTTGCTGCCGCCGGTGACGTTGTTCCACGCGGCCCGGACGATGCCCTTGTAGTCCACACCCGAGTGTTGGTAGAAGTTCCGGTCCTCGGCCGCCGCGACCGCGTCCTGCACGTGCGTCGGAATCTGGTCGATGGTGACCAGCGTCCGGTTCTGCGTGCCGACCTTGGCGATGATCGTCTTGTTGTCGGCCGCGTAGAGGGTGGTCGCCTGCGGCGGCGTGGTGTCCTCCGGGAGGACGACGTTGGTCGAGTAGTAGGTGAAGCCGACGACGCCGAGCCCGGCGAGCATGATGAACACGGCGAAGGCGGCGATCAGCATGTTGACCCGCTTGCGCTTCTTCGCCCGCGACGCGCCGGCCGGATCACCCGCCCCGCGCGCACGCCGGCCGGGGCCGGTCGGCCCGCCGGGCCCACCAGGGCCGCCTGCGGCCGGGGAGACGCTCGCCCGGGCCGAGGCCCGGCCGCTGACGCCGCCGACGGCCGCCGACCCGAGGCTGGCTCGTCCGGCCGGTGCGGCGCCGACGGCGGCGGAGCCCACCGAGGCACGACCGGCCGGCCCGCCGGCCGCCGGGGAGACCGGCACCGACGCGCGACCGGCGCCCGCCGCCCGGCCCGCGCCGGGCGCCGGAGAGACCGGCACGGAGGCCCGGCCCGGCACCGCCCGACCGACGGAGGCCGAACCCACCGAGGCGGAGCCCACCGGGGCCGAGCCGGCACGCGGTGGAACGGCCGCCGACGCCGAACCGGAACTGCCGCGCGGCGGAACGGCGGCCGAGCCGCCGACCGAGGCCCGTCCGCCGGTGCCGGCCCGGGGCGCGACCGAGGCGCGCCCCGCGGGTGCCGTACCCTCCTGTGCAGCCGACCAGCCGCCCCCGGAGGCGTCACCGCCCGGGTCGCCGTGCTGGCCCGGAATCTGGGCCCGCCCGCGCGGGGAACTGGAATCGCCGTACGAGTTCATTCCTCACACCCTGCCGTCGCGGTGGGACGCGACTGCGCCGCCACCGGTTTGCCGTGAGATGGGACACCCGTCGAGGGCGGCACGCGCGTGCCGGTCGACCGGTGCCACTTGCGAATCAATCGGGCCAATCAGACCAACGATCCGTCGGTCTCCCCGGGCGTGCCTGCGCTGGCCGGGGTCGGCCGATCGAGCGAAGATCACCGTTGCGCCTCTCGCCTCCGTCGACTGCCCGTACCGTTGCCCGAGGCGGCCGCGCCGCCCACCGCGTCCTGATCCTGCCCGCCCTCCGGGGTCCCGGTCAGCCCGTCCCGGCCGAGCAGGTACTGCTCGACGAGATGGTTCCAGTCGCAGCCGAGGCACACCTCCACCACGAAGACCTGGAACTCACGCACCGTCATCGCCAGCACCGGCAACTCGGCCAGTGTCCGGGCCTGCCCGGCGGACTGCTTGAGTTCGTCGCCGTAAATGTAGTGGACGTGGGTCAGGTTCTCGCTTCGGCAGATCGGACACCGCTCGTCGGTCGGCTCGCCGTGGAAGCGGGCGGCGTTCTTCAGGTAGGGCGAGGCGTCGCAGACGTCGTACGTGCCGACCCGGCCCGCGAGGAGCTCACGCAGCACCGCTCGCTTCCGGAGCGAGTAGTCGACCACCTGGCGCTGCGTACGCATGCGGAGAAGGGTACGCGGTCTCGTCGGACGGGGCGACCACGGTGACGATGCGTGACCGGAGAACCTCGGAGCGGGGGTTTGCCCTGATCACGACGATCCGCTAGCGTGCGATGTATCGGTCCGATACATCGCGGCGGTTACCGCTCCGCGTAGAGGGTACAGAGAGGATGGCCCGTGCTCGAGCTCGCCATCCTCGGCCTCCTGCAGGAGTCTCCGATGCACGGCTACGAGCTGCGCAAGGAGCTGACCGCCAAGCTCGGCGCGATCAGGGCGGCGATCAGCTACGGCTCGCTCTATCCCACGCTGCGCAGGTTGCAGGCGGCGGGCTGGATCACCGAGGCCGCGGAGGCACCCGCCACTGTCGAGGAGGTTCCCGCGCTGACCAGCCGACGGGGTCGGGTGGTCTACGAAATCACCGCGGAGGGCAAGGAACGCTTCGCTCAACTGATCGCACAGACCGGGCCGGAGACGTACGACGACACGGGTTTCGGCGTGCACTTCGCGTTCTTCGCCCGGACCGACCAGGCGACCCGACTCCGCATCCTGGAGGGTCGCCGGCGAAAGATCGAGGAACGCCGCGAGGGGCTTCGCGACGTGCTCGGCCGGGCGGCCGAGCGGCTCGACGCCTACACGCTGGAACTGCAGCGCCACGGCCTGGACGCCTGTGAGCGCGAGGTCCGCTGGCTGGAGGAGCTCATCGCCAACGAGCGCTCCGGCCGTGCCCCGACGGTCCCGTCAACCGGGACGGCCGGCGGCCGACGAGAAGACAACAGCCCGCCTCCGCCTGGAGAGTCCAGGAAAGAGCGGCCGTGATGAAGAAGAAGGAGGCAGACGCTATGGGCTCCGTCCGCGTCGCCATCGTCGGTGTGGGTAACTGCGCCTCGTCCCTCGTGCAGGGCGTGGAGTACTACCGCAACGCCGACCCGAACGACCGCGTCCCGGGTCTCATGCACGTCACCTTCGGCGACTACCACGTTTCGGACGTGCAGTTCGTCGCGGCGTTCGACGTGGACGCCAAGAAGGTGGGCATGGACCTCGCCGAGGCGATCGTCGCCAGCGAGAACAACACCATCAAGCTCTGCGACGTGCCGCCGACCGGCGTCACCGTGCAGCGCGGTCCGACCTTCGACGGTCTGGGCCAGTACTACCGCGAGATCGTCGAGGAGTCCGACGCCAAGCCCGTCGACGTCGCCCAGGCGCTGCGCGACGCGCAGGTCGACGTGGTGGTCTCGTACCTGCCGGTCGGCTCCGAGCAGGCCGACAAGTTCTACGCCCAGGCCGCGATCGACGCCGGCTGCGCGTTCGTCAACGCGCTTCCGGTCTTCATCGCCTCCGACCCGGAGTGGGCCAAGAAGTTCGAGGACGCGGGCCTGCCGATCGTCGGTGACGACATCAAGAGCCAGGTCGGCGCCACCATCGTGCACCGGGCGCTGGCGAAGCTGTTCGAGGACCGGGGCGTCGAGCTGCTGCGCACGTACCAGCTCAACTTCGGCGGCAACATGGACTTCATGAACATGCTGGAGCGCAACCGCCTGGTCTCGAAGAAGATCTCGAAGACCCAGTCGGTCACCTCGCAGATCCCGCACGAGATGAGCAAGAGCGACGTGCACATCGGCCCGTCGGACCACGTGCCGTGGCTGGACGACCGCAAGTGGGCGTACATCCGCCTGGAGGGTCGCTCCTTCGGCGACACCCCGCTCAACGCCGAGCTCAAGCTCGAGGTGTGGGACTCGCCGAACTCGGCCGGTGTCATCATCGACGCCGTCCGCGCCGCGAAGATCGCGCTGGACCGGAAGATCGGCGGCCCGATCCTGTCGGCCTCGTCGTACTTCATGAAGTCCCCGCCGGTGCAGTACGCCGACCACGACGCGCACGCCGCCGTCGAGGCGTTCATCGCCGGTGACGTCGAGCGCTGACGCGCCGACACCAGCACCATCGAGGGCCGGGTCCGTGCGGACCCGGCCCTCGCCGCGTCCGGCCCCCGCAGCCGTACGCGCGACGACCTCGCCGTCACACAGGGTCGAGCAGTCGGCGACCTACCGCGCGGAGGAGTTCCGCCGCCAGCAGGCGGCCAACGACGCCTTCCGGCAGCGCGGCACGCTCGCCGAGGAGGCGGCCAGCGGTGCCCGGGCCTGCGCGGCGGATGTCACGAGGAGCCTCAACCTGCTGACCGCCGGCGGCCGGGACGAGCCCGGGCAGGAGGCCGTCCGGCGGGCGATCGTGGCGACAGGGCTGACCGAGGTCACCGTGCGGCCACCGGGTCGACTCGACCTCGGCCCCGCCGACGGGCTGGTCTTCGCGGGCTGGACCGGCCGGGCATGTGTCTTCGGCAGCATCCGGGCGGGCGACGTCACGGTGGAGATCGGCGCGCGCATCGCCGACGGCGGCTGCCTGCCCGCCCCGGGCTGACCCGGCGGGGGTGCGGGAAAAGTCCGCCTCCCGTCGATCCCGGCCGGGGTGCGCAGGGACCCGCCCCGGGCCGACCGCGCGGAATCCGAAGAGATCCGCCCCGGGCTGACCCGGGCGGGGTGCGGGCAGGACCGCGTCGCGCCGCCTCAGGACCAGGCGCGTCGCAGGGCGACCCCGGCCTCCAACTCCAGCAGCTTCACCTTGCGGTCGAGGCCGCCGCCGAAACCGACCAGCTTGCCGCCGGCGCCGACAATCCGGTGGCACGGCACGAGCACCGGGATCGGATTGCGGTTGCAGGCCACTCCGACCGCGCGGGCGGCACCCGGGTCGCCGAGCCGGCGGGCCACCTCGCCGTAGGTGAGCGTCTCCCCGTACGGGATGCACGTCATCTCCCGCCAGACGCCGCGTTCGAAGTCGGACCCGCCCGGCGCCGCCAGCGGCACCGCGAAGCCGGTCAGCTCGCCCGCGAAGTACGCCCGCAGCTCCGCCAGCGCCTGTCGGGCCGCCTCGTCGCCCGGTTCATCGGTGGCTCCGTCGACCCGGCCGAAGTGGGCCCGGCGCACATGGGTCCCGTCGGTGGCGACGGAGAACTCGCCGATCGGGGAGTCGAGCACGGTCCAGCGCATCCCCCATTGTCCCCCGGTGCCCCGACAGGGCCTCCCGCCCGAGCCGCCGGGCGGGCCACCGTGCATCCGGGCTGCCGACGGGAGACGTCCGGCCGGTCAGAGCAGAGTGAAGCCGAGCAGCAGAGCACCGGCGCTGAGGCTGGCACCGCCGGCCACGGTCAGCCAGATCAGCTTGTTCGGCTTCGTGTCCCGCGGCCGGGCCACCGAGAGGAAGAAGCCGAGCGGCATCAGGACGGGCGCGGCCACGAGCAGGGCGCGGATGAGCGTGCGCGTGCCGTCGGACGCGTCGGCCCGGTCCACGTAGGGCAGCACGGCCAGCGCGAAGAGGACCAGCACCCCGGCGTGCGCGTGCCCGGCCGTCCAGAGCCCCCGGCGCACCGGATTGTCCAGGTAGCCGGCCTTGCGCCGGGTGAGGTGCATGAGCAGGGTCAGCCCGCCGTACGCGATCGTGACGACGGTGATCAGCAGGATGCCGGCGGTGGTCAGGGTTGCCGAGGACACGGGGCACCTCCTTCTTGTCGGTGTCAAGATTGGCGCTCCGCCCGAATCTTGTCAACAGCTAGATTGCTGGCGAGGGCAAAGTTCGGACGCCGGTGGGCGTCAGAGCTACCGGAGGTGGGCGGTGACCGAAGGGACCGACGGGGAGTTCACCGCGTTCGTCAACGAACGGGGCAACGTCCTGCTGCGCATCGCGTACGCCCTGGCCGGCGACCAGCACGGCGCCGAGGACCTGCTGCAGAACGCGCTGGCCAAGGCGTACGCCCGGTGGCCCCGGATCCGCGGCGACGCCGAGCCGTACGTGCGACGGATCCTCTACCACGACCAGGTCTCCGGATGGCGGCGCCGGTCCCGGCGGCCGGAGGTGCCGGTCGCGGTGCTGCCTGAGCGGGTCGGAAGCCGGGACAGCGGGCAGGACGCCGACCTGCGGATGCTGCTGCGCGACGCGCTGCTGTCGCTGCCACCCCGGCAGCGCGCCGTGCTGACCCTGCGCTACCTGGAGGACCTCAGCGTCGAGCAGACCGCCGCGCTGCTCGGCTGCCGGGCCGGCACGGTCGCCAGCCAGACCTCGAAGGCGCTGGCCAGACTGCGACAACTGGTGCCCGCCCTCGACGACAGCGTCACGGAGGAGGTCCCATGAACGGCTCCGGGGAGGACGTCCTGCGTTCCGCCGTACGGGAGATCGCGACCGAGGCCCGGGCGGTGCCCGACCTCGCCGACCGGGCCCTGCGCCGGGGCCGACGGCTGCGTCGCCGTCGCCGCACGGCCGCGGCCGGCGTCGCCGTCGCGGCACTGGTCGCCCTCGTCGGGCCGTACGTCTGGCTGCGCCCCGGAGCGACCCAGGGCACCGCCGCCGGGGCGCCGGTCGTCACCTTGGCGGCGACGGTGTCGGCCGCCCCGCGCACGATGCCCGTCGTCCCCGCGCCGGCCGGCGACTGGACGCGCGCGGTCGTGACGCTGCCCGGCGGCTGGGTGCTCACCGGCGCCACCTCCACCGGCACCCCCGCCGAGCGTGGGTACGCCCTGGACCGCGAACGCGGCCGGTACGTCGCCACCGACCGCCGGTACGAGGAGACCTGGGCCGCGCCCCGGGGCGGGACCGCCGCCGTCGTCGACTACGAACGCGCCGGCCAGATCGGCCTGCTCGACCTGGGCGACGGGACGGTCCGGTGGGTCCGCACCGGCAGCCACATCATGACCCCGCACTGGTCGCCCGACGGGCGGCGGCTCGCACTGACCCTGCTCGACAAGGAGAGCGCCCGGTTCTCCCTCGGCGTGCTCGACGCGGCCACCGGCGCCTACCGCACCTTCCCGGTGGACACGGACCGGTACTTCTGCACCGACCAGTGCTTCTTCACCTGGGCCCGGGACGGCCGGGAGGTCGCGCTCCAGCAGACCGACCCGGACACCCCCCGCTCGGAGTCCCGGCCGCACGCGCGGCGGGGCGTGCAGTTCTTCTCCGCCACCGACGGCCGGCCGACCCGGTTCGTGCCCGTCCCCGGCGACCCCGCCGGCCCCTGGTCGTGGTCGCCGGACGGCCGGCTCGTGGTGATCAAGGGCCAGGACGGCCCGGAGGTGGCGGAGGTGGCGACCGGACGGGTGATCGGCCCGGCTCCCGCCCAGGACGCCGCGTGGGTGGCCGACGACCGGCTGCTGCACCGCGTCGGCTGGACGGCCGAGATGGCGCTGGTCGACCTCGACGGACGGGAACTGGCACGGCAGGCCCTCCCCGCGACGCTGGAGGTCAACCTGACCTTGGCGGTCGCGCCCCGCTGAGCGGCCCGGATCGCAACGTCGGCCGAGCCGACGCCCCGGCCGACGTTGCGGGGCACCGATACCGTGCAGGCCGTGGCCACGGGGACGCTGATCTTCCTCATCATCGGCGGCGCGGGCGTCGCGGTTCTGGCGCTCGCCCTGCTCGGCGGCGAGCTGCTCCATCTCGGCAATCCGGAATTCGACGGTCCGGTGTCGGTGGAGGCGGTCGCCGGGTTCACCGGAGCGCTCGGCTTCGGCGCCGCGATCGTCAACGAGCTGATCGGTGGGCGTACCCCCGGCATGATCGCGGTGGCCCTGGCCGGCGGCGTCGTCGCGGCCGTGCCCACCGCCTGGGCCGCGTCCCGGCTGAGCCGGGCGGCCCGCGACATGCGCACCGATCCCACCCCCACCCGCCACCACCTGGTCGGCGCGCTCGGCCTGGTGGTCACCCCGGTGCCCGCCGACGGCTACGGCGAGGTCCGGGTCCGGGTGGCGGGCCAGCCGGTCAAGCTCAACGCCCGCGCCGACCGACCGATCCCGGTCGGCGCCCAGATCTTCGTGGTCGAGGCGCTCAGCGAGACCAGCGTGCACGTCGAGACCTACTGAACCCCTCGTAAAGAAACAGGACGGTCACATGCCCCTTCTCATCGCCATCGGCGGCGCGGTCCTCCTCGTCCTCGTGCTCGTGCTCTTCGTGCTCTCCCGCATCAAGGTCGCCGGGCCGAACGAGGCCTTCATCGTCACCGGCCGCAAGGGCCGCACCACGCAGACCGCCGACGGCGGCCGGTCGACCGACAACTCCGGGCAGAAGGTCGTGCTCGGCGCGTCCGTGTTCGTCCTGCCCGTGGTGCAGAAGCTCCAGTCGCTCGACCTGTCCAGCCGGCGGATCGACGTCGGCATCAAGGGCGCGGTCAGCAAGCAGGGCATCCGCGCCGACCTGCACGGCGTCGCGATCGTCAAGGTCGGCGGCACCGAGGACGCCATCCGCGCCGCCGCGCAGCGCTTCCTGCACCAGCAGGACGAGATCGAGGACTTCACCCGGGAGGTGCTGGCCGGCGCGCTGCGCTCGATCGTCGGCCGGCTCACCGTCGAGGAGGTCATCCGGGACCGGGCGGCGTTCGCCAGCGCGGTCGCCGAGGAGGCCGAGCACTCGATGACCAACCAGGGCCTGGTGCTGGACACCTTCCAGCTCCAGGACATCCTGGCCGAGGGTTCCTACCTCCAGGACCTGGGCCGGCCGGAGGCGGCCCGGGTGCTCAAGGACGCGGCCATCGCCGAGGCGCGGGCCCGGCAGCAGGCCGAGCAGGAGCGGCTGCTCGCCGAGGAGGCCATCGCCGAGGCCAACCGGAACCTGTCGCTGAAGCAGGCCGCCATCCAGGCGGAGATCGACGCGGCCAAGGCGAAGTCCGCCGCCGCCGGGCCGCTGGCCCAGGCCGAGCGGGACCAGGCGATCCTCTCCGAGCAGCAGAAGGTCGCCGAGCGCAACGCCGAGCTCAAGCAGCGTCAGCTCGACACCGAGGTGCGCAAGCCGGCCGACGCGGCCCGGTACAAGGTGGAGCAGGAGGCCGAGGCGTCCCGCAACGCGGCCGTGCTGAACGCCGACGCGCAGCGCCAGGCCGTCATCGCCGCCGCCCAGGCCGCCGCCGAGCAGGCCCGGCTCACCGGTGAGGGCGAGCGGGCCCGCCGGGCCGCGCTGGCCGAGGCCAACGCGATCGAGGGCGCCAAGGAGGGTGAGGCCGAGCAGCGCCGCCGCTCCGCCATCGCCGAGGCGGTCGAGCGGGAGGGTGCGGCCGAGGCCGCGGCCATCCTGGCCAAGGGGCAGGCCGAGGCCGACGCGATGGCCCGCAAGGCCGAGGCCTTCGCGGCGTACGGCGAGGCCGCCGTGCTGGACCTGCTGGTCAAGGTGCTGCCGCAGGTGGTCGAGGCGGCCAGCGCCCCGATCGGCGCGATCGACAAGATGACGGTCATCTCCACCGACGGCGCCTCGTCGCTGACCAAGTCGGTGGCGGGCAACGTGGCCCAGGGGCTCCAGCTCGGCAGCGACCTGACCGGCATCGACCTCGCCGGCCTGCTGGCGAAGCTCGGCTCGGCGGCGGCGACCCCCGGCAACGGCAAGCCGCCGGTCGACGGCACGGCGGTCGAGACCCGCTGACGCGACCCGGCGGCGGTCGTATCCGCTGAGTGCGACAGGGCGCCGTCCCCGGCCGGGGGCGGCGCCCTTCTCGTCTCGTCGGGCGAGGCCCGCGTCGGACCAGCTGGTGGAGGTCGACTTGGTAGGTGCCGGGTCCCGTGGCGCCTGGCGGGGCTACTCGACGATGCCCTCGTCGCGGGCCCAGCGCAGCAGCTCCGCCTCGGCCTCGTCGCGGTCCAGCGGGCCGCGCTCCAGGCGCAGCTCCTTGAGGTGTTTCCAGGCCTGCCCGACGACGGGTCCCGGCGGTACGCCCAGCAGCTCCATGATGGCGTTGCCGTCCAGGTCGGGCCGGACCCGCGCCAGGTCCTCCTCGGCGGCGATCCGGGCGATCCGCTCCTCCAGCGCGTCGTAGTCGGCGGCGAGCTGGGCCGCCTTGCGCCGGTTGCGGGTGGTGCAGTCCGACCGGGTCAGCTTGTGCAGGCGCGGCAGCAGGTCACCGGCGTCGGCGACGTAGCGGCGCACCGCCGAGTCGGTCCACTCGCCCCGGCCGTAGCCGTAGAAGCGCAGGTGCAGCGCCACCAGCGCGGTGACCTTGGAGGTGATCTCCTTCGGGTAGCGCAGCGCCTTCATCCGGGCCTTGGTGAGCCGGGCGCCGACCACCTCGTGGTGGTGGAAGCTGACCCGGCCGTCCGAGCCCACCGCCTTCGTCGCCGGCTTGCCGACGTCGTGCATGAGCGCGGCCATCCGCAGGACGAAGTCCGGCCCCTCGGTCTCGTACGAGACGGCGTTGCTCACCACGGTCAGGGTGTGCTCGTAGACGTCCTTGTGCTGGGCGTGCTCGTCGATCTCCAGCTTGAGCCCGGTCAGCTCCGGCAGGAAGCGCTCGGCGAGCCCGGTGTCGACCAGCAGCCGCAGCCCGGTGATCGGGTCCGCGCCGCAGAGCAGCTTGGTGAACTCGTCGCGGATCCGCTCGGCCGTGATCCGGTCCAGGTCGCCGGCCATCCGGGTCATCGCCGCGTACGCGTCGGGATGCACCGCGAAGCGCAGCTGGGCGGCGAACCGGGCCGCGCGCAGCATCCGCAGCGGGTCGTCGCCGAACGACTCCGCCGGGGTGCCCGGGGTGCGGATCACCTTGGCGGCCAGGTCGTCGAGCCCGCCGTGCGGGTCGGTGAACCGGTGCTCGGGCAGGCTGACCGCCATCGCGTTGATGGTGAAGTCGCGCCGCCGCAGGTCCTCGGCGAGGTCGGTGCCGTACTCGACGACGGGGTTGCGGCTGACCTGGTCGTAGGACTCGGCGCGGAAGGTGGTGATCTCCAGCCGCAGCCCGTCGCGCTGGCACCCGATGGTGCCGAACTCCCGGCCGGTCTCCCAGATCGACTCGGCCCAGCCGCGCACGATGCGCAGGGTCTCGTCGGGGTGCGCGTCGGTGCAGAAGTCGAGGTCGTCGCCGAGGCGGCCGAGCAGGGCGTCACGTACCGAACCGCCCACCAGGTGCAGCTCGTGGCCGGCCCGCACGAACCGGCGGCCCAACTCGTCGGCGACCGGGGAGACCCGGAGCAGTTCGGCGACGGCGTTGCGCTGTGCGGCGGTGAGTTCGCGGCGGTCGGCGGCGTGGGGAGCGGAGGCTTCGGACATGGGAGCGCCAGACTATCGGTCCCGGCGGGGATGCGGTCCGCCGGGCGCGGGTAACGGGTGGCCGTTGACTATCGTCTGTGACGTGCGGGCCGTGCCCCGGCTCCGACGTACCTCTCTGCCTTGGAGGCGACAAGATGAGCGGCGGTCTCTACCGCAGCGCGAACGCCGCCCAGGGCGGCGCCGCGCCCGGCCGGCCGTCGGACGGCGCCACGTTCATCTCCGCCGAGCCGCTCAACCAGCCGGCCATGGAGTCGACGGCGCCGCCCCAGGAGCAGGTGGGCGAGGCCAGCGCCGCGGCCAACAGCGCGGTGATGGCCATGGGCAGCCTGGTCAGCCGCGGTACGGGCTTCCTGCGCAACCTGGTGATCGCGGCGGCGCTCGGCGGCGCGCTGGTCGGTGACGCGTACACCACCGCGCAGATCCTGCCCGGAATGGTCTACGAGTTCCTGCTCGGCGGCGTACTCACCAGCGTGCTGATTCCGGTGCTGGTGCGACGGCGCAAGTCGGACGCGGACGGCGGCCAGGCGTACGCCCAGCGACTACTCACCCTGGCGGTCCTCGCCCTCGGCGTGGCCGCGTTGTTGGCAGTGCTGTCGGCATCGTGGTTGACCATGCTCTACGGCAGCGGTGAGTCGGCCGGCGAATATTCGAAGCTGGTCACGGCGCTGGCACGCCTGATGCTGCCGATGATCTTCTTCTCGGGACTCAGCGCGCTGATCAGCGCGGTGCTCAACACCCGGGGGCACTTCGCCGCCCCCATGTGGGCGCCGATCCTGAACAACCTGGTGGTGATCGCCACCGCCGGTCTCTACATCGCGATCTTCGGTGCGGACATCATCAAGCCGGACGAGATGACGACCGGGCGGATCCTGCTGATCGGCGGCGGCACCCTGCTCGGTGTCGCGATCCAGGCCGCCGGCCTGCTGCCGGCGCTGCGCAAGGTCGGCTTCCGCTGGAAGCTCCGCTTCGACTTCCGGGCGCTCGGCCTGCGCGAGCTGGGCCGGCTCGGGGCGTGGATGTTCTGCTACGTCGCGGTCAGCCAGATCGGCCTGATCGTGCTGTTCAACCTGCTGAACCGGGCGGGCAGGGAGAACGCCGCCGGCCCGCTGATCTACAACAACGTGTTCCTGCTGCTGATGACGGCGCACGGCATCATCGCCGTCTCGATCATCACCGCGCTGATGCCCCGGATGAGCGCGGCCGCCGCCGACGGCCGGTACGCGGACGTGGCCGCCGACCTGTCCCGGGGCACCCGGACGGTCACCGCGGTGCTCGCCCCGATCGCGGTCTGCTACGCCGTCCTCGCCACCCCGATCGCGTTCACCCTGTTCCGACACGGCGCCTTCACCGCGAACAACGCCACCGCCACCTCGGTGGTGCTGCTCGCCGCCGCGCTCGCCCTGGTGCCGTTCGCGGTCAGCCAGCTCTTCACGTTCGCCTTCTACGCCCTGCCGGACACCCGCACCCCGGCGCTGATCAACATTCCGGTGGTGGCGCTGCGCATCGGGGTGCAGATCGTGCTCTTCGCGGTCTTCTCGGCAAGCTTCGCTGGCGCCGGCATGATGATCGGCAACGCCGTCTCCTACCTGGCCGCCGCGATCGCCTCCGCCTGGCTGCTACGTCCCCGGGTGGGTCGGATCGGCCTCGGCGAGATCATGCGCACCAGCGCGCGGGTCGCGGTCGCGGCGCTCGGCGCGGCGGTGGTCGGCCTGATCGTGGTCAAGCTGCTGCCCGGCGACGCCACGCCGAGCCGCCTGGAGGCCGTCGTCCAGCTCGTGGTCGGTGGGGCGGTGATCGGCGGGACGTACCTGGGGCTGGCGATGGTCCTGCGGATCGGCGAGATCACCGAGGTCGTGGGCATGGTCCGGCGCCGGTTGGGCCGCTGACCGATGCCCGACTGCCCGGCTGGCGGCCGTCCTGCGGGCGGACTCCACTCTCTGTGAACGAGGATCACCAGCCTGGGGATGCGCCTGTGGATAACTCCGCGATTCACCGCTCAGGCACCAAAAAGGCCTGTGGATAACCAGCCGTACGGCTGAGCATGGTGGCCCGGTCGGGGGGAACCCGGCAGCGTCGGCGCGATCGCCGTGTTGGCCGGCCCCCTCTCTGTGGGTGCTTGCGGTCAACCTCTAGATTGGCCAGTACATGTGCCAGCAACGTGGCTGACAACGGTAGCAACCGGACAAGTCGGCCGCCTGCCGGCAGCTCGGCCCGGGAGCGGCGCGAAGATGACATGTCGGGGAGACGGCCAACCCGGGTAAGGTCGCTCTCGACGGGTACGGCAGGCGCCGGCGCTCCGCGTCGACACCGGTCGGCCGGTTCCTTCGAAGGCAGAGCGGGAAGCCACATGCCCAGCAGCGCGGGTCCATCGATCGACACGATCACCGAGGGAGGACGGGTGACCCAGGTCGGCGAAGGTCAGGAGGCGGAGGAGAGCGCTCCTCAGGTCATGACCTTCGGTGCTCCCACGGCCGGTGAGATCCTCGCCGAGCGTTACGAGCTGGTCGAGCACATCAACAACGACAGTGCGGGTCGACTGGTCTGGCGCGGGGTCGACGTCATCCTGCGCCGCCCCGTCGCGGTCGTGCTGCGCTACCCCGGTGGCGACTCGGCCACCGAGATGCTCCAGGGCGCCGTTGCGGCCAGCCGCGTCATCCACCCCAACCTGGTCGGCGTCTACGACGCGATCGACGAGGCCGAGCGGGCGTACGTGGTGCGGGAGTGGGTCGACGGGCAGTCGCTGCGCGAGCTGGTCACCGACGGACCGCTGGACCCGGCGCGCGCCACCACCATCGGCAACGCGGTCGCCAGCGCCCTCGCCGCGGTGCACGCCACCGGCATGGTGCACGGCAACGTCCACCCCGGCACGGTGATGGTCAGTGACGACGGCCGGGTGGTGCTGGCCGACGCGCGCACCGACGGCGCCGACAGCCAGCAGAGCGACGTCCGCGCGATCGGCGGGGTCCTCTACTTCGCCCTGACCGGGCACTGGCCGCACGCCGAGGCCCCGCTGCGTGGCGCCACCGCCGGCCACGGCCGGGCCGCCATCCCCGACGCCGTACGCGACGCGGGCGGCGCCCTCGCCGCCCCCCGGCAGGTGCGGGCGGGCGTGCCCGCGTACCTCGACGACCTCACCATGGACCTGCTCGACGCCGAGATCGAGCCGCCCTCGTCGGACGTGCTCGCGGCCGAGCTGGCCCGGCTGGACGTGCCGGCCGACGAGCAGTTCCTCGACAACGGCGGCCCGCTGCGCTTCTCGGCCGACACGGGCGAGGAGCCGTCGCCACTCGCCGCCGCCGGCGGACGCAAGGTCGCGATCGGCATCGCCGGCCTGCTCGCCGTCGCCCTGGTCGGTCTGCTGATCGGCATCACCGCTTTGGGCGGCGGTGACGACGGCCCACAGCCCAACCCGGTCGCCGCGCCCTCGTCGAACGCGCCCGCCGGCGACGCCACCCCGGCCGCCGCCACTGCCGGGCCGCTGAAGATCAGCAACGCCCGGATCATCGACCCGGAGGGCGACCGGACCGAGGTCAGGAACGCCGACAAGGTGTTCGACGGCAACGAGGACGAGGGCTGGGAGACCCAGACCTACCGGGGGCGCGCCAACTTCGGCAACCTCAAGCAGGGCATGGGCGTGTGGATCGACCTCGGCGGCGAGCACACGGTCAAGTCCGTGCAGGTCCTCCTCTCCGCCCGGGGCGCCTCCGCCCAGCTCTACGCCGGCACCACCGACCGGCCGTCGTCGTCCTCCGGCGACGCCCAACTCTTCGCGGACTACAAGAAGACGGCGATCGGCCAGCCGTTCGAGGAGCACGAAGGCACCAAGATGACCTTCAACGGCTTCAACGCCGACGTGAAGTACCGCTACCTGCTGTTCTGGATCACCGAGCTGCCTTCGAGCGACGGCGGCTTCAAGCTCGGCGTCCAGGAGATCACGGTCCAGGGATCGTGAGGCGGCCACCGCGCTCCGGGCACCGCATCCGCCGGACGTGGTGATGGGCGCACGCGGGGAACGGGTGACCGGTGGACCAGCGGGTCCGCCGGTCTCGTCGTCGGCGCCGCCACCCGGGACGGCGGACCTCGACCTCCTGCACGCCCACGTGGCCGGCGATCCGCACGCCTTCGCCGAGCTCTTCCACCGCCACCGGGACCGGCTCTGGGCGGTGGCCCTGCGCACGCTCGGCGACCGCGAGGAGGCCGCCGACGCCCTCCAGGACGCCCTGCTGTCCGCCCACCGCGCCGCCGGCCGGTTCCGGGGCGACTCGGCGGTCACCACCTGGCTGCACCGGATCGTGGTGAACGCGTGCCTGGACCGGATCCGCCGCCGCCAGGCGCACCCGACGGTGCCGCTGCCGGACGGGGTCCGGGACACCGAGTCCGGCACCGGTGGCGTCGAGCCGGCGGCACCCGTCCAGGACCACGACACGGCGCTCGTGGTCCGGCAGGCGCTCGCCGAGCTGCCGCCCGAGCAGCGCGCGGCGCTGATCCTGGTCGACGTGCAGGGCTACCCCGTCGCCGAGGTGGCCCGGATCCTCAACGTGGCCGAGGGGACGGTCAAGAGCCGGTGCGCCCGGGGCCGGGCCCGCCTGGCGACGCAGCTCGGGCACCTGCGCCCCCGGCCCACGACGCAGCAGACGGAGCCGCGGTCCACCCCGCAGCGGGCGGAGCCGGCCCCGACGACGGATCCGAACGTGCCGGCCGTCACCCGAGGGAACCCGCGGTCGCCCGAGGGCGTCCGATCGGGGTCGGGACGGTCCCGGCGGGATCTCCACCAGGAGGACGCGTGACTGGCGGGGGGTACAGGGAGGTCGACCACGACCTGCTCGCCGACTACCTCGGCGGGGCGCTGGACGGCACCCCGGATGAGAATCTCGTCGCCCGACTGGTCGACGAGGACGCCGACTGGGCGCAGGCGCACGCGCTGCTGGCCCCGGCCGTGGCGGACGTCCGCGCGGACCTGGCCGCCTGGGGCGCGTCCGCGCCCGAGATGCCGGCCGACGTCGCCGACCGGATCGTCGCCGCCCTGGCCCACGCCACCGCGTCCGACCCCGGCACCGTGGATTCCGCCGCTTTGGACCCGTCCGAGCCGGGCCGGTCCGAGCCGGGCGGCCGTGGGGCGGAGGACGACGCGGCGTCCGCCGAGGAGCGGCCCGAGGGACAGCCGGCGGTCAGGACGGGCATCGGGGCGGTGCCGACACAGCCGCTCGGCGGGTCCGGGAGACGTCCTGCCGGCGTACCCCGATCGGAGCCGGGCCGCGGCGGGGCCACCGGGCCGGGCCGACGGCGGCGCCGCTGGACCCGGCTGGCCGGGCCGGTCGCGCTGGCCGCCGTGTCGATCGCGGCGGTCGGCCTCGGCGTCAGCCAGCTCACCGGGGACCAGCAGACGGGCGGAGCCGCGGACTCGGCGTTGCCCGGGGCCGTGCCCCGTGAGGACGCCGACCCCGCCGCCACGCCGTTCCGGATCTCCGGCGAGCCGTCGGTGCGCAGCGGGACGGACTACACGCCGGAGTCCCTGACCGCCGTTCCGCCGTCGCCGAAGTCACGACCGTTCACCGGCGGTCCGTCCGTGGAGCAGTCCGGCGTCCAGGCGGAGGGCGGGCGGCTGCCCGGCTCCGTCACCGGGCTGGACCGGCTCACCGACCCCGCCGCACTCGGCGCCTGCATCGGCGAGATCAAGGCCGAGCACGGCCGGGGCCCGCTGGTGGTCGAGGTGGTCGACTACGCCCGGTTCCAGGGCCGTCCGGCGCTGATCGTGCGCTTCACCGACGCCACGGGCGCGCACTGGGCCTGGGCGAGCGGGCCGGAATGCGGTGTGCCCGGGTCCGGCTCGGACAGCCGTTACCGCACGCGGGTAGGGTGAATTCGCGGTCACCGGGCGTTTGACCGTCCACGTGACCTGACCCACCGGATGACCGGCTCGGGAATCCCCGGTTCGTACGATGACGTTCTGCACATCGAAGTGCCGGCACCGAGGGGCGTCGGCATCGGATCGGCATCGGTGCGCGCCGATGGCGAACAACACAATCGGGAGACGGCAGTGGACGAGGTCCGCAACCTGATCATCATCGGCTCCGGGCCGGCCGGTTACACGGCGGCGGTCTACGCGGCGCGCGCCAACCTCAAGCCGCTCATCATCGAGGGCGTGCAGTCCGGCGGTGCGCTGATGACGACGACCGAGGTGGAGAACTTCCCCGGTTTCGCCGACGGCATTCTCGGCCCCGAGCTGATGGACAACATGCGCAAGCAGGCCGAGCGGTTCGGCGCGGAGTTCCTCACCGACGACGTGACGCGGGTCGAGCTGAAGGACACCGGCAGCCTGGGTTCCGACGCCGTCAGCACCGTCTGGGTGGGCCAGACCGCGTACCGGGCCAGGGCGGTCATCCTCACCACCGGCTCCGCATGGCGTCCGCTCGGCGTGCCCGGCGAGCAGGAGTACCTGGGCCACGGCGTCTCGTCCTGCGCGACCTGTGACGGCTTCTTCTTCCGCAACCAGCACATCGTGGTGGTGGGCGGCGGTGACTCGGCGATGGAGGAGGCCAGCTTCCTCACCCGGTTCGCCGACTCGGTCACCATCATCCACCGCCGGGACTCCTTCCGGGCCAGCAAGATCATGGCCGAGCGGGCACTGAGCAACGACAAGATCAAGGTGGAGTGGAACACCGTGGTCGAGGAGATCCTCGGCGACGACGGCAAGGTCTGCGGGGTGCGGGTGCGCAACACGCACACCGGCGAGTCCAAGGTCCTCGACGTCACCGGCGTCTTCGTGGCCATCGGTCACGACCCGCGCAGCGAGCTCTTCCGGGGGCAGGTGGAACTCGACGACGAGGGCTACGTGAAGGTCCAGGCGCCCAGCACCCGGACCAGCGTGCCCGGCGTCTTCGCCGCCGGCGACCTGGTGGACCACACGTACCGGCAGGCGATCACCGCCGCCGGCACGGGCTGTGCCGCCGCGCTGGACGCCGAGCGCTTCATCGCCACGCTGCAGGGCTGAACAACCGAAACACATCCCGGAGGAGGGTCATAGTGGGAGCAACGAAGTCGGTCACCGACGCGAGTTTCGCCGCCGACGTGCTGAAGTCCGACAAGCCGGTTCTGGTGGACTTCTGGGCCGAGTGGTGCGGCCCGTGCCGCAAGGTGTCGCCGCTGCTGGAGGAGATCGCCGGCGAGATGGGCGATCAGGTCACCATCGTCAAGCTCAACATCGACGAGAACCCGGAGACCGCCCGCACCTACCGGGTGATGTCGGTCCCCACCCTCACCGTCTTCAAGAACGGCGAGCCGGTGCAGTCGATCGCCGGCGCGAAGCCGAAGGGCGAGCTCGTCAAGCTCATCGAATCGGCGCTCTGAGCAGCACGGACACGCGTCGACCCCGTACCCGGTCCGCCGGGCACGGGGTCGACGCGTTTTTCCCGACGTGGGGCACCCGGAGCCCCCGGAGCGCATAACCTCAAGCCGGGGCCGCCCGGCCAGCAACCGTCCGTGCAGAGGGGGTCGTGCGTGCGTCCGATCCGACCCGGTGACCGTGGACCCGCCGTCACCGAGATCCGTACGGTGCTGACCGGCCTCGACCTGCTCGCCCCGACGGCCCCCGGCGCCGACGAGTTCGACACGCACACCGAACGGGCCGTGCGGGCCTTCCAGCAGTCGCGTGGGCTCAGCGTGGACGGCCGGGTCGGTGCGGAGACCTGGCGGGCCCTGGACGCCGCACGCTGGCGGCTCGGCGCCCGCACGCTCTACCACGCCGTGCCGGAGCCGCTCACCGGTGAGGACGTCCGCTCGCTCCAGGAGCGGCTGCTGGAGATGGGGTACGACGTCGGGCGCGCGGACGCCATCTACGGCGTACGGACCTCGCGGGCGGTCGCCCAGTTCCAGCGCGAGGTCGGGCTCACGCCCGACGGCTCGTGCGGTCCGCACACCATGAACGCGCTGCGCCGGCTCGGCCGCAAGGTCGTCGGCGGCCGACCGCAGTGGCTGCGCGAGTCCGACGCCATCCGGCAGTCCGGCCCGACGCTGGTGGGCCGGACCGTCGTCATCGATCCCGGGCACGGGGGCACCGACCCGGGCGTGGTGGTGCCGGACGGGTCGCTGCGGTGGACCGAGGCGGATCTCGTGCACGACCTGGCCAGCCGGTTGGAGGGCAGGCTCGCCGCCGCCGGCGTCCGGGTGCAGCTCACCCGCGGGCCGTCCCCCGAGGACTGCCTGCCCGACGTCGGGCGGGCGGAGCTGGCCAACTCGCTCGGCGCCGACGTGTTCATCTCGCTGCACGTCGACGAGCACGTCAACCCGGAGGCCGAGGGGGTGGCGACCTACCACTACGGCACCGACAACGGGGTGACCTCGGCGACCGGGGAGCGGCTGGCCGGGCTGGTGCAGCGGGAGATCGTCGCCCGCACCGGGCTGCGCGACTGCCGCACGCACGCGAAGGCGTGGGACCTGCTCCGGCTCACCCGGATGCCGGCCGTACGCGTCGAGGTCGGTTACCTCACCTCTCCCGCCGACCGGGCCCGACTGGTCGACCCCCGGTTCCGGGACAGGGTGGTGGAGGCCGTCGTCGCCGCCGTGCAGCGCATGTACTTCCCCGTCGAGCGGGACGTCCCCACCGGCTCGATCGACGTGAGCGCCCTGCGGGCGGTGGTGGCCGCCGGCACGGTGGTGGACTGATCCCGCTGCCTGTCGACCGGAGTCGCCCGGCGTGGGGTCAGCCGGCGGTCGAGCGGGTGGCCGGGGCCGGACGGACCGGGCGGAGCAGCGTCTCGGGGCTCATCGAGCCGAGCAGCTTCTCCAGCGCGTACTCGACGTCGGACTTCCAGCTCAACGCCGTACGCAGCTCCAGCCGCAGGCGGGGGAAGCGCGGGTGCGGGCGGACCGTCTTGAAGCCCACGGAGAGGAAGAAGTCGGCCGGGGCGACGCAGGTGCCGGCGGGGTCGGCCGCGTCGCCGAACTTGGCGTCGCCGAATGCCTCGATCGCCTTGATGCCGCGCTTGGTGAGGTCCCGGGCGACGCCCTGGACCAGCATCCGGCCCAGCCCGCCGCCGGCGAAGGCGGGCACCACGTTGGCCGTCATCAGCAGCGCGGCGTCGGCGGAGACCGGGGAGGTGGGGAAGGCCATCGAGCGGGGCACGTAGGCCGGCGGGGCGTACAGGACGAAGCCGGCCGCCATGCCGTCGACGTAGACGAGCTTGCCGCAGGAGCCCCACTCCAGCAGCGTCTGCGAGACCCAGGCCTCCTTCTCCAGCCCCGGGTCGCCCGCGGCGCAGGCCCGGTCCGCCGATACCGGATCAAGCTCCCAGTAGACGCACTGCCGGCACGGACGGGGCAGGTCCTCCAGGGTGTCGAGGGTCAAGCTGACCAGACGTCGCGACATTGGTGCATCCCCACACTAGGCTCGGGAGTGAGACCGGCACGGAACGACAACGCCGCCTTCCTGCCCCCGACGAGCGATCGTACGCCGCAAACGGACGCCGCGGGAGGGGACGCGCGAATGCCCCTCCTTCCGGGGCGCCGGCCGGGGTCCGCGATGTGGACGCCGCTCACGTCGCGGTTACGCCCCTGGAAGACGGCGACTAGGATCGACACTCGGCGTCCCGCGTCGCCATGGTCGCAGGTGTCCCGGGTACGCCGGGGCGGGAGCCACCCGAGCAGCCATCGAGGTGATGTCATGACCGGCACGACGCTCGACGACTACACCGACCGGTACGCCCGCCGCGTACGGGGCATGACCGCCTCCGAGATCCGCGCGCTCTTCGCGGTGGCCAGTCGGCCGGAGGTGGTCTCGCTCGCCGGTGGCGCCCCCTACATCGCGGCGCTGCCGCTCGACGCGGTCGGCGAGATGCTCGGCCGGCTCGGCGCCGAGCACGGCGCCACCACCCTCCAGTACGGCATCGGCCAGGGCACCCTGGAGCTGCGCGAGCGGATCTGCGAGGTGATGACGCTCTCCGGCATCGACGCCGCCTGCGGCGCCTCCCCGGACGACGTGGTGGTCACCGTGGGCGGGCAGCAGGCCCTCGACCTGGTGGCCCGGCTCTTCCTCGACCCCGGGGACGTGGTGCTCGCCGAGGGCCCGACCTACGTCGGCGCGCTCGGGGTGTTCCAGGCCGCCCAGGCGCAGGTCGTGCACGTGCCGATGGACGACGACGGGCTGATCCCGGAGGCGCTGGAGGCGGTCATCGCCGAGCAGGCGCGGGCCGGCCGGCGGGTCAAGTTCCTCTACACCATCCCGACCTACCAGAATCCGACCGGCGTGACGCTGACCGAACAGCGGCGGGAGCGGGTGCTCGACATCTGCGAGCGCGCCGGCCTGCTGGTGGTCGAGGACGACCCGTACGGTCAGCTGGGTTTCGAGGGGGACGCGCCGGCGCCGCTGCGCGCGCGGCGCCGCGACGGGGTCTTCTACCTCAGCACCTTCTCCAAGACCTTCGCCCCCGGCCTGCGGGTCGGCTGGATCCTCGCGCCGCACGCCGTCCGCGACAAGCTGGTCATCGCCAGCGAGGCGCAGATCCTCTGCCCGAGCGGCTACGCGCAGGCCGCCGTCTCCACCTACCTCGGCACCATGCCCTGGCGGGAGCAGCTCAAGGTCTACCGCGAGGTCTACCGGGAACGGCGCGACGCGATGCTCGCCGCGCTGGACGACCTGATGCCCGCCGGCACGACGTGGACGACGCCGGCCGGCGGCCTCTTCGTCTGGGCGACCCTGCCCGACGGCCTCGACTCCAAGGCGATGATGCCCCGGGCCATCGCCGCCCGGGTGGCGTACGTCCCGGGCACCGGCTTCTACGCCGACGGCACCGGCACCGGAAACATGCGGCTCAACTTCTCGTTCCCGTCCCCGGAGCGGATCCGCGAGGGCGTGCGCCGGCTGGCCGGCGTGATGGAGCAGGACATCGCCATGCGGCGGGTCTTCGGCACGGTCGGCCGCCCCGGAGCGCGGCGCGGGCAGGCCGGCTCGGACACGCCGGGACCCGACTTGGCATGATTCCGGCATGGTTCCCACCGCTGCCGACCGTTCCGTCGTGACCGACTCCGCCGTCACCGCCGACCTGCGGGTGCTGGTGCTCGCCGGCGGGCTCTCCTACGAACGTGACGTCTCGCTGCGGTCCGGGCGCCGGGTGCTCGACGCGCTGCGCGCGGTCGGGATGGACGCCGAGCTGCGGGACGCCGACGTGGCGCTGCTGCCGGCCCTGAGCGCCGACCCGCCGGACGCCGTCGTGATCGCCCTGCACGGCGCCACGGGTGAGGACGGCTCGCTGCGCGGCGTGCTGGACCTCTGCGGCATCCCGTACGTGGGGTGCGACGCGCGCGCGTCCCGGCTCGCCTGGGACAAGCCGTCGGCCAAGGCGGTGCTCCGCGAGGCGGGCATCCCGACCCCGGACTGGGTCGCCCTTCCGCACGACCGCTTCTCCGAGCTGGGCGCCGTGGCGGTGCTGGACCGGATCGTCGAGCGGTTGGGGCTGCCGCTCATGGTGAAGCCGGCCCAGGGCGGTTCGGGGCTGGGCGCCGCCGTGGTCCGGGACGCCGCGTCCCTGCCGGCCGCGATGGTCGGCTGCTTCGCGTACGACCCGACGGCGCTGGTCGAGCGGTACGTGCCCGGCATGGACGTGGCGGTCTCGGTGGTCGACCTGGGCGACGGGCCGCGCGCCCTGCCCGCCGTGGAGATCGTGCCCCGCAACGGGGTCTACGACTACGCCGCCCGCTACACCGCCGGCCGCACGACCTGGCACACCCCCGCCCGGCTGGAGCCGGAGGTGGCCGGCGCGGTGGCCGACGTCGCGCTGGCCGCACACACCGCGCTTGGGCTGCGCGACCTGAGCCGTGTCGACCTGATCGTGGACTCCGCCGGGCGTCCGCACGTGCTGGAGGTCAACGTCTCGCCGGGGATGACCGAGACCTCGCTGCTGCCGCTCGCGGTCCAGGCCGCCGGCCTGGACTTCGGCAGGATGGTCGGCACCCTGGTGGCCCGCGCCGCGACCCGACGCCCCTGACCGACCGCTCCGCGGGCCGGTGATGCGGGCGCCCGCCATCTGGCTTCCATCGATCGGCAGAGAACCTAGTTGCCGCGTCTTCCGGCGTCGAGGGCGGCCTGCTCGACCCGCTGGCGGTGGTTCCGCCACCACGACTCGTCGGCGGGGGGCAGGTTGTCGTTCCTGGGCAGCAGCCCGGCCGCGCCGTCGATGAGTTCACGCACGATGTCAGCGTGGCCGGCGTGCCGTTGTGTTTCCGCGGTGACGTGGACCAGGACGTGGTGCAACGTGACCGCTGCGTCGCCCCACCACGACACGCGGCCGACCTCATCCAGTGCGAGGGCTTCGATGGTGGCGTCGGCGTGGGCGATCACGCGACGGTACAGTCCGACGATCTCCTCGCGGGTCTCATCCGCGGTCGCCCACATGTCGGCATTGGTCTCGGCTCCGTCGCCGACGTACGGCAGCTCCTGCTCGAACGGCCGGCCGAACACGACGCCGAAGTAGAGGGACTCACAGACCGCCGAGTGCTTCACCAGACCGAGCAGGTTGGTCCCGGTCGGGGTCAGCGGGCGCCGGATGTCGTACTCGCTGAGCCCGTCGAGCTTCCACAGCAGCGCGTCGCGGCCGCCCTTCAGGTAGCTGTGCAGGTCTGCCTTCATGGCGGCACTATGGCATCCGGTCACACGTCGCGCTGCCCCCGACGATCCGCAGGGCTCCTGATCGGCAGGACACGCCCTAGGTGCCCGACCGCCCGGCGTCCGTGGCGGACGTCTCGCTCTCCGGCTCCTGTGCCGGCGGGGTTTCCTCGGCGGACTCGATCACGGACACCGCCTCGCCCTCCGTCGGGTCGGCCTCCGCCGGGGCCTGCCCCGTGAAGCTGGACGGCGCCTGCCACTGGATACGCGGGGGCTCGGCCAGCGGGCGGCCTCCGAACTCCGCCAGCCAGGCGGCGACCATGGCGAGGTTCTCCCGCCACCGCGCCTCGGAGATGGGCGGCAGGATCGAATCCCACAGGGAGAGGAAGGTCCCCCGCAACTGGAGCTGCCCGTAGGGCCGGGCCAGGAACCACATGTGCAGGTGCGCCGAGCCGTCGCCCCAGCGGTTGACGTGCACTCGGGCGACCCCGTCGAGGGACCGGATGGCCCGCTCCAGCCGTACGGTCATCACCCCCAGTTCGGCGGCGAGCAGGTTCGGCAGGTCGCCCAGGTCCAGATGCGAGCGGGATTCCAGAATCAGCACCATCGGCAGCCCGGTGGGGCGGTCCATGGCGCGTACCCGCCATCGCTCACCCACCCAGATGTAGGCGTCGTCGGGGGCGTTGCAGGCGGTGCATTCCCGGTGTCCCTCGCCCTTACGCGGCGGCTCGACCGGGACCGGATCATCGAGTTGCTTGACACGAAGGTCGCCCTCGAAGGGAAAGGACGGCCACTGGGTGAAGTCCGGAACGGAGGGAGGGGTGTCGTGCACGACGCTGACACTAACCGGTTCCGGCACCGCTGTCCCTACCCGAACGATCGACCAGGCGGTCTCACTCCGGCCGTAACGGGAGAGCCGGGAGCGGCTCTGTCCACAGGTATCCACAGTCGTCCACAGGCTGATGAGACGCCGGACACACCCCGTCATCCACAGGCTGGCACCCCATTCCACGCGGGGTTTCACGTGAAACGGGGCTGCCTGTGGATAACCGCTGTGGATAACTTTCGGGCACAGTCCTGGATTCTTACGCCGAGGTGGAGTCGCCGGTTCCACGTGAAACCGGGAGGCGGCGTCGGACGGTTCCGTCCTGGCTCGTCGACCGCCGCTGGACTCCTCCGACCGCTCGCGAGCCGCCGAAGGTCGGAACCGTCGAGGGCTGGAGCCACCGCTGGGATCGAGAGTTGGAGAACCCCGCCGGACGCGAGAACGACGGACAGGCCCGCAGGCGTCATCGCCGAGGGCCACTCATGCTTCTTCCCAGGGCCGCCTCCCCGTCGCCGCCGCGACCGTCCGCATCGTCACCGGAATGGCAGTGGTCGGCATCGCCATCGGCGGGAATCGCCGTCGGCTCCAAGACCGAACTCCGCCGTTCCACGTCGTCGCCGCGAACAACCGGGGACGTCCATCGCCTTCGCGCTCGACACCACCGACCCCCCTGTGCGTCGTGCTGCGTCGCGCCCGACCGCAGAACGGCCGAGACCACAGAACGGCCGAGACAACGGAACGGCCGAGACAACGGAACGTGCCGCTGCCCGGCATCGGCGTCGGCTACACCTTGCACTTCGAGCCCGCCTCGCCGAGATCGGCGCCCACCTCAAACGAGCCCGGACACCCCGGCCTGGCCGACAGAGGAGGCCGAGACAGAGGAGGCCGAGGAAAGAACGACCGAGGCAGAGAACCGTCGAGGCAGAGAACGGCCGAGACAACGGAACGGCCGGCCGAAAGACGGTCGAAGAATAAGACGGTCAGGGCGACGGGTCGGCCAAGGCGACAAGACATCAGGCCATCGGTGAGGCGTGGAGACACTGGGCGCAGCGTCTTGTCGGTGAGTAGCGGCGTGCCGGGCACGCTAGCGCCGGTGTGGCAAGCCGGGGCCTCTCGCGGTGCTGAGCGGGCCCGCTTGGCGCATCCCACCCCAGCGGTACCGCTCGCACCGCCGGAGCCCTCAACGCGCGCTGAGGGCGTTGACGAGGCGGGTGGGGGTTCCCTCCGGCCGGGGCTTCCGCCACCGGCCTCGTTCACCGAAGGGCGCGGCAAGGGTCGGACCCGATCAGGCTCCTCGGGCCTCGGGGTTCCGCCCTCATCCGTGCCGACCTCCATCGCATCGCAGATCGCAGGGACCGGCCGGGTTTCACGTGAAACCGTCCGAGAGGGCTCAAGAACCGCGCCGACCAACTCCGGGTTTCACGTGAAACGTCGCCGCTCGCGTCAAGTGCTTGAGCGCGCTGGTCCGGGGTAGCGGCCGACGCCTCGATCCCGCAGCACATGCAACGGCCGCGTGATCCGGGATCACGCGGCCGGCGTTGGTGCCGTACGCGGCGGCGCGGGACCCGGCCGTGGAGACCGAGCCGTGCCGACGGGGTCAGGCCTCCGGTTCCTCCTCCTGGCCGACGCCGATGAGGCCGACGATCCGCTCCAGGTCGTCGACCGTCGCGAACTCAATGGTGATCTTGCCCTTGCTCCGGCCGATGTCCACCTTCACTCGGGTGTCGAACCGGTCGGAGAGCCGGTCGGCCAGGTCCGTGAGAGCGGGGGCATGCGGCTTCGGACGGCGCTTGGCGGCTTCCTTCTTGCTCGTACCGTCGCTCAGGGCCAGCGCGACGATCTCCTCGGTCGCGCGGACCGACAGGCCCTCGGCGACGATCCGGAGTGCGAGCTGCTCCTGCGCCTCGGGCTCGTCGAGGCTCAGCAGCGCCCGGGCGTGCCCGGCGGAGAGAACGCCGGCCGCGACCCGCTTCTGCACCGGCGCGGGCAGGTTGAGCAGCCGGATGGTGTTCGAGATCTGCGGCCGGCTCCGCCCGATGCGCCGGGCGAGTTCCTCGTGGGTGGCGCCGAACTCGTCGAGCAACTGCTGGTACGCGGCTGCCTCTTCCAGCGGGTTCAGGTTCGCCCGGTGGATGTTCTCCAGCAGCGCGTCGCGCAGCATGGCGTCGTCCCGGGTGTCCCGGACGATCGCCGGGATGCTTTCCCGCCCGACGGCCTGCGCGGCCCGCCAGCGCCGCTCGCCCATCACCAGCTCGTACTTTTCCTCGTCGAGCTGCCGTACGACGATCGGCTGGAGGAAGCCGACCTCCTGGATCGAGGTCTTCAGCTCCTCCAGGGCGTCCTCGTCGAAGACCTGGCGCGGCTGCTTGGGGTTCGGCACGATCGCGTCGACCGGGATCTCGGCGAACCGGGCCCCCGGCACGGGGCTGAGTTCGAGCTGCGGCTCGGGCTGCGCCGCCACGGGCGGAGTCGCCGCGGCGGGCAGAGCCTCCGTCGGCGTACCGGCGGTGGCACCGGTCGAGGTCTTTGTCTCTGCCGTCACCACCGGCTCGGCGGCCGTGGTCGGCTCAACTGCGGCGGTCGGCGCCGGCCCGGTCGGGATGAGCGCCCCCAGGCCTCGTCCCAGACCGCCCCGAGGACGGTTCTTCATGCCACGCCTCCCAGCGACTGTTCCGCACTACGCATTCCGGCCCACCGGCTCCTTGACGCCACGCTCGGCGATCTCCTGGGCGGCTTCGAAGTAGCTCGTCGCCCCCCGCGATCCCGGATCGTAGGTCATCACCGACTGGCCGTAGCTGGGTGCCTCCGAGACGCGGACGTTGCGGGGGATGACCGCCTGGAGCACCTTGTCGCCGAAGTGGTTCCGCACGTCCTGCTCGACGGCGTCGGCCAGCCGGGTGCGCCGGTCGTACATGGTGAGCAGGATGGTGGAGACGTCGAGCTTCGGGTTCAGGTGCTGGCGGACCAGGTTGATGTTGTTGATCAGCTGGTTCAGCCCCTCCAGCGCGTAGTACTCGCACTGGATCGGAATGAGCACCTCCTGCGCGGCCACGAGCGCGTTGACCGTGAGCAGGCCGAGCGAGGGCGGGCAGTCGATGAAGACGTAGTCGAAGTGGCCGGGGTAGGCGGCGATCGCCCGGGCCAGCCGGGACTCGCGGGCGACCACCGAGACCAACTCGATCTCCGCGCCGGCGAGGTCGATCGTCGCCGGTACGCACCAGAGGTTGGGGATGCCCTCGACGCCCTGGGCGACCTCCTCCAGCGGCACGCTGTTGATGAGGCAGTCGTAGACGTCCGGCACACCGGTGTGGTGCGGGACGTTCAGCCCGGTGGAGGCGTTTCCCTGCGGGTCCAGGTCGACCACCAGCACCCGGTTGCCGTGCAGGGCGAGCGCCACCGCAAGGTTCACCGTGGTCGTGGTCTTTCCCACGCCGCCCTTCTGGTTCGCGACGCACATGACCCGGGTCCGTTCCGGCCGAGGCATCGTCACCTCGCCACTCGGATTAAGGATCTGCACGGCGCGCATCGCCTCCATAGCCAACGGTGGGTCATCCTCTTCGCGCGTCGGGGTTTCACGTGAAACGTACGCGGCCTCGGCGGCAGTGGCTCCGGGGGAGCCGACCAAGGGCGCGGACGGGTCGGTGACGGGAACGGGTTCGGGAGTCGCATCCGGCACGGAGTCCGGGGTGGGCTGCTGCGGTACGGCGGACTCGAACCGGGCCGAGGCCGAGGCGTTGCGCCGGATGGGGATCACCCGACCGCCGGCCGAATTGCCGGCCCGCGGCACGTCGGGTGCGGCGCGGGCCGCCGGAGGCTCCGGCAGGACCGGCTCGACGCCGCCCGGCCCGGCCGCCGCGTCCCGGTCCGGCGGCCGGATCGACGGCCCTTCGGGCGACCAGCTCGGGTAGTCAGTTTCACGTGAAACGGGGTCGCCCGCTGACCCGGTCACGCGTGGATCGTCGTACCTTCCGTCGTCATGCACCTGTCATCCCTGCCCGCTTCGGATGGTCGGTCCGCACCCCGTCAACTGGCCGTACGCGATCGCACCGCGGAGCGTACGGCCCGGCGGGAGCGGCGGGACCGGTGAACGTCCGTTGCCGCCCGCTCCACACTATCGACGCGCAGCCAGCCTACGGCTCACGGGCGCAGCCGGTCCACGTCGGGTTCTCATCCTTCCGTCCACCCGTACCGGTTCAACGAACCAACCGCCGGCCGGGAAGCCGGTAGGCGGACATCCCGCGCGGTGTCGAGAGGGACTCAACGCCGCCGGGACCGGCCGCCGCGCGACCTCTTCGCGGCCTTCGGCCGGGCCGGCCCGACCATCCGCTCCCGCACGATCTCCACGACCGTCGTCGGCGGATCGATCACTCCCTCGCCGCAGCGGTGCACCTCGGGCTCACCGCCACCGAGTCGGGCCACGGTCTGCGCGTGCTCGGCAATCTCCTCGGCGGCGGACGCCCCCTTGAGGGCGATCAGCCGGCCGCCGGGCACGGCCAGCGGCAGGCACCACGTCGAGAGCCGGTCCAGCGGTGCGACGGCGCGCGCGGTGACCACGTCCCCGCTCAACGGACCGATGCCCGTCGCCCCGGTCGCCGCCTCGTCGGCGCGCCCCCGGAACACCCGGACCATCTTCGCCAGCCCGAGGTGCTGTACCGCCTCGATGAGGAAGGAGGTGCGCCGGGAGAGCGGTTCGATCAGGGTCACCGTCAGGTCGGGTCGGGCGATGGCCAGCACCAGGCCGGGCAGCCCGGCCCCGGAACCGACGTCGAGCACCGTCGCGCCCTCCGGGATGCGCTCGGCCACCGCCGCGCAGTTGAGCAGGTGGCGATCCCAGATCCGGGGCGCCTCGCGCGGGCCGATCAGGCCGCGGACCACGCCGTCGGTGGCGAGCAGCTCGGCGTACGCGGCGGCCAGGTCGATGCGGTCGCCGAAGAGGGTGCGCGCCGCACCGGCCAACTCCGGCGGCAGTACCGCCACGGTCGCAGACGCGCCCTCAGGGGCGACGGCCGAGGGCGGCGCACCCTCGGAAGCGTCGGTCGGTGACGGCGCGTCCTCAGGGGCGACGGCCGAGGGCGGCGCACCCTCGGAAGCGTCGGTGGGCGGCGCGGTGTCGGGAGTCACGGTCGGCTCGGGCCGGACAGGCGACGGCCCGGGCGGCGTGCCACCCGGGCCGTCCACGGCACCGGCCGTGGTGTCGTCGTGGGTCACGCGGTCAGTCCGCCGGGCGGACGATGATGCGCCGGTTCGGCTCGACGCCCTCGGACTCGCTCTCCACGCCGCTCATCGCGTTGACCACGTCGTGCACGCACTTGCGCTCGAACGCGGACATCGGCTCCAGACGCACGGGCTCGCCGTACTCCTTGACCTTCTCCACGGCGTTCTTGGCGACGGCGGCGAGTTCCTTGCGACGGGTCGCCCGGTAGCCGCCGACGTCGAGCAGCAGCCGGCTCGGGGTGCCGGTCTGCCGGAAGACGGCCAGCCGGGCGAGCTCCTGGAGCGCCTCCAGGGTGGCGCCGCGCTGGCCGACGAGGTTCTGCAGCCGGCCGCCGACCACCTCGACGACGGGGCGACCGCCGGAGACCAGCTCGTCGATGTCGCCGTCGTAGTCGAGGATGTCGAGCAGGCCCTCGACGTAGTCGGCCGCGATCTCGCTCTGCCGGAACAGCTCGCTCTCGCCGACGGCCTTCTTCTCCCGGGTGCCCGACTCCTCGTCGGTCTCCTCGGTCTCGCCGTTCACCGCGGTCGGCTCGGTCCCCTCCTCGTCCAGGGACTCGTCGGCGCGGGGGGTGCTGGTGTCGGTCACGGTCTCATCTCCGTACTCGCTCGGCCGGACCGTCGGGTCCGCTGGTTTCCCGGGGCCGGCGGGAGGTCGCCGGTGCCCACGGGCACGTCTGTCGTACGGGCAGTCTCACCCGTGGGCCGCGCCGCGCGCGGCGGTTCCGCCCGGCGCCGGCCGTACGGCGGCTGCGCGGTGCGGAACGGGCCGCCGCCGGTCTTCCCGACGGCGGCCCGGATGTCCTCAGCCCTGCCGCTTGGCGGGGCCCTTCTTGGGGTTGACCGGCTTGGCGCCCGGCTTGGGGCCGGCGACCTTCGGCGCGGCCGGCTTGGCCGGGGCCGGGGGGGCCGACTTGGCGCGACCCAGCAGGCCGCCCGTCTTCGCCGGCTGCACCGGGTTGCGGGCCGAGGTGCCCGGCTTGCTCATGGTGGGCGGCGGCGGGAACTTCCGCAGCACCCACTGCTGCTGCGCGAGGGTGAAGAGGTTGTTCGTGACCCAGTAGATGATCACACCGATGGGGAAGATGGCACCGGAGATGAGCAGCGACAGCGGGATGCCGTAGAGCATCAGCTTCTGGATCATCCGCTGCTGCGGGTCCTCGGCCCAGCCGGTCTTCAGGATCATCTGGCGGCTGGTGAGGTAGGTGGTGCCCATCATCACCAGGACGAGGATGCCGGCGATGATCTTCACGGTGGTGCCGTTGGCGCCGAGCCGCGCCAGTTCCTCGGCGGTGGAGCCGAACTTGCCGGCGATCGGGGCGGTGAAGAGCTTCGCGGACGAGGCGCTCTCGAACTGGCTGATGGTCCAGCCGTAGAGGGTCTTCCCGGCCTCGCTCTTGTCCGGGTTGAGCCGACGGAGCACGTGGAAGAGGCCCAGGAAGACGGGGATCTGGAGGAACATCGGAAGGCAGCCCATGAGCGGGTTGGCCTTTTCCTTCCGGTAGAGCTCCATCATCTCTTTCTGGAGCGTCTCCCGGTCACCCTTGTGCTTCTCCTGCAGGGCCTTCACCTGCGGCTGGAGCGCCTGCATCGCCCGCTGCGACTTGATCTGCTTGACGAAGACGGGGAAGAGGATCACCCGGACGGTGACCACCAGGAAGATGATGGCGAGGATCCAGGCCCAGTTGGTGCCGATCACCGCCGGATCCGGCACCCCGACGAAGTCCCAGGCCCCGTGCCAGACCAGCAGGATCCACGAAATCGCGTAGTAGATCCAGTCCAGACTCAATTCTCAGGCTCCAGTCACATCGGCGCGGCGGCGGCCGCCCGGCTTCGGCACCGGGTCGTGTCCACCTGGGTGAAAGGGGTGGCAGCGCAACAGCCGCCGGGCCGTCAGGCCAGCTCCCCGGATCGCGCCGTGCACCGCCACCGCCTCCAGGGCGTAGGCGCTGCACGACGGGTAGAACCGACAGCGGGCCGGCAGAGCCGGACTTATCCACCGACGGTACGCGATGACGGGCCCGCTCAGCACTCGGGCACCGATCGTCGTCGGCCGTGGCCCGGCCGGTCCGGTGGTCACCGGGACCGCCGCCCGCGGGGCGCCTTCGCGGCGACGATCGCCGCGTCCAGGTCGGCGCCGAGTCGCGGGTACGAGGCGTCGGCCGCGGCGGGCTGCGCGCGTACGACCAGGGTGCTTCCCGGGGGCAGACCGGCCAGCCGCTCGCGAACCAGGTGTCGCAGGCGACGCCGGACCCGGTTGCGGACCACGGCGTTCCCGACGGCCTTGGACACGACGAAGCCGGCGCGGGCAGGTGCGGAGGGTTGCTCCGTACCGCTGCTCCGCGCCGGCTCCGGCGAGGTTGCTGTCGGGGCGTCGGGGGTTGTCGGCAGGCTCAGGTGGACGACGACCGCGCCACGGCCGGCGCGTCGACCACCCCGGACCGCTGCGGCGAAGTCAGTGCTGCGCCGCAGTCGCTGTGCGGCCGCCAGCACGACTGCCCACGTCCCCCGGACCTGACCGGTCGGCCTCAGGCCGACAGGCGGGCACGGCCCTTGGAGCGACGGGTCGAAAGGATGGCGCGGCCGGCACGGGTGCGCATGCGCAGCCGGAAGCCGTGGGTCTTCGCGCGCCGGCGGTTGTTCGGCTGGTAGGTGCGCTTGCTCACGTCAGGCTCTCCGTTTTCGTACGCCCCGGGCGAGGGGTCGCCGGGATCGTGTGGTGGTCCAGGCCACCTCGGCGGTGGCCCCCGATCGGTGCTGCCCGGCGGCGCGGGACCTCGGCGATGCGGGGAAGCGACCGCGGACAGCAAGCACCTAACACCCTAGCAGAGGGCGAGAGAGCAGCCATTCCAGCCTACGCAGGGCGGCAACCACCGTCAAACACCCTCAGCAGGGCGGACACCGGGCCTTCCCGGCGACCGAAGCGACGGTTTTCGCTGATGTCGGCAAGGGCCGCCGCGCGTCGGCGGTTGATGGCGCGCCGACAACGCTGTTACCGTGCCCGATTGCGGTCAGCGTCGAAAGGTCCGGTCGTCGCCGGCGGGCAAGACCGGACAAGGTAGTGAATCGTTCGGCACGGTGAACCCGCTTCAGCGCCCGTTCAGGCAGGGGGCAGGTCCGACCCGCGTCCGGCGGGCGGCCACAATCGGTGCGTACACAGGCTGTGGATAACTTGTGGACGAGGACCGGTCGGCCGTCCGGTGGGTGTCGTTCCACCCGCGCGTACGCGGCGGGCCCGGGACGGCCGACCGGAGAAGACGGCGGCGTCGGCGGAGCAGAGGCGAGGGGGTGGCACGACGGTGACCGGTACGACCGACCTTGCCGCGGTGTGGACAGCGACGACCGACGAACTCGCCGACGAGATCATCTCCGCGCAGCAGCGGGCGTACCTGCGGCTGACCCGGCTGCGGGCCATCGTCGAGGACACGGCGCTGCTCTCCGTCCCGGACGCCTTCACCCGGGACGTGATCGAGTCCCGCCTGCGCCCGGCGATCACGGATGCGCTCACCCGCCGGCTGGGCCGGCCGATCCAGGTCGCGGTGACCGTACGCCTGCCCGAGGACGGCTCCGGCCGCCCGGCGGGGACCGTCTACCGCAGTGTTCCCGAGCCGGGGCCGGCCGACCACGACGGCGGACCGCGCGGCTACGCCGACGCCGACTACGACGGGATGGCCGGGCAGCGGGACGGCGGGCCCCACGACGCCGGGCAGCCGCCGCTCATCCCCGAGCAGGCGCACCCCCAGCGCCGGCTCGACGCGTCGTCGCCCCCGCCCGGCGACGACGGGCACCGGCCGGGCGACCGTGGCGGGCAGGAGGCCCTGTTCAGCACCGCCTTCGCCGAGCCGCCGCGCCCCGACCGGTCGGCGCCGCCGCGGCACCCGTCCGAGCGCCGGGGCTACGACGAGCAGGCCGCCCGGCTGGACCCGCCCGCCGCCGACACCCGGGGGTACGAGCCGCGCTACCGCGAGGACGCCGTCTCCCCCCGGGACCAGCACGTGATCCGGGCCCTGCCCCGCGACACCGGCACCGACAACGGGCCCGGACGAAGTGGCGCGGATCACCGGCCCGGTGGCCGGGACGACCGCCGCATGCCCGGCGCCGACGGCGGCGGCAACCGGCTCAACCCGAAGTACATGTTCGAGACGTTCGTCATCGGCTCGTCCAACCGCTTCGCCCACGCCGCGAGCGTCGCGGTCGCCGAGTCGCCGGCGAAGGCGTACAACCCGCTGTTCATCTACGGCAGCTCGGGGCTGGGCAAGACGCACCTGCTGCACGCCATCGGGCACTACGCCACGACGCTCGGCAACGCGCGCTCGGTCCGGTACGTCTCGACCGAGGAGTTCACCAACGACTTCATCAACTCGCTCCGGGACGACAAGACCAGTGCGTTCCAGCGGCGCTACCGCGACGTCGACATCCTGCTGATCGACGACATCCAGTTCCTGGAGAACCGCGAGCGTACGCAGGAGGAGTTCTTCCACACGTTCAACACCCTGCACAACGCCAACAAGCAGATCGTCATCACCTCCGACCGGTCACCGAAGCAGCTCGCGACCCTGGAGGACCGGCTGCGTACCCGCTTCGAGTGGGGACTGCTCGCCGACATCCAGCCGCCGGACCTGGAGACCCGCATCGCGATCCTGCAGAAGAAGGCGGCGCAGGAGCGCCTCTACGCCCCGCCGGACGTACTGGAGTTCATCGCCTCGCGGGTGTCGAACTCGATCCGGGAGCTGGAGGGCGCGCTGATCCGGGTTACGGCGTTCGCCAGCCTGACCCGCTCCACGGTCGAGCTGGCGCTGGCCGAGGAGGTGCTGCGGGACTTCATCCCGGACGGCGCCGGGCCGGAGATCACCGCCGACCAGATCATGGTCTCCACCGCCGACTACTTCGGGGTGAGCCTGGAGGACCTGCGCGGGCACTCCCGCTCCCGGGTGCTGGTGAACGCCCGCCAGGTGGCCATGTACCTGTGCCGGGAGCTGACCGACCTGTCGCTGCCCCGGATCGGGCAGGCATTCGGTGGGCGTGACCACACGACCGTGATGCACGCCGACCGCAAGATCCGCCAACAGATGGCCGAGCGCCGGTCGCTCTACAACCAGATCGCGGAGCTGACCAACCGGATCAAGCAGAACACCTGAGCGACGGCCTCAGCTCGCAGCGCGGCGTCGTACGCGCCGAGCCGAAGCCGTCTTGTCCGCCCGACACACCACGCGGACACGGACGACGGACGCGCCCGACCGGACCACCGGTCGGGCGCTTTTTCGTTCTCCACAGCCGGCCCGGCTTGACCCTCGACATGGTCCAGGCCACAGCATCTGAGCCGTGACCGTCCACCGCCCGGATCGTTGTCCACATCTCGTTGTCCACCGCCTGTGGAAAACTACCGTCCGCCCACCTCCCGGTTACCCACAGGTTGTGGACAAACCCTGGGGACGAGCCTGTGGACGCCTGGGGACAACCCGGTGGTTGTCCACCGACGACGGTCGACCTGTGGGGAACCTGTTGAAGGTTCTGGGGATGACGCTGTCCGCACGGCTTCCGCCTGTCCACAGGTCAGGGGAGAAAGTCGGTGGATTACCGGTGGATAACCGGTGGACAACGGTGGACAACCTGGGGGCGCCGGCCGCCTGTGGACCGGGAGGCAAGTTGTACCCCGGGTTCTCCACAGGTAAACCACCGGTGGATAACGTGTCTGAGCTGCGCAGACGCGGGTTCTCCACAGTTTGCACAGGTGCGATGAAGATGACGAGTTATCTCTTCTAAGAGAACAAAAACCAATCATCACCGTTGGACTTCCTGTGGATCGGGCCGTGCGCCGCCGTCGGCGGTCGCCCCGGCACCTGGATCCACGGGGTCGGACGCACGGCCGATGCCCGCGCGCCATAAGGTGCGATGGGTACCCGCACGGACAGGCGGGTCGGTAGGCAGCGGTCGGCATGAGAGAGTTGTCGCTGACGTCGACGCGGAGGCATTGATGAAGTTCCGAGTGGAGCGCGACGCGCTCGCCGAGGCCGTGGCCTGGACCGCGAAGAGCCTGCCCAACCGGCCGTCCGTACCGGTGCTCGCCGGCGTGATGCTGCGCGTCACCGACGGCAACCTGCAGGTTTCGGGCTTCGACTACGAGGTCTCCAGCCAGGTGACCGTCGAGGTGCAGGGGGACGCCGACGGCGCCGCCCTCGTCTCCGGCCGGCTGCTGGCCGAGATCACCAAGGCGCTGCCCGCCAAGCCGGTGGACATCGCCGCCGTCGGCGCCCACCTCGAGCTGGTCTGCGGCAGCGCCCGGTTCACCCTGCCCACCATGCCGGTCGAGGACTACCCGTCCCTGCCGGAGATGCCGGAGAGCACCGGCACCGTCGACGCCGCCGCCTTCGCCGCCGCGGTCGCGCAGGTCGCCGTCGCCGCCGGGCGCGACGAGACGCTGCCGATGATGACCGGCGTACGCATCGAGCTCTCCGGCGGCACGCTGGCCATGCTCGCCACCGACCGCTACCGGCTGGCCCTGCGCGAGATGGAGTGGAACCCGGACGACCCCGAGGTGAGCGTCAACGCCCTCGTGCCGGCCCGGACCCTGCACGACACCGCCAAGGCCCTCGGCCCGATCGGTGGCCAGGTCATCATGGCGCTCTCCCAGGGCGCGGCCGGCGAAGGAATGATCGGCTTCGCCGGCGGCACCCGGCGCACCACCAGCCGCCTGCTCGACGGCGCCAACTACCCGCCGGTGCGCTCGCTCTTCCCGGCCAGCCACAACGCCGAGGCGCGGGTGCCCGTCAGCACCCTGATCGAGGTCGTGAAGCGGGTCGCCCTGGTGGCCGAGCGGACCACCCCGGTGCTGCTCAGCTTCAGCACCGACGGCCTGGTGGTCGAGGCCGGGGGCACCGAGGAGGCACGGGCCAGCGAGGCCATGGAGGCCACCTTCACCGGCGACCCGCTGACCATCGGCTTCAACCCCCAGTACCTGATCGACGGCCTGACCAACCTGGGGGCCCAGTTCGCCGTGCTCTCGTTCGTCGATGCCTTCAAGCCCGCGGTGATTTCGCCCGCCGGTGAGGATGGCGAGGTCATCCCCGGGTACCGGTACCTCATCATGCCGATCCGCGTCTCCCGCTGATCGCACCCCGAGAAGACCCCGACGCACGGAGGTAGGAACACATGCAGCTCGGCCTGGTAGGGCTCGGCCGGATGGGCGGCAACATGCGCGAGCGGTTGCGCGCCGCCGGGCACGAGGTGGTCGGCTTCGACCACAACGCGGAGCTGAGCGATGTCGCGACCCTGGCGGAGCTGGCGGAGAAGCTGGAGTCGCCCCGCGCGATCTGGGTCATGGTCCCCGCCGGCGTCACCGACGCGACCATCGACGAGCTCGCCGACGTCCTCGGCGAGGGCGACATCATCATCGACGGTGGCAACTCCCGCTTCAGCGACGACGCGCCCCGCGCCGAGCGGCTCAACGAGCGCGGCATCGGCTACCTCGACGCCGGCGTCTCCGGCGGCGTCTGGGGCCGGCAGAACGGCTACGCGCTGATGGTCGGCGGCGCCCAGGACCACGTCGACCGGCTCATGCCGATCTTCGAGTCGCTGAAGCCGGAGGGTGAGTTCGGCTTCGTGCACGCCGGGCCGGTCGGCGCCGGGCACTACGCCAAGATGGTGCACAACGGCATCGAGTACGGCCTGATGCACGCCTACGCCGAGGGCTACGAGCTGATGGCCAAGTCCGAGCTGGTCACCAACGTGCCGGGGGTGTTCAAGTCCTGGCGCGAGGGCACCGTGGTCCGTTCCTGGCTGCTCGACCTGCTGGACCGGGCCCTCGACGAGGACCCGGAGCTGGCCGAGCTGAGCGGCTACACGGAGGACACGGGCGAGGGCCGGTGGACGGTCGACGAGGCGGTCCGGCTGGCCGTGCCGCTGAACGTGATCACCGCCTCGCTCTTCGCCCGCTTCGCCTCCCGCCAGGACGACTCGCCCGCCATGAAGGCCGTCGCCGCGCTGCGCCAGCAGTTCGGCGGGCACGCCGTCCGCAAGCGCTGACCGGAATCCACGCGCCTGTGTACGTCCGCCGGCTCGAACTGGTCGACTTCCGCTCGTACGAGCGGGTCGGCGTGGACCTGGAGCCGGGGGCGAACGTCCTGACCGGCGCCAACGGCGTCGGCAAGACGAACCTGGTCGAGGCGCTGGGCTACGTGGCGACCCTGGATTCGCACCGGGTCGCCACGGACGCCCCCCTCGTCCGGATGGGCGCCTCCTCTGCGGTGATCCGCTGCGCGGTCGTGCACGAGGGGCGCGAGCTGCTGATCGAGCTGGAGATCGTGCCGGGCAAGGCCAACCGGGCCCGCCTGGGGCGGTCGCCGGCCCGCCGGGCGCGGGACGTGCTCGGCGCGCTGCGGCTCGTGCTGTTCGCCCCGGAGGACCTGGAACTCGTCCGGGGCGACCCGGCCGAGCGCCGCCGCTACCTCGACGACCTGCTGGTCAGCCGCCAGCCCCGGTACGCCGGGGTGCGGGCCGACTACGAGCGGGTGGTCAAGCAGCGCAACGCGTTGCTGCGCACCGCGTACCTGGCCCGCAAGATGGGCGGGTCGCGGGGCGGGGACCTGTCGACCCTGGCGGTCTGGGACACGCATCTGGCCCGACACGGCGCCGAACTGCTCGCCGGCCGGCTGGAACTGGTCGCGGCGCTGGGCCCGCACGTGACGAAGGCGTACGACGCGGTGGCGGCGGGACGGGGGGCCGCCGGGATCGCGTACCGGCCGTCGGTGGAGCTGGCGGAGCCCACCACCGACCGGGAGACACTGGCGGCGGCGCTGACCGCCGCACTCGTCGAGTCCCGCGCCGCCGAGGTGGAGCGGGGCACCACCCTGGTCGGCCCGCACCGCGACGAGCTGGCGCTCACGCTGGGCCCGCTGCCCGCCAAGGGGTACGCGAGCCACGGCGAGTCCTGGTCGTACGCCCTGGCGCTGCGGCTCGCCGGCTACGACCTGCTGCGTTCCGACGGCATCGAGCCCGTGCTGGTGCTCGACGACGTCTTCGCCGAGCTGGACGCCGGGCGGCGGGAGCGGCTGGCGGAGCTGGTCGGCGGGGCGAGCCAGCTGCTGGTGACCTGCGCGGTCGACGAGGACGTCCCGGTGTCCCTGCGTGGCACCCGGTACGCCGTGGCCGAGGGGACGGTGCGACGTGTCGGATGAGCAGCTTCCGCCGGCCCGGCTCGGCCCGGGCCGTGGCGGCGGAACGACCGGCGGCGACTCTGGCAGCGCGGCGGGTGGCGACGCGGCGAGCGGCCCCGAGCTGGCGCGGGCCGTGCTGGACGCGGCGCGGGCCCGCCGGGAGTCGGCGGCCCGGACGCGTCGGCGTACGCCCGGCGGGGGTGGCGGCGACGGCGAGGGCGGCCAGCGGCGCCTGCGCGGATACTCCGGCCCCGGGCCGGACCCGCGCGACCCGCAGCCGCTCGGCGCGGTGCTCAACCGGCTCGTCAAGGCGCGCGGCTGGCAGCAGCCGGCGGCCGAGGCGACGGTGTTCGGCGCCTGGGAGCGGGTGGTGGGCCCGGAGGTGGCCCAGCACAGCCGGCCGGTGAAGCTGGAGGACGGCGAGCTGACCGTGGAGGCCCGCTCGACCGCGTGGGCCACCCAGCTGCGGCTGCTTGCCGGCTCGCTGCTCAAGCAGATCGCCAGCGAGGTCGGCCACAACGTGGTGCGCAAGCTGCACATCCACGGCCCCGCCGCGCCCTCCTGGTCGAAGGGCCCGCGCCGGGTCCGCGGCCGCGGCCCGCGGGACACCTACGGCTGACGGTCAGCGACCCTCGCGCCGGGCCTCCCGCTCGGCGCGCTTGCGTTCCCGCTGCTCGCGGCTCCACTGCTTGCGCCGCTCCAGGTCCCGCTTCCACGCCTCCCGGGCGTGGTTCGAGCCGCCCTGCACCGCGCCCTGGACCTCCGGCGGGCCCGCGAAGCGCCGGAACGCCCAGGCCATCAGGCGGCCGCCCTCACCCGGGGCCTTCGGGGTGGGCTTCTCGTCGGTCATCGCCTGGCCTCCGGTGCGACGGGAACGTTTGGCGTACAAATCATTGGTACACCAATTATTGGTACGCTCGCAACGACGACGAGGAGGCCCGACCGTGACCGACCAGCTCGACGGGGATCCCCTGGCGCTGGAACAGCAGGTGTGCTTCGCGCTCTCCGTCGCCGCGCGCGGCGTCGTCGCCGTCTACCGGCCGCTGCTGGAGCCGATGGGGCTCACCCACCCGCAGTACCTGGTGATGCTCGCGCTCTGGCAGCACGCGCCGCTGTCCGTACGCGACCTCAGCCGCCTGCTCCAGCTCGACCCGGGCACACTGTCGCCCCTGCTCAAGCGGCTGGAGGCGGCCGGCTACGTCCGGCGCGAGCGCGACCCCGCCGACGAGCGGAGCCTCGCGGTGACGCTGACCGCCGCCGGTCGGGCCCTGCGGGAGCGGGCCGAGCAGATCCCGCCCGCGATCGTCGAACGGCTCGGCATGCCGGTCGAGGATCTGCGCCACCTGCACGCCGTGCTGACCCGCGTCATCGACGCCGCCAACCGCGCGGGCGGGTCCGCCGCCGGAAGAGGTCAGGCGTCGGCGTAGACGGCGAAGCCGCGGTCGGCGCAGCGCCGGTAGAAGGCCGCCAGCACCGCCAGCTCGGCGCAGGTGAAGTTCCACTGCGGCGGCTCGCCGCTCTCGTCGCGCAGCGCGTCCAGGCGGCTGCCGAGCCAGCGCAGCTGCTGCTCGGCCAACCGCCCGTCGGCGAGCAGCGACCGCAGCACCTGGCTCACCGAGTCGAAGGTGACGGCCTCGCCGTACGGGCGGTGGCCCGCCACGAACCGCTCGATGCCGCCGGCGACCCAGGCGCAGCCGTCCGGATCGATCACCGGATCCTCGTCCTCGGCCGCCGCGTCCGTGGCGTAGAGCACACCCTCCAGGCCGAGCAGCAGGTCGACCAGTTCGGTGTACGCGGTCGCCCGCACGGTGCCGGTCTTGGCGATCAGCTCGGCGAGCGCCGCGGTCGGCGCGGAGATGCGGGGCATGTCGACGATGTCGCCGAAGTCGACGAACTCGGCCGGCGCGACCGGATCGTAGAAGCGGCCGGTCCGCGGCCACTGCACCGCGACGTTGTCCAGCCCCATCTGGCGTCACCTCTTCGAGAGCACGGGTAGTTCGTATCGGCTCGATCGTCCGGTTCCGGCCCGAAAAGATCAAGGCCGGGTCGACGGCGTGGCGTCGGTGGCGTTCCCGGCCGTCCGACCGGCACCGATCGTCAGGCGGCGGCGACCCCGATCGCCCCCTGGCGTGTAGGGGGAGTCGCGGGCGGCGCGGTTCGGCCGGCTACGTCGGTCTCAGCCCCCTCGCAGGGGTGCCGAGTGGTGGTTCTGTCGTCCGCGCACAGTAAGATTGACCCTGAGACGAAGACCCGGTGCGGAGCGACGAGACACGGGCCCGGAGCGGGGCCCGCGATCATTGTCCACGTCGGGTCGAGCCGATCGCGATCCGCGGGCAACCGCGGCGACCGGCGCGTTCGACCCGTACCCCGGAATTGTCCCCGGTGCCGGTCTGCGCGTCGACGTCGCGTCCTGTCCGCCGAACCCGCGCCCGACGCGCCACCAGGTGCGGACGGCGCGAGAAAGTGGCCGAGGGTGGCAGCGCAGGACAAGCAGGAGTACGGCGCCGGGTCGATCACCGTTCTCGAAGGGCTGGAGGCGGTCCGGAAGCGCCCCGGTATGTACATCGGGTCGACCGGTGAGCGCGGTCTGCACCACCTGGTGTGGGAGGTCGTCGACAACGCGGTGGACGAGGCGCTGGCCGGCCACTGCGACACCATCGACGTGGTGCTGCTCGCCGACGGCGGGGTCCGGGTCACCGACAACGGCCGGGGTTTCCCGGTCGACCTGCACCCGAAGCTGAAGAAGCCGGGTGTCGAGGTGGCGCTGACCGTGCTGCACGCGGGCGGCAAGTTCGACGGCAAGGCGTACGCGGTCTCCGGCGGTCTGCACGGCGTCGGCGTCTCCGTGGTGAACGCCCTCTCCACGAAGATGGCGGTGGAGATCCACAAGTCCGGCTTCGTCTGGCGGCAGGAGTACCACAACTCAAAGCCGACCCCGCTGGAGAAGGGCGAGTCCACCGACCGCACCGGCTCCGCCGTGGCCTTCTGGCCCGACGCCGACGTGTTCGAGACGGTCGACTTCGACTTCCAGACCATCTACCGGCGGCTCCAGGAGATGGCCTTCCTCAACCGGGGCCTCACCATCCACCTGCTCGACGAGCGCGTCCCGGAGGGCGAGGAGGGCAAGCCGCGCGAGGTCACCTTCTGCTACAAGGGCGGCATCGCCGACTTCGTCCGGCACCTCAACGCCTCGAAGAACCCGATCCACAAGACGGTGGTCGAGTTCGGCTCCGAGGAGGAGGGCATGTCGGTCGAGATCGCCATGCAGTGGAACGAGTCGTACGGCGAGTCGGTCTACACCTTCGCCAACACCATCAACACGCACGAGGGCGGCACCCACGAGGAGGGCTTCCGGGCTGCGCTGACCAGCGTCGTCAACCGGTACGGCACCGACAAGAAGCTGCTCAAGGGCGACGAGAAGCTCTCCGGCGAGGACATCCGCGAGGGCCTGGCCGCGATCATCTCGGTCAAGCTGGCCAACCCTCAGTTCGAGGGCCAGACCAAGACCAAGCTGGGTAACACCCCGGTGAAGAGCTTCGTGCAGCGGGTCTGCAACGAGTGGCTGGTCGACTGGTTCGACCGCAACCCGGCCGAGGCGAAGATCATCATCCAGAAGGCGTCCCAGGCCGCCCGGGCCCGGATCGCCGCGCAGCAGGCGCGCAAGCTGGCCCGGCGCAAGTCGCTGCTGGAGTCCGGCTCGATGCCGGGCAAGCTGGCCGACTGCCAGTCCACAGACCCGCGCGAGTCCGAGGTCTTCATCGTCGAGGGCGACTCGGCCGGCGGCTCGGCCAAGCAGGGCCGCGACCCCCGGACCCAGGCGATCCTGCCGATCCGCGGCAAGATCCTCAACGTGGAGAAGGCCCGGATCGACCGGGTGCTGAAGAACAACGAGGTCCAGGCGCTGATCACCGCGCTGGGCACCGGCATCCACGACGACTTCGACATGGAGAAGCTGCGCTACCACAAGGTGGTGCTGATGGCCGACGCCGACGTCGACGGCCAGCACATCCAGACGCTGCTGCTGACGCTGCTCTTCCGCTTCATGCGCCCGCTGGTCGAGATGGGGCACGTCTACCTGGCCGCCCCGCCGCTCTACAAGATCAAGTGGAACAAGCGCGGCGACGACGCGCAGTACGCGTACTCGGACCGCGAGCGGGACGGTCTCATCGCGCTGCGCCAGCAGAAGAAGCCGAACGCGAAGCCGGACGACATCCAGCGGTTCAAGGGCCTCGGCGAGATGAACTACCCCGAACTGTGGGAGACCACGATGAACCCGGCGACGCGTACGCTGCGTCAGGTCACGCTCGACGACGCGGCCACCGCCGACGAGTTGTTCAGCGTGCTGATGGGTGAGGACGTCGAGGCGCGCCGCTCGTTCATCCAGCGCAACGCCAAGGACGTCCGGTTCCTGGACATCTGACGGGTCCCGGCGAGCCGGCCGGTCGTCCACCGGCCAGCCCGCCGATCCACAGAGTTATCCACAGAGCGGCCGGTATCCACAGCCGTTATCCACAGCACGAAAACGACTCTGAGTCTGATAAGGGTTAACAGTGACCGATATCCCCGAGTCCACACCCAACGAGCCCGAGCTCCCCGAGACCGTCGCCGCCGTCGTCGCGCACGACCGCATCGAACCGGTCGGGCTCGAGGTGGAGATGCAGCGCTCCTACCTTGACTACGCGATGAGCGTGATCGTCGGGCGGGCGCTGCCGGACGTCCGGGACGGGCTCAAGCCGGTCCACCGCAAGATCCTCTACGCCATGTTCGACTCCGGCTACCGGCCGGACCGGGGCTACGTGAAGTGCTCCCGCGTGGTCGGCGACGTGATGGGCCAGTTCCACCCGCACGGCGACTCGGCGATCTACGACGCGCTGGTCCGGATGGCGCAGCCCTGGTCGCTGCGCTACCCGCTGGTCGACGGCAACGGCAACTTCGGCTCGCCGGGCAACGATCCTGCTGCCGCGATGCGCTACTGCCTCACCGGGGACGCGCGGATCCGTACCGCCGATGGTTCGGTCCGGATCGGTGAGATCGTGTCGAGCGCGGCGCCGAGCAGCGAGACGGACATCGACCTCAAGGTCCGCGACCGCAACGGCGACCTGGTCCGCGCCTCGAAGTTCTTCCACTCCGGCGAGCACCCGACGCTGAAGCTGCGCACCCGCGAGGGGTACGAGCTGACCGGCACCCACAACCACCCGGTGCTCTGTCTGGTGGACGTGGCCGGCGTGCCGACCCTGCTGTGGAAGCTGCTCGCCGAGATCTCGCCGGGCGACCGGGTGGTCCTCCAGCGCACGGTGCCCGACGAGATCGGCTACCCGATGCTGGAGCACGTCGAGGCGGCCGTCCTGGCCGGCGCCTTCGTCAGCGAAGGCTGGGTCTCGGAGGGACGGGCGGGCTTCAACAACGTCGACCGCGAGTTCTTCGTCCGGGTCCTCGCGGCCTACGACCTGGCGGTGGGCGGCCCGCGGTACGTTAGCCAGCGCACCATCGCCTCCGGCAGCCTGCTGCACGAACTCGACGTCCAGGACCTCTCGGCCCTTCGGAAGAGCCTTCTCGGCGAGCTGGTCGGGGCGCGCAGCGCTGCCAAGTTCGTGCCCGAGTTCGTCTGGCAGGGGCCGGCGGCGGTCAAGCGGGCCTTCCTCCAGGCACTCTTCGAGGGCGACGGCTCCTCGTCGCTGCTGCCGCGCAACACCATCCAGATCTCGTACTCGACCCGCAGCGAGCGGCTGGCCCGCGAGGTCCAGCAGCTGCTGCTGGAGTTCGGCGTGGTCAGCCGGCAGTGCCGGTACGACAACGGCGAGATCAAGGTCGTGGTGACCAACCGCCGCGACGCGCGGATCTTCGCCGCCCACGTCGGCTTCCTCGGCCGCAAGCAGGCCAAGCTGGAGTCCGAGCTGGCGTCGGTCCCGGCAACCAGCACCGCGCTCTCCGGCGACCACGTGCCGCTGGTGGGTGACTTCATCCGGGAGCACGGCGCGACGCGCTGGACCGAGCGGGACTGGCTGCGCCGGCACAACGTCGACCGCATCGAGCGCTGGGAGCGGGACCGCGACGAGATCGCCGCGCGGATCACCGAGACCGAGGTGCTCGACGTGGTCGAGCCGCTGGTCGACGGTCGGTTCTACTACGCGGAGGTCGCCAGCGTCGTCGACGCCGGGGTCCAGCCGGTCTACAGCATCCGGGTGGACACCGACGACCACTCGTTCGTCTCGGACGGCTTCGTCAGCCACAACACCGAGTGCAAGCTCGACCCGCTGGCCATGGAGATGCTGCGGGACATCGACGAGGACACCGTCGATCTTCAGGACAACTACGACGGCCGGGCCAAGGAGCCCACCATCCTGCCGTCGCGGATCCCGAACCTCCTCGTCAACGGCTCCGAGGGCATCGCGGTCGGCATGGCCACCAAGATCCCGCCGCACAACCTGCGCGAGATCGGCACGGCGGTGCAGTGGTGCCTGGAGCACCCGGAGGAGGACGAGGCCACCACCCTCGACGCGCTGCTGGAGATCGTCAAGGGGCCCGACTTCCCCACCCACGGCCTGATCGTGGGCACGCAGGCAATCCAGGACGCGTACCGCACCGGGCGTGGGTCGATCCGGATGCGGGCCGTGGTGGAGGTCGAGGAGGACAAGCGGGGCCGCCCCTGCCTGGTCGTCAGCGAGCTGCCCTACCAGGTGAACCCGGACAACCTGGCCGAGCGGATCGCCGAGCTGATCAAGGAGGGCAAGCTCGCCGGCATCGCCGATATCCGCGACGAGTCCTCCGGGCGTACGGGCATGCGGATCGTGCTCGTGCTCAAGCGCGACGCGGTCGCCAAGGTGGTGCTGAACAACCTCTACAAGCACACCCAGCTCCAGGAGACCTTCGGCGCCAACATGCTGGCGCTGGTCGACGGGGTGCCGCGCACGCTGAACCTGGCCCAGTTCATCCGCTACTACGTCGAGCACCAGATCGACGTGATCCGCCGGCGGACGGCGTTCCGGCTGCGCAAGGCGGAGGAGCGGGCGCACATTCTGCGCGGTCTGTCCAAGGCCCTGGACGCCCTCGACGAGGTGATCGCCCTGATCCGGCGCTCGCCCACCGTCGAGGACGCCCGGCAGGGCCTGATCCGGCTGCTGGAGATCGACGAGATCCAGGCGACCGCGATCCTCGACATGCAGCTGCGCCGGCTCGCCGCGTTGGAGCGGCAGCGGATCCTCGACGACCTGGCCAAGCTGGAGCTGGAGATCGCCGACCTCAAGGACATCCTCGCCAAGCCCGAGCGGCAGCGCAGGATCGTCTCGGAGGAGCTCGGCGAGATCGTCGCCAAGTGGGGCGACGAGCGGCGCACCAAGATTGTGCCGTTCGAGGGCGAGGTCTCCATGGAGGACCTCATCGCCCGCGAGGACGTGGTGGTCACGATCACCCGTACGGGTTACGCGAAGCGGACCAAGGTCGACCTCTACCGGTCCCAGCGCCGCGGCGGCAAGGGTGTCAGCGGGGCGACGCTCCGGCAGGACGACATCGTCAGCCACTTCTTCGTATGCTCGACGCACGACTGGATGCTCTTCTTCACCAACAAGGGGCGCGTCTACCGGGCGAAGGCGTACGAGCTTCCCGAGGCCAGTAGGGTGGCCAAGGGTCAGCACGTGGCCAACCTGCTCGCGTTCCAGCCCGACGAGCAGATTGCGCAGATCATCGAGATTCCGAACTACCAGGTGGCCCCCTACCTGGTACTTGCCACGAAGAACGGCCTGGTGAAGAAGACTCGGCTCGAGGAGTTCGACTCCCCCCGGTCCGGCGGCATCATCGCGATCAACCTGCGCGACGAGGACGAGCTGGTCGGGGCGGCGCTGGTCGCGCCGGAGGAGGATCTGCTGCTGGTCTCGAAGAACGCGCAGGCGATCCGGTTCAACGCGAGCGACGAGGCGCTGCGCCCGATGGGGCGGGCCACCTCGGGCGTCATCGGCATGCGCTTCAGCGAGGACGACGTCCTGCTGGCCATGGAGGTGGTCCGCGAAGGGCTGGACGTCCTGGTGGCCACGAACGGGGGATTCGCGAAACGCACCCCGATCGAGGAATACCCCGTGCAGGGCCGGGGAGGTAAGGGCGTGCTGACTGCGAAGATCACCGAGCGGCGCGGTGGTCTGGTCGGCGCGGTGGTGATCGACCCGGACGACGAGCTGTTCGCGATCACCAGCAACGGTGGTGTCATCCGGACTCCGGTGAAGCCTGTACGCCGTACGCGTGACCGGAACACAATGGGGGTCAAGCTGATGGACCTTCCGGATGGCGTGACTATCGTGGCGATTGCTCGCAATGCCGACGAGCCTGACGAACAGGACTAGTTGAATGACGGAGACACAGGCGAAGTCGGGGAACACGGGGACCTCGGCCACCCCGGTCGACGAGGAGGCCGCGAAGAGCGGCACACCAGCGACCGGCCGCGCGGCCGTGGGTCGGGCCACCGTCCCCGCCGACGCGCCTGCCCCGAAATTCACCCGGGCTCCCGGAATGACACCGCCTCCGGACAAGCCCTCGGAGGACGGGGACGCGCCGGAGCGGACCGAAGCGGTGGGGGTCGACAAGCCGGCCCCCGCCGCCAAGCCGGCCGCCGCCACACCGACGACGACGCAGCCGCTGAAGGTCGGTGCCGGCCAGTCGACCGGCACCACCGGGACACAGCCGCGGATCACGGGCGCCACCGGCACCCAGCCCCGCGTCACGGGCACCGCGAAGCCGCAGTCGGACGGCGCGCGCCCGACCGCCGCCGGCCGCCCCGCCAACGGGGGCGGCCTGCCGCCGGGGATCGGCGGCGCCGCAGCCGTCGGGGCGGCCCGCGTGGGTGACGCGGTACGCGCCGCGCGTACGTCTGTCAGCTCGGCCGCGTCGCGCGGGCCGCGCCGGGCCCGGCTGAACCTCAAGCGGATCGACCCCTGGTCCGTCATGAAGTTCGCGTTCGCGGTCTCGGTGGTGCTCTTCATCGTCGTGGTGGTAGCCACCTCGGTGCTCTACCTGGCCCTCGACGCGATGGGCGTGTTCACCAGCGTCAACGACAGCCTGACCGACCTGGTCAGCGCGGGCGGCGGCCAGAGCACCAGCGGCTTCCAGATCACCGCCAAGGGCGTGATCCTCAGCTCGGCGTTGATCGGCCTGGTCAACGTCGTGCTGTTCACGGCGCTCGCCACGCTCGGGGCGTTCGTCTACAACGTCTGCGCGGACCTGGTCGGCGGCATCGAGCTGACCCTGGCCGAGCGCGACTGAACCACCTCAGAAGCCGGGGCACCGCCGAGCGCGGAGCCCCGGCTTCCGTGCATCTTGAGGCACGTCACCGGGGCCGCACGGCGGCGTAATCGGGTGGGCCGGGTGCGGAGCCTCCGGTAGGTTCAGAGGCGACGGCAACGCCCGGATGTCGCGGCGGCCCCCGATTTGGGGCCGGACGGACGGATGGGTTAACCTTGCTCGTCGCCACGCGGGGCTATAGCTCAGTCGGTTAGAGCGCAGAGCTGATAACTCTGAGGTCGCTGGTTCGATTCCAGCTAGCCCCACCGCACATCGTCCGACGGCAGTCGAGCGCGAGGGTAGGCCCCATGTTCAAGAAGCTTCTGATCCTGGCCGGCGTCGTCGGTGTGGCAGCCGTGGTGGCCAGGAAGGTCAAGGCTTCCAACGACGAGCGCGCCCTCTGGCACGAGGCGACCACCGCGCCCGACCTGCGCTGATCCCGCTGGCACTGCCGGCACCGGCGGCGTCGTCCGCCCCGGGGGCCCTAGCTCAACTGGCAGAGCACTGCCTTTGCAAGGCAGGGGTTAGGGGTTCGAGTCCCCTGGGCTCCACCAGCACCACCTTCGGTTGATCTCGGCTCCGGCACGCAGCAGCGGAACCGGTCAGCGTAGGAAGGTGAAGAGCGTTCCCGTGGCGTCCAGGGGTCGCGGTGTGCCTGCGAACCGGTGGACGCCGACAGAGAACCGGGCGTCGTCCGGAGCGTGGAACGCCTCCTCCACGAAGGCGGCGTCGCGAAGCCATCTCCGTACGGCCGGCGTCAGGTCCGGCGTCCGCCGCGCCCGGGTCCAGATCACTGTGGCACCCGCCGCGCAGAACTGAGGCAGGGCGGCGACCGATCGTTCCACGTCGGCGTCCGAGATGTTGCCGAAGACTCCGACCATGAGCACCAGATCCGCCGGAACCGCCCCGGCATAGGAGGAGAGTTGGCCCGCGTCCGCCTGCCTGATCACGAGGTGGGAGAGCCCGGCCCGGTCGGCGGCGGCCCGCGCGGTGGCCACGTTGCCGGCGTCGTACTCGAGCAGGGTCACGCGCAGCCGTCGGGCGTCGGGCCGTGCGGCCAGGACGCCGATGAGGTCGTGGCCCTGCCCCGCGCAGGCGCTGACCACCGTCAGTCGTTCCTCGGAGCGCTCGTCGAGCCACGAGGCGATGTGCTGCTGCACCAGCCGCAGCCGACGTGACAGCGGGGAGTTCGCGTCGGCGTAGGGCTCGTGCCATGCCTGCCAGTCGGTCCTGACGGTCACGGGCGGGCGTGCTCCCGCAGCAGCGCGAGGAGCCCGTGGCCGTCCTCGATCCGCGCGTCCGGTTCGACTCCCGGCAGCGCCGCCTCCCGGTCGGTGCGGGGTGAGCGCATGAGGACCGCGGCGGCGGTGCCGGCGCGGCGGGCGCAGACGACGTCGCGATTCACGGTGTCGCCGACGAACCAGCAGTCGCGAATCGGCACCGCGATGGCGCGGGCCGCCAGCAGCGCCAGTTCCGGGTTCGGCTTCCGGGGCCCGGCCTCGTCGCTGTAGAACTCGGCCCCGAACAGTCCGGAGAGCCCTGCGGCGGCGAGGAAGTCCCGGTGGGCGGCGCCGCAGAGCGTGTTGCTGACGACCGCCATCGGCAGGCCGGCGTCGGCGGCGTGCCGCAGGGCCTCGGGGATGCCGGGGCGCACGGCCCACTCCTGGCGCCAGGTCCAGGCGTACGCCAGTGGGGTCGCCTCCCGTTGGACGGCGGCGCGGGCCTCCTGCGGCCAGGACCGGGTCACGAAGTCGGCCCACACCTGGCCGTGCGGCAGCTCGACCGGGTCGTCCGTCCTGCCCACCTCGTCGCGCCACAGGGCGTACGCCCGCGCGCCCTCGCCCAGGTCCCGGGCGATCTGCTCCTCCGGCACCGCGCCGTCGACGAGCTCGGCGAGGCGCCGCACCAGCCCCGGCGGGGCCGGCGGTTGGGGTGGCGCGTCGGCCAGGACGCCGCCGAAGTCCAGCAAAAGAGCCCGAGGGGTACGAAGCATGCCGCCATCCTCGCGCACCGGGACGGGAAACGAGGGGTCCCGCGGCCCGGTGGGCGTGACCGCAGGATCCCCCTCGCCGTGGTCGGGCTGCCCGGAACGGTCCCTACGCCAGCGCGTCGACGGTCGAGCCCGCTGTTGCCCGCGTGACGCGGCGGCGCCGGGTGGGCAGCCCGAGCGTCGGGTTGGCGACGCCCCAGGCGGCACCCTTGCAGACCAACTCCTTGTAGACGGCCGCGAGGCGTCCGGTCAGGGCCGCCCGCACGGCGCGGTCGTCGGCGGTGACGTACTGGATCAGGCCCTCGCTGCGGCCGAGCGAGATGCACTGGTTCAAGTAGCGGATCCGGCTGTTCGGTAGCTTTCCCCCGGCCAGGTGCGCCGCGATCGCGTCGGCGGCCTGCCAGGCGGTCGGCACCCCCGAGGCGCACGACATCCGCAGCGGCTTGTCCCCGGGACCCGTCACCATGGCGGCGTCGCCGACGGCGTACACGTCCGGGTGCGAGACCGACCGCATGGTCCCGTCGACCACGATCTGGCCGGAGCCGGTGACCTCCAGGGCGGTCGCCCTCGCGATCGGGTGGACCGCGAAGCCGGTGGTCCACACGGCCACCGCCGCCGGGATGGCCCTGCCGTCGGCGGTGGCGACGCGGTCGGCTTCGACGCCGGTGACGGTGGTGTGCTCGTACGCGGTGATGCCGAGCTTGTCGAAGACCTTCCGCAGGTGCTCACGGCCCCTGGGGGAGAGCCAGTCGCCGAGACCGCCCCGGGCGGCGAGGGCGACGTCGAGGTCCGGGCGGGCCTCGGCGATCTCGGTCACGGCCTCCAGGCCGGTGAGGCCGCCCCCGACGACGAGCACGGTCTGCCCGGCGTCGAGGCGGGCCAGGCGCTCGCGTAGCCGGAGCGCTCCGGGGCGGCTGGAGATCTCGTGGGCGTACTCGGCTGCCCCCGGGACGTCCCGTGGGTCCCAGCCGCTGCCGAGGGCGTAGACGAGCGTGTCGTAGGCGACTTCCTCGGCGCCGTTCGCGTCGTCGACGGCGACGGTCCTGCGGGCGACGTCGACGCCGGTGACCCTCGCGAGCCGCAGCCCGACGCCGGTGCCCGCGAACATCTCACGCAACGGCCGGGGCCTGAGGTCCTGACCGGCCGCCAGTTGGTGCATGCGGACGCGTTCGACGAAGTCGGCCCCTTCGTTGACGACGGTGATGGAGACGTCCTCACGGTGGAGGCGTCTGGCGAGGCGGCCGGCGACGATGGCTCCGGTGTATCCGGCTCCGAGGACGATGATGCGGTGCTGCATGTCCACGCTCCTGTCTCGTGCGGGTTGCCACTTGAACCGGGTGGCCCGCCGTTTCCTGACAGGAACCGCTCGTGAAGCACGTCACATGACGGTCAGAAGGCGTGGAACAGGGGCTCGCCGTGGTCGGTGGCACCCCACTGCACGGTCGCCCGTGCGAGCTTGTCCGGGTTGCCCTGGTTACGGAACGCGGCGATGCCGTCGGCGGTGACCTCCAGGCACATGACGCCGACGACCCGGCCGTCCACGACGGCCACGACGGCGGGGCCGCCGTTGGCGGTCCAGGCGTAGACCTCGGGCGTGCCACCGACCAGGGCGCGCTTGGCCTTGCCGGGCCTGAACAGGCCCCACAGGAACTTCGCGACCGCGACCGCGCCCTCGAACGCCTTGGCGCGGGCCGGGACCTTCCCGCCGCCGTCGCCGATCGCGACGACGTCCTCGGTGAGCAGGCGCAGGAGCGGCTCCATCCGGCCGCCGGTGGCGGCTGCCAGGAACTCCTCGACGACCCGCCGGGCAGCGGCCTCGTCGATCTCGGCACGGGCCCTGCCGTCCGCGACGTGCTTCTTGGCGCGGTGGAGGATCTGCTGGCTGGCGGCCTCGGTGATGTCGAGGATCGCGGCGATGTCGCGGTGCGGGTAGTCGAAGGCCTCCCGCAGCACGTACACCGCCCGCTCGCCCGGGGAGAGACGCTCCAGGAGGGTGAGGACCGCGAACGAGACCGAGTCGCGCTGCTCGGCGGTTTCGGCCGGGCCGAGCATCGGATCCCCGGCGAGCAGCGGCTCGGGAAGCCACTGGCCCGGGTAGGTCTCCCGGCGAGCCCGTGCGGAGGCGAGCTGGTTGAGGCACAGGTTGGTGAGGACCTTCGTCAGCCAGGCCTCGGGGACCTCGATGCGCTCGACGTTGGCGGCCTGCCAGCGCAGGAACGTCTCCTGCACGGCGTCCTCGGCCTCGGTGGCGGAGCCGAGGAGACGGTAGGCGATGGCTTCCAGGCGGGGCCTGGCGGCCTCGAACCGCTCGACGTCGTCCGCCGTCAGGGACATGGCCCGATCCTAGGCCGCGCCGCACAGATCGGAACCGGGCCACCGCGGAGCCGACGCCGTCCCGGGCAGGTTAGCGTCGCAGGTGTGACCACCGGATCCCCACGCGTGCTACCGGCCGACAGCGGCATCGCCGAGGCGGCCTCCGTCCTGCGTACCGGCGGGTTGGTGGCCTTTCCCACCGAGACCGTCTACGGGCTCGGCGCGAACGCGTTGGACGCCCGGGCCGCCGCCCGGATCTTCGAGGCGAAGGCGCGGCCCAGCTTCGACCCGCTGATCACACACCTCGCGGACGCGGCCGAGCTGGAGAAGCTGGTGGGGACGGTGCCGGCGGCGGTGGCGGCGTTGGCCGGGCGCTTCTGGCCCGGACCGCTCACGCTGATCGTGGACCGGCCGGCGGCGATCCCGCCGATCGTCACCTCCGGACTGGCGACGATGGCGGTCCGCGTGCCGGACAACGCGTACGCGCGGGCGCTGATCGCCGAGGCCGGCGTGCCGGTGGCGGCGCCGAGCGCGAACCGGTTCGGCCAGCTCAGCCCGACGCGGGCCGAGCACGTGGTGCGGGGCCTGGGCGCCGCCGTGGACGTGGTGCTCGACGGCGGGCCGACGCGGTGCGGCATCGAGTCGACCATCGTGGACGCCCGGGGCGGGCGGCCGGTGGTGCTGCGCCTCGGCGCGCTGCCGGTCGAGGCGCTGGAGGAGGCGGCCGGCCCGGTGACCGTACGCCCGGGCAGCTCCGGGCAGCCCGTCGCGCCCGGCACGCTGGCGGCGCACTACGCCCCGCGTACGCCGCTGCGGTTGGCCTCGGGCGGCGAGCCGCCGGCGGCCGACGGGGTCCGGCGCGGCTTCCTGGCCTTCCGGGACCGACCGGCGGGAGACTGGGCGGCCGTGGAGGTGCTCTCCGCCGCCGGTGACCTGACCGAGGCCGCCGCGCGGCTGTTCGACGCGCTGCACGAGCTGGACGCCACGGGGGTCGACGAGATCCTCGTCGAGCCGGTCCCCGAGGTGGGCGTCGGCCGGGCGGTCAACGACCGGCTGCGCCGAGCCGCCGCCACCTGGCATCCGGCGGGATAAGTCAGCGACGGACGCCGCCCCGCTCGGCGACGGCGCGTCGGCGGTCCCAGCTTGCGCGTGCATGGGCGGGGAGGACGGGGGTAGGAGAAACGGCAACGACCCCCTGGAAGTGAGGTGTCAGCCAATGCCGACCGCACGCGAGATCATGACGAACGATGTGACCTGCATCCGTGAGCAGGACGACCTCAAGACGGCCGCCAAGCAGATGGCCCAGCTGGGCGTCGGCTCGCTGCCGATCTGCGGGGACGACAACCGGCTCAAGGGAATGCTGACCGACCGCGACATCGTGGTGAAGGTCCTCGCCGAGGGCCGCGACCCGGGCCGGGTCACCGCCGGTGAACTCGCCCAGGGCGAGGCGGTGACGATCGGCGCCGACGACGACGCGGCGGAGATCCTGCGGACCATGAGCCAGCACAAGGTGCGCCGGCTGCCGGTGATCGACGGGCACGAGCTCGTCGGCATCGTGGCCGTCGCCGACGTGGCCCGCTCCCTGCCCGAGCGCCCGGTGGGCGACCTCATCGAGGCCATCTCCGAGCGCGCCTGACCGCACGTCACGACCGATCGCCGCCCTCCGGCCCCGGCCGGAGGCGGCGATCGGCGTACGCGGGCACCGCCGGCCCGGCGGGGACCGGACGGGTGGCGGCTCAGTCCGGCGGGGAACGGACGGGGTGGCGGCTCAGTCCGGCGGGGTCAGCGGGACGGTCTCGCCCCGGGCGATGGTGCGGACGCTCCCGGCGAGGCCGCGCCGCCGTACCTCCGCCACGAAGTGGGCCAGCGGCGAGCGGAACACCGGGTAGTCGTCGTAGTGGATCGGCACGGTCAGCTTCGGCCGGACCAGCTCGACCAGGTCGGTGCCCTGCCGCGCGTCCATGGTGAGCAGGATGCCGGCGATCCGGGTGCCGCCGAGGTGGATCAGCATCGCGTCGATGTCCGGGTACCGCTCGGGGATGTCGGCGAGCATCGGCCGGTTCAGCGTGTCGCCGGTGACGTAGAGGCGGAACTGGCGGCTGCCCCCGCGTTCCAGGTCGATCATCGTGCCCATCACGTCGGGCATCAGCAGGTCCAGCGCGCCCGGCCCGTGCCTGCCCGGCATCGAGGTCAGCCGCAGCGTCTCGCCGTCGCGGCGCAGCTCCCGGGAGTTCCAGGTGGGCAGCCCTTCGGCGGCCCGGAAGCCCCAGCGGCGCAGCTTCCGTTCGGCGGCGGGGGTGGTGACGATCGGCAGCTCCCGGTCGAGTTCGCGGCGGGCCACGCGGTCGAAGTGGTCGCCGTGCAGGTGGGAGAGGACGACCGCGTCCAGCGACGGCAGTTGGGCGATCCGCAACGCGGGATCGGTGCGCCGCCGCGACCAGAGCCCTTTGCCCAGGTACGCGCGTTGGCCCCGGTGCAGGAAGTTCGGGTCGGTGAGCAGGGTGAACCCGCCGATCCGCAGCACCGTGGTGGCGGTGCCGACGAACGTGACCTCCGGCTGCGTCGTCAACATGCGTACCTCCCTTCGCAGCCGTACCCGTGATCGGCACGGTCATGCCGATCGGCGGCGGTCACGCCCGCGCCGGCCCGTCGGCCGAGGTTCGTCCGTCGGGGTCCGGGCGGTCCGCCGGCGGGGATCCCGACTGGGGCAGGCGTTCCACCAGGCGGGTGAGCGCGCCGTTCGCGAAGGTGGCGCCGAGCGCGGAGCCCGTCGCGATGGTCCAGCCGACCGGGCCGAGCGGCGTACAGCCGAAGAAGTGGCTGACCCCCGGCGTCTGGACGACCATCACCAGCACCCCGAGCGACGCGGCGGTGGAGGCCAGTACGGCCGGGCTGGTGCCGCCGGCCAGCACCGTCTGTCCGAGCTGGGTGCCGACCAGCGAGACCAGCGCGACGGTGCCCGCGCGCCTGCGTCGCCCGGTGTAGCGGGCCAAGGTCCAGCCGGCGGTGGCGCCCAGCGTCGTGGCGGCGGCGCGCAGCCCGATCTCCCGGGTCATCGTCTCGCCCAGCGAGGTGTCGGGGCCCTCCCGGAGCAGGCCGTCGGCACGGTCCGCGCCGGGCGGCCGGACGGCGATCGCCAACGCCGGTGCCAGGTCGGTGAGCAGGTTGACCAGGAGCAGTTGCCGGCCGGTGAGCGCCGAGCGGCCGGTAGCGGCGGCGGTCAGCACGCTGAACGCGATCTCGCCGAGGTTCCCGCCGACCAGGATGCTGAGCGCGTGGCGTACCGAGGACCACATCGCCCGGCCCTCGACCAGGGTGGCGATGATGGTCTCCAGCCGGTCGTCGGTGACCACCAGGTCGGCCGCCGCCCGGGCCGCCGGGGTGCCCCGCTGACCGAGGGCGATGCCCACGTCGGCCAGCCGGATCGCCGCGGCGTCGTTGGCACCGTCGCCGGTCATCGCCACCGTACGTCCACACCTCTGCAACGCCTGGATGATCCGGACCTTGTGCGCCGGGGTGCACCGGGCCACCACGTCCGTGACGGCGAGCCGCGCGGCGAGGGCCTCGTCGTCGAGCTGGTCGAGTTCCGTCGCGGTGACCACCCGCTGGTCCTCGTGGTCGCTGATGGTGGCCGCGATCGCCTCGGCGGTCGCCGGATGGTCACCGGTGATCATGATGGTGTGCACGCCGGCCTGACGGATCCGGCGCACGGCGGGGGCTGCACTCTCGCGTACCCCGTCGGCGAGGGCCAGGAAGCCGACGAAGGTCAGGTCGTGCACCTGATCGTCGGTGACGTCGGGCGAGGAGACCCGGCACTCGGCCACGGCGAGGATCCGGTGTCCCGCCCCCGCCCGGTCGGCGAGCATGGCGTGCAGCCCGTCGCGGCCCGAGTCGTCGAGCGGCTCGTCGCGTCCCCCCGGCGTACGCCAGCCCGAGCACCGGGGCAGCACCGACTCCGGCGCTCCCTTCACGCTGAGCAGCAGCCGGTCCCCGGCCCGGCCGACGGTGGCGTGGTAGCCACGGGACGGCTCGAACGGCAGCCCACCCACCGGCTGCCACCCCTGGGCGCCGGTCTGCTCGGTCACCCCGGCGGCCTGCGCGCCGGACCGGACCGCCCGGTCGGTCTGCTGGGTCAGGTCGTGGAGGGCGTCGGCGCCCGGAGTGGCGCGCAGCGCGGCCGAGAGGGTGAGTCGAAGGCCGTCGTCGAGGCGGTCCATCGGTGCGTACCGGCCGTCGTCGCCGACCCCGGCGAGCATCAGCTGCCCCTCGGTGAGGGTGCCGGTCTTGTCGAAGCAGAGCACGTCCACCCGCCCGAGCGCCTCGATGGTGCGCGGGTTGCGGACCAGCGCGCCGTGCTCCGCCAGCCGCCGGGCGGCGGCGAGCTGTGCGGCGCTGACCAGGAAGGGCAGCCCTTCGGGCACGGACGCGACGGCCAGGTTCGCGGCGGTCGCGGCGGTCTGGGCCAGGGGTACGCCCCGCAGCAACCCCGCGCCGGCCACCGCCACCGCCGAGCCGGCGGCCAGCGGGATCGCCGCCCGGGTCAACCGGCCCAGCCGCGCCTCCACGCCGCTCGCCGGCGGGGCCTGCCGGGCCATCGCCAGGCTCCGCCCCGCCTCGGTGCCCGCGCCGGTCGCCACCACCACCGCCGTCCCGTGGCCGGCGGCGACGCTGGTGCCCTCGTAGAGCATCGAGCGCCGGTCGGCGACGGCGGCGGCGACCACCGGCTGGTCGGTCTTGCCGACCGGCAGCGACTCGCCGGTGAGCGAGGACTCGTCCATCTCCAGCCCGGCCGACTCCAGCACCCGGCAGTCGGCCGGGACGGCGTCCCCCGATTCGAGGAGGACGACGTCCCCGGGCACCAGGTCCTCGGCCGACAGGATCCGCTCCGCGCCATCCCGGCGTACCCGGGCGGTCACCGCCGAGCGGGACAGCAGCTCGGCCAGCGACCGCTCGGTGTTGTGCTGGTGCACCGCACCGAGCAGCGCCGACCCGCCGACCACGCCGCCGACCAGGGCGGCGTCAACGGGCGAGCCGAGGGTGGCGGAGAGCACCGCCCCGGCGGCCAGCACCGGGGTGAGCGGGTTGGTCAGCTCGTCGACGAAGGCGTGGAGCAGCCCCGTCGGCCCCGACGGCCGTGCGCTCCCGTCGCCCCGGCGGCGCTCGGCCTCGTCGGTGGGGAGCCCGTCCGGGCCGGTGTCGAGCTGGTCCAGCACGGTCGAGGACGGCATCAGGTGCCACGCGGTGGTGGCCGGCGCCGGGGAGTCCGCCGGGCCGGGCAGCCGGTGCGCCCGCAGGACCCCGTGGGCGAAGGCCAGCGCCGCCGCCCCGTTGACGGCCGCGACGGCGCGGCCGGGCAGCCGTGCGGGCGAGGCGGTGAGCGCCCCCAGGACGCCGAGGCCGGTGCCGGCCATGGCCAGGCCGATGTTCTGCCGTGCCATCCGGCGGGCCACCCCGGCCGCCTCGACCACCAGCGCGGCCACCCGCAGGTCGGCGCCGACCAGCAGGTGCGCGCCCCAGGGCGGCAGGTCCTCGTCGGCGGAGAGCCCCAGCCCGCAGTCGGCGGCCCCGAGCGCGGCGCGGTCGCCGGAGACCACCATCACCACGGCCCCGTCGCGTTGCAGCTCCCGCACGGACTCGGCCAGCCGGTCGCGCCCGGGCAGGTGGGCGTCGGCGAAGTCGTACCGCCGCTCGTCGTCGCCGGCCACGACCAGCCGCAGGCCGGCCTGGCGGGCGGCGGCCGGCAGGGCGTCGACGCCCGGCGCCGGCTCCGGCTCGACCCGCAGTACGGCGAGGAGGGTGCCGCCGTCGGACAGGCCGAGCAGGGGGCCGCCCGCGTCGCGCAGCCGCCGGCTGTCGGCGGTGTCGCCCGGGTCCTCGACGTTCAGCGCGTCCAGCGGCCCGAGCCGCCAGCCGTCGGCGTGCCGCGGCTCTCGGGGCGCGGCGGGGTCGAAGAGGGCGAACGCGCGCGCCGCCACCCGCCCGGTGTCCGCACCGGCCAGCGGCGCCAGGTCCGCCAGCACGCCCCGGTCGGAGCCGAGCACGGCGGCGTCCAGCACCAGGGTGTCGATCCGGTCGAGTTCGCGCAGCACGTTGCGGTCCATCGCGATCACCCCCCGCCGGGCGAGGATCCGGCCGAGCTGCGCGGCGTACCCCTCGCGTCCGCTGCCGGGGGCCTTCGGCAGCGTGGAGAGGCCCAGCGCGGCGGCCCGCTTCCAACCCACGACCGGCGTCGCGGCGGCCACCGCGACGGCGCCCGCGTCGAGCGTCCGGGACACGTACTTCTCGACGGGGCCGTCCGGCTTCGGCCGGGGGCGCTCGATCTTCGGCGCGGGGGCGGCGGCCCGCTCCGGATGCCCGGTCAGCCGGGGTTCGGCCTGTGCCCACGCGCGGAGCTGGGCGCGCGCCTCGCCCCACTGCACCACCCGGTGCGCGCCGTCGAGCACGAGCCCGGTCCAACTGCCCGTCAGGCCCTGCACCACCGCCTCGGCGAGCGGGAAGAGCAGATCGGCGCGGGGGTCGGCGCGTAGCCCCCGGTCCGCCAGCGCGTGCAGCTTCGGGTGCAGGTCGACCGCGCCGAGCAGCCCGGCGACCTCCCCGGGCACCGGCGTGAACGGCAGGATCCGGGTGGCGGCGGAGAGGGTCAGGCCGAGAGCGTCGGAGGCCAGCGCGCCGAGGGTGCGCGGCGTGCGCGGTCCCTCCTCGGGCGGGTGCGGCGGCGGGATCTGCGGGTCCGGCTCGTGCGGGCAGGTGCGTTCGGTGCGGGCGACGGTCGCGATGAGGTCCCGCAGGGCGGGCTCCGGCGTACCGACGGCGACGACCACCCGACCGGACGGGGCGTTGACCCGTGCCCACTGGACGCCGGGCATCCGCTCCAGCGCCGCCTCGACCTGACGCGCGAGGACGTCGCCGCCGTCCTGGCAGACCCCGAGCACCTCGATGTGGTGCCGGCCGGGGCGGGACCAGACCCGACGGCGGCTCAGCCCGGCCGCCCGCACCAGCCGGGCCGCGGCGGCACCGACGTTCCGGGACGCCTCGCCGACGACCGGCGGCACCGTGACCGGCGGAAGGAGTCGGCCGGCCGTGCGGACCAGCGAGATCATCGAGGCGTACGACCGGACAGGCGCCCGTCGGGCCCCTCGCTGCCGCTGCTGCCGCCGTACGCCATCTCGCCTCCCACGCCTCGCGCTCCGGCGGCCTGCCTTCCCGGTTGATCGTCCGTCATGCCCTCCGAGCGGCGGAAGTTCCCCGGGTGGGCCGGAGAGAGTCGGCTCACCCTTGACCTCAATCCGGGTTGAGGTCCGAGGCTGGTCGCATGCCGATCGAACTGCTCCGCCACGAGGCGGGTCCGTCCGACCCACGGGCCCGCCTCGGCCACCGGCCGTTGTGGCTGCCGCGCCCGGTGGGCCGGAGGTGACCGGGACGGCGGCGCCGGCCGCCCCGGTCGCCGACGAGGCCGGGCTCTTCGGGCCGCGGCTGCGCGCGATGACGGTGGGCAGCGTCGCGCTGATCTCGCTGCTCGCCTTCGAGGCGCTGGCGGTGGGCACCGCCATGCCGACCGTCGCCCGCAGCCTCGACGGGCTGGCCCTCTACGGAATCGCCTTCGGGGGCCCGTTCGCCGCCGGCGTGCTGGCCATGGTCGCCTCCGGCATCTGGTGCGACTCCCGGGGCCCCCGCGCGCCGATGTGGCACGGGCTCGGCTGGTTCGTGCTGGGGCTGGTGCTCGCCGGCGGCGCCACCACCATGGGCGTCCTGGTCGCGGGCCGGATCGTGCAGGGCCTCGGCTCCGGCCTGCTCTCGGTGGCGCTCTACGTGATCGTCGGGCAGGCGTACCCGGAGGCGCTGCACCGGCGGATCTTCGCGGCGTTCGCCGCCGCGTGGGTCGTACCGTCGCTGGTCGGGCCGGCGTTGGCCGGCCTGATCGTGGAACACCTCGGCTGGCGCTGGGTCTTCCTGGCGGTGCCGGCCGTGGCGGTGCCGGCGGTGCTGCTGATCCACCCCGGCCTGCGGACGATCGGCGCGGCCACGGTGACCAGGTTGCCGTCCGGCGCGGCGGCCCGGATCGGCTGGGCCTGCGGGGCGGGGGTGAGCGCCGCACTGTTGCACATCGGGGGGCAGCAGCGCGGCGCCGCCGCCGTCGGGCTGGTGGCCCTGGCGCTGGTCGGGCTGCTGGTCTGCGCGCCCCGGCTGCTGCCCGCCGGGTTCCTGCGTGCCGGCCGGGGCCTGCCCACCGTGATCGGGCTGCGCGGTCTCGCCTCGGCCGCGTTCGTCGGCGCGGAGGTGGTGATCCCGCTGATGCTCTCCCGGGAGCGGGGACTGTCGCCGACCGCCGCCGGCCTGGTCCTGACCACGGGCGCGCTCGCCTGGTCGGCGGGCTCCTGGTTGCAGGGGCGGATGCCCGCGCCGCGCTCCCGGGCCACCCTGCCGAGGGCGGGGCTGACCTGCATCGCCGCCGGTACGGCCGTGGTCACGCTCGCGGTCGCGCCGGCGGTGCCGGTCTGGGTCGGCGTGCTGGGCTGGGCCGGCGCGGGCCTTGGCATGGGGCTGCTCTACCCCTCGTTGTCGGTGCTCACGCTGGAGCTGTCCGCCCCCGGCGAGCAGGGCCGCAACAGCTCCTCGCTGCAACTGGGCGACTCGCTCTTCGCGGCGACGGTGCTGGCGCTCACCGGCGCGGTGCTCGCGGCCGGTGCGGCCCCGGGACCGGCCAGCTACGCCGGCACGCTCGCGGTGGCCTGCGGGCTGGCCCTGCTGGGTGTGGTGCTCGCCGGCCGGGTGGTGCCCGGCGCGGCCGGGATGCGCGCCGGCTGACCGCCCGCCCGGGTACCGATCCGGCTGACCGTTCGCCGGGCCCGATCCGGTCGACCGCCCGCCACGTTCCCGACCCGGTCCGGCCGGCGGCGATGTGCCCGATCCGGTCCGGTGGCGACCGCCGGCCCGGGAGGATGGGCGGGCGATGAACTTCCTGACCATCCTGCCGATGGCCGTGGTGATGGTCGCCGGGACGCAGCTGGTCGCGGCGGTCTTCCTCGCCTCGGCGGACCGGCCGCGTGCCGCGTCGCTGGGCTACCTGAGCGGGGCGGGGCTCGTGGTGGCGGGCGGAGTGACGGCGAGCTGGCTGGTCACCCGGGCCGTCAAGGTCGACGTCGGTGCCGGGCTCGGGCGGCGCGCGGTCGAGAGCCGGATCGACGTGGTCGTACTGGCGCTGCTGGTCGTCCTGGCGGTGGTCGTCCTCCTGCGTCGCCACACCGCCGGCCCGCCGAAGTGGATGAGCGGCCTCCAGCGGGCGAGCCCGACGTACGCGCTGCGGCTCGGCGTGCTGCTCTTCCTGGCCATGCCGACGGACGACCTCACCATGCTCACCGTCGGGGCGAGCGCCGCCCGGCACGACCTGTCCTGGTGGCACCTGCTGCCGTTCGTCCTGCTCACCCTGGCGTTGCTGGCCCTGCCGCTGCTGGCGCTGCTGCTGCTCGGTCACCGGGCCGAGGCCGTGTTGCCCCGGATCCGGGACTGGGCCGGACGGCACTCCTGGGTGGTCAGCGAGATCGTCATCGGGTTCTTCGTGATGCTGACGGCGGTCGACCTGCTCCGGTGAGCCGGCCTGTCGCGGGTGGGCCGCCCTGCTCCGGTGGGCCGGCCTGTCGCGGTGGGCCGACGCGCAGCCGGTCACACGCGTGGGCCGGACGCCGTCACCACCACTGTCGCGCGGCGGGCGCGCGACGGCCGGAGAGGGAGGGAACCATGCGGGTGCTGGTCACCGGGGCGGGCGGTCGGCTCGGGCGGGTGGTGCTGCCCCGGCTGCGCGCCGAGGGTTGGGACGTCCGGGCGACGAGCCGGCGGGCGCGTACCGGCTCGTCGGTGCCGTGGATGGTCGCCGACCTGGCCACCGGGGAAGGGGTGGTCGAGGCGGTGGACGGCGTGGACGCCGTACTGCACCTGGCCTCGGCACCGAACCGCGGGCGGCAGACCCACCGGGTCGACGTGCTCGGCACCCGCCGGCTGGTCGTCGCCGCCGGCCAGGCGGGCGTACGGCACCTGGTCTACGTCTCGATCGTCGGGGTGGACCGGGTGCCGATCCCCTACTACCGGCACAAGCTCGCCGCCGAGCAGGTCGTGGCGGCCGGGACGGTGCCGTGGACGGTGCTGCGGGCGACCCAGTTCCCGGAGTTCCTCGACGGGATGCTGCGCGGGGCGAGCCGCCTCGGTCCGGTGATCGGCGATCCGGCCGTACTCGCCCAGCCGGTCGACCCCGGCGAGGTCGCGGACCGCCTCGTCCGGCGGCTCACCGCCGGCCCGCTGCGCAACGTCGAGGAGTACGGCGGCCCGGAGGTGCTCCGCTTCGACGACGCGGCCCGCGCGTGGACGGCCGCCCGGCGGTCCCGCCGCCCGCTGCTCCCGGTCCGGATACCGGGCGGGCTCGGCCGCGCCCTGCGCTCGGGCGGCCTGGTCACCGGGGCGACCCCGAAGGGCGTCCGGACCTGGGCCGACCACCTCGCCGACACGTACGGGGGAACCGGCGCAAGATGAACGGCCCGCGCATTCACGTCCGGCCTACCGTGACGCCATGTTCGCCATGGTCGCCACCGTCATCCTGTACGTCGCCGGTTTCGTCTTCCTCTACGGCGTGATCCGGCTCGCCATCCGCCACGCCCTGGAGGAGATGGAGGTGCGCCGGGTCCAGGCCGAGCGGGCGGAGGAACTGGCCTCCGTCCGGGACCGCGCGCTGCTCCGCGACAACGGCTTCCTCACCGGCAACTGACCGGTGCCGTCCCGGCAGGCCCGGGTCTTCCCGTCCCGGCCGGCCCGCCCCGGCGGTCCCGGGGACGGAACCGGTGCTCCGGGACGGGTCGGTGCCCGGGTTGACTAGAAGTCGGCGGCCACGGCCAGGTTGAACTTGTCGATGGCCGCCTTCTTCTCCTCCGGGAGCGCCTCGACGTCGATCCGGTCGGTCTCGCCCCTCCCGTCGTGGGTGTCGACACCCTTGAGGAGGTGATCCACGATGGAGTTCGCCTCGTCGGTGGTGAAGCCTGCGTCGGTCAGGATGTGCAGCGGAAGTTCACTCATGCCGATCTCCGGTACCCGGCATCACCCGCTCCCACACGCCACCGGGGCCCGTCTGCGGATCGATAGGGGTGACCCCCTGTCGGCGACGGTTCCGGTCGCTGCTGGTGTGGTGGAACCCCGGGCGCAGGCGGGTGCGAGGATCGCAGGCGTGATGGGGACGCTGAAGACCGAACCCGCCCGCAGCCGGCTCGACCTGCTTGCTCCGCCGGTCGCCGCCGCTGTCGGGCAGTGGCCCGCCGAGGCGCCGGTGGACGTCGACGACGTGCTGGTGGCGCCGATCGACGCCGAGCTCGCCGACACCGCCGCCTTCTGCGCCGCGTACGAGGTGGGGCTGGACGAGTCGGCCAACTGCGTGGTGGTGGCCGGCAAGCGTGAGGGGGTCGTGCGCTACGCGGCCTGCGTCGTGCTCGCCACCACCCGCGTGGATGTCAACGGGGTGGCCCGCCGGGCGCTCGACGTGCGGAAGGCGAGCTTCGCGCCGATGGCCGACGCGGTGGAGCTGACCGGCATGGAGTACGGCGGCATCACCCCGATCGGCCTGCCGGAGCAGTGGCCGATCCTGGTCGACGCGCGGGTGATCGCCGCCCCGCACGTGATCATCGGGTCGGGCGTACGGCACAGCAAGATCGCGCTGCCCGGGCCGGCGCTCGGCGCGCTGCCCGGCGCGCGCGTGGTGGAAGGGCTGGCCAGGCCGGCCTGACTGATCACGGACGTCGATGTCGTTGCACGTGAAACATCACGCCCATCGATGTCTGCCGTCGGAGGTCGGCCTCACCGCCGTCGGCGGGTCAGTCGGCCTCGGCCTCGCGGCGGTTCACCTCGGCCAGGGCGGCGAGCAGCGTCTCCGGCTCCTGGGCGCCGGTGACCGCGTACCTGCCGGCCAGCACGAAGGTGGGCACGCTGGTCACCCCGATCTGCCGGGCGGTGGCCAGCTCTTCGGAGAGTTCCGCCGCCCGCTCGCCCGAGTCGAGGAAGCGGCGCGCCTCGGCCGCGTCCAGACCCACCTCGGCGGCGAGCGCGGCGAGCGCGTCCCGGGAGCCGACGTCGACGCCGTCGGTGAAGTGGGCGCGGTAGAGCGCGTCGACCATCTCGGCGGCGCGGCCCCGGTCGGTGGCCCAGGCGACCAGGCGGTGCGCGTCGAAGGTGTTCGCCGCGACCGCACGGTCGAAGTCGAGCTTCAGGCCGACCTGGCCCGCCACCTCCGTCACCTGACCGAACATCTGCCGGACGCGGTCCGGCCCGCCGAACTTCGCGGCCATCGCGTCGACCAGCGGGCGCGGCTCCGGCACCGGCGACGGATCGAGCTGGAACGGCCGGTAGCGGACGGTCACCTCGCCGTCGTACGACTCCAGGGCCTGCTCCAGCCGACGCTTGCCGATGTAGCACCAGGGGCACACGACGTCGGCGTAGATCTCGATCTCCATGTCGGGTGACAACCCTCCGTCTAGCTGGTCTGTTCCCGGACCTGCCGCTTGAGCCGGGCCAGGATGGCCGTGCCGCCGCGCACCCGCAGCGGGCTGATCGCCTGCGCCAGCCCCATCCGCTGGTAGAGGTCGTCGGGCACGGCGAGCACCTCGTCCGCGCTCGCCCCGGCCAGCCCCTCGGCGAGGATGCCGGCGAACGCACGCGTGGTGGGCGCCTCCGGCGGGCAGTCGAAGAGCGTCTCCACCGTCTTCTCCAGGGTCACCCGGGCGCGCAGGAAGAACGCCGTCTGGCACTCCGGCACCTGCTCCATGCCCTCCCGGTCGGCGGCGTCGGCGGGCAGCGGCGGGATGACGTCGGCGTACTCCAGCAGCATCTCCAGCACCACGTCGCGGGGCGCGGCGGCGAACTCGTCGACGATCTCGGAAAGCCTGGCCGGCATGGATGACATGACTCCGAGGCTACCGCCGTCGGCAGGGGACCCCTCCTGCGCCACGGGCGTCAGGAAGGGCCCTTCCGCGTACCTCAGACGGTGGGCGCCTGCTCGCTGATCTCGCTCAACGCCGAGTTGGGGTCGAGCTGCATCGCGAGGTCGCCGAGGGAGACGATGCCGACCAGCTTGCGCTCGGCGTCGCAGACCAGCACCCGCCGGATGCCCCGCTCCCGCATCAGGGCCGCCGCCTCGGCCGCGGTCGAATGCTGCTCGATCATCACCACCTCGCGGGTGATGATCGAGCCGATCGTGGTGGTGGCCGGGTCGCTGCGCTCGGCCACCGCCCGGACGACGATGTCGCGGTCGGTGAGCATGCCGGCGAGGGTGGCGCCGTCGGTGACCACCACGTCGCCGATGTCCGCCTCCTTCATCACCCTGGCCGCCTCATCCAGGGTGGTCTCGGCGGGCAGGTAGATGACCTGCTTCGTCATCACGTCGCTGACCCGGTAACCGGTCATGAGAGCCTCCAGAACGCATTCAGTCGATCGGACTGCGGTACCCCGTGACACGTTCGCTACACCACGTTCCCGCGCTCCCGGTGTACCCGTTCGACGAGCCGGTCCGCCACCCCGTCGACCGGCAGTTCGACGCGCTCCCCGGACGCCCGGTCGCGCAGTTCCACGTATCCCTCGGCGAGACGTCGGCCGACCACGACGGCGCGCGGGATGCCGATCAGCTCGGCGTCGGTGAACTTCACCCCGGCGGAGACGTGCGTCCGGTCGTCGACCAGCACCCGCAGGCCGGCGGCGGCGAGCCGCCCGCCGAGCTCCAGCGCCGCGTCCAGCTGCGGCCCCTTCCCGGCAGCCACCAGGTGTACGTCGCAGGGCGCGACCGCCTCCGGCCAGACCAGTCCCCGATCGTCGTGGTGCTGCTCGACGATCGCGGCGACCGCGCGGGACACCCCGATCCCGTAGCAGCCCATGGTGGGCCGGACGGGCTTGCCGGCGGGGCCGAGCACGTCGACGGCGAAGGCGTCGGTGTAGCGGCGACCGAGCTGGAAGATGTGCCCGATCTCGATGCCCCGCCGCAAGGTCAGCTCGCCCGTGCCGCAGGCCGGGCAGGGGTCACCGGGCCGCACCTCGGCCGCCTCGATCGTGCCGTCCGGCACGAAGTCCCGGCCGCAGACCACCCCCGTCGCGTGCCGGCCCGGCTCGTTGGCGCCGGTCAGCCACGCGCTGCCCGGCACCACCCGGGGATCGGCCAGGTAGCGGATGCCCAGCTTCGCCATGACCTGCGGGCCGATGTAACCACGGACCAGCTCCGGCCGGGTGTCCCAGCCGTCGAAGACGTCCACGGCGGCCGGGGCGACCGCCGCGCCGAGTCGCTTCAGGTCGACCTCCCGGTCGCCGGGCAGCCCGACCACCAGCAGCTCGGTCTCCTCCGCCCCAGGACGGCGCAGGGCGAGCACCACGTTCTTCAGGGTGTCGGCGGCGGTCCAGTCGTCCCGGCCGCCCAAGCGCCGGGCGTTGGCCAGCTCGACCAGGCTGGCGATGGTCGGGGTCTCGGGGGTGTCGTGCACCTCGGCCGCCGGCTGCGCGTCCGGGTCGCCGGCCGGCGGGGCGGGCGTGGTCACCGCCTCGGTGTTGGCCGCGTAGTCGCAGGCGGTGCAGCCGACGAAGGTGTCCTCGCCGACGGGCGTCGCCGCCAGGAACTCCTCCGAGGCCGAACCGCCCATCGCCCCGGAGGTCGCGCGCACGACGGTGTGCTCCAGCCCGAGCCGGTCGAAGATCCGCCGGTACGCCCCGCGGTGCCGCTCGTACGCCGCCGCGAGGCCCGCCTCGTCGAGGTCGAACGAGTAGGCGTCCTTCATCAGGAACTCGCGCCCGCGCAGCAGTCCGGCGCGCGGCCGGGCCTCGTCCCGGAACTTCGTCTGGATCTGGAAGAGCGTCACCGGGAAGTCCCGGTACGAGCTGAACAGGTCCTTGACCAGCAGCGCGGCCAGTTCCTCGTGGGTGGGCGCGAGCAGGTGCTCCGCGCCGCGCCGGTCGGCGAGGGTGAAGATGTCGTCGCCGTACTCCGTCCACCGGCCGCTGGTCCGGTAGGGCTCGGCCGGCAGCAGCGCCGGGAAGTGCACCTCCTGGTCGCCGATCGCCGTCATCTCCTGCCGGACCACCTCGGTGACCCGGTCCAGCACCAGCTTGCCCAGCGGCAGCCAGGTGTAGCCGCCCGGTGCGGCGCGACGGATGTAGCCGGCGCGTAGCAGGAGCCGGTGGCTCGGCACCTCCGCGTCCGCCGGGTCCTCGCGCAGGGTCCGGAGCAGCAGGGTCGACATGCGTAGCAGCATTGGCGCAGCGTACGGCGGCCGGCGGCGGGGCGACGATCCATTTCGGGTAGGGCGGTCAGCCGGGTTCCGGGCCGGGCGGCGTCGCCGGGGCGGGGCCGAGCAGGCGGCGCGGGCCCTGACCGGTCTCGCCGAGGTGGTCGTTCGCGTTGCGCAGGAGGCAGCGGTCGATGGAGAGGCAGCCGCACCCGATGCAGTCGGTCAGGTCGTCGCGCAGGTGCTGGAGCTGGGCGATGCGCTGGTCGAGTTTGGCCTGCCAGGTGGTGGAGAGCAGGGCCCAGTCCTCCCGGGTCGGGGTACGCCCGTCCGGCAGACCGGCCAACGCCTCGGCGACGAGCCGGAGCGGGATGCCGACCCGTTGGGCGACCCGGATGAAGGACACCCGCCGGATCACGTCGCGGGGGTAGCGGCGCTGTCCGCCGCTGGTGCGTCGACTGTGGATCAGCCCCTTGGCCTCGTAGAAGTGCAGTGCCGTGACGGCGACGCCGGTGCGGGCCGCGACCTGGCCGACGGTCAGCTCGGTGTGGTGGGGCGGGAGGCTCGCCATGTCGGCATGCTAACGGCTTGACCTCGACCATGGTCGAGGTTGAAGACTCGCGCCATGGAGCCGATACGGATCGGAATCGTCGTGGGGTCGACGCGGCCCGGACGGCGGGGCAGGGCGGTGGCCGACTGGGTGCACCACCTCGCCCGCGAGCGACACCCCGGTGTCGCGTTCGGGATGCTCGACCTCGCCGACTTCAACCTGCCCCTGCTGGACGAGCCGGTCCCGGCGGCGTTCGGCGACTACCGCCACCCGCACACCCGGGCCTGGGCCGCCGCCGTCGAGCCGTGCGACGGGTTCGTCTTCGTCACCCCGGAGTACAACCACTCCACCTCGGCCGCCTGCAAGAACGCGATCGACTACCTGTGCGCCGAGTGGCACCACAAGGCGGCTGGCTTCGTCGGGTACGGCGTGACCGGGGGCTGGCGGGCCGTCGAGGCGCTGCGCCTGGTGCTGGCGGAGGTCCGGGTCGCCGGAGTCCGTACCGCCGTCGGGCTGTCCCTGCCCACCGACTTCACCGGGGAGCGCCCGAACCCCGCCGCGCACCAGGAACGCAGCCTGGCCGCGATGCTCGACGAACTGCTCACCTGGGCGGCGGCCCTGGCCCCGATCCGCCGGCCGGCGGCGGAGGCCCCGGCCCCGCCGGTGACGGTGAATCCGGCCCGGCCGCCGGCGGCCGACGCCGCCCGGCTGGGGGCGGAACAGGCGGCCCGCTCGTGACGGGCGTCGCCGCGGCTCCCGCCGCCACCGCCCCCGTCGCCGGTCGCCGGGCGGCGACTGTCGTCCTGCTCGCCGGCTCCCTGCTGACCGTGCTCGCGGGCGCGGTGCTGACCCCGGTGGTCGAGCTGATCCGCGGCGAACTCCGGCTCACCGGCGCCGCCGCCGGGCTCGTCCTCACCGCGCACGGACTCTCCCTCGCCCTCGCCGGCCCGCTGGTCGGCCGCGCCATCGACCGATGGGGGGTGCGCACCCCCCTGGCCCTCGGGCTGGTCCTGTACGGGCTCGCCGGCGGCGCGTGTCTGGTCACCGACAGCTACCCCCTGCTGATCGCCACCCGCCTGCTGTTCGGCGTCGGCGCGGCGCTGGTCTTCGCGGGGACCACGCTCGGGCTGCTCGACCTCTACGCGGGGGTGGCACGCGACCGGGCGATGGGCTGGCGGTCCACCGCGATCAGCCTCGGCGGGGTGCTCTTCCCGCTGCTCGGCGGCGTGTTGGGCGGGCTCTCCTGGCACGCCCCCTTCGGCGTCTACCTGGTCGGGGTGCCCCTGGGCCTGGTCACGCTCCGGGTCCTCCCGGCCCGGCGCGCCGCCGTCGGGTCCGGCGCGCCACCGGGCCGGTCGGGGTCGCTGTGGAACCTGCTCCGTCAGCACCCCCCGCTCGTCGGGATCTACGGCCTGCAGGCGGTGACCAGCCTGCTGCTGTACGGGGTGCTGGTGTTCCTGCCGCAGCGGCTGGCCGAGGTCGGCATCACCGAGACGGCCGCCGTGGCGCTGTTCACGGCGGCCCCGTCGCTGGCCATGAGCGTCGTCGGTCTCGGCTACGCGCGGGCCCGGGCCCGCCTGGGCCAGGCGCGGCTGCTCGCGGTCACTCTCGCCGTCTTCGCGGTCGCGCTGGGCACCCTCGGGCTGACCGGTTCGCCGGCGCTGATGCTCGTCGCGCCGGCCGTGTTCGGAATCGGCATGGGGCTGGCCGTGCCGGCGCTGACCGTGCTGGTGGCCGAACACTCGCCGCCCGCCCGGCGCGGTCAGGCCACCGCGCTGCTGGCCAGCGCCACCTTCGCCGGCCTGTTCGTCTCGCCACTGCTGCTCGGGTCGGTCCAGGCGGCCACCTCGACACGCGGCACGTTCCTGGCCGGAGCGGCGCTGGCCGGCGCCACCCTGGCGCTGCTCGCCGTCCGCCTGCGCGGCGGGCGGCGGTCGTCGGCGACCTGACCGGTCGAAGCGGCGTGCGCCCCGGCCGACGATCCAGGCGGTGGGCCAGGGCGCCCGGGCCGAGCAGCAGGCCGAGGGGGCGCCGCCGCGCAGATCTGCCGGAGCCGGTCGGGCGGAGCGGGGCGGCCCCGCGTTCCGCCCGACCGTCGACGGCGGCAGCCCTGCGCGCCACCGAAGAGGGTCTGCCCTCAGGACCCTTGGCCGGCGTGGACGGACTGATCCAGCAGGGCGGCGAGCCGCTCGGCCACCGGCGGGGCGTGCAGGTGCAGCCGGGCCACGTTGATGCTGTCCTCGCCGACCACCGCTAGCAGCGCCTGCGAGCTGACCGCGTAGACGCTCAGGTAGCCGCCGGCGTTGCGGACGGTGGACTGCTGGAAGGCGCCCTGCCCCAGCCGCAGCCCGACCTGCCGGCCCAGCCCGTACGTGGTGGCGGCGAGCGCCGCCAGGTCGTTCGGGTCGACGTCGGTCTGCAGGTTGTGGGTGATGAGCAGGCCGTCCACGCCGCCGAGGACGCAGCCGTGCACCCCCGGGATCTGGAGGCGCAGCTCCGACAGCTCGTGCCCGATCGCCGGGTACGGCAGCGACGTGTTCCCGGCCAGCGACGGGGGCAACGGCCGGGGTGGCGGCAGGGTGCCCGTACGCGCGCTGCGGCGGGGAAGGGGAGTCTCGGTGTCGTCGATCCCGCTCACAACTCCAGGCTCTCCTCGATGCTGCGCAGCTGGTGGCGTGCCATCGCCAGGTTGGCGCGGCTCTTGCTCACCATCAGGTAGAGGAAGAGCCCCTTGCCGGTGCGGCTGGTCACCGGGCGGATCAGGTGGTACTGGGTGCCGAGCGTGATGAGGATGTCCTCGATCTCGTCGTTCAGCTTGAGCATCTCGATGGTCCGCAGCTTGGCGCGGACGACATCCGTGTTGCCGGCGGCGGCGACGGTGAGGTCGATCTCCCCGGTTCCTCCGGCCACGCCCAGCGTCATCCCGCTGTTGTAGTCGACGAGTGCGGCGCCGATCGCGCCGTCGATGCTCATCGCGGTCTTCAGTGCCATGTCGAGGTTCGGCACGGTGTTTCTCCCAGGACTTACGGGCGGCGTCGCCGTCTGCTCAGCAGAGGGTGACCCGACGGTGACAATTGTTACGACCTTGTAAAGACGGCCTGGACGAGGCTCGCACACCGGGGGCCGTGACGCACCTGCTGGCGCCGCCATCCACCTGACCGGACCGTGCCGGCCGGCCGGCAGTCCCCGCAAATGGAACGCTCCGACGGATGGCCGGCAGCCCCATCGAACTCCTTGATCCCGAGCGGAGCGAAGATCAGGCCCCGCGGTCCACGATGACCTCCGCCACGTTTGTCCGTCGGTGCCCCCCGGCACCGGCCCTCCTGGTGAAGACTGTCCCGCGTCGGGAAGGACCCTTCCTCCACCGGAAGCGACGACGAGGCGCCCTTCCCTGCCGCACGTCGGAGGGATGATCAGGTGCGCTGGCGCAGTTTCGTGGCGGTCGGGGACAGCTTCACCGAGGGCATGGACGACGCGTACCCGGACGGCAGCTACCGGGGCTGGGCGGACCTGGTGGCCACCCGGCTGGCCGCCGAGGCCGGTCCCGACTTCCGGTACGCGAACCTGGCCATCCGGGGTCGGCTCTTCCCGGGCGTGGTGGCCGAGCAGGTGCCAGCCGCGCTCGCCATGAAGCCCGACCTGATCAGCTTCGCGGCCGGCGGCAACGACGTGCTCCGCCGCACCTTCGACCCGGACGCCCTGGTCACCCGCTTCGACGACGTCGTGCGGAGGCTGCGCTCCGGCGGCGCCGACGTGGTCCTCTTCCGGTTCGCCGACGTGATGGCCCGGCTGCCCGGCCAGCGCCTCGTCGCGCCCCGGGTGCAACTGCTCAACCGGGCCGTCGGCGAGACCGCCGAGCGGCACGGCGCCATCCTGGTCGACCTGTACGCCGACGACGCGTACCTCAACCCGATGCTCTGGAGCACCGACCGGCTGCACCTGTCGGCCGCCGGGCACCGGCGGGTCGCCGCGCAGGTGCTCAACGCGCTGGGCGTCGGCTGCGACGAGGAATGGCTGATGGTGCCGCCGCACCCGGCGCCGACGCCCTGGCTGGCCGCCCGCGCCGCCGACCTGCGCTGGGCCGGGCGGCACCTGGCGCCGTGGATCAAGCGCCGGCTCACCGGCCGCTCCTCCGGCGACACCGTCACCGCCAAGCGCCCGTTGCTCGGCCCGATCGCCGACTGAGACGTGCTCACCCTGCACACCGCGCCGCTGCTGCGGACCGCGCCCGACGCCCCGCCCACCGCCGGGGCCGCCGTCGCGGTCCGGGCCGACCGGATCCTCGCGGTCGGCCCGCTGGCCGAGCTGACGGAGGCGTACGCCGGAGCCCGGATCCGCCGCTGGCCGGGCACGCTCGGGCCGGGGCTGGTGCACGACGGGCCGCTGCCGGCCGCCGACACTCCCCGCGAGCGGGTGCACGCGCTGCTGCGCCTCGGGGTGACCGCCGTGCTGGCCGGTCACCTGACCGATCCGGCGCTGCGGGCCGCCGTGGAGCGCAGCGACCTGCTGGTGCTGCCCGCCGCCGCACCGCCGACGCTGGCACCCGGCGGTCGGGCCGACCTGGCGGTCCTCGACGCCGATGGCACCTGCCTGGTGACCGTGGTCGCCGGCCGGATCGCCCACCGCCGCGCCTGAAGCCCCGGCCCGCGCCGTCGACAGACCTGCCGGCGTCGGCGGACCGTCGACGGTGCGTCGTCAGGAGAACCGGGTCCACGTGCGCGTGATGCCGGACCCGATGCCGACGATACGGACGGAGGCCGTGGTTACGACGACCGTGTCGTCGCGCAGCACCTCGACGGACGGGCTCTCGTCGGTGCCGGTTCGTAGCGCGGCGGCCAGCGAGGGCGCGTCGACGTAGCGTCCGTCGGCCCAGAAGCCGGCGTTGCCGTACGCCCCGATGACGGCGAGGACCCCGCCGTTCGTGGCGGCGACGTCGGAGGTGCTGTCGGGCAGGCCCGGTCGTTGCTCCCACCGACCCCCGACCAACCGCCACACCTGCGTTGCCGCCGTCACGCTGAACTCGCTCTCGCTTACGGTCACCAACCAGGCGTCGGCACCGTCGGGTGAGACGAGGAGCCGTCCGGCTTTCGCCCCCGTACCGGTCGGCAGCTTCCGCCAGGTGGTCGCCTGGTCGTCGCTGACCAGGACAGTCAGCCGGCCCCCGTCGCGTACGGTCAGCCAGAGCCGCCCGTCGCCGCCCTCGACGACCCGGTGGTCGGTCTCGCCGGTCAGGGGCACCGGGGGCTGCGGCCGGACGGGACCGGAGCCGATCCGCACCAGCTCCCCTCGGGGGCACTCCATGCCCCTCGCGCCCTGTCCGTCTCTCTCGGGGCAGCGGACGAAGAACCCGCTGCGGGTGGCGCTGCTTGCCTGCGTGACCGGCGGCGGCGAGTCGAACGGGTGGCGGGACCAGGCCGCGCCGCCGTCGTTGGTCACGAGGTACCCGTCACCGACTCGCACCGTGAGCCTCCGCTCGTCGACCGGCAACAGGTTCACCGGTCCCTTCGCGTCGGGGAGCGGTGTCGTCAAATGCCAGGTCACTCCGCCGTCGACGGTCCGCCCGACGGCTCGCCGGCAGTCGGTCGAGCCTGGATCGGGCGTGCCACAGGTGTCGAAGAGCACCCAGCCGTTCCGGGCGTCGACGAATCGCAGTTCGGTCAGCCGGCCGGGCGCGCCGGGCAGGGAGACCTTCCGTTCGGGGAGCTTGCCGGCGGGTGTCGGCGACACCGCGGGGGCGGGCGTCGGGATCGGCGGGCCGGGGTCGGCACCCCGGCCGGCGGCGAACGCCCCGGCCGGCCCGGCCAGGAGGAGCGCGCCCAGGCCCGCCAGCAGCCGCCCGCGACGTCGTCGCCGGTCGCGGACCCGGCGTTCGACCGCCGGCACGCCCGGCGGCCGGAAGCTGGTCCTCGCGTCGGCCTCGAACTCGGCGAACATCTCGTCCAGGGCGTTCTCACGCACCGTGGGCCTCCTGCCGCTCGGTGAAGTAGGTGGCCAGCGCCGCCCGCCCCCGGGACAGCCAGGAGCGGACGGTGCCCTCGGGGGCGCCCATCTGGTCGGCGATCTCCGCGATGCTCAGGTGCGCCAGGTGGCGCAGCACGACGGCCCGCCGCTGACTCGTGGGCAGACAGGCCAGCGCCCGGCTCAGCGCCACCCGGTCCGGTTCCGGGCCGGGCACGTGTTCCTCCCGCTGCCGGGCCAGGTGCCGTACGACGGTGCGGACCCGGCGCAGCCGGCTGGTGGCCAGGTTCCAGGCGACCCGGCGGACCCACGCGGAGGGGTCGTCGTACGTGCTGATCCGGTTCCAGCGCTCCAGCAGCCGGCAGAACGCCTCCTGCGTCAGGTCCTGCGCCTCGGCGTGGTCCCCCAGATACGCGTAGAGCTGCACCGCCAGGCGGTGGAAGTGCGCCTGGTAGAAGTCGGTGAAGTCCACTGGTGACGCGGCGGCCCGGGGCGGCCCGGTCCGGTGCCGTACGGTCATGGTGATCCTCGATGGTCGGCGGGTCTCGCCACTGTCACGCGCGGCGCGGCGGACTCGCTGCACCGATTTCCGATTTCCGATGGTCGTCCGCGATCCGGCGTACCTTGGGGATCATGTCTGTGCCGAGCGATCCCGATTCCCGACTCCAGTCGTACGCGGACCCGCAGCGGTTGGTCACCACCGGGTGGCTGGCCGAGCACCTGGGCGACGAGGGCCTCGTCGTGGTCGAGTGCGACGAGGACGTGCTGCTCTACGACACCGGCCACATCCCGGGTGCCGTCAAGGTGGACTGGCACACCGAACTCAACGACCAGGTGACCCGCGACTACCTCGACGCGAAGAGCTTCGCCGAGCTGTGCGCCGCCAAGGGCATCGGCCGGGGCGACACCGTCGTCTTCTACGGCGACAACTTCAACTGGTGGGCCGCGTACGCCCTGTGGGTGTTCACCCTCTTCGGCCACCCGGACGTGCGGCTGCTCGACGGCGGCCGGCAGAAGTGGGTCGCCGAGGGCCGCGAACTGACCCGGGACAAGCCGGCCCGGCCGCACGCCGACTATCCGGTGCCGCAGCGCAACGACGCACCCGTGCGGGCGTACCGCGAGCAGGTGATGGCGCACGTGGCGGCGGGCCGCCCGCTGGTTGACGTCCGGTCGCCGGGCGAGTACACCGGCGAGATGCTGCACATGCCGGACTATCCGCAGGAGGGCGCGCTGCGCGGCGGGCACATCCCGGGCGCGGTCAGCAAGCCGTGGAAGTCCGCCGCCAACGACGACGGCACGTTCAAGGCGGCGGACGAGTTGCGCGCGATCTACGCCGACCAGCTCGGGCTGAGCCCGGACGACGACATCGTCGCCTACTGCCGGATCGGCGAACGGTCGAGTCACACCTGGTTCGTGCTGCGGCACCTGCTGGGCTACCCGCAGGTGCGCAACTACGACGGCTCGTGGACCGAGTGGGGCAACCTGGTCCGGGCCCCCGTCGTCAAGGGCGACCAGCCCGGCGGCCTGGCGGGCTGACGCGTCGGCCGGTCCCCGCGCGCCCGTCGCGGTCGCGCTGGGACCGGCCCCTTCGGCGGTACGACGGCAGGGGCGACCCGCTCAACCGGCGGGGAGCGACACCGCCCCGAACAGGTTCCGCGTCACGCCCGTGACCTCGCGGGTCTCCGGCCGCCAGCGCAGCAGCCCGCCCGGGTTGTGGCGCAGCAGCACCGCGCCGTCGGCGTCCCAGCCGAGCACCTCGCAGCAGCCCTTCCAGCGGTCCCGGCCCAGGTCGAGCAGGTGGGTCACCACGCGCGTCCGGGCGTTCAGCAACGCGACGCCCTCCAGCCCGCCCATGGTGTCGGTGGTGATCCAGCCGGCGCGGGCCACCAAGTCTCCGCGCTGCCAGCCCCGCCCGTAGAACTCGTCGACCCGGTGACCGGGCGGTAGCGCGCGAAAGTCGATCGCGCCGTTGCTCCGGTACGTCCCGTCGCCGCCCCATCGGACCTGCACGCCGTTCGGCGGCGTGCCGCCCAGTTCGAGCAGGACGTTCGGCGGGGCCGTCGGGTCGGGCGCGACCACGTCCCAGGGCGACACCGGCACCTTCCGGGCGGTGCCGGTGGCCCGGTCCAGCTCGTACGTGGTGTCGTCGTCGCCGACGAGCAGCCGGTCGCCGGACCAGAGGACGTGCTCCAGGTAGCCCTTGAGCGGGTGGCGGCGCACGGCGGCGGTGGTCAGGTCGACCACGATCACCTCGTCGGTCTGGGCGAAGGCGGCCGTTCGCCCGTCCGGGGAGAGGCTGCCGCTCTTCAACGGCACCGCCTCGTTGCCCGCGGCGTCGCGGGTCGGGGCGGGAGTGACCGCGTCGAGGTCGCGTACGACGCCGTCGTCGCCGAGCACCCGGATCCGGCCGGCGACGCCGGTCTGGGGGTCGATCGGCTGGTGCAGCGCCAGTGCCCGGCGTACCGGCCGGTCGGAGAGCGTCGCGCCGACGGGGTCGCCGAGTCGGCCCAGCGGGTGCCCGGGATAGGCCAGGTCGGCCGGGGGCGTCTGCACGGGCACGGGGTGCGGGGTCGGGCTCTCCTCCGGTGTCGCGGTGGTGGCCGGTGGCGGTGTCGCGGTGGGGCGCAGCGCCAGTGCCGTACCGCCGGTGAGCAGGGCGACCGCGAGCACGGTGGCACCGGCGGCGCGGCGGGCACGACGCACCCGGCGGGCCCGTTCCCAGCCGGTCGCGGCGGGATGCGCCGGCCGGACGTCCTCGGCGGCGACGGTGAGCAGCCGGTGCAGTTCCTCTTCCCTCACGGGTTCACCTCCATCCTGGTGACCAGGCCGGTGCCGGGCCGTCCCTCGTCGCGACCCAGATCCGGCGCGACCTCCCGCAGCCGGCGCAGCGCCGCGTGGCACTGGCTCTTGACGGTAGTCAAGGGTTGTAAGAAGCCAGATGAGCCTTTGAGCATGAGGGCGGACGGCGTGTTGGCGTGCGCGCGGTTGCCGGCCGGGCGCCGTTCGTGCCCGGCTCGTGGGTGTGGAAGAGCGCTGTTCAAACGAATACGGTAGACGCATGATCTGGATCGCCGGGCGTGAGTACGGCACTGCCGCCGAGGTCGCCCGACGGTCCCGACGTCACCGCAGACCGGGTACGCGACTGGGCACGCCGCTCCGCCAACCCCGGCCGACCCGCTCCACGGCCTCTTGCCCCGCCACCACACAGCGGGTCGAGGCCGAGGAACTACCTGGTACTGCTTCGACCAGGCGGCCACGGTGGAGGCCATCACCCGCCGCACCAAGGGCGGACCGGCACGCACCGGCACCTTGGAGCGCCAAGCGGCGAACCTAATCGCAACCGCCGCCACCGTTTGCCTGTGGCACGATCCGCGAGAGGCCCAGCGTTTGGAATCGGCCGAGCAGCAGAGCGGGGCGTTAACCGGACTCGATCCCGACAAAGCTTGAACGGTATAGAAGGCCCATCGGGGTTCAGCCCAAGTGTCGGACGGGTGACCTAGGCTGCCTCCCGTGGACGGCGTGTGCAAGCGCTTCTTCGCCTCACACAACTCAACAGGACGAGTGGGCGGTGCGGATCGCGCACGTGCCGGAGGAGCCTGAGCACTCCGTCATGGTCCAGGCATGGGATTTCGTCGGGCGGCAACTTCGATGCCTTTTGGGGGTAGCAAGGTGACGCAGTCGTCGGCCGGCGGGTCCGGCACAACAAATGGTGTTCGGCACGAGAACCAATGTGTTGCGTGGCTGGCCGCTCACATGCTCGCCGAGACGGCGCTACCGGATTGGGCCTCAGGCCGGCTGGTGCTCGGCGTAGGCAGCCAGACCGGCCGCCCCGTGGATGACGTCGGCGGGCTGACCGACGCGACTGGTTGGGTCTGTGTCCAGGCGAAGAAGAGGCTGGCGCGCAGTGACCATCCGGACAGTGATCTTGCTGCGGCGCTCGAGCAGCTGGTGGCGATCGATGCGGAGGGCGTTCCCGACCGGCCGCCGAACCACGATGAGCTGCGGCCGCTCGACCCTCGTGTCGACCGCGTGGTGATCCTGACGGACGAGGAGGCGCCCAGCACGATCGCCGTCGCGATGGCCCGGCTCGTCGACCGTCTGCGTACCTGGCCTGAAGCCGTTCCCCTGGCCGAGGCAGCCACCAATGCCAACGAACGAGCGGCCTTGCGCACCCTGCGCGGACACCTGGAACGTCTATGGGCCAGGCGTCACGGCACGACTGCCGACGAGAGCATCGTGAGGTCGCTGCTCCGTCCGCTCGCCGTCCGGGCGCTCGACCTACAAGATGAGGGCAGCGATCTCCGTGCCCTCCTCCTGGATCTTCGCGATCTTCTAGAAGATCCAGACAAGGCGCTTCACCTGTGGCATGAACTGGAACTGGTCGGACAGCGGCTGGCCGCCGAGCGCTCATGGGTGGGGCGCGCCGACCTGGTCCGGGAACTGGAGACCTTGGGCCTTCACCTCACGCCCGTTGCGCGGCTGCGCCGGGACGTCCAGCGGCTCCAAGCGGTCACGACCGGCAACCTCGGTTCGCCCCCTACGAATCTCACCCTCACCGCGCCGGAAGGCCCCGTCCAGATAAGCCGGGCCGTGTCGGGACTGCTCGACGCGTCCGAAGGCAACGTGGCGATCACCGGCGATCCCGGTGCCGGCAAGTCGGTCGTCCTGCACCGGTTCGCAGAACGTCAGGCGGCCGACGTCGTCTACCTGACGCACCAACAACTGCGGGGCACGGCCGGCGAGACCCGCGCCGAGCTCAATCTGGACCATGATTTGCATGAGGTCCTGACGGGCTGGACGGGATCGTGCCCGGGACTTTTGTTGCTCGACGGCATCGATCAAACCCGGGGCGTCGAGGCGTCGAGCTGGCTGCCCGAGCTGGCCCAGCGTCTGCGCGGAACCCGATGGCGGATCATCGGCAGCATCCGGTCGTTCGACCTTCGTCACGGCCCTCGCTGGCGAACGATGTTCGCAGGGACGCCAGTCGACCCCAGGCACCTCGACCCGGAACTCTCCCAGGTCGCCCACCTACTGGTCGGCGACCTGACGGCAGAAGAAATCGCAACGGTACGCGGGGCCAGCCCTTCATTGGATAAGGTGTTCGACCAGGCAGACGATCGTCTGGCGGAACTTTTGGCCAACCCGTTCAACCTGAACCTGGTGGGCGAGCTGATCTCTGCGGATCTGGACGTGTCCCAGATCCGTAGTCGTCTGGATCTGCTCACCCGCTTCTGGCGACTACGTGTCCTCGACGCCCCCGACGGGCGAGTGCGGCAGCGCGTGCTGCAGACCCTGGTCGCCTCAATGGTCACCGCCCGTTCCCAGCAGGCCAGTGACGCGCAGCTCGGTGAGGCGGCCATGCTGACCGTCCTCGATGGTTTGCTTCGCGACGGCGTGCTCAGAGAAAGCCCAACCAGTCCGTGGGCGGCGAGCCGGCCGCTCGGGTTCGCCCACCCCGTTCTGTTCGACTACGCCGCCGCGATCATCGCGCTCGGCGATCTCAGCGTGCCGGGCAGTGTCGCCGACAGCCTCGACAAGGACCCCGATCTCGTCATGGTCCTTCGTCCGAGTCTGGACTACCGCCTGGGGATCGCCTGGCACGCCGATCCGAGCCGGGCGAGCTACTGGCGGCTCGCCCTACGACTCGCCGCGCAGCAATCCGGGCACATGCTGGCCGCCGCCGCGGCCGCTACGATCGCCGCCCACGAGCTACGCGCCGCAGCGGAGCTGGAGCTACTCGAATCGGCCTGTCTCGCGGCCACAGACGATGCGACCTGGACCGTCGACGATGCGCGCGGGCTGGCATTCCTGGTCGCGGCCGGGCTTGGTGCTGCTGGGGCGGGCCCCGCCGCGCTGGACGCGTTCGGGGAGCTGTTGGTGGGTTTGGCGCTGCACAGCGTGAACAATGACGACGTCGGGTTGGCGCTTCTTGTTGCGCAGCTCGGCCGCCGCGCGGCAGGTGATCAATCGCCGGCGGCCGGCACGCCGGCCGGCCGCGGTTGGGTCAAGGCCGCTGTCGCCGCCGTGGTCGTGGGTCTGGCCGACGTGAATGATTCCCATCGCGCGAATCTTGCCGATCACGGCGGACGTGCGCTAGCCGCCGCGGCAACCCTCGACGCCGCTGCGACCGCCGACACCATCCGTTTGGTCATCGCCCCACCCGCGCTGCGCGGTTGGGGCGTTCGAGCCGTCCGTCCGTTGATCAACGTTCTACCGCAGATTGCAGCTCAGGATTCCGGCCTCGCCGTTGACCTCGGCGCAAGCGTGTGGCTCTTCGAGGACGACCGGTCGCAGTCCACGAACATGCTCAACAGCCAAATACTTCCGCTGATATCGAATCGCCAGCAGGATCTGGAGGGCGCGCAGTACCAGGTCAGCCGAACGTTCCCCGCCTTGGCGGCGGTGGACGTCGTCGCGGCAACCAAGCTCCTCATCAGGATTGTTGAAGCCCGTCGACTGCTTCAGTACGGCAGCATCGAGTCGCCGAAAAACCAGCGGCCGTGGGTACGGTACAGCGGCGACCTGCGGCACGCGGGCGGTCATCGCTCGCTCCCCGCCATGGCCGACGCCCTCATCGACCGCCTCGACGAACTCGCACCGGACTGCAGCAATGCGATCGATCTCTTCATCGAGTGCCTCACTCACGCGGAGGTGTGGAACCGGCTGCTTCACCGAGCGGCAACAAGCGAGTCACCGGCACTCGCGCACGCGCTCCGGCCAGCGCTGTCGAGTCCGTCGCTCTTTGCCCACAGCCAAACATGGCCAGCTGCTGGGCACGTCGCGGCCCGCCTGTCCCCGCTGCTCTCCGTACCCGAGCGCGACGCGCTGGAGCATGCCATCGTCGCGGCGACCGAGCCCGGCACGGACGACCCGGAGCCACGGCGGGACAGCCTCCGCGCGCGGCGGGCAGCACTGCTGAGCGCCCTCATGTCCAGGAAAGCCAGCGAGGATACAGCCCGCCCGTTGCCCCCCGTCCTGGTTCCAGATGACGAGCTACTTCGTGTGGAGCCTGACACGGACGCGACTGAAGCGTCTCCCGAGGCGCGGCTCCTCGGGCAGGTCGATGAGGCCCTCGGGGCCGCCAACCAGTCAGACGACCGTGACGCTGCGAGCCGGCGGCTGATGGCCATGTGGCCGCAACTCATCGCCGCGCGCGCTGCGGATCCCGACAACTGGCAGTTGCATGAGCGCCTGCTGCGGGCCACCGACCACATCGCTCGTCTGCCGGAGGTTCTGCCGGACACCGTCCTCGGTCGACAAGTTTTCGAGGCCGTCGAGGCGGCCATGCCGAAGCCCAGCCCCGCCGGAAGTCAGCCCGGCGTCAACAACAACCGGTTCGCGAGCTGGTCGTGCACACCCGAAACCGAAGCGCTGAGCACCGCGCGCACCCTCCTTACGCGACCCGAGTGGCAGCGCGCACACGGTGACCAGCTAGTTGCACATCAGCTCTGCCATCTCGACAGCAGCGAGTGGACGTACCGATACCTCAGCACGACCGCCATTGGCCTGATCTTCACAGAGCCGAACGAACTTCTTCCCCAGGTCGAGAGCCGGCTCGCAATCGAACCCGACGGCCACGTCGCCTCAGTGCTAGTCCATGTGATGGCACGTTACCTGCATAGCCGACCCTCTGACGTGGACGAAATCCTCGCCCGGCTGGCCTCCATGCCGGATTCGCCTTATCTGCTCGATCCGGGCCAAGAACTGACAAAAATTCATGACACCCCCTGTGAGGCCGTGATTCAGTGCCTGACAGCCCTCGCGGTCCGATACAACACTCCTTTTGCCGGGTCCACGCTTCGAGCGTGGCTTTCGAGCCCTACCGACCATGCCGCTGCCGTGATCGTGATAGCGACGCACCTCCGTGATCTCCTTAATCCAGCCGACCCTTCCCTTTATGGAGCACAACGCAAGGCATTCGAGCTGCTGACGCTCACCTTGAAGCCGCTCCAAACCGCTTGGGCCAAGCCCAACCAAATGGAGAGCGCGCTGACCGTCGCTGACGCAGTCGCTCAGGAGATCTACCTCGCCAGCGGCGCCTTCGATAGACAGCAGGGTTCTCGCGGAGAATTCGGTGACCCGCTCCTCTTCGCGAAGCTCGCGCTGCCACTGCTGGACGGCATTCGTCAGGTGCAACACCCAGCGGTCACGCACCACATCATCGAGACCGTCGAGCACCTAAGCACGCTCCAGCCCAAGCCGGCACTGTTCCTAGCGATGCGGGCGATCACCGAGGATCAGGGATACGTCGCCGAGTCGCTCGGCGTCGACGCTGCTCTCAAGCTGATCAATCGCTACCTGGCCGATCACCGCGAACTCGTCTTGGGTGACCCTGAGTGCGTTACCGCCGTACGCGTCCTGCTCGAACGATTTGTACGCGCGGGATGGCCACAAGCCGTACAGATGGCAGAACGCATGGATGAGTTGTTCCGCTGATAGGTTTTGGCCACAACTGGCCGGATCGCATCCGCCCCGCGCCGACCGCCCGACAATCGGACAAGTGTGGCGACTGTCCGGAAGCAACGAGTTGCCGCCCAGACCCGCACCGCTACTGTCTCCCAGATCGCGATCGCTCTCGCCAATTTGCGGTGAGTGCAGCTATGGCGGATTGGTGCCCCACCCCCGGAGGTCCGTCGTACTCGCTCCTCTGGGCGGACCGGGTTACCTGGTGAGTTGATCGGATGGGGGCAGTATTCGTCAGGGCGGTCAGACCAGCATCTGTTAGGACGACGACGCTTCCTCGACCGGCTGTTTCGTGGAGCCCATGCCGAATTTCTGTCGACGATCGACGCCATAGCAGGGTCGCCGCCATTATCGCCCCATGGGCGTCCTGCCAGCAGAGAGGGTGACTGGAGTGAGGCTGCCATTGATGAGCATTAGCAACATCAGGGTTGAGACACAGCCAAGTTGCCGCGTTGGTGTGCAGGGAAAGGGAGGTGGTCCAGACCAGGAGGGGCTTGCCAGCCCAAATTCTAAAGTGGGTGGTTGATGTATTTAAGGAAGGGCGTACACCGTCGGCGAGTAGCATGTCCCGGCCTTTGATCATGCGAATTGTCGGTGCCGGGCGAGGGGGCGGGATGATGCCCGTGGGTAGCGTTGGAGATGGCCTTTCGTAATCGAATGTGGTGGACAGCAGATATCGCTCTGTGGGGTTACCTTCGTCGTTTACGACGAACTCGTGATCCGCTCCGATAACGGCGGCGAGTGGACCAATGTCGACGGTCGCGAGTGGCTCTAGAAGGCTTGAAGTCAGTGTGATGCTGTTTGTAGCCTCGGCTGGCGGAACCGTTGCATGTATTCCGGCCAGCCCTGCTTCATATTGTGCGAGTCTGTCGTTGGTTTCGCTGAGCCATTGCTCCGCAGGGACCCAGTCCCGGACTATCGGGATGGGGATCCAGGGCGGTGTCGCGGTGAAGGGCTGAGGCACGAGATCGATATCGACTAGTTCGAGGGCGGCGGCCAGTTCCGGCGCGTCTGGCCGGACCTGTTTTGCTGCGACTAGTTCGCTGATGATTCGGCCGTACGCGGCGCGGATAGCTTGTGCCCAAGCCGGAACGAGCATCCCACTGATTGACGTGCCTTTGGCCGCCTGCTGAAGGGATAGGTCGTCGGGAATGTGTCGTTGCGCTTGCTCTGCCAGCCAAGAGAGCCTGTGCAGCAGCGTCTCCGCGTCAAGATCCGCATGGTGTGCCACTTCTCTGATTCTTTCAGAATATGGACCCATTTCGACGTCTGGCTCCCGTATCTGGGCTGACCGGGGCAGCGTCAGCCGGTACCCAGCGGGCAGCGGACGCACTGATGTCTCGATGAGGTCGATGCGAAATGCGCGGCGCAGGCTGTCGGTGACAAGCCAGGATCGGGTCCTTTGGGCCGGGACGCAGGCAATTAGTAGCTCCTGGCGCTTCGTTCTTATGGCGGCGGAAGCTAAGGCGCGGGCCGCCATCTCGCGTACGGCGTCGCCTCCGATTCCCGTGCTCTCGCTGAGCTCGTCGGATGCGGATGCGGGCGGTGATGTTGAGTCGTCGCTAGGTGCGGCGGCCATCGCGGGCACGAGCACAGGCTGGTGGTCCTGGCTGGCCAGCAACGCTGCGGTCAGTTTTGCAGCATGGTCAGCGAGGGGATTAGTTTGCTCTAGCACCCAAGCCATGGCGGCGCATGCGGCCTCTCGAACGGCCCAGGTTGGGTGGTCAAGGTCGAGAAGGAGCAGTTCTATCAGCGCCTGTCCCGCTGTGTTGGGACGGAGCGCGTGGCCCTGGTCGATGTGGGGGCGCGGCGGATCGAGTACCTGTGTCGTCGCTGTTGTTGGATCTGGGGGTGACTGCGGTGCCCACCAGGCGGCGTGAACCGGTCCGTCAAGGAGTGGTGGTTGGCTTTCGACGACACCCGTGCGCATGACGTTCAGGGACTGACGGACCTGGTTCCAGACAGCGATTGCAGGCAGGTCGGGGGCGATGACGGGCAGTATGTCGTCGAGCTGCAGCATCAGGTTTCCGGGCCAGTAGTCAGCCGACGTCAACACCTGAGCTAGGTCGCGCATGGCCTCCTTGCGAGCGCTCTGGCCCTCACAGGTGGTCAAGGTTTGCCATGCCTGTCGGCGAACACCCCGCCGGTAGTGGGCATCCCACCACCCGGGCTCCGTCTTGTCGAGAGCGATTCGCGCGATGGCCGATGCGCTGCCACAAGCACCGATGTCCCTCAACCGTTCGGCGGTGGCCGCGAGGATTGCTGCCTCATCGTAGGCACCGTCGAACGCGTGGACGAGTTGGTCGAGTTGCTGACGGTCGGCATGAGCGATCAGGGGTTGAAGTATGGGTAGCCAGGAGAAGGTGCCGGCTTCGGCCTGCAACGATCGCCATGACAATGCCGCATCTAGGTCGGAGATCGCCTCCCGGGCAGCGTCAGGAGTGAATGTCGAGCCGTTGGCATGCTTGAAGAGGCCGTACTCGCTCACTCCCCAATCCCGGGATGACGTTCGACCCGTGGTTCGGGATCGTCGTTGGTGGGCCTCTTCGTCGGCTTCGTCTCGTCGGCTGGTGGGGGTCGATGGTAGGTGGAGTGCGCGGCGCCAGTCCCGACGGGCGCTGGCCAGCACATGAACGTCGACCGCGCGTGTGAGCTGTTCGGTGATAGTCGCGGCGGCCCAGGGCGGGAGCTGTGGTACGAGGCTGCCAATAGCTTGGATCACATCGCCTGGAGCGGTCGGGCACAGTGGTGCGAGGACGGCGGCGACAACGGCACTGAGCAGCGTGGCGGCGTGGTGAACCTCGATTTCGTCAGGGTAATGCGTCACGGCGTTGAGGATGTTGGCTGCTATCCCGGCTGCCAGCGCCTCGTGGGCCGCGGTTAGCGGTAGGGAGCCTTCCCGCAGTTGCCATGCGGCTAGACGGACGGCGTGACGGGGTGCAACGCGTGCGACCGCTTGCAGCAAGAGTGCGGCGGCGGCTTCGGCACTGCCATCCGTGGCTTCGGTCAGGGCGGCGATCAGGGGGGCGATATCGGCGGCTTCGGCGAGTAGAACGTCGGGTCGGTTCTGGGTTGCGCGTACGAGCCACTGGACCCAGATCTCGAGTTGGACGTCCTTTCGCCAGTGCGGGCTGAACGACTCGGGCATGACGCGTGCTAGCAGTGCTCGTCCGGTCGCCGTATCCCCGGCCTGCAGGTGGGCCGCTGCCTGTGTCACGAGGAGGTCCAGGCGTTCGTAGGCGCCCGGCGTCTGCTGGAGCTCTGCGTCGGCGTCCGTGATCGCATCGTCTAGCCAAGGGACCCGTACCCCGCGTTGCAGGATGTGCAGTCCGAGACGCTGCAGTTGCCGAGCGCTGAAGGTGCGGTCAGGGGCTGCGCCGGCCGGTTGGCTGAGGGGAGACGAGGCCCTACCGAGCTCTCCGATCTTTTCTCCGACGTAGCTGAGTAGTTCTGCCGAACCACCGGCCGCAACATCGATGAGCATCTGCAAGAAGGTGATATGGGCGGCGCGGGCGTTAGTGCGGATGGAGAGGCGGTCGGGAATGGTTGGCCTGCTGGCGAGCGCGCGGCTGGCGAGACCACGTAACGCTGCGGTGGGGAGATCGCCGAGGATGACAGCCGCGTACAGCACAGCGAGATTCGTCACCGCCTTGTCTAGCTGTGCTGCATGGCTGATGGCAGCCCGATCGCGATGCGCGGCCGCTTCCGGATCGATCTGTGCACCTGCTGGCTGATTGGCTGGCGGCTGCCGTGGCACGGGCGTGGCTGCAACTAGTAGGTCCTCGGTTACCCACTGCCCAGCGGATCGAGCTGAGAGACCAGCGACGATCAGGTGGCTCGTGCGGACGCGCAGTGCCGCGCCGAGAACGTCAGATTGGTTTCCTGTCCCCGATAGGTCCCCGCTGGCGATCGAGGTTGGCGCGTCGAGCCGCTGTAGCTGTTCGACGCCGAAGGCGAACGCGGCGGTGGCCAGGGCCGCCATCCGCTGAGCGTTAGCCGCATCCGTCGGGGCGGACGCCGCCGGTTCACTCGCGCGTGAAGTCCTGGCCGGCGAGGTCGCCTTGGCTGCAATCTGCAACGCGACCCAGGCCGCCTCGCCGCCGAACCTCCAAGCCATCGCGGCGAGCGCGCGCTGCTCGACATCGCTTTCACTGGTGGCTGCTGCGGTGAGGTTCTGGACGGTCTTGAGTGCGTCTTCCCACTGACCGGCCTTCGCGCGCGCCCTAGCCGTTTGCAGGATGGCGTCAGCAACGGCGGTGTAGGCAGCTTCGATCAGCTCGCGCCCCCACGTCCCCTCACTCGAGTCCTCTTCGGGGGTCGCTGCCAGCAACGTCGATACACCGGCGCGCAGCGTCGCTGTCAGACCTTCGGCGTCCGAAATTCTTCCGGTCCGAATCAGCTCGGAGACGGCACAACGCGTGAAGTAGACGGCATGCCCGCCCAGGGCAAATACGGCGTGCTCCCTGGGGCTTTCGGTTGTCGTGGTGAGGCGCGACAGTGCGCGCTCAGACATCCGGCGCAGAGCCGTGTGCAGCACCGACAGAGGGCGGAAGCGAACCATACCCCGCGCCCAGGCCGACAACATTTCCCATTGCTCGTTGCCGCCGGCGGGTCCGAGTTCATGAATCTCCGCAGCATCGAACAACATGCGCCCGCCGAGGTGCCCACGTTCGTCCAGCTTGACGGCTGCGCTCAGGGCCTGCTGTACGGGGATGCGCAGCGTCGCATCGGGCAGGGCGTAAGCGAGCGCTCCGCTCAGATCGCCGGCGCTGATCAACATTCCGGTCAGGTCGACCGATTCGAGTGCCTGTTCCCGTGACTGAAGTTCGGCGTGGACGAGCATGAGCCCCACGAGTGCTACCCCATCAGTCTCCTCGGCTGCGAGGCGCATGGCGGTCCGGATGTCCTCGGTGAGGACGGCCGGTGAGGTGCCGGCCAGGAACCGGGCGCGCAGGCGGTCGGGTGCCGCCAGGGCGAGCGCACGCCTTTGTTGGCCGGCCTGAGCGGCGTGAAAAAACTCCTCGCCGCTCTCTCGCGATCCCTCCTGAGCTAGTGCGCACTCATCAGCCAGGAACGCGTGGCGCCGCGCATCGGCGTCGGGGTCCGGTTCACCAAGCAGATCGACGCTGGTCGCCTCCAGCACGAACTGCCTGAACGAGTCGTGGAAGAACATCCACGAGTGACGGTCGAGGATACGAAACAGGTGCTTGAGACGAACGAGGCTCCGAACTGCCGCAGCGTCCGCCCACTTCTGCACCCAACGTATGTTGATCGGTGACCGGAGGCGGGCCAGATCTCCCAGGAGCGCTTGGAGAACTTCACTATCCGGAAGTTCTGCCAGGTAGGCGGCATAGTCGTCAGCGACGCTGCCGGAGTAGCGGACACATCGGTCCAAAGCATCGTCGACAGCATCGGCGGGAATCTTCGTGCTGCCGTCAGCGTCCGGTTCGTCAACGGCCGTCCGCTCGTCAACGAGGTCGATGAGTGCGTTGGTGACGTATGCCAGCGCGAGTGGGTGACCGCCCACCAGCTGCACCACACGGGTGATCTGCCTAGTGGTCAACGCTAAAGCCGGGGCCGCTTCGACAAGCCGACGGCATACGTCTTCAACTGCTGCCGCGGTGAGTCGGTGACCTGTCAGGTCGACGGTGCGCTTGGTGCCGTTTTCCAGGCTTCCGCTGAGATGATGCTGGATCTTGGGATTCAGGGGCGCAAGGGTCTGGGAGCCGAGCACGATCACGACACCGGCCGGAACGGCCTCCGGTGCCGGGAGTTCGTCGAGCAGGGGCTGGCTCACCCGCGCACGAGCGACGTGATCGAGACCGTCAATGATCAGCAGAGTGCGTCGGCCGGTCTGTGTGAACTCGGCACTGGCGGCACTCAGCAGGTCTCGGAATCGGAGCCGCAGCTCGTTGACGTCACGCTCCGGTAGGCTCTTCCGAACCTTGAGCTGCGACGCTTCCAGCTGCACGACGACGTCATGGAGGAAGTCGGTCGCCGAGACGCGGCCGGCGGCTGCTGCATCGCCAGGCAGGAAGGCCAGATAGGTCACCACGCGGTCGGCAAGTCCCGGTGTGGCATGTGCCAGCAGGGTTGACTTGCCGCTTCCCGGCGGCCCAAGCACACAGAGGTACCCGTTTGGCGCGGACTCGAGCGCTGCGGCCAGCTCCTGCTCGGCCCCAAGCAATGGGGTGTAGCGGTCGAGATCGATCGGGAAGCGATGCAGGTGCCGCGCCCGGCCACGAGAGCCGAACCCCGCCAAAGCGGCCACATCTTCAGACGTTAATACAACGGCCTGACCTGCCTCACTATCCTGCACCCGCCGGTGCAAGGCAGCAGCAAGATGACCGATGTCCTCCGTCCGCTGCTCACGCGGCAGTCGGTCGGGGCGCATTGGCATTGCGGCGGCGGTGTCAGCATCGATGCGCAGGGCGGCTAGGAAAGGCTCGACCTCGCCTTCCTTCATTCCGACCTGTTCGCGGATCCATTCCACGACCGGCTTCCAAGCCGCATCAACCTCCTGAAGCCGGGCACCCGCAGTCAGCGGCCGTAGAACGGATTCGACGAAGGCGGCCGTGTCTTGCCGAATGGGAGCAGACAACGTAGTTCCCCCGACGGCCTTCAACGCTGCCGCCAACGGCCGATCACGACGGGAGAGCGCGCCAGGTGTCACTAGATGGACAAGTACCTTGTGACCACCGTAGTGGGCAGCCAGTCTTCGCCATCCATCGACAAGCTCGGCCATCAGCGACGGTTTCGGCTCACCCCTCCGTGTCTTGTCCGCGGCTAGCAGCCCAGCCAAGGTGAGGTTTCCTGCCGCGGACTTGTACTGATAGCCATGAACCTCTGGCCCGGCATCCGCGGTGGCCGACGCCAAGACGAGGACGCAGTCGTCTACCGCGCCCGCTTCGGGATCGACGAGTCTAAGAGTGAAATGGCGGCGTGCCTGGTAGAGGTCATAGACGCCAGCGGCGACGTGGTCGTACTGGTACCCGTAGCCCCGGATAGCATCCTGCTCGCCGCTCGCCTTCGCGCGTCCCAACGGCCTCCACCCCACGACCCGCTACGAGAACTAGTAGACCCAGTATGCGCTGAGGGACTGACATCACCACGGACCTGGGCATCGGAAACGATGCCTATCGATCACCAACCCGCCGAGCCCGAGTCCATGTCCTTAATCGCGCCATGAACGACCGAGCAAGGCCAATCTTCCCCGCACTCGGGGTCTCTGCACTTACCGTCCTCACCGCAGTCATGCCGGACGAGGAGTCCATGCACACCTTGCCACCAATGCCTACGGTCCCGGCTGTCGCGCCGGTCGCTGGCCAGGGAGGCCACTCGGCTGAGTGCCCTGCGGTACAACTCGTAGTCCTGGTCACTCGTCATCGCCATTTCCCAGACGCTACGCCGCAGGTCAGACAAACGGCGAATCTGGCTGTGGAGCAGCCACGCGCTGGACGGGCATGTCTTCTTCGCTGGCCAGCTGAGCCCGACCCGGACGGCCCGGGCGACCCGCAGTGGTGTGACCGCACCGGCTGCGACGGGGGCGGCCAGCACCGGGTCCATCGGGCTGCCGGCCAGTACCGGCAAGCCGGAGTCGGTCATCGCCGACGTGGCGTTAACCCAGGCCCTCGGTCACGGCGTCGAGCCGACGCTGTCCTTCGACTGTCGTCGACGGCAAATGCGGCCAGGAAATCATGCTGTCCTTCGGGCAGGCTCGGGTCCTTTCCTACCGGATCCGCCATCTCCTGGACATTGGCAAGGGCTACGGCGGCACGAGGCGTCCATTCTGGTAGAGCCATCGGAATCACGGCGGCCCGCCACCACCGCACCCGGTGGCGCGGCCGCAACCATCCGCGCGGTCATCGTCATGCCCGTCGACGACCAAGCCCGCGCCGCCGGCCTCACCGCAGAGGCGCAGTACGCCGTCGACCGCGGCATCAGGTGACCACCATCGCGGCCGGTTTGGTGGCGTTGCGGATGGTCGTCGAAGATCACGCTGACGTAATGATCGCGCGTTCGGCGGCCGACCTCTCGGGGAGTGGAGTTGGTCGACGCACCAGCGCCGCCCATCAGCGCCCCGCCCCGATGACGTTCCGCCGTCTCGCCGCCGGCCGCGCCGGCGGGGCGCTGGCGCGACACGTGACGCACTTGTTGACCGTGCCCGGTGGCGCCCGGTCGCCTACCTCGGGCCGTTGCTGTCCGGCTCGGGGTCCCGCAGCTTTACCGTCTTCAGCCCGGCGTGGCGGGCGCGGAAGTCCTGACGGGTGTCAAAGGTCAAGAACACCTTCTGGCCGGCGATGGCACTGCCGGCCAGTACCTGGATGACCGCCGTGCGGTCCACGATCTCGTCGTCGGGGATGTCCGTCCGCACATGGCCGGGCGGGTCGAACATCAGCTCCACCGTCACACGGCCGCCCCCTTTGGTCATACGGGCGCAGCGTGGTGGGCAGGTCGGTGGCGTCGGCGAACAGGCGGTCGATGATGGCAAGTGTCGCCCGGCCCCGCACGCGCGGTTCTTTCGACCTCTTCAGCCCGTCCAGCTTGTCGACCACGATGATCGGGATGAGCAGCCGCACCGGTGCGAAACCCGCCCGCAGCACCTGCGCGGCTGGATGTAGAAGCTGGTGTCGGCGACGGCGAACACTTCGGTCTCGGCCCACCGCTGGATCTGCACGTCGAGCGCGGCGATCGCGTCGTCGAGGTCGTCGCCGCGTTCCGTGATCTCCAGGTTGACCAAAATGGTGGTCGTGTCGGTCGACGACATTGCCTGGAGCAGCCAGTAGCGGCGGGTCAGGATGAGCCGGTCGATATCCTCCGCGCTGATCTGGTTGGTCAGCATCCGTAGTCAAGCGTCGGTAGAAGCCAGCTCGTGTGCGCGGGCGCTGAAATCCGACACTCGGAGGCCTTCCTGTCAGAGTGACAGTAAGCCTATGGTCGGTCCATGTCTGGCGATCACTGGGTGCCACCGCCGGTTCTACTGACGGTTGACCTCGTCATCCTCACCTTGCGGGAGTCGCGCCTTCTTGTGCTGTTGATCGAGCGCGGGATTGAGCCCTATCAGGGCGCCTTGGCTCTGCCTGGCGGTTTCCTCGGCCACGAGAAGGAAGACCTGGTGGCGGCTGCCCATCGAGAGCTTGCCGAGGAGGCTGGCTTGGGGCCGGATCAGTTGCACCTCGAACAACTTGGCATCTACGGTGCGCCGGATCGTGACCCCCGAGGGCGCGTGGTTTCCGCGGCTTACCTGGCCATCGCCCCTCGGCTACCCGAGCCGGTCGCCGGCACCGACGCATCCCGGGCGTGTTGGACCCCGGTGGCGCAGGCGTTGTCCGGTGACGCGCAGCTCGCCTTCGATCATGAGCAGATCCTGACCGATGGGGTCGACCGGGCGAGGGAGAAGTTGGAGCGCTCAGCGCTCGCCACCGCCTTCTGTGGTCCGACCTTCACGATCTCGGAGCTTCAGGACGTCTACGAGGCGGTGTGGGGCGTGCCGCTCGATGCGCGGAACTTCTACCGAAAAGTGCAGAGCGTGGACGGCTTCATCGTCCCCGCCGGGCCGAGTCGCAAGACCGATGGCGGACGTCCCGCTCGGCTATTCCGTCCCGGGCCCCGCACGACTCTTCACCCTCCGATGATCCGACCCCTCAGCCAGACAGACAGGGAGACAGCGTGAGCACGAACAGCGGTCTCGTCGTGATCCTCACGGCGCTGGACCTCGAATACGCAGCGGTCCGCAACCAACTGACCGACCTACGTGTACGGCGGCACCCCGCCGGCACCCGCTTCGAGGTCGGCCGGATCAGCCAAAGCGACTGCCGGGTCGCCCTGGGGCTGGTCGGTAAGGGCAATCATCCGGCCGCGGTGCTCGCCGAGCGGGCGATGGCCGAGTTCTCCCCGGCCGCTGTGCTGTTCGTGGGAGTCGCCGGTGGCCTTTGGCCCAACATCCGACTCGGTGACGTCGTCGTCGCCAGCAAAATCTACGCCTACCACGGCGGCACCAGCGAGGACGACGGTTTGAAGGCCCGACCGAAGGCGTGGGAGATCCCCCACGAGGCCGACCAGATCGCCCACCACGTCGACAGGTCCGCCGGTTGGCGCCGTGGTCTTCCCGTAGGCGCAGCACCCAAAGTCCACTTCGGGCCGATCGCCGCAGGGGAAGTGGTGCAGGACTCGGGAATCTCCGAACAGGCCCGCTGGATCCGCCAGCACTACAACGACGCCGTAGCGATCGAGATGGAAGCGGCCGGTGTGGCCCAGGCGGGCCATCTCAACCGTGCCCTGCCCGTGGTGGTCGTGCGCGGCATCAGCGACCACGCGGACGGCAGCAAGGCAGCCACGGACGGACAGGACTGGCAACCGAAGGCCGCACGCCACGCCGCCGCGTTCGCCACCGCACTGGCGCGAGAACTGATCATCGACGGGCCGGCCAGCCGAGGCGGCGCGGACCGGGACGGGAGCCCCACGATGCCAATGACCAACCGCAACATCGCCACCGGAAACGCCCACGTCGGGGTGCAAGCCGGGCAGATCTACGGCAACGTCACCGTCGGCGCTGGCGCCGATCAGCCGATCGATCTGGCAGCGAGCATCGCGGACCTGCGAACCCACCTCAAGCAGGCCCACCTCGACGGACAGTTGGACGAAGAAACCTACGCTGCGGCCGAGTCGGAACTGGAAGCGGCGACGGTATGCGTCTCGGCGGGCACAGTCGAGAAGAAGAGTGGCCTGATGGTCGCGCTCAAGCGGTTGCGGGGCCTGGTAGCCGACGTGTCTGAGCTGGCGGCGCGGCTCGCAGCCATCATCGCCGTAGTGCGAGGCATGTGATGACGACCCCGACCACGACCAACATCGCCCAAGGAGATGCGCACGTCGACGTACAGGCAGGCGTAGTCCACGGCGACATCAACTTCTACCGACTGCCACCAAACCCGAGTCCGGAGGAGCAGTTCGCCTTCGCGCTGAAGTACCTCGACGCGCGAGTTCGTGATCAGGCGCGCGAGCTCATCGAAAAGGCTGTCGCCGGTGGGTATGTGACCACGGAGGTCCAGTTCTACCGGCTGATCGCCCTGCTAAGCGGACGCACCCTGCGCCAACTCGCCCCCGAGGAGCTGGATCGCCTCACCGCCATCTGCGCCAGCCTGCCCCATCTCGACGACCATGACGAGTGGGCTGCGGGGTTGAAGGTAATCATCCGCCTCCTGGCCCCCGTCGGCGCTGCCGAGACCGATCTCGTGGTCAAAGAGATCGACGCGCTGAACCGCCATCAACGCGACGGGATCTACGGCCACCTCGAAGCGCTACTCGAAGGCGCGATGCAAGAAGAGATGTGGCGGAAGTCCGTCGCGCTGGCAGACTCGCAGCGCACAGCGGAGGACCGATTCAACCGCGTCTGGAAATTCTTTCACCCCACACCCGCGCAGCCTCGGACCCTACCGGTGCAACCCGCTGCTGTTGCGCTGCGCGACTGGCTACGCGCCGGCGCCGGCGCGGCCGTGTTCACTCTCGCTGTGGTGCAGATGATCGTGCTAGTGGCGGCCCGCGGCACGATCGACCCGTACCTCGGTCTACTCGCCGCCCTGGTCGGACTCGCCGCGTATTGCGTCGGCGGGGCGGACCGGCACTACCGGGGAACACGGCTGCGCGCAAAGGAAGCACAGATCCGTCCACCCCGGCAGCGGCGACGAGATGCACCGCCGGGAGGCTTCGCCCGCAAGGTGGACCGGCTCTTCGACCGCTACTTCCGCCGGTACGTGCCCCAAGGAACCGACCGAGCCTACTGGCTCGACCAGACGGCGGGGATCCGGCGGCACCTCCGCGACGAAGTCGTCGAGCTCTACCGGGAACAGCGCATCGACGCCGAACGGGTCGCCTGGCTTGTCCGACACCTGGTGGGCGACGTCCGAGGGCAGTGGGAACGAGACACGCTGACGGCGTACCGCCAGCAGTTGCGTAACCCCGCCAGGACCACGGCCCTCCACGTCGGGGGACTGGCCCTCCTTGCCGCGGGGAGCCTCTGGGCCGTTCCTGCCGTCGTGACCAGCGCCCCCTTGTCCGGCACAGGCTGGTTCCTGCTCGCGGTGGCATCCGCGGTGCCGGCGGTGCGCTCGTCGTTCCGGATCGTCGCCGAGCGACGCAGGGTCGCCGACGACCATGCGGAACGCAACGACAAGGACACGGCCCGCTGGGCGGCATACCACCGGTGGTGCCACAAGCTGTCCGACAAGCCGTCGGACACCGAGATGGCCACCTGGCTGGAAAGCGACCGCAAAATCCTGGTCGACCAAGCCATGCAGCAATACCGACTCCGCCCCAGCCAGGTAATCGCACACGCCTTCATCGAGGCACCAGCACCTTCCTGCAAGAAGGCGCGGTACCCGCAAGGGCCGTGGCGGTACTCGCGGTACCGTCTGCTGCTGTTCCTGCTCACCGACGACGGCGTCCGGCAGGTCAACATCGATCTCGACTTCGAAACCTCCGCAAGCCGTACCACCCAACGGCTCAACTACCGTTTCGACGCTGTCGCCGCCGTACGGATCGACGGCATCGCCACCCGACAGCAGACCTTCGAGCTGACTCTGTTCAACGGAGAGCCCATCTCAATCCGCGTGAGCGATCCTGACAACGGGACGCTCCAGCACGACGAGAACCCGACCAAGATCGCTGAGCTGTCGCTAGACGCCGCCGGGCTCAGTCACACCCTGCACGTCCTCGAAGGCGTCGCTGCCGAAGGCAAGGAATGGGTCAAACACCGACGCGACCGCGCAGACGAAAGGCTCGCCAACCTCGCGAGCGCCATACGAGGGCTGCTCGATTAGGCCAGGACCCTATCAACGATATTGCCGAGAATGGGTAGGAGCCGACCCATTTGGATGGTGTACCTTCACGGTGCCCACTGGGACGCCGAGCGCCTCGGCGGTGGCGGCCTCGGTGAGGTCCTCGAAGTAGCGCAGCACCAGCACGGCCCGCTGCCGGGGCGGCAGGTGCCCGAGCGCGTCGTGCAGCGCGAGCCGCAGTTCCCCATCGCCCTCGGCCGTGGCCCGCTCCGGCGGGTACGCGGCCAGCCACTCCCGGCGGCGTCGGCGCCACCAGGAGACGGCGTCGCGGTAGAGGATGGTCCGCACGTACGCGGCCGGGTCGCCGTGGCGTACGGAGCCCCAGCGCAGGGCGAGCTTGAGCAGGGCCTCCTGGAGCAGGTCCTCGGCCTGGTGCCGGTTGCCGCAGACCAGGTAGGCCGCGCGCAGCAGCCGGTGCTGGTGGCACTCGACGAAGGTGACGTAGCCGTCCCGCCCGTCGTCGATCGTCAGCGGTCCCATCCGCCCTCCCTCCGGCCGGCCGTCGCGCGTTCGCGTCACCACCTAGACGCACCGGGGCCCGGAAAGGTTGGGCGGGTCGCCGGCTGCTCGCCGCGCCGGTGCCGGGCAGCGGCGGTGCCGGGTGCGACGGCGGCCGGCGTGGGCACGGTCGGGCGTCGGGCGGCGGCGTGGGCGCGGTCAGGCGTCGGGCGTGCCGCGCAGGTAGCGCTGGACGGTCGGCGCGACCCAGGCGACGAGCTCGGCCGGGTCGGCGTCGACCGTCGGGGGCAGCCGGAGCACGTACCGGGTCAGCGCCACGCCGAGCATCTGACTGGCGACCAGCCCGGCCCGCCGGGGGGCCTCCACGGGGTCGGGCACGACCCGGGCCACCGCCGTGGTGAGCTGGTCGGCGAAGATGCCGCGCATCCGTCCGGCCGCCGCCGGGTTGGTGGCGGCCGTACGCAGCAGCGCGGCCATCGTCCCGTCGCTCTCCCCCCGGCCGACGAAGTGCCGGACCCGCAGCTCGCCGAGCCGGTCGGGCGGCATGTCGGCCAGTTCGGGCAGTCGCAGGTCGAACTCGGCCGCCGCCGCGAAGAGCCCCTCCTTGCTGCCGTAGTAGCGCATCACCATCGACGGCATCGTGGACGCGGTCGACCTCGGTGACACGCTCGCCGACGTGCTGGGCGGCGCGCCCGACACCCTGCTCGACGGGTACGCGGCCCGGCGCCGACCGATGGCCGGGGAGGTGGTGGCCCTCGCCGCCCGGCTGACCCGGCTCGCCACCCTGCCGCCGGCCGTCCGGCCGGCCCGCAACCTGCTGTTCCGCCTGCTCGACGCCGTGCCGCCGGCCCGGCACCGGATCGCGATGCGCCTCTCCGGGCTCGACCGGCGCGACGGGCCGCGCGGCTAGGCTGCCCCGGTGGGTCAGGTGTGGCGTGACTGGGGTGGCGTGCTGCTCGCCGTGGCCGCCGGGCTGCCCCTGCTGGCCCTGTTCACCGCTGCGCTGGCGCGTCACCGGCGCGACGCCGCGACGGCCGGGGAGTCCTGGCGGCGCAGCGTCGCCGAGGTGGGCGCGGTGGCCGGCACCCTGCCGTGGGTGTGGATGATCCTCACCCCCCGGCCCGCCCCGCCAGGTCGACCCGGTGCCGCTGCGCGACCTGGCGGACCTGCTGACCGGGCCGCCGACGACCGCCGTGGTCCAGGTCGTCGGCAACCTGCTGGTCTTCGCCGCGCTGGGCTTCTTCGCCCCGGTACGCCTGGCCGCGCTGGCCGGCGTCGGCCGGCTGTTCCTGCTCGGGGCGGCCGGTTCCGTGCTGGTCGAGTCGCTCCAGTACGCGCTCGACCTCGGCCGGGTCTCCTCGGCCGACGACGTGCTGCTCAACGCGACGGGTGCCGCCCTGGCCGGGCTGCTGTCGCGGCGCTGGTGGGCCCGGCGGCCGGTGCCGACGCGGCCGGTCGCAGCGCCCGCCACGCCGCGAGGGTGACCAGCACGAAGACCCCGGCCACCGCCGCCGCCACCGGTCCCACCCCGTACGCCGCGCCGGCCAGGCCCGCGAGGGCCGCCCCGACCGGCGCGGTGAGCAGGCCGACCATCCGCTGGGCGGCGCCCACCCGGCCGAGCAGGGCGGGCGGCACGTGGCGCTGCCCGTACGAGGCCCACAGGCCGTTCCACACCGTGGTGCCGGCGGCGAACACGGCCAGCGCCAGCCCGCCGGGCACCGGGTGCCGGGCGAGCGCGAGCCCGGTCAGCGCGACGGCCTGGCCGGCGAGCACGACGCGCAGCGCGGGCACCGTGCCGAGCCGGGCGGCCAACCGACCCGCCCCGAGCCCACCGGCCAGCCCGCCGAGGACCGCTCCGGCGGCGAAGAGGCCGTACCCGGCCGGTGGCACCCGCAGCACGTCGAGCGCGTAGAGCACCAGCACCGCCATCAGCCCGCTGATCGCCAGGTTGCTCCCGGCGGTCGCCACGGTCAGCCGCCACACCGTCGCGTGGCCGCGTACCCACCGCACCCCCTCGACGCCCTCCCGCCACACCGACCGCCGTCGCCCCGGGTGGGAGCGGGGGCGCGGCGGGGCCGGACGGAGGGCGAGGGTCAGCAGGGCGGCGCAGAGGAAGGTGACGGCGTCCACGGCGAACGGCAGCGGGGCGGCCAGGGCGAAGAGCACGCCGGCGGCGGGGGCGCCGAGGAAGCCGCCCGCCACCGCCGAGCCGGCCTGGAGGCGGCCGTTGGCCCGGGCCAGCGCCGCCGGCGGCACCACGGACGGCAGCATCGCGAACGAGGCGGCGTCGAAGAGAGTGCCGAGCGCGGCGAGCAGCAACGCCACCGTCACCAGCGCGGCGACGCCGGCCCGGTCCAGGGCGACCGCGAGGGCGAGCCCACCGACCACGGCGGCGCGCAGCCCGTCCACCACCGCCATCGTCCGGCGGCGGTCCCAGCGGTCCGCGTACAAGCCGCCGAACAGGCCGAACAGCAGTGGCGGGAGCTGACCGGCCACGGTCACCGCCGCGATCACCCGGGGATCGCGGGTCAGCGTCGCGGCCAGCAGCGCCAGTGCCGGCGTACGCAGGGCGTCGCCGAGCCGCGAGGACACGGCGGCGGACCAGAGCAGCCGGTAGTCGCGGCCGAGCGGAGGTGCGGTCATGCCGGCGACCCTCGGGGCTCGACCGGGTCGAGGGTCAAGGGGCCGGGACGGGTCGGCCACCGGTACCCGGCGTGTCGGGTACCGGTCCGGACGTGAGCCAACCGACGGGTAGCGGAGGCTCCACGCAGGGCCGGTCGAGGTCTACGCTTGCCCGGTGACGGTGGAGCAGCAGGCACGGGGCAGGGGGAACGGTGCCGCGGGGGCGGGCCGGCGCCGGTCCCGCAAGGACGAGATCCTGGAGATCGCGGTCGGCCTCTTCGCCTCCCGGGGCTACCACGGCGTCTCGATGGACGACATCGGCGCGGCCGCCGGGGTCACCGGCCCGGCGCTCTACCACCACTTCGCGGGCAAGGAGGCCATGCTGGTCGCCGCGCTGATCCCGGTCAGCGAGGAGCTGCTGGCCGGCGGCCAGCAGCGCTCCACCGGTCATCCCGACGACCCGCGCGGCGCGCTGGAGTCGCTGATCGACTTCCACGTCGACTTCGCGCTGGCCAATCCGGCGGTGATCGCCCTGCACCTGCACGAGCTGGATCGCCTCCCCGACGAGCCCCGCCGCCGGATCCGCCGGCTCCAGCGGCTCTACGTCGAACAGTGGGTGACGGTGCTGACCACGCTGCATCCGGGCATGCCCGACGGCGAGGCGCGAGTGCTGGCCCACGCCGCGTTCGGCCTGATGAACTCGACGCCGTTCCTGGGTGGCGAGGTGGACCGGCGCCGCCGGGCCGAGCTGCTCCGCGCCGCCACCCTGGCCGCCCTCCTGGCCCACCCCGGATCCTGACGCCGGCCCCAACTCGTCGGTAACCTCCCGGGCGTGGTTCCCTAGCACCGTCCCGACCCTGGACGCTGGGAGGAAACATGATCGAGTCGCTGCTGGTCGCCAACCGGGGCGAGATCGCCCGCCGGATCATCCGGACCGCCAGGCGGCTCGGCGTCCGCGCGATCGCGGTGCACTCGGAGGCCGACGCCGGCCTGCCGTTCGTCACCGAGGCCGACGAGGCGGTGTGCGTGGGACCGGCCAACCCGGCCCAGAGCTACCGCAACGTCGAGGCCGTCCTCGCCGCCGCCAAGTCGACCGGTGCGCAGGCCATCCACCCCGGCTACGGCTTCCTGTCGGAGAACGCCGACTTCGCCCGTACCGTCGAGGCGAGCGGGCTGATCTGGGTCGGGCCCGGCGCGGACGCGATCACCGCGATGGGCGACAAGATCAACGCCCGGAACCTGATGGCGGCGGCCGGCGTGCCGGTCGCGCCCGGCACCACCGACCCGGCGGCCGACCTCGACGCGGCGGTCGCCGCGGCGGCGGAGATCGGCTACCCGGTGATGGTCAAGGCCGCGGCCGGTGGCGGCGGCATGGGCATGGGCGTGGCGACCGACGAGGCCGCGCTGCGGACCGAGTACGACAAGGTGCGCTCCTTCGCCGAGCGGATGTTCGGCGACGGCTCGGTGCTGATCGAGCGGTACTTCCCCCGGGTGCGCCACGTCGAGGTGCAGATCCTCGGCCTGGCCGACGGCCGGGTGGTCGCCCTCGGCGAGCGGGAGTGCTCGGTGCAGCGGCGCAACCAGAAGCTGGTCGAGGAGTCGCCGTCGCCGGCGGTCTCCCCGGAGCTGCGCGAGCGCTTCCTGGCCGCCGCCGTGCGTGCCGGCGAGGCGGTGGACTACCGCAACGCGGGCACGGTCGAGTGCCTGCTGGTCCCGCGCCAGCGGGACGCCAGGGGCGACGGCCCCGACTCCGAAGAGTTCTTCTTCCTGGAGATGAACACGCGGCTCCAGGTGGAGCACCCGGTCACCGAGCTGGTCTACGGCGTCGACCTGGTGGAGGAGCAGTTGCGGGTGGCCGCCGGCCTGGCGCCCACCTTCGACCCGGACGCGCTCGCCCCGCGCGGGCACGCCATCGAGCTGCGGATCAACGCCGAGGACCCGAAGCGCTTCCTGCCCGGCCCCGGCGTGATCAAGACCTGGGTGGAGCCGAGCGGCGAGGGCGTCCGGGTGGACTCGGGCTACGTCGAGGGCAACACCGTCACCCCCTTCTACGACAGCCTGATGGCCAAGCTGATCGTCAGCGGCGCGACCCGGGCCGAGGCGGTCGAGCGGGCGCGGGCGGCGGTGGCCGCGTTCGAGCTGGCCGGCCCGAAGAACAACCTCCCCTTCTTCGCCGAACTCCTGGAGAACGACGAGTTCCTCTCCGGCGACTACGACACGGGCATCGTCTCCCGCATGCGCTGACCCGCCCCACCCCCGGCTGGGTGCGGAACGGGCCGGGTGGGTGGGAGGCTGGGAGGACCCAGCACAAGCACTGCGTCACAGTGAGGTGACCCCTTATGGCGGAAATGCCGAACTCCGTGTCGATCCGGGAGGTCGGGCCGCGCGACGGGCTCCAGAACGAGGAGCCGATTCCGACCGAGGCCAAGGTGCGGCTGCTCGACGCCCTCTCCGGCACCGGCGTGCGGCGGATCGAGGCCGTCTCGTTCGTGCACCCGAAGGCGATCCCGCAGATGGCCGACGCCGACGAGGTGTGGCAGCGGGCCGCGAAGGCCGACGGCGTGCGCTACTCGGCGCTGGTGCCGAACACCCGGGGCGCGCAGCGGGCCCTGGCCGCCGGCTTCACCGAGATCGAGGTGGTGGTCTCGGCCAGCGACACGCACAACCGGCGCAACGTGAACCGCTCCACCGAGGAGTCGCTGGACGACATCGCCGAGCTGATCGACCTGCTGCACGGCGCCGGCGCGCAGGCCGAGGTGATCGTGGCGACCAGCTTCGGCTGCCCGTACGAGGGGGACACCGACCCGGCCCGGGTGGCCGCCATCGTGGACCGGGTGGTCCGCGACGGCGCCGACCGGGTGGCCTTCGGCGACACCACCGGCATGGGTACGCCCCGGCGGGTCCGCGAGCTGCTGACGGCGGTACGCGACCGTAACGCGCACGTCCCCGTGCTGCTGCACTTCCACAACACCCGGGGCACCGCGCTGGCCAACATGCTGACCGCGCTGGAGCTGGGCGTCACCGAGTTCGACGCCAGCGTCGGTGGCCTCGGCGGCTGCCCGTACGCGCCCGGGGCCAGCGGCAACCTGGCCACCGAGGAGGCGGTGCACATGCTGCACGACATGGGCGTCGACACCGGCATCGACCTGGACGCCCTGGTCGAGGTGGCCGAGCTGGCCGAGGAGCTGGTCGGCAAGCGGCTCCCGTCGGGGGTGCTCCGCGCGGGCCCGCGTACCCGGCTGACGCCGCTGCCGGGCTGACCGCTCGGAGACGCGGGGAGGGGCCGGGCGTCGTGCCGGCCCCTCCGACGTGCCCGGTCGGTCAGCCCACCGTGGTGAGCATGCTCGGCCAGCTGTCGCGGAAGATCTCGGACCCGGCGCGGTCCGTGCTGCGGGTGCCGGCGAAGAGGCTGGTGACCCGGTTCGCCTCGGTGGTGCTCGGGTACGGGTTGGTGCAGCTGGTGCCGGCGCTGCCGCCGGACATCAGGATCGCGCAGTTGCCGTTGTAGTTGTCGGGCAGGCCGAGGATGTGCCCGATCTCGTGGGTCATGATCCGCAGCGGGCTGTACTGCTGGGCCTGCTGGGTGTCGATGTAGACCCGCCCGTTGCCGAGGCTGGTCCGGACGGCGTACGAGCCGCCGCCGGTGATCTGGTAGATCCGCAGGTTGGAGCCGCAGTTCGCCGTGAGCGTCAGGTTCGACGTGGCGTTGTTCCAGATCGAGGCGGCCTGATTGGCGGTGCCGGCGAAGCTCCCCGCCTGGCTGGTGTTGTAGCAGATGGTCATGGCGGCGGAGGCGGGTGACGGGTTGGCGACCGTGACGCCGAGCGTGGCGAGTGCCGTCGCGACGAACGCGACCGCGAGCCGGTTGAGTCGTGAGGTCATCGCTGACTCCAATCCGGGAGGAGGGGTGTCCGGAGCGTAGCCCTATAAATTCATGATTCTCAATGCCTTGCCGAAGGGCGTGGCGGGGTGATGCCGCCTCCGCCGTCCGCGGGTCGCCGGGGGGTGGGGGGATGCGCTAGCCTAACGATCGTTCAGGTCAGTCGGTCCGCCCGCGAGGTGACCGGCTCAGGTGGCGAGGGAGTCGGCGTGACGCTCGACGGTGAGGCACTGGAGCAGCTGCGCAAGCGGGCCCGGGCCGGCGGTGCGGACAAGTACCACGCGGCGAACGCCGCCAAGGGCAAGCTCTTCGCCCGGGAGCGGGTCGCGCTCCTGGTCGACGAAGGCTCCTTCGTCGAGGACGGCCTCTACGCCAACGCGATGGCCGAGGGCCTCCCGGCCGACGGCGTGGTGACCGGCACCGCCACCATCGACGGCCGTCCGGTCTGCCTGATGGCGAACGACTCCACGGTCAAGGCCGGCAGCTGGGGCGCCCGCACCGTCGAGAAGATCATCCGGATCATCGAGCGGGCCTACTCGACCAGCGTGCCGATGGTCTACCTGGTCGACTCGGCCGGCGCCCGGATCACCGACCAGGTCGATCTCTTCCCCGGCCGCCGTGGCGCCGGCAAGATCTTCTGGAACCAGGTCCGCGCCTCCGGTTCCATCCCGCAGGTCTGCGCGCTGTTCGGGCCGAGCGCGGCCGGCGGGGCGTACATCCCGGCGTTCTGCGACGTGGTCGCCATGGTCGACGGCAACGCCAGCATGTACCTCGGCTCCGACCGGATGGTCGAGATGGTCACCGGCGAGAAGACCACGCTGGAGGCGATGGGCGGCGCCAAGGTGCACTGCGCCGAGTCGGGCGTCGGGCACTTCCTCTGCAAGACCGAGGCCGACGCGCTCGACGTGGTGCGGCGCTACCTGTCGTACCTGCCGGCGAACTGGACGCAGCAGCCGCCGGCCGCGCCCGCCGTCGAGGCGCCGGAGAAGGCCGACCTGGCCGCGCTGGTGCCGGCGAGCGAGCGGCAGGCGTTCGACATGCGGCGGTACGTCAAGGGCCTGCTCGACGACGGCTCCTTCTTCGAGATCCAGGCGCTCTGGGCCAAGGAGCTGACCATCGGCTTCGGCCGGCTGGGCGGCGAGGTCGTCGGCGTGGTCGGCAACAACTCGATGTTCAAGGGCGGCGTGCTCTTCGTCGACTCGGCCGACAAGGCGACCCGCTTCGTGCAGCTCTGCGACGCGTTCAACGTGCCGCTGCTCTTCCTCTCCGACGTGCCCGGGTTCATGGTCGGCAGCGCGGTGGAGAGGCAGGGCATCATCCGGCACGGCGCCAAGATGATCACCGCGATCTCCGAGGCGACCGTACCGAAGATCTGCGTGGTGGTCCGCAAGGCGTACGGCGCCGGCCTCTACGCGATGGCCGGTCCCGGCTTCGAGCCGGACGCCACGATCGCGCTGCCCACCGCCAAGATCGCCGTGATGGGCGCGGAGGCGGCGGTCAACGCGGTCTACGCGAACAAGATCGCCGCGATCGAGGACGAGGCCGAGCGGGCCGCGTTCGTCGCCGCGAAGCGCGAGGAGTACGAGCGCGACATCGACGTGGTCCGGCTCGCCAGCGAGCTGGTCATCGACGCGATCGTCGAGCCGCACGAGCTGCGCGCCGAGCTGGTCCGCCGGTTCGCCGCCGCCCGCACCAAGGAGCGGCACTTCTCCCGGCGCCGGCACGGCGTCACCCCGGTCTGATCCCGCCGCCGGCCCACCCGGCCGGCGCGGGCCCGCACCGCACCAGCGACCCGTCCGTTCCCGGCGTCACGAGCGCCCGGCGGCCCATCCACACAGGAGGATTCCATGGACTTCCGGCTCACCGAGGAGCAAGAGGCGCTGCGGGAGAGCGTGCGGGAATTCGCGCGCGAGGTGGTCGCCCCGGTCATCGCGGAGCACTACGAGAAGCACACCTTCCCGTACGAGGTGATCCGGCAGATGGGCAAGATGGGCCTGTTCGGCCTGCCCTTCGCCGAGGAGCACGGCGGCATGGGCGGCGACTACTTCGCGCTCTGCCTCGCGCTGGAGGAGCTGGCCCGGGTCGATTCGAGCGTCGCCATCACCCTGGAGGCGGCGGTCTCGCTCGGCGCGATGCCGATCTACCGCTTCGGCACCGACGAGCAGAAGGCGACGTGGCTGCCGAAGCTGCTCAGCGGCGAGGCGCTGGCCGGCTTCGGGCTGACCGAGCCGGGCACCGGCTCGGACGCCGGCGGCACCCAGACCCGCGCGGTGCTCGACGAGTCCACGGACGAGTGGGTGATCAACGGCTCCAAGGCCTTCATCACCAACTCGGGCACCGACATCACGGCGCTGGTCACCGTCACCGCGGTCACCGGCACCCGCCCGGACGGCGCCAAGGAGCTGTCCACCATCATCGTCCCCTCGGGCACGCCGGGCTTCACCGTCGCGCCGGGCTACTCCAAGGTCGGCTGGAACGCCTCGGACACCCACGAGCTGACCTTCGACGACTGCCGGGTGCCGGCGGCGAACCTGCTCGGCGAGCGCGGCCGGGGCTTCGCCCAGTTCCTGCGCATCCTCGACGAGGGGCGGATCGCCATCGCCGCCCTGGCCGTCGGCCTCGCGCAGGGCTGCGTCGACGAGTCGATCAGGTACGCGAAGGAACGCCAGGCGTTCGGCCAGCCGATCGGCAACTACCAGGCGATCCAGTTCAAGATCGCCGACATGGAGATGAAGGCCCACACCGCCCGGCTGGCCTACTACGACGCGGCGGCGCGGATGCTCGCCGGTGAGCCGTTCAAGCGGCAGGCCGCCATCGCCAAGCTGCACGCCAGCACCATCGCGGTGGACAACGCCCGCGAAGCCACCCAGATCCACGGTGGCTACGGCTTCATGAACGAGTACCCGGTGGCCCGGTTCTGGCGCGACTCCAAGATCCTGGAGATCGGCGAGGGCACGTCCGAGGTGCAGCGCATGATCATCGCGCGCGATCTGGGCATGTGACGGCGACGGGTCCGGTGGCGTCGGGGCAGCCGCCTCCGCGCCGCCGGGCCCGTTCGGCGCGACCGGCCCGCTCGGCGTGACCGGCCCGCTCCCTGCCGTCCGTCCGTTTCGTGCCGCCGGGTCCGTTCCGCGTCGTCGTCCGACCGGCCCGCTGTCGGAAATCCGCACCGGGGCGTCGGCAGGGCGACGCTCGGCTGCCGGCGGTCGTACCCCGTCCGTACCCTTCCTGCCCATGACGCCGGATCATGATCGTTCGCCGCATCCGGGCGGTCGTACCGGGCTGCCGGAGCTGCTGCGCGGGCACCGGCTCGCCGCCGGCCTGACGCAGGCCGAGCTGGCGGGCCGGGCGGGTGTGGGCGTCCGGACCGTCCGCGACCTGGAACGGGGGCGCTCGTCCCGACCGCAGCGCACCACTGTCGAGCTGCTCGCCGGCGCGCTGGAGCTGGCCGGAGCCGCCCGGTCGGCGTTCCTGGCCGCCGCCCGGGGGCCGGCCCCGGCCGCCCCGCCGGTCACCCCCGGAGGCGCCCCGCCGGCCCGCGTCGATCTCGGCCACCACGCCGGTACGCCGGCCGCGCTCCCGCCCCCGGTCGCGCTGGTCGGCCGGGACCGCGACCTGGCCGAGCTGGCCGGGCTGCTCACCGACGGGCGCGGGCCCCGGCTGGTCAGCCTGGTCGGGCTGGCCGGCGTGGGCAAGACCGCGCTGGCCCTCTCGGTGGCCCACGCGGTCGCCGACGACCATCCCGGTGGGGCGGCCGGCGTGCTCATCGGCGAGGGCTCGGACGCGGCCGACGCGCTCTCCGCCTCGGTCGCCGTCTTCGGCGTCGCCCGGCTGCCCGAGCTGACCGCCCGCCTCGACGGCCGGCCGGCGCTGCTGCTCGTGGACGCGGCCGAGCGGGCCCCCGACGCGGTCGCCGAGACGGTGCACCGGCTCGCCGGGGCGGTGCCGTCGCTGCGGGTGCTGGTCACCGGCCGGCACCCGGTCGGCCTGCCCGGGGAGCGGGTGTGGCCGGTCGCCCCGCTCGACGTACCGCCGCCGGGCAGCGAGCGGGAGGGCCCGACGGCGCTGGCCGGCTACCCCGCCGTGGCCCTCTTCACCGCCCGGCTCGCCCAGGTCCGCCGGGAGCCGCCCGGCCCCGCCGAGCTGCCCGCCCTCGCCGCCCTGGTACGCCGCCTGGGCGGGCTCCCGCTCGCCATCGAGCTGATGGCGGCCCGGGGCCGGATCCTCGATCTCAACGAGCTGCTCGACCGGTACGGCGACCGTGTCCTCGACCTGACGACCTCGCCGGGGGCGGCCGGGCGGCCGGGCTGGGACAGCACGGAGCCCGGCCGTCCGGAGAGCCCGCGGGCGGCGGTGGCGGAGACCCTGCGGGACGCGGTGGCCGTCAGCTACCGCCTCCTCGCCCCCGACGAGCGGGCCGCGTTGCGCCGGCTCGCCGCGTTCGGCAACCGCTGGTCGGTCGAGCTGGCCGAGGAGATGCTCGCCGACCCCGCCGACCGGGACGGGACGGTGGTCGTGGACCCGGTGCCGCTGCTCGACCGGCTCGTCGAACTCGGTCTGTTGAGCGTCCGGGGCGCCGGGCCGTTCCGGTTCCGCCTGCTCGACGCCGTGCGGGACTTCGCCGCCGAGCAGGCGACGGGCGCCGGCGAGCTGACCGCGATCCGGCGCCGGCACGCGCAGGTCGTCGCCCGGCTGGTGGCGCGGACCGCACCGGAGCTGGTCGGGGCCAACCTGCCGGCGGCGGTGCACCGCCTGGACGAGGTGACCGGCGACATCAGCTCCGCCCTGGCGCACGCCGCCGTCGACGACCCGTTGACCGCGCTGCGGTTGGCGGCGGCGCTGTCCCGGTGGTGGCGGTTCCGGGGGCGCGACGTCCCCGGCAGGCAGTGGCTCCGGCGCCTGCTGGCGGATCCGCGTACCGCCGATGTCGACCCGGTGCTGCGGGCATGGGCGTTCCTCGGGGTGGCCCGGCTCGCCGCCGAGCACGGTGCCGGGGCGGAGGAGTTGCCGGCCGCGCGGGCAGCGCTGGCCGCGTTCCGGGACGCGGGCGACATCACCGGGGAGTTGGAGGCGCGTTCGGTGCTCTGCGCGCTGCTGATCGCCCTCGGCGAGCACGACGAGGTGCGGACGCAGGCCGAGGCGGTGGTCGCGCTGGCCGTCCGGCACGGGCGGGTCCGGGACATGGCGGTGGCGCAGAACAACCTCGCCTGGCACGACATCCGGGTCGGTGACCTGGCGGCTGCCCGGCGCCGGCTGGCCACGGTCGACCGGCTCGCCGCGCAGGTCGGGGAGCAGCGGATGCGGGTGCTCGCGCGGGCCAACCTCGCCGAGGTGTCCCGCCTCGAGGGCCGGTACGCGGACGCCGTCGACCAGGGCCGGCGGGTGGTGGCGGCGCTGGCGGACCTCGGCGACCCGGGCCACCGTCGCCGGGTGCTCGGCACGGTGGGGCTGGCGCTGGCCCGCGACGGCCGGTCCGCCGAGGCGGCCGAGGTGCTGGCCGAGCTGCGCCCGCCCCCGGGGCCGCCGGTGCCCCGCCCCGAGGAGGTCTGGTCGCCCGGACGCGTGCCGGGTGCGCCGACGCCCGGGGTGCGCCCGGAGGACGGGATCTGCGCGCTGATCGAGGGGAACCTGGCGCTGCGCCGGGGCGATCGTGAGCTGGCGGCGGAGTGGTTCGCCGCGGCGGCGGAAGCCGGTGCCGGCGGTCAGGACCGGCGTGACGTGGTGGAGGCGCTGGTGGGACTGGCCGCCAGCTCGGGCGATCCCGCCGTGCTGGACCGCCTCGACCGGGCCTTCCGGCAGAGTGGTGTGCGGCTGCTGCCGCACGAGGAGGAGCAGCTGCGCCCGTGGGCCGCGAGCCGGAGCGGGTGACCCGGGCGGACCGGCCGTGCCGGCGTCGGGGCGTGACGTGGCGGGCGTTCCGCGGAGCGACCGGGGGGACGCAGGCGACGAAGCCCCTCTTGCTACCCCTCGCTCGTCGCCCGCGCCGTCACCCCCCGGTGCGTCCCCACTGCCCGAAGACTAGCCACCGCCCGCACGCGGCTCCGTCCGGTTTGAACGTCTATCGTCCCGTGGGTACGGCAGTTCTGCCGCTCTTTCTGCCGGTGCCGGGCGGGCCCGGGGACGGGTCAGGAGGGCGGGACCGTTCCGTCGCAGTCGGCGGCGGACCCGGTGCTTCCGGCGGTGGCGCCGGGGTGCACCGCGTCCCGGACCCGGCGCAGCCCGTCGAGCAGGGCGGCCAGGGCCTCCGGGTCGAGTTGGCCGGTGAACCACTGCTCGATGATCCGCAGGTGCCCGGGCAGGGTCTCGTCGAGGCGTTGCAGGCCGGAGGCGGTGACCACGGCGAACGAACTGCGCCGGTCGGAGGGACAGGCGCGGCGGGCGAGCAGCCCGTCGCGTTCCATCCGGTCCACCACGCGGGTGACGCCGCTCGTCGAGAGCGAGGTCTGGGCGGCGAGGTCGGTCATCCGCAACTGGTTGCCGGGTGAGCGGGCGAGTCTGGTCAGCACCTCGAACTCGACCGGTGAGAGGCCGTGCTCCTCGAACTGGGAAGCGAACCGGGCCGAGAGCCCGGCGTGTGCCTCGACGAGCAGGCCGACGGCGGTGATCCGGGGGTCGTCGAACACGTTCTGGTCCACGCGTCCATCCTAGCAGTACTTGACACGAGGAATATTGCTATGCCTATAGTTGCTGCGGCAGTCGTTGGGCTACTAAACAACTTTTCCCCACGGAGGGCAGCTTCATGACCAGCAGCACCGCACCGGTCACCCGCGACTGGGACGGCCTCACGATCCCGACCGCCGGCACCTACCTGCTGGACGCGGCGCACAAGCGCGTGGGCTTCGTCGCCCGGCACATGATGGTCAGCAAGGTACGCGGTGAGTTCGCCGACGCGAGCGCCACCATCACCGTCGCCGAGGACCCGATGCGGTCCACGGTCAGCGCCACCATCCAGGCGGCCACCATCAACACCAACCAGGCCGACCGGGACGCGCACCTGCGCAGCCCCGAGTTCCTCGACGCCGAGGCCTTCCCGACCCTGGAGTTCCGCAGCACGGCCGTGAAGTCCCGCGACGGCAACGAGTTCGTCCTCTCCGGCGAGCTGACCATCAAGGGCGTCACCCGCCCGGTCGACCTGGAGGTGGAGTTCGAGGGCGTCGGCCGCAGCCCGTTCGGGCAGGACATCTTCGGCTTCTCCGCGTCCACCGAGATCGACCGCGAGGACTTCGGCCTGACCTGGAACGTCGCCCTGGAGACCGGGGGCGTGCTGGTCGGCAAGAAGATCAAGATCGAGATCGAGGGCGAGGCCGTCCGCCAGGCCTGATCCGCCGTACCGCTTCCGGGCCCGCGCCGCGTCACGGCGCGGGCCCGACGCGCGTACGCAGGGTGAGGGCCGCCGACCCGGGTGCGATTTGTCACGACTCATTCGCGGTTCGATCCGGTGCCGGGCGGCACCGGCTGGGTAGAAATGCCGCCGGGAGCGCGTCCGCCGACCGGAGTACGGTCGTCCCGGCCGTGGGATCGCCGCGACCTCCTCTGGTCCCGACGATGCCGACACTCCTAACGTGGAGGGTTCACCACGCGCTCACCGGGCCGGCACGGTCCGACTGCGCCTCGCGCCGGGAGGAAACATGGGCAGGGACGTCGAGCAGGGCGCCTTCTCCCGGGAGGACCGGGTCCGCTACCGACAGAAGGTCCGGCGGTGCCTGGACGTCTTCGCCCTGATGCTGGACGACTTCGGCTTCGACGCCGACCGGCCGATGACCGGGCTGGAGATCGAGCTGAACCTGGTCGACTCGGCGGCCGAGCCGGCGATGCGCAACGACCAGATCCTCGCCGACATCGCCGACCCGCTCTTCCAGACCGAGCTGGGCCAGTTCAACCTTGAGCTGAACGCGCCGCCCCGGCTGATCGAGGGCAGCGGGTTCGCCGACTACGAGCAGGACCTGCGCGGCAGCCTCTCCCGCGCCGACGAGCGGGCCGCCAAGTCGGACGCGAAGATCGTCCTGGTCGGCATCCTGCCCACCCTCACCGAGCGGCACCTGGTCGAGGACAACCTCTCCACCGACGAGCGGTACCGGGTGCTCAACGACCAGATCGTCGGCGCCCGGGGCGAGGACATCGAGCTCGACATCCGAGGCGTCGAACGCCTCCAGACCCACACCGACTCGATCGCCCCCGAGGCCGCCTGCACCAGCCTCCAGTTCCACCTCCAGGTCGCACCGGACAGCTTCGCCGACTACTGGAACGCCTCCCAGGCCATCGCCGGGGTGCAGGTGGCCGTGGGGGCCAACTCGCCCTTCCTCTACGGGCGGCAGCTCTGGGCGGAGACCCGCATCGCACTGTTCGAGCAGGCCACCGACACCCGGCCGGACGAGCTGAAGGCACAGGGCGTACGACCCCGGGTCTGGTTCGGCGAACGCTGGATCACGTCGATCTTCGACCTCTTCGAGGAGAACGTCCGCTACTTCCCGCCGCTGCTGCCGATCTGCGAGGACGAGGACCCGGTCGAGGTCCTGCACGGCGGCGGCGTACCGGAGCTGGGCGAGCTACGCCTGCACAACGGCACCGTCTACCGGTGGAACCGGCCGGTCTACGACATCATGAACGGCCGCCCGCACCTGCGCGTCGAGAACCGGGTGCTGCCGGCCGGCCCGACCGTGGTCGACATGCTGGCCAACGCCGCCTTCTACTTCGGGCTGGCGCGCGGGCTGGCGGAGTCCGACCGGCCCATCTGGAGCCAGCTCACCTTCAGCTCCGCCGAGGAGAACTTCCACGCCGCCGCCCGGCGCGGCATGGACGCCGTCCTGCACTGGCCACGCCTCGGCGAGGTGCCGGTGACCAAGCTGGTCCTGGACGTCCTGCTGCCCAGGGCGGCCGCCGGGCTCGACCGGTTCGGGGTGTCCCCGGCCGAACGCGACCGGCTGCTCGGCATCATCGAGCAGCGCTGCCGTACGGGCCGCAACGGCGCGGTCTGGCAGACCGAGGCGGTCTGGGCGGCCGAGCGGCACCGCGGCATGGACCGGAACGCCGCCCTGCACCACATGGTGCAGCGCTACGCCGAGCTGCAACGCAGCAACGAGCCCGTGCACACCTGGCCCGTCGACTGACCCGCATCCCGGTGCGCCGCAGCTGACCCGCGTCCCGGTGCGTCGCGGCGGTGGCGCCGATCCGGGCCGGCGCGAGTCCCGGCACGCGACCGCCTGCGCTTCCGGCCCCTGACGCTCCGGTCGCACCCGTCCTACCCCGGGTGCTCCGCAGCGGTGGCGCCCCGGCGCCGTCACTCCTCGTCGTTCGGCGCGGCCGACCCCCGGCAGGGCGGGTCGCCTCGGCGGCACCGCGGGGTTCAGCGTGTGCGGCGGCCGGAGCGGGGTCGGCGGCCGGTGGGCTGCGGTTCCGCCGGATCGTCGGCGGCCGGCACGGGCGGCTCCCCGGTCGTCGCCGACGCCGGCGTGCCGTCCCCGGTGGCCGGGGCGGCCGGCTCCCCGGCCGGTGTGCCGGACGTGGCCGCGGGCCTCGCGGCGGCGGGTACCGGCGCGGGTTCGCGCTCGGCGGGGTCCGGCGCAGGCTCGCGCTCGGCGGGGGGAGCCGGGGGCGTTCCTCCGCCCGCCGCGACGGCGTCCCCGTCCGGCGCGGTGCCGTCCGGCGCGGTGGAGGTGTAGCTGCCGCCCGGCCCTGGGAGTGCGCCACCGCCCGGCGTCATGAGGGTGCCGCTGCCGGCGGGCGCCGCCTGGGCGTCGCCGTCGGTGCCGCCGACCGGAGGGGTGTGTCGCCCCGGACTGGGATCGCCCGGGTGGTCGGCGGGTTCGCCGGTGCGTTGGCGGGGCACCCGCACCGTTCCCCGGGCCGCGGCCCGTCGGGCGGCCCGCTGGGCGAGGGCGGTGACCAGGACGGCGCCGCCGACCCCGATGATCACCGCGTACGGCGCGATCAGGTGCGCCGACACCTGCTCCGGGCTGATCGCGGTCAGCCTCGGCACCGCCAGGAAGTACGCGGTCGCGACGAGCAGCGGCCCGGCCGCACCCGAAACGGCCGCCCCGACCCGGTGGTCGGGATCCCGGGCGTCCCGGCGGGCCGCGAGGGCACCGATCACCAGTGCGGAACCGAGGGACAGCAGCGCACCCGGCCAGTAGAAGTAGTCGCGGATCCAGTACCGCCCGTCGTCGGGGCCGAGCTGCCAGATGCCGAGCTGGGCGCTGGTGAGGCCGCGTCCGGCCAGTACGCCGTCCACGACGGCGATCACGGCGAGCAGCCAGAGCCAGCCGACGGTGGCGATCACGTTGTTCGCGGCGGCCCGCGAGCGCAGCGCCCAGACCGCCGTCAGCACCCCGACCAGCACGCCGACCGCCGCGTAGGCCGCCGCGACGTTCCGGGGCGACCCGGTGTCCGCCACCGTCACCGCCTCCCGGGCCGGTACGGCCACCAGCAGCACGGTGATCAGCGCGCCCACCCCGGCGGCCACGGCGAGCGCGACGGAGCCGAGGGCGCCCCCACCCGGTCCGGCCGGAGCCGGGTCGGCGGGGTCGGTGTCCGGTGCCGGGGCGCGGTCGCGCAGCCGCTGCGCGCAGACCGCGCCGAAGACCGTCGAGGTGGCAGCGATCCAGGTGGCCCAGATCAGGCCCGCCACCCAGGCGGTCGCGCCGGCGGTCGCGTCCGCCGGTGCCCAGTTGATGATGCCCAGCCCGTAGCCGAAGCCCAGTTGGGCCGCGCCCGCGCCGGCAGCGACGCCGACCGCGGTCGCGATCGATCCTCCCCAGCCCCGTCTGGCCATGCCGGGGAGCGTAACGTCCCGTGGTCGGCGCGGCGAGTCGTGGCGGTCCGGCCCGGGTGACCGCGACGACGCCGACGTCGACGGGAGCGGGTACGGTCGCCGGTGATCGAGGCGGGGTGGGCGTATGACGGACGGGGACACGGGCGCGCGGGACGACGCCGGGCCGGACCGGTCGGCGTTGCTGCTCAGGGGCGGGCTGGCCGTCGTGCTGCTCGCTGCCGTCGGCGCGACCGGCGGCTGGCTCCTGGCCGGCGAGGACGACCCACCGGCCCCGCCGACGGCGGCGGCGGAGAGTCTGCCCTCCACCGGCACCCCCGGCACGGCCCGGCCGACCCCGGGCCGGTCCGCCCCACAGGCTCCCCGGACGACCGCCCCGAGCCGCCCCGCCGGGCTGACGGTCCCGCCGGTCGTCGGCGAGGAGTTCACGGACGCCCGCGACGAACTGCGCGAGAAGCGGCTGGGCTGGCGGCTCGTCTTCGGTCGGGGCACGGGAACGACCGTGGAGCGCACCTCCCCGGAGGTGGGTAGCGAGGTGCAGCCCGGACGTACCGTGACGCTCTATGTGAGCGGTCCGGCGCCGGCCGCCACCGTGCCGGACGTGGTGGGCGACGACTGCGACGACGCGGCGGACGAGCTCGTCGACGAGGGCTTCTATCCGCATTACCGGACGGGCAAGACCGGCAAGGTCAGCCGCCAGGACCCGGCCGGCGACGGTGCGGGCCGGTGGAACGACCAGGTGTCGATCTGGTGCGGCGACGCGCCGGAGGACGGCGATTCGCCCTCCCCGACGCCGTGACGGAGCGTCCGGCACGCTGATCCCGGCCGATGGCCTCCGGGACCGCTAGGTTGGCGGTCAGGGGCCCGCGACGCCCGCCCGGGCCGGGAGAGGACGTGCCATGAGTGAGCGTCAGCGAGCGAATCATCGGCACAGTGTGGTGGTGTCTCAGGTCGGCACGCAGCGGAGCGGAGTGCCGGCATGAGTGAGCGTCAGCGAGCGAATCATCGGCACGGTGTGGTGGTGTCTCAGGTCGGCACGCAGCGGAGCGGAGTGCCGGCATGAGCGACGACCGCCAGGAACCGCCCGTCGGGGAACACGACGACCGGACCCGCCCGCTGCCGCCGCCTGGCGGTCCCTCGGCCGGGCCGGAACCCGACCGTACGCAGCCGCTGCCCCGCCCCGACACGAGCGCCCCGGGCGCCGGCGACGCCACCCGGCCGATGCCCGTGGACGGCACCGCCCCCCTGGACCGTACGGCCGCCGGGCCACCGGAGCGGTCCGGGCCGGCGGCGTGGTCCGGCCGGGCGGAGGTGCGCCCCGGCGGGCCGGCCGACCAACCGGAGGCCGAGTGGTACGCCGAGGACCAGGACGGGCGGCGCTGGTGGCTGCCGATCCTGTGGGGCGTGCTCGTGCTGCTGCTGCTCGGCCTGCTCGGCGCCGGGCTGTGGCTGGCCCTCCGGTCGGCGGACGACGATCCGAGCGGGCCGGAGCCGGCACCGTCGCCGTCGGTGACCCGCGCGTCGCCGACCACCGCCGCGCCGACCTCGGCCGCCCCCACCAGCTCGTCGCCCTCGGCGTCCCCGACGCCCTCGGTGCCGGCCGAACTGCCGATGCCGCCGGTGGTGAACCTGCCGCTGGAGACGGCGCAGGCCATCCTGGACGACGTCGGGCTGGACCACCGGGTGGAGTACGAGACGTCGGACCGGCCGGCCGGCACGGTGATCCGCACCGAGCCGGAGGCGGGGGAGCTGGTGCCGGAGGACGAGGAGGTCACGCTGGTGGTGGCCCGCGACGCCGCCTCGCCGACCGGCGGGGTCACGCCGTCGGTCGAACCGACCGCCACCCGGTGAGCCGCTGACCGCGCCGCCGGCGGGGACGCCGCCGCGTCACCACCTGCGCCCCTGCGTCACCGTCTGCGCCCCTGCGTCACCGTCTGCGCCCCTGCGTCACCACATTCGTCGTCTCGTCCCGACCATGCCGAGCCCGGCCAGCGAGATGGCCAGTCCGAAGATGCCGGACCAGAAGAGGGAACGGCGGACGTCGTCGGGCGCGGGGCGGGCGGCGTGTGCCGCGCCGCCCGGGGAGGCCGCGGGAACGTCGGCCCCGGCGGCGGGCCCGGACTCGTCGGCGGCGCCGAGCGCGTCCGGTTCGTCCGGTCCGGTCAGCGCGTACGGGGCGTCGAGGGCGTCCGGCCCGTCGTCGCCGTCGGGCGGGTCCTCGTCCACCACGGTGATCTCCGGTGCGGGGACCGGGGTGGTCAGCCGTGTGGTGGACGAGAGGGCGGGATCGCGGACCACGACCACCAGCGTGGTGGCGGCGCCGATCAGCGCCAGTAGTCCGAAGGCGTAGGCGATACGGGAGCGGTGGTGCCGCCGCGCGGCGGGCTGATTGACCATGGCCATCCCAGGTTCGGGGTCCTGGACGCGCGGGGTGGAACGTGCCGGGGTGGGCGTACCTCATCCTATGGCGACGGCACGCCCCTCGGCTGCCGATCGCGCAGGTCAGCCCACCCGGACCGGGGTGCGGGCGACGGGCCGGCGCGGCGCGCGCACGGTGTGCGGCCGCGGCTCCGGGGCCGACCGCAGATGGCGCAGCCCCTCCCGCTGGACGAAGATCGACCGCCGGCTGACCGCGTCCCCCGATGCGTTCAACTCGTAGCCTTCGAGCCAGATCCAGCCGTCGTAGGTCGGCCAGTCGAGCACCCGGATGACCCGGAACATGATGGGCCTGAGGAACTGGACACTCGCCGCGCGAGTCACGTGCAGTACGTCACCGGAGCGGGGAAGCACATGGGCTCCTGGGAAGGGTCGGCCGGCCGACGGGCCGGCGGTGAGGGTCGGGGGACGTCGATGGCCCGTGGCGGGGTCGTGCCTCGTGGACCGGCGGTGCGGGCGGTGGTGGTCGGGCCGTACCCGCTGGTGGCGAACCGCCACCCGACCAACACCCGGCTGCTCCGGGTACCGCTCCCGCCGCCGCAGCCAACTGGCGTGCAGCGGCGAGGTCATCAACCCGGGGCAGGTCTGGTTGTCGACTGTCGGGCGGTCCCACCGCCGCGAGTCCCGCAGCCCGTGGGGTCACCACGGCGAGGAAGCGGACGAAGACGGTGAGTAACCCGTGCCATACGGACAGAGTGCATCAGCGACGTGCTTCATGCAAGTTGCACGTCGACTTTTGCCGATACGTGAGCGGCTCGTGCAAAGCAGCGCTTGAAGCCGTTCACGTATGCCCGGCACACTGGGAGCCGGTTTCGCCCGTCGCGGCCGGCCGATGACCGGCACCACCCCACGCCGCGAACGACGCCCGCCGTACGACGGTCGCGCCCCTGGCGGGTGACGACAGTGGCGCACGGCGAGGCGGAGGTGGACCGGATGAGGCCTGACAGGCGGTGGTCCCGACCAACGGGCGGGGTCGTGTCGTGAGCGAGCGGCGCAGCCCCACCATCCGGCGGCGTCGCCTCGGCGCCGAACTGCGCCGGCAGCGCGAGGCGGCCGGCATCACCATAGAGGCGGTCGCCGAGCAGTTGGAGTGCTCGGCGTCGAAGGTCTCGCGCATCGAGACCGGCCACACCACGGCGACGCCACGCGACGTGCGGGACATGCTGCGGATCTACGGCGTGGTGGGTGCCGAGAGCGACGAGCTGGTGCAGATCGCCCGGGAGGCGCGGCAGAAGGGCTGGTGGCATCCCTACAGCACGGTGCTGGTCGGCGCGTACGTCGGGCTGGAGGCGGCGGCCAGCTCGATCCGGGCGTACGAGCAACAGGTGGTGCCCGGGCTCCTGGAGACGGAGGATTACGCGGGCGCGATGATCCGGGCCGCCCGGCCCGACTTCACGCCCGAACAGGTGCGGCAACGGGTGCGTGTCCGTCTGGGCCGTCAGTCGTTGTTGACGCAGGATGATCCGGTCGATCTGTGGGTGGTGCTCGATGAGGCGGTGGTAAGCCGTCCGGTGGGCGGGGACGAGGTAATGCGTGACCAGCTCAAACGCCTGGTCGAGGTGGCGGAACTGCCGAACGTGACGCTCCAGATCCTGCCTTTCACGGTGGGGGCGCACGCCGGCATGGACGGCACCTTCACGATCCTCAGCTTCCCTGAGCCCGGTGATCCGGATGTCGTGTACGCGGAGAATGCCACGGGTGGGCTCTTCCTGGAGAAGAGTGACGAACTGCAGAAGTACAGCTTCATCTTCGATCACGTCCGAGCGGCGGCCATACGTCCAGAGGAGTCCATCGCACACATCGCGAAACTGGCAGAGGAGCCGTTGTGGAAATGGCGACCAATGGGTTCCCCGTGGACCTGACGCAGGCGACGTGGTTCAAGAGCTCGAAGAGCGGGCCGAACTGTGACAACTGCGTGGAGGTGGCGTACGTGACGGGGGCGGTCGGCGTGCGGGACTCGAAGGACAAGACGGGCCCGGCCCTGGTCTTCGCCCCGGGTGGCTGGCACGCCTTCGTCGCCGGCGCCAGGGGCGGTGTGTTCGACAAGGGCTGACGGACCGGGACGTGACGGGATGCCCCCGTCCGGCGACGAAGCCGGGCGGGGGCATCGCCGTGCCCGCGTCCGTACCGGCCGCGAAGACGTCCCGCCGTCGGCGTCGCCACATCGGGTCCCGTGTCGTTGTACCCCTCGGTACGGCGCTGGTCGACAACCCGCCGCAGGGATCGGCAACCGAGCGAGGCAGGGCGAGACGGATGACGACGATCGGGTCAGACAACCTCACCAACGGGCCGGGTAAGCCGGAACGGTTCGGGGGCAAGTACCGGGGGGCACGGCGGGACACCGTCCTCACGGAGGTGGTGTCGACCGACACCGAGATGGGTGGCCGGGAGAGCCCGGCGGCCCCGCCGGAGCAGCCCGGCCCGCCGCTCTCCCTGCCGTCGCTGGACCCCAACCCGCTGACCGAGCCGTCGTTCCCGCCCGGCAACTGGTCGGTGGAGCCGACCGAGTCGCTGGTCGACCACCCGCTGCTGCGCGGGCTGCTGATGGAGTTGCCGCCGAAGGGCAGCGTCCCGCCGCCCGGCTGGCTCGACCGCTGGTTCGAGGCGACCCGGGCGATCCTGGAACTGCTATACGTGCAGGGGCCCGGCCGCTCGCGGTGACGCAGGCCGTGCCGGTGCGGCCCGCTCGACGAGCCGGCTGTGCCGCAGCGCGTGGCGTACGCCGATGGCGGCGACGCCCAGCACGCCCACGGTGACCGCCGGGCCGGCCACGCCTGGCCCGGAGAGCAGTTCCGGGGCGCTCGCCGCAGCCACCGCGGGCAGGATCGCCAGCCCGGTGACCTGCACCGGGAGCCCGATCAACGGGTGCGCGGCGGAGGCCCGCAGGCCGTGCGGCGCGGGGGTGCCCGGGGCCGACGAGAGGGCGCCCGCGCCCGCCCGCAGCCGGCGTACCCGGCGTACCGTGCAGGCCGCGACCACGAGCGCGGGGGCGGCGGCGAGGGTGAGACCGGCGGCCGCCCGGTCCGCCGGGGCCGCGCCGGCGCTGGAGAGCCCCGCGGCCAGCACGGCGGCCGTCAGGCCCAGGCCGGTCAGCGTCAGGGCGAGTACCCATCCGGTACGCCGGCGCAGGGCCCGGGCGTGGTCCAGCCGGGGCAGCCCGTCCGCGAGCCAGCCGGCGACGAGCCAGACGGCGGCCAGCGACAGCAGCACGGTCAGGTGCATCTCCATGACGGACAGCCTTGCCCGCTTTCGACGATCGTGAATCCGGGCAGGTCCCCGGTTCGTCCCGCAGCCGCCTCCCCTAGGGGCCATCTTCCCGGTGTTATGGGGAAGTCGACATGTTTGAATTCCTGATTGCGCCCCCCTACCCTCAGCTTGATCGGCATTCATCGATTCACTCGTCTCGAACAGTTGGACGGTCGGTGCCGGTCGGAGGGAGTAGAAGATGGGTCTTCCACGCAGGTCCGTACTCGTCGGGGTGGCCGCGCTGGCCATGGTGGCCACCGCCACGCCCGCCATGGCCGCCGAACCGGTGGGCACGATCCGCGCCGCGGGCGGCGCCACGGCCGTGGCCGACAGCTACATCGTCGTCTTCAAGGACAGCTCGGTCGCCCGCAGCGGCGTCGGTGACACCGCGCAGCGGCTGGTCAGCCGGCACGGCGGCGCGGTCGCCCGCACCTACGGCGCCGCCCTGCGCGGCTTCGAGGTCCGGGTCGACGCCAGGGCCGCCGCCCGCATCGCCGCGGATCCCGCCGTGGCGTACGTCGAGCAGAACCACACGGTGTCCATCAGCGGCACCCAGACCAACCCGCCCTCCTGGGGACTGGACCGGATCGACCAGCGTGCCCTGCCGCTGAACAGCTCCTACACGTACCCGAACACGGCGAGCAACGTGCACGCCTACATCATCGACACCGGCATCCGGTTCAGCCACAGCGACTTCGGTGGGCGGGCCGTCTCCGGCTACGACGCCGTCGACGGCGGCTCGGCCGACGACTGCAACGGGCACGGCACGCACGTCGCCGGCACCGTCGGCGGTTCGGCGTACGGCGTGGCCAAGGGCGTCCAGCTGGTCGGCGTACGGGTGCTGAACTGCCAGGGCAGCGGCACGAACGCCGGCGTCATCGGCGGCGTCGACTGGGTGACCGCCAACGCGGTCAAGCCCGCCGTGGCCAACATGAGCCTCGGCGGCGGCGCGAACGCCTCGCTCGACACCGCCGTGCGCAACTCCATCAACTCCGGCGTGAGCTACGGCCTGGCGGCCGGCAACGACTCCGGCGGCAACGCCTGCAACACCTCGCCCGCCCGGACCGCCGAGGGCATCACCGTCGGCTCGACGACCAACACCGACGCCCGGTCCTCGTTCTCCAACATCGGCACCTGCCTGGACATCTTCGCGCCCGGCTCGTCGATCACCTCGGCGTGGCACACCAACGACACCTCGACCAACACGATCAGCGGCACCTCGATGGCGACGCCGCACGTGGTCGGCGCCGCGGCCCTGGTGGCCAGCGCCAACCCGACCTGGACGCCGCAGCAGGTCCGCGACTACCTGGTGAACAACGCGACCAGCAACGTGGTGACCAACCCCGGCACCGGCTCGCCGAACAAGCTGCTCTACGTCGTCAACGGCGACACCCCGCCGCCGACCGACGACTTCTCGGTCTCGGTCTCGCCGACCTCCGGCTCCACCGCGCCGGGCGGCTCGGTGACCGCCACGGTCGGCACCGCCACGACCAACGGCTCCGCCCAGTCGGTGAGCCTCTCGGCCAGCGGGCTGCCGTCCGGGGCGACCGCCTCGTTCAGCCCGGCCACCGTCACCTCGGGCGGTTCCTCGACGCTGACCATCAGCACCTCGGCGAGCACGCCGCCCGGCACCTACACCGTGACCGTGACGGGCACCGCGGCCTCGGGCAGCAAAACCGCCACCTACTCGCTGACGGTCACCGGCACCGGTGGCGGCAGCTGCTCCGGCACCAACGGCACCGACGTCGCGATCCCGGACACCGGCGTCACGGCCAGCAGCTCGATCGTCATCTCCGGCTGCGCCCGTAACGCCTCGTCGGCCTCCACCGTCGCGGTGAACATCGTGCACACCTACCGTGGTGACGTCGTCATCGACCTGGTCGCCCCGGACGGCTCGTCCTACCGGCTGAAGAACAGCAGCTTCTTCGACGGCGCGGACAACATCAACGCCACCTACACGGCGAACCTGTCGAGCGAGGCGGCGAACGGCACCTGGCAGCTGCGGGTGCGGGACGTCTACACGGGCGACACCGGCTACCTGAACACCTGGACCCTCACCCTCTGACGGAGTGACGAGAGGGCCCCTTCCCACCGCCTCGTGCGTGGGAAGGGGCCCTCTCGGCGTCTGTCGGTAATCAGACGGCGAAGGTCGCCGGTCGCTCCGTGGCCGGGGCCGGCGGCCGCGCCTTCCACAGCCCCGTCTTCTGCCCGGCGAGCCGGGTCAGGTAGGCCGGGTTGAGGATCACGTAGCGTCGCCAGAGCCGCTTCGGCTCCAGGCCGAGGCGCCAGAACCACTCCAGGCCGGCCCGCTGCATCCACGGCGGCGGCTGGCGCAGCAGCCCGGCGTGGTAGTCGAAGGCCGCCCCGACCGCCATCATCGGCATGTCCAGCAGCGGCCGCATGGCGTACGTGAAGACCTCCTGGCGCGGGCAGCCCAGCCCGACCAGCACGAGCCGGGCCCCGCTGGACCGGATCCGGTCGGCGATCTCCACGTCCTCGCCCGGCTGCACCGCCCGGAACTTGGACGGCTCCACCCCGGCGATCTTCAGCGCCGGGAACATCCGCTCCAGCGCCGGAATCAGCCTGGCCAGGGTCTCCTCGGTCGACCCGTAGAGGTAGACCGGCAGCCCCTCGTCGGCGAACCGGGAGAGCACGTGCAGGGTCAGGGTGGGGCCGTAGACCCGGTCGGTCAGCCCCGCGCCGTGCAGCAGGTTGAGCGCCCAGCGCACCGGCTGGCCGTCGGGGGTGACCACGTCGAAGGAGTTCAGCCGCGCGTTGTGCGCCGGGTCGAGCACCCCGGTCATCACGCCGTGCACGGCCAGCGCCGTCAGCGCCAGCGGGCGGCGCTCCTGCGCGGCCGCCACCACCTGCTCGGTCGCCGCGGCGTAGTCGGTGGCGTCGACCAGGACCCCGAGGACGTTCCGCTTGCCCTTGCCGGTCATGCGCCCGGCACCCACTTGTCCACGTTGGCCTCGTAGATCTCCCGCATGATCATGGGCACGTCGTAGACCTGCTTCCACTCGGGGTAGTCGGCCTGGAAGGCCTCGTTCGAGCCGATCCACCACTTGTGGTCGCCGATCCGGTTGGCTCCGACGTACTCGGTGATCATCTCCTGGCCGGTGATCTGCTCGGCGAGCGCGAACGCCTCGCGGTTGGAGGTGTTCGAGTGCCGGCCGCCGCCGAGGTTGTAGACCGCCGCCGAGCGCGGGTTGCGGAAGAACGCCTCGAACGCGGAGACCACGTCCGAGCTGTGGATGGCGTCGCGGACCTGCTTGCCCTGGTAGCCGAAGATCTTGTAGGTGCGGCGCTCCATGTTGGCGCGCATCACGTAGCCGAGGAAGCCGTGCAGCTCCGTCGCGGAGTGCGCCGGGCCGGTCAGGGTCCCGCCCCGGAAGCAGGCCGTCCGCATGCCGAAGTAGCGGCCGTACTCCTGCACCATGACGTCGGCCGCCACCTTCGAGGCACCGAAGATCGAGTGCAGGCAGGCGTCGATGGACATGTCCTCACGGATGCCCTGCTCGTACGGGTGCCCCGGCTCGATCTCCCAGCGGGACTCCAGCTCGACCAGCGGCAGGCTGTTCGGCCGGTCGCCGTAGACCTTGTTGGTGGAGCAGTGGATGAGCGGCGCCTCGACGCAGTGCTCGCGCACGTTCTGCAGGACGTTGAGCGTGCCGGCGGCGTTCACGTCGAAGTCGGTGAACGGGTCGCGCACCGCCCAGTCGTGCGACGGCTGGGCGGCGGTGTGGATCACCACGGCGACGTCGGTGCCGTACCGCTTGAACAGCTTGGCCAGCGCGGCCCGGTCGCGGATGTCGATGCTGTGGTGCGAGTACGCGGACCCCAGCTCGTCGGTCAGCCGGCGGACGTTCCACGCGGTGGACGCCTCCGCGCCGAAGAACTCCTGCCGCATGTCGTTGTCGATGCCGACGACCTCGAGACCGAGGCCGGCGAAGTGCCGGACCGCCTCGGAGCCGATCAGACCGCCCGACCCGGTCACGAACGCGACACTCACACGCCACTCCTGGTCCATCGGAGGCAGAAACCATCGGAGCATAGCGTGACGTACGGCACGCCCCGATACAGCGCGAGGGCCCCGCATCGCTGCGGAGCCCTCGCGTATTGGTGGGGAAGGGGGGAGTTGAACCCCCACGCCCTTTCGGGCACACGGACCTGAACCGTGCGCGTCTGCCATTCCGCCACTTCCCCGTGGCCTGACCTCGAACACTGTAGTCTGTGCCGGACCTGCTGTCTCCAGCGGGCCTCGGACATCCTAGCCGGTCCGTGGTCGTTGCGACGATCGGTTACCGTCCGAGGAGCGGTTACCGTTCGTGGCGGACGAAAGAGTAGCACGGCAGTATCGGCCCGTCCGAACGGGCCGCCGTCAGACGGCCGAGCGGCGTGTGAGCTGCGCGCGCGCCGGCCGGATACCATCATGTCCTCGGGACCCGAGGAGGAGCCGGTGAGCGTGCTGCAACGCTTCGAGAAGCGTCTGGAAGGCCTGGTCGAGGGGGCCTTCGCCAAGGTCTTCAAAGGGGTGGTCCACCCCGTGGAGATCCTCAACGCCATGCAGCGGGAGGCCGAGGCGCACAAGGCGATCCTGGCCGGTGGGCGCACGCTGGTGCCCAACCGCTACGTGATCGATCTCTCGCCCTACGACCACAGTCGTCTGGCGCCGTACGCCGCCGCGCTGGCCCAGGAGCTGGCCCAGTCGCAGGCGGAGTTCATCGGCGAGCAGGCCTGGACGGTCTACGGCGACGTGATCGTCGAGATCGAACGCGGCGAGGGGCTGGACACGGGGATGTTCCGGGTCACCGCCGAGGTCTACACCGGCGGCGAGGTCGCCCCGGTCTCGGCGCCCGGCTACGACGCGGGCCCGCCCGCCTACCCGGCGTACGACCAGGGCGGCGGCTACGGTCCTCCGCCCGGCCACGGCGGCGGCCGCAACGTGCGGCTGGTCTCCGGCGACGGGCGCACCTACCCCCTCCAGATGGGCTCGACCGTGATCGGCCGCGGCGACCAGGCCAACCTGCGCCTCCCCGACGTCGGGATCTCGCGGCGACACGCCCGGCTGGACTTCGACGGCGGTCAGGTCGTGCTGACCGATCTCGGGTCGACCAACGGCACCATGGTCAACGGCCAGCGGGTCTCCGCCGTCGCCCTCAACCCCGGCGACATGATCCAGCTCGGCACCACGACGCTGACCTTCCGCGTGGACGGCTGACCCGCCTTGCCGGAACTGGTCATCACCGTCGCCCGGTTCGGGTTCCTCATCCTGCTGTGGATCTTCGTGTTCACCGTGGTCGGCGTGATCCGCCGGGACCTCTTCGCGGGCGCCCGGTCGGGCCGGCTGGTGGCCGCCCCCCGGGCCGTCGGCGCCTCGCTCGGGCAGGCGGCGAAGCCGACGAAGGCGAAGCGGGGCAGGGCGGCGCACCAGCTCGTGGTGACCGCCGGTCAGCTGGCGGGGACCCGGATCACCCTCGGCGAAGCGCAGATCACCATCGGCCGGGCGGAGGATTCCACCCTCGTCATCACCGACGACTACGCCTCGGCACGGCACGCCCGACTGGTGCCGCGCGACGGCCAGTGGTTCGTCGAGGACCTCGGCTCGACTAACGGCACCTACCTGGATCGCGCTAAGGTCACCGGACCAACCCCCGTCCCCCTCGGCGTGCCGATCCGGATCGGCCGCACTTCTCTCGAATTACGGCCATGACTCTGACCCTGCGCTATGCGGCCCACAGCGACCGCGGTCTGATCCGAGACGGTAATCAGGATTCCGTCTACGCCGGACCGCGGCTTCTCGCCGTCGCCGACGGCATGGGCGGCATGGCCGCCGGTGACGTCGCCAGCAACATCGTCATCGGTGCCATGGCGCCGCTCGACGAGGACGTCCCCGGTGACGCCCTCGTCGACGCGTTGCGTTCGGCCGTGGGCACCGCCAACCAGCAGCTCCGCGACACCGTGGACGCCAACCCCCAGCTGGAGGGGATGGGCACCACGCTCACCGCGACCCTCTTCTCCGGCAGCAAGCTGGGCATGGTCCACATCGGTGACTCGCGGGCCTACCTCCTGCGCAACGGCGAGTTCGCGCAGATCACCAAGGACGACACGTACGTCCAGATGCTCGTCGACGAGGGCCGCATCAGCGCCGAGGAGGCGAGCAGCCACCCCCAGCGCTCGCTGCTCACCCGGGCGCTCGACGGCCGCGACATCGACCCGGAATACAGCGTCCGCCAGGTGCTCCCCGGCGACCGCTACCTGATCTGCAGCGACGGCCTCTCGGGTGTGGTCAGCGCCGACACCATCGGCGAGACGATGCGTGAGTACACCGACCCGCAGCAGTGCGTCGAGCGGCTGGTGCAGCTCGCCCTGCGCGGCGGCGGCCCGGACAACATCACGGTGATCATCGCGGACGCCACCGACCAGGACATCGTCGAGGCGAGCCCGATCGTCGGCGGCGCCGCCGCCCGGGACCGGGGCATGGCGACCTCCGCCGACGTGTCCACGCCGGCCGCCCGCGCGTCCGCCCTCTCCGCGCCCCGCCCGCCCGTTCCCGAGGAGCCGGCGGCCGGTGCCGACGACGAGTCGGAGCGCCCGCGGCGTCGGCCGGTACGGGCCGCCGCGATCTCGGTGGCGTTGCTGGTGCTCGTCGGCGGCGCGGTCTTCGGCGGCTGGAGCTACACCCAGCGGCAGTACTACGTCGGCGCGACCGAGAACGGCCAGGTCGCGGTGTTCCGGGGCATCCAGGGCGAGATCGCCGGCATGGACCTGTCGACGGTGCACTCCACCAGCCCGGCGGACCTGGAGGACCTGACGCTGGCCGCCCAGGAGCAGGTCAAGCAGGGCATCCCGGCCAAGAGCGAGCCCGACGCCGAGCGTCGACTGGCCGAGCTGACCAGCGACGACCCGATGAACCCGAACCTGAAGCCCATCTGCCCGCCGAGCCCGAGTCCGAGCGCCGTGGCCGCCACCACCGCCCCGACGCCGACCACCGCCCCGGTGTCGCCCGCTCCGACCGTCAGCGCGAGTGTGAGCGCCCCGGTCAGCGGCCGGCCAAGCACGCCGGCCGCGCCGACCACCACGCCCGACGCCCCGCCCTCCGACACCGACTCGCCGGCGCTCGACCCCGCCGCGTGCCGGTCGCCGGAGTAGGCGCGGCTCGATCCGAGGACGTTCCGTGACCGCAGCGGCCATTCCGGCATCCTCGCCCGCCACCACGGGCGAGCAGCCCGGCGTACGCCTGGCCCGGTCCCGGCGCAACGCCGAGCTGTCGTTGCTGCTGGTCGCCATGGTGCTGGTGGCCGCGTACGGGGCGATGGTCGAGGCGAAGGTGCTCGACACCGTCACGGCCGACTTCTGGATGCCGGCCGCCGCGCTCACCGCCGTGTTCCTCGGCCTGCACCTGGTGATCCGGTTCCTGGCACCCTTCGCCGACCCGGCCCTGCTGCCGGCGGTCGCCCTGCTCAACGGGATCGGGGTCGGCTTCCTGCGCCGGCTCGACCTGGGCAGCGCGGCGCCCGCCGAGCGGGAGGACCTGGCCATCTTCGCCGGGACGGGCGGCCGGCAGCTGGCCTGGACGCTCGCCTCGGTCGTCCTCGCCGCCGGCCTGCTCGCCCTCATGCGCGACCACCGCTCGGTGTCCCGCTACGCGTACACGCTGGGGCTGGCCGGCATCGTGCTGGTCATGATTCCGGCGGTGCTGCCCAGCCGGTTCTCCGAGATCAACGGCGCGAAGCTGTGGGTCCGGGTCGGGGGCTTCTCCATCCAGCCGGGTGAGTTCGCCAAGCTGGCCCTGCTGGTCTTCTTCGCCTACTACCTGGTGCGCAAGCGCGAGGTGCTGTCGCTGGCGAGCCGCCGGTTCCTCGGCATCGACTTCCCCCGCGGGCGCGACCTCGGCCCGGTGGTCGTGGTCTGGCTGATCAGCGTCCTGGTCCTCGTCTTCGAGAAGGACCTCGGCACCTCGCTGCTCTACTTCGGCATGTTCGTGGTGACGCTCTACATCGCCACCGAACGGGTCAGTTGGCTGCTCATCGGTCTGGTGCTCTTCTTCGGCGGCGTCTACCTGGCGTACGTGCTCGGGGAAGTGGTCGGCGGGCCGTTCGCCAACTTCTACCTGCGCGCGCAGATCTGGCTGGACCCGTTCGCCGACCCGTACAACGACGGCTACCAACTCGTGCAGGGCCTGCTCGCGCTCGGCACGGGCGGCCTGTTCGGCGCGGGCCCCGGTGGTGGCCAGCCGGGCCTGCTGCCCGAGGTGCAGAACGACTTCATCTTCGCCGGCATCGGTGAGGAGATCGGGCTCTTCGGCCTGTCCGCGCTGCTCGTGGTCTACCTGCTGATCGTCGAGCGGGGGCTGCGGGCGGCGCTGGCGGTGCGGGACTCGTTCGGCAAGCTGCTGGCCGGCGGCCTGGCCTTCACCCTGGGGCTCCAGGTCTTCGTGATCGTCGGCGGGATCAGCAAGCTCATCCCGCTGACCGGCCAGACCACCCCGTTCCTCTCCGCCGGCGGTTCCTCGCTGATGGCGAACTGGCTGCTCATCGCGGTCCTGCTCCGGATCTCCGACGGCGCCCGCCGGCCCGTCACCGGCGCCGGCGGCAAGGCGGCCCGACCGTCCGGCGGCCCGCCGGAGCAGCTGCACGGTGCACCCACGGAGGTGATCAGGCCGTGAACGCACCCCTGCGCCGCGTCGGCATCGTCGTCATGGTTCTCTTCGGCCTGCTCTTCGCGAACCTGAACTGGATCCAGGCCTACAAGGCCGACGAGTACCGCACCAGCGACTACAACGGTCGGGTCCAGGTCGCCGAGTACGAGCGCCGGCGCGGCAACATCGAGGCCGGCGGCACCGCCTTCGCGCTCAGCAAGGAGACCGACGGCGAGCTGAAGTTCCAGCGCGCCTACCCGGGCGGGGCGAGGTACGCGCACGTGCTCGGCTACAAGCCGGTCAACCTCGCCGAGACCGGCATCGAGAAGTTCGAGAACGACTTCCTGGCCGGCACCAGCGACCAGCTCATCGCCAACCGGGTCAAGGACATGTTCACCGGTGACCAGTCCGGCGGCGGCAACGTGCTGCTCACGGTCTCCAAGGGCGCCCAGAACACCGCGTTTGAGCAGTTGCGGAACAACCGGGTCGACGCCGCCAAGGGCGCGGCGATCGCCGTCGACCCGCGTACCGGGGCGGTGCAGGCGCTGGTCTCGATGCCCAGCTTCGACCCCAACCCGCTGGTCAGCCACAACACCAACGAGGCCACGGCCGCGTACAACAAGCTGGAGCAGGACCCGGCGGGCCCGCTGAAGAACCGGGCCCTCGGCGAGGTGCTGCCCCCGGGCTCCACCTTCAAGATCGTGGTGGCCGCCGCGGCGCTGGAGAACGGCGTCGGGCAGCAGACGAGGATCCCGGCCGGGCCCAGCTGGACCCCGCCGACCTCGGGCACGCCGATCCGCAACGCGGCCCCGTCGATCTGCCCCGAGGACGAGGTGACCCTGATCAACGCGGTGACCGAGTCGTGCAACACGGGCTTCGCGCAGATGGGCGTACGGCTCGGCGCGGACAAGATCAAGGAGAAGGCGCGGCAGTTCGGCTTCGAGCAGGAGGACCTCTCCGTCGGCCACCTCAACGAGGGCGGCCACCCGGTGGCGGCGAGCCGGACCGGCAGCATGCAGAACGCCGACGGCGGGGCCGACCCGGCCGCGCTGGCCCAGTCCTCCATCGGGCAGCGCGACGTGCGGATGACCCCGCTCCAGGGCGCCATGATCGCCGCGTCGGTCGCCAACGGCGGCAGCCAGATGCGGCCGTACCTGGTCCGCCAACTGCTCGCCCCCGACCGCACCACCAGCTACTACACCGCCAAGCCCAAGGAGTTGCGGCAGCCGGTCAGCGGCCAGGTCGCCAACGACCTGCGCGACATGATGGTCAGCGTGGTCGAGAACGGTTCCGGCACCAACGCGCAGCTCAGGGGCTACACGGTCGGCGGCAAGACCGGCACCGCCCAGTCCGCGCCGGACCGGCCCGACCACGGCTGGTTCATCGGCTTCGCCCTGGACAAGAACGGCACGCCGGTCTCCGCGGTCTGCGTGGTGCTGGAGCAGGCCGGCCCCGGCGGCAGCGCCGAGGCGGCCCGGATCGCCGGGCAGATCATGCGCGCCGCCATCGCCGACCCCGGGGGCCGCTGACATGCTCAGCCCCGGGGTGCAGCTCGGCAACCGCTACCGCCTGGACGAGCGGATCGCCAGCGGCGGCATGGGCGACGTCTGGCGCGGCACCGACCAGGTGCTCGGCCGTACGGTCGCCGTCAAGAGCCTGCTCCCCGCGCTGCTCGACGACCCCGACTTCGCCGAGCGCTTCCGGGGCGAGGCCCGCACCATGGCCACGATCAACCACCCCGGCGTGGTCGACGTCTACGACTTCGGCAACGACCAGCAGATCGCCTTCCTGGTCATGGAGTACGTCGAGGGCGACGCGCTGTCGGCCAGCCTGTCCCGGGTCGGCCGGCTCACCCCGGCCCGCACGATGGCGCTCGTCGCCCAGGCCGCCGACGCGCTGCACGCGGCGCACGTGAAGGGCATCGTGCACCGGGACGTGAAGCCCGGCAACCTGCTGGTCCGGCCCAACGGCACCCTCGTGCTCACCGACTTCGGCATCGCCCGGTCGGAGCTGGTCGCCCAGCTCACCGCGGCCGGCTCGGTGCTCGGCACCGCCTCGTACATCTCCCCGGAGCAGGCCACCGGCGGGGTCGCCACCCCCGCGTCCGACGTCTACGCGCTCGGCGTGGTGGCCTACCAGTGCCTCGCCGGCCGCCGCCCGTTCGAGGGCGACAACCCCCTCGAGATCGCCATGCGGCACGTCCGCGAGGCCCCCCGCCCCCTGCCCGCCGACATCCCGCCGCAGGTCCGGGCGGTGGTCGAGCGGGCCCTGGCGAAGGACCCGGCCGCACGCTGGCCGAGCGCCGCCACGCTGGCGGGGGTGGCCCGTCAGCTCAAGGCCCAGCTCTCCCAGCAGGCCCGGGCCGCCGGCCAGCCCATCTCCGCCGCCCCGGCGTCGCCGGCCGCCCCGCCCGGCCGCGCCCAGGTGCCGCCGCCGCGCCCGCCGGTGTCGCCCCACCGGCCGCCGAACGTCGCCGCGCAGCCGCCGCGTCCGCCCATGACGGCCCACCGGCCGCCCGCGGCGAACCCCCGGCCGGCCGCCACGCCGCACCGCCCCACCACGGTCGCGCCCGCCGCGTCGGTCCACCACCCGCAGATGGCACCGAACGGCTACCCGCGCGGCGCGGCGCCCGTGCCGCAGGCCCGCCCGATGCCGTACGCGGGACACGCCGTCCCGCCGGCGCACCAGCCGGGCGGGCAGCGGTCCCGGTCCGGGATGGTGTTTCTCGCCATCCTCGTGGCCGTACTGGTCCTCGTCTGCTCCGGCGTGATTTCCTACAGCCTGCGGGAGGGCACGAAGTCGGGTGCGGCCACCTCGCGGACGGTGACGTCCGGCGCGCTGTGGCCCGACGGACGCGACGATCCGACCGGAACGTCGTACCGTCGACAGGAACTGCCCCGGTCGGGCAGCGACGAGACGACGAGCGAAGGACGACAGACGCGATGACAGCGCAGGCCCGCCTGCTCGGTGGCAGGTACCAGGTCGGCGAGCTGCTCGGCTACGGCGGTATGGCCGAGGTGCACCGCGGTCGCGATCTCCGGCTCGGTCGGGATGTCGCGATCAAGATGCTCCGCACCGACCTCGCCCGGGACGCCACCTTCCAGATGCGGTTCCGCAGGGAGGCGCAGAACGCCGCGTCCCTCAACCACCCGGCGATCGTCGCGGTCTACGACACCGGCGAGGAGACCGCGCCCACCGGCGAGACCCTGCCGTTCATCGTGATGGAGTTCGTCAACGGGCGGACCCTCAAGGAGGTGCTGGGCGTCGAGGGGCGGCTCCAGCCGCGCCGGGCGCTGGAGATCTGCGCCGACATGTGCGCGGCCCTGGAGTTCAGCCACCGGCACGGCATCATCCACCGCGACATCAAGCCCGGCAACGTGATGCTGACCCAGACCGGCCAGGTCAAGGTGATGGACTTCGGCATCGCGCGGGCGCTGGCCAGCGGCGCCACCACCATGACGCAGACCAGTGCGGTCATCGGTACGGCGCAGTACCTCTCGCCCGAGCAGGCGCGCGGCGAGGCGGTCGACGCCCGCTCCGACGTCTACGCCGCCGGCTGCGTGCTCTTCGAGCTGGTCTGCGGGCATCCCCCGTTCGTCGGCGACAGCCCGGTCAGCGTGGCCTACCAGCACGTGCGGGAGGCGCCCCCGACCCCGAGCGACATCAACCCGGACGTCAACCCCGCGGTCGACGCGATCGTGCTCAAGGCGCTGTCGAAGAACCCCCTCAACCGCTACCAGAGCGCCGGCGAGATGCGGGCCGACCTGCTCCGCGCGGCTGCCGGCCGCCCGGTGATGGCGACCCCCGTGCTGCCGCAGGAGGAGACGACGCAGCTCGCCCCGGCCGGCGCCGGTTATGCGGGCGCCCCCGGCGCCCCGCAGACCCGGCAGATGCCGGCCCGGGTCGGCGACCCGCGGCGGCGTAAGGCGTCCTCCTGGCTGATCGCGACGTTCGCCGCGGTGGGCGTCCTCGCGGTGATCGCCCTCGCCGCCGCCCTGCTGAGTCAGCGCGACGGCGACGACCGGACCACGGTCCCCACGGTGACCGGCCTGACCCAGCAGGAGGCGTTCGCCCGGATCGAGCAGGCGAACCTGGTGCCCAAGGAGGGCGACCAGGTCTTCGGCACCTGCCAGAAGGGCCAGGTCGTCAACCAGGATCCGCCTGCCAACTCACCCCTGGAGGCGAACCGCGACGTCGTCGTCCGGGTCTGCGGCGGCGTGGAGATGAAGACCATCCCGACGGACCTCGTCGGTTCCACCTACGAGGGCGCGAAGAAGCGGCTGGAGGAAGCCGGCTTCAAGGTGGATAAGAAGGAGAAGGACAACGCCGAGAAGGAGGGCATCGTCCTCGAGGTGTCGCCCGAGCCGGGCAAGCAGGTCGCCGCGAAGAGCACGGTCACCCTCACCGTCTCCAGGGGCAATGTCGGCAAGGTGCCCAACGTGGTCGGCTCCAGCGAGGACGACGCCAAGGAGGAGCTGGACGAGGCGGGCTACGACGTCAACGTCAAGCAGGGCCGCGAGGTGCCGCCGGACGAGGCCGGCCAGGTCACCTCGCAGACCCCGCAGGCCGGCAGCAACCTCGCGAGGGGCAAGACCGTGACGATCGTGGTCACCGTGCCGCAGGCCGAGCCGACGCCCACCGACTCCGCGAGCCCGACGCCCAGCACCACGCCGACCACTCCGGGAGACGGCGGCGGTGGCGGCTTCCCGTTCCCGACCACTCCGCCGACCCGGCTGCCCGAGCGCTGACCCCCTCGTGAGAGCGGGGGACCCGGCTGGGCGGCGTCCTGTGGATGCCGCCGGTCAGGGTCCTTCTGTTGCCGCCGGGCGGTGCCCTCGGGCTGTCGGCGACGACGATCGGCCGGCGACAGGCGCGGCGGAGCGGACGAACCGGTGGCGGCGACGCCTGATCCGCGCGGCGGTCCTGGGCCTGGTGGCGCTGCTCCTGGCCAGCCTTCCCTGGCTCTGGACGACGACCTCCGCCCGCGGCCACCTGTACGGCGAGGCCGACGCGCCGGCCGCCGATGTCGTGATCGTCCTGGGCACCGCCGTGGCGGCGGACGGCCGTCAACCGGGTGACCGGCTCACCGGCCGCCTGGAGACCGCCGCCGCGCTGGTGACCAGCGGGCGGGCCCGGGTCGTCCTCGTGTCGGGCGACGGGGGCGGCGCGTCAGGCGACGAGACGGCGGCGATGACGGCCCACCTGACCGAGCGGCTCGGCGTCGATGCGCGTCGAGTGGTGGCGGACCCGTACGGCCTGGACACCTACGACACCTGCGCCCGGGCGCGCGACGTGTACGGCGTCGAACGCGCCCTGATCGTGACCCAGTCCTACCACCTGTCCCGCGCGGTGACGCTGTGCCGGCACCTCGGCCTCGACGTCGAGGGGGTGGCCGCCCGCTGTGCCGGCTGCGGGACCGCCCTGCTCGTCGGCAAGGCGGTCCGGGACTACTTCGCCAGCAGCAAGGCGGCATGGGACGCGGTCCGAGGCAGGCCGCCCGCGGTCAGCTCGCCCGCGGACCCGGCGATCCAGGACGCCCTGAAGAGCTGACCGTGCGGTGGGTGGGCGCAGGACCCCATGCCGGCCTCAGACATTCCGTGACGAGTACCGACGATCCGATCCGCGCGGCCCGTCAGGTGGTGGCGAAGGCGGCGCGGCGGCGCGCGTCCACCTCGGCAGCCAGCGCCGGGGCCCGCTCCAGCGCCTCCGGGTGACCGCAGGCGGCGAGCCAGTTTGCCAACATCAGGTGACCGCCCTCGGTCAGCACCGACTCCGGGTGGAACTGGACGCCCTCGATTGGCAGCGTACGGTGCCGCATCGCCATCACCACCCCGGAACCCGTCCAGCCCGTGACCTCCAGTTCCTCGGGCAGCGTCTCGGGCAGCATGGCGAGCGAGTGGTAGCGGGTGGCGGTGAACGGGTCCGGCAGGCCGGCGAGCACCCCGACATCGCGGTGGCGGACCTCGGAGGTCTTGCCGTGCAGCAGCTCGGGGGCGCGGGTCACGGTGGCGCCGAAGGCCTCGCCGATCGCCTGGTGGCCCAGGCAGACGCCGAAGATCGGCAGCTCGCCTCCGTACGCGCGGACGACGTCGAGGCAGATGCCGGCGCGGTCGGGGCTGCCGGGGCCGGGCGAGAGCAGGATGCCGGCCGCGCCGACCCTGCCCACCTCGGCGACCTCGATCTCGTCATTGCGCCGGACCTCACAGTCCACGCCGAGCTGGCCGAGGTACTGCACCAGGTTGAAGACGAACGAGTCGTAGTTGTCGATCACCAGGACACGCATCAGGGGCTCACTCGTCCGGAGAGGGAGGCGGGGTGTTGTTCTCGTCGGTGTCGTACGGCAGCTCGTGCTCGTCGCCGGGCGGGGCGTCCTCGCCCTCCCCGCCGCCCGGCACCGAGTCGCCGCCGGGGTCGCCGGAATCCTGGGTGACCTGCACGTCGTCGAAGGGCAGCAGGGGCTCTGCCCACGGGAACACCACGTACCAGAGCAGGGCCACCATCGCGCTGGTGATCAGCAGGCTGCCGACGAGCTTGCCGGGCAGCCCGAAGGGGAGCTTGCGCCAGATCCAGCCGTACACCGTCAGGCCCCCAGTTCCGCCGGGCGCCCCGCCGACTTCGGCTGGCTGCGTGCCAGCTCGGCGTGGATGATCAGGCGTTGGTAGTTGTCGAACTTCGGGTTGCAGGTGGTCAGGGTGAGCATTGACTTGGTCGGCTTCTGCCCGGGCTTGCCCGGCACGGGCGCCACGACCTCGACCTGGGTGGGCTTCACGATCCGGCTCTGGGTCACCTTGTAGACGTGCCAGTCGGTCTTGCCCTCCACCACGATGGCGTCCCCGTCGTTCAGCTCGTCGAGCCGCCAGAAGGTGGCCCGGTTGCGGTGCCCGGCGACGGAGAAGTTGCCGACCTGGCCCGGCAGGGCGCTGGAGGGATAGTGGCCCGGCGCGTACCGGATGTCCTTCTGGGTGACGCCCTCGACGACGACCCAGTTCTTGTCGAGCTTGGGGATGTAGAGCCCGGCGATGGGCTTGCCCTGCACGGGCGGCTTCGGCTTGGTGGACGCGCTGGCCGACGGCGCCACCGTCGGGTCGCCCTCGGGGCCCCACGCCTGCGCCAGTTGCTGGCTGAGGTCGGTCTGGTGGGCGTCGACGATCGCCGACTTGCCCCAGACCTCGTAGCCGGCGAAGAGCAGCACCACCAGGCCGAAGGTGATCAGCAGTTCGCCGCTGACCCGGATGCCGGTACGCAGCCGGGATCCCAGTGACGGCCGGGTGAGCTCCGAGTAGACGCTCTTGTAGCCCTCGCCGGTCTGCTCCGGGCGGAGCTGGACCACCCGCTCGCCCCGGCGTGGCCGAGGCTGCTCGGCGGGAGTGTCCGAGCCCTCCGGCTCGTCCGTCTTCGGGGGACGCGGTACCGCGCCCATCAGGGCGGTCGACTCGACGAGTGCGGCCTGGGCGGTCGGCGTACGCCCGGAGACGGCCGGGATCAGGGCGGTGGCCCCGGGATCGACATCGCGGCCCGGGCCGGCCGGGGAGACCGGGGTCGACGGGCCGTTGGCCGACGCGCCCACCTTGGGGATGAAGGCGGTCGGCGCGTCGGCGGGCGGCCGGCCTTCCCGGGCGACGGCCCGATCGACCGGCGGACGGACCGATTGCTCGCCGGCCGGCCCGGCGGCTGCGGTCCCGCCCGGCAGCCGGAGGTCGTCGGACGGCGACGCGGGGTGCGGTGGGGCAGCCGGCCGGACCGGGCCGGCACCGGACCACGGCGGCGACCCGCCGGCACCGGGCCGGGCGGACGGGCCGGAGTCGGCCGGGCCGGGGCGGCGGAGGTCGGCGGGGCCCGGCCGATCGAAGCCCACAGGGCCGGCCCGGTGGGAGTCACCGGCTCCACGCCGGTCGAAGTCGGCGGCCCGGGAACGGTCGGCGTCAGCGGCCCGGGAACGGTCGGAGTCGGCCGGGCCGGCGTTGCGGAGTTCGGCGGGCCCGGGACGGTCGAAGTCAGCGGGCCGGTCGAAGCCCGAGGGCGCCGGGCGGTCGAGGTCGCCGGACCGACGCCGGTCGAAGCCGGACCCGTGTCGCTCGAAGTCCGGTCCGCGCCGGTCGAAGTCGGACCCCTGCCGGTCGAAGTCCGACCCGCGTCGGTCGAAGCCGGACTCGTGCCGGTCGAAGTCGGCGGGCCTCGGGCGGCCGAAATCCGTGGGCTCCTCGCGGCCGGGACCGGCGTGGCCGGGGCGGCCGGGGTCGGCAGGGCCGCGCCGCTCGGGGCCGGCGGAGCCGGGGCGTCCGAAGTTGGCGGGCCAGGGACGGCCGAGGTCCGCCGGACCGGGGCGGCCGGGCTCGGTGGGCCGGGCCGGGCCGCCGGCGGGGCGGGCCTGGTCGGCGCGCGGCGGGAAATGGCCGGGGTTCGCGGGACGGCCGGGCTCCGGCGTCGGGCGGGCGGGGTCGGGCACGGCGCGCGACCACCCGGCGGAGGGGCCGGCGGCCGGGTCGGGCCCGTGCGGCGGACGGGGAGCCGGGGAGCGGGGCGGGAGCGTGGGTTCCGGCCAGGCGCCGGCGGGGCGGGCCGGGGTGGGCCCCGGCCGGTCGACCTTGGGCAGGAAGGCGGTCGGCCCGTCGCCCTCGTCGCGGTGACGGCCGTCGCGGTCCTCGGACCAGTCGTCCGGTATGCCGTTCACCGGGGCACCGTCGCCGAGCGCAGCGTGGTCGAGTCCTCGAACGCCGGCACGGTCACCGTGGAGACGGTCTCCTTGTAACCGAGCTTGTAGTCGTCGACCAGGTCCCTGAACAACCGGACTCCCTGTGAGTCGGCGAGGGCCTGCCGTAGGGCAGCCGGATCGCCGATTGCTACGATCTTGAATGGTGGGGAGTACACCCGGCCGTGCAGCAGCAGGGTGTTACCCACGCAGCGTACCGCGCTGGTCGACAGCACGCGGACGTTCATGATGGACATGGCCTCGGCGCCTCCCGCCCAGAGGGCGTTCACCACCGCCTGCACGTCCCCCTGGTGGACGACCAGGTCGTCGTTGGTGGCCCCGGCGGGCAGCGTGCCGTCGTTGCGCCGGGGCGCGTCGTCGAGCTCCACCGTCACCCCGGGCCCCGCGAGCGCGGTGAAGCCGGCGTCGTCGCGGCTGGCGGCGGCCCGGTCCTGCTGTTCCCTGATCGGGCCGTCCGAGCTGGCCAGGGCGCTCGTGCGGCCCTCGACCTCGTCGCGCAGGTCGGCCGCACGCCGCTCGCTGGCCGCCACCTCCGCGCGCCGGTCCTCGATCAACTGGTTGAGCTGGGGTCGGCGGTCCTCGCGCAGGGCGGTGCCGCCGGCGGTGGTGGCCGTGGTGGTGAAGAGCAGCCCGGCCGCGGCGGCGATCAGCGGCACCCCGATCGACCAGCCCGGTCGTCGCTGCCGTGGGCGCCGAGGCAGCAGCCCGGCGACCGCCCGCCGGAGCACCTTCTGCCAGGAGGCCGCGCCGGATGTGTACTCCACCGAGCGTTCCTTCCCCGTCGTCTGGTTCAGCCCGCGCAGGCGCGAGCCGCCGCGGCGACCCGAACAGTCCCGCCTTTTTCGGTCACTCCGTGCACTGGCCTCGCCCCATTCGTGGATTGGACGGGCCTTCGGGACTACGCTAGCTGTCGAACATTATTGGCCATGGACCGTCGCCCCCGCGCCCGGTTGTCAGGCCGGACGAGGTCGTAACCCCTCTGGAGAGCGTCGTGCCCAAGTCTCAGGTTCGCAAGAAGAAGGTGTACACCCCGCCGACGGACGTCCGTCCGACGGCGACGGCGGCGACGCGCAAGCCTAGCCCGGTGTGGCTCCCGGTCTCGGCGGTCGCCCTCATCGTTTTCGGCATCGGCTGGCTGGTGGTCTACTACCTCTCCGAGCAGGAGTACCCGGTCATGTCGTGGGGTTACTGGAACCTCGCGGTGGGCTTCGGCGCCATGGTCGCCTCACTGATCCTGCTCTCCCGCTGGCGCTGAGCGTCCTGCTCTCCCGCTGGCGCTGAGCGTCCTGCTCTCCCGCCGGCGCTGAGCGCCGCGCCCCGCCGCCGGCCCGGCGGCGGGGTGGTCCGGGCGCGGTCGCCCTGCCGTCGTCGCTGTCCGGCCTGCGGGCCGGCGGCGTGGCAATCCATGTCACTCGGTGGAGCCCCTGCCCGGCGGTTGCGGTGCGTTCGCCCTAAGGTGTGCGCAGGGCGGCGCGGCCCGGTGCGAGATGACTCACGTTACTCCTGGGTAACCTTGCGCGTAGGCTGCACTGCATGACCGAGCGGAGCGAGGTCATCGACCGGTCCGGTCGAGGGTGCGGCGGCGGCTCGCCGATCGTGCCCTGACCCGGGCCCCGGTCGCCGAGCCGCTCGACAGGCAGCAGACCGGGGAGGCCAACTCGATGGGCAGCGTCCAGATCGTCACCACGATCCTCGCGTTCGCCATCACCGCCGTGGCGGTGTGGCTTGCGGTACGCGCGGTCATGAAGATGGTGGCCGTCATCCGGCTGGGTCAGCCGGACCCGACCCGCTTCGGCGACAAGGGCACCCGCACGAAGACGATGCTGGCCGAGACCGCCGGCCACACCCGCATGCTCCGCTGGAGCGTGGTGGGTGCGGCGCACTGGTTCGTGATGGTCGGCTTCATCGTGCTGTCGCTGCTGGTGCTGGAGGCGTACTTCGAGGTCGTCTCCCCGACCGGCGGGCTGCCCCTGGTCGGCAACTGGGCGATCTACGGGCTGGTCACCGAGTGGCTCGCGATCCTGGGCCTCGTCAGCATCCTGGTGCTGATCGCGATCCGGCTCCGCAACCGGCCCACCCGGCCGGGCGGGAAGTCCCGGTTCACCGGCTCGACCATGTGGCAGGGCTACTTCGTCGAGGGCATCATCCTCGCCGTACTGATCATGGGCTTCGTCATCCGGGGCTTCAAGGTCGCCACCGACCACTTCGAGTACCCGGTCTGGGCCGCCCCGCTCAGCCACGCCGTCGGCGGAGTGCTGCCGAACTGGGAGGCCGGCGTCAGCATCGCCGCGCTCGTCAAGATCGCCATCTCGATGACCTGGCTCATCGTGATCGCGCTGAACGTCACCATGGGCGTCGCCTGGCACCGCTTCCTGGCCTTCTTCAACATCTTCTTCAAGCGTGACCCGGGCGCCAACGTCTCCGGCCTCGGCGCCCTGCGCCCGATGACGAGCCAGGGCAAGCCGCTGGACTTCGAGGAGGCCGACCCCGAGTCCGACCAGTTCGGTGTCGCCCAGGTCGAGCAGTTCACCTGGAAGGGTCTGCTGGACTTCAGCACCTGCACCGAGTGCGGCCGCTGCCAGTCGCAGTGCCCGGCCTGGAACACCGGCAAGCCGCTGTCGCCGAAGCTGCTGGTGCTCAGCCTGCGCGACCACGCGTACGCGAAGGCGCCGTACCTGCTGGCCGGCGGCGGCAAGGACCTGACCGGCGAGGAGAAGGCCACCGCCGCCCAGCTCGCCCACATGGACGTGCTGGCGCTGGCCGAGGCCGAGAAGCCGCTGATCGGCACCGCCGAGGAAGGCGGCATCATCGACCCGGACGTGCTCTGGTCCTGCACCACCTGCGGTGCCTGCGTCGAGCAGTGCCCCGTCGACATCGAGCACGTCGACCACATCGTCGACATGCGCCGCTACCAGGTGCTCATCGAGTCGAGCTTCCCGTCGGAGGCCGGCGTGATGCTGCGCAACCTGGAAAACAAGGGCAACCCGTGGGGCGCCCCGCAGAACACCCGCGAGGACTGGACCAAGGGCCTGGACTTCGAGGTGCCGCGGGTCGGCGAGGTCGACGACTTCGAGTACCTCTTCTGGGTCGGCTGCGCCGGCGCCTTCGAGGACCGGGCCAAGAAGACCACCCGGGCGGTCGCCACGCTGCTCAACGAGGCGGGCGTGAAGTTCGCGATCCTCGGCGAGGGCGAGACCTGCTCCGGCGACCCGGCCCGCCGCATCGGCAACGAGTTCGTCTTCCAGATGCTCGCCCAGCAGAACGTCGAGACCCTCAACGAGGCGTTCGAGGGCCGGGAGAAGAGCAAGCGGAAGATCGTCGCCACCTGCCCGCACTGCTTCAACACCCTCGGCAACGAGTACGGCCAGCTCGGCGGCGAGTTCGAGGTGGTCCACCACACCCAGCTCCTGGCGCACCTGGTCGCCACCGGCAAGCTCACCCCGGTGCAGCCGGTCGACGGCGGCGTGACCTACCACGACCCCTGCTACCTGGGCCGGCACAACCGGGTCTTCGCCCCGCCGCGCGAGGTGCTGGGGTCCGCCATCTCCGGCGGAGCCGGTGCTGGCCAGGATGGTGCAGCCATCGAATCCGGCGCAGGCCGCGCCAGCGGCCTTATCGAGATGCCCCGCAACAGCGAGCGCTCCTTCTGCTGCGGCGCCGGCGGCGCCCGGATGTGGATGGAGGAGAAGATCGGCAAGCGGATCAACGTGGACCGGGTCGAGGAGGCCATGTCCACCGGGGCGAAGACGGTCGCCGTCGGCTGCCCGTTCTGCTCGACGATGCTCAACGACGGGGTGAACGGCAAGGGTGCCGGGGAGCAGGTCGAGGTCGTCGACGTGGCCAGCGTGCTGCTCCGGTCGGTCAAGCCCGAGCAGGCGCCGGGCGGCACCGACACCGAGCGGTTGCCGGTCGCCGGCTGACGCGTACCCCCTGCGACGCCCGACGGCGGCGGCACCTCCCGGTGCCGCCGCCGTCGTCGTTCAGGAGGTCGTGGTGGTCACGATGACGGCCGTGGCCGCCGTGGTGGTGGCGATCAGCACGGCGGCCTGGGTCTCCTCGATGGCCTTGCGCGTGGCGGCGGACGCCCAGTCGCCGGCGGCGATCTCGGCCAGTCGCCGCTTGACCCGCTCCTTCGGCAGCTCCGCGAAGAGCTTGCGGTCCAGGCCGACGGCCCGGGCGAGGCCGATGAGCGCGGCCGTCCGCCCGTCCACCGGCCCGTCCGCGGCCACGGCGGCAACCATCCGCTGCCGGGCCTGCGTCTCCACCGCCGGCTCCGCGCCGGTGGTGGACGGATAGCGGGTACGCGGGAAGACCCACAGCACCTTGTCCGAGTCGCGGCGGAGCACGCCGGCGGTGACCAGCCCGTCCAGCACCTGCTCGGGCAGGTCCTTGGCGAGCCGGCTGATCCAGTCGTTCGGCTTGCGCCGCTTCGGATCGGTGGCGATCCGCGTCAGCGCGTCGTCGAGCTGCCGCTGCCCGACGGGGGCCTGGTCGGTCACCACCAGCCGGTCGTCGGCGATCTCGACCCGACCGGCGAGCGTCAGCTCCAGCAGCAGGGCGCCGGCCAGGCCGTAGTCGAGGGTGGGCCGGCCGAGCCGGTTGGCGCCCGCGTCGTCGTAGCCGAGCAGGGCGAGTTCGTGGGCGAGCGTGAGCGGGGCCATGCCCCGACGGTAGCCGGGACCTGCGGGCCCGGCAGATCTTCCACCCGTGACCGGGGTCGCCGCCCGTGCGAGAATCGCGCCGAGGTGAGACGACCATCGATGGCCTGCTGCTGACCACGCTGCTGCCCCTGGTCGGCTTCGTGCTGCTGACCGGCGGCAACGCGTTCTTCGTCGCGGCCGAGTTCGCCCTGGTCACGGTGGACCGACCCGAGATCGAGCGGCGGGCGGCCGCGGGCGACGGCCGGGCCGCGACCGTACACCGGGCGCTGCGGGAACTCTCCTTCCAGCTCTCCGGGGCGCAGCTCGGCATCACGCTCACCGCGCTGCTCACGGGCTACCTGGCCGAGCCCGCCCTGGCCCGCCTCTTCACCCCGCTGCTGCGGCCGGTCGCCGGGGACGCCGCCGGCCGGTTCACCCCGTTCCTCGCCCTGGCCCTGGCCACCCTGCTCTCGATGCTCTTCGGCGAACTGGTGCCGAAGAACCTCGCGCTGGCCCGGCCGATGCCCACCGCCCTCGCCACCGCGGGCCCGATGCGCGCCTTCTCCCGCGCCTTCGGCTGGCTGATCCGGGCGCTGAACGACTCGGCGAACCGCCTGGTCCGGCTGCTGGGCGTGGAGCCGCAGGAGGAGCTGGCCAGCGCCCGCTCGCCGGAGGAGCTGGGGCTGCTGGCGGCCATCTCGGCGCGGGCCGGGGCGCTGCCGCCGGACACCGCCATGCTGCTGCGCCGCACCATCCGGTTCGGCGACAAGCGGGCCGCCGAGGCGATGACCCCGCGGGTCGACGTCGTCGCGCTGCGGGCCACCGCCACCGTGGCGGAGCTGCTGGCGCTGTCCCGCCGGACCGGGCGGACCCGGTTCCCGGTGTACGAGGAGACCCTCGACTTGGTGACCGGCGTCGCCGGGGTGCCGGACGCGCTGGGCGTGCCACTGGCCCTGCGCGGCTCGACCACGGTCGGGTCGGTCGCCCGCGAACCGGTGTACGTGCCGGAGAGCCTGGACCTCGACGGCGTGCTGGCCGCGCTCGGCAGCGCGGGTGCCGACCTCGCCATCGTCGTCGACGAGTACGGCGGCACCGACGGCGTGGTCACCACGGAGGACCTCGTGGAGGAACTGGTCGGGGAGATCGCCGACGAGTTCGACCCGGACGCGGTGGACGACGTGGACGCGGCCGGGCTGAGGGTGCCGGGCGGGGAGCGGACGGTCCTCGTCGACGGGGTGCTGCGCTCCGACGAGCTGGCGGAGCAGACCGGCTTCCGGCTGCCCGAGGGGCCGTACGAGACGCTCGCCGGGTTCCTGATGGCCCGGCTGGGGCACATCCCGCTGGCGGGCGAGACGGTCGACGAGTCGGGCTTCGAGTTCACCGTCGTGGAGGTCGAGCGGCACCGGATCGAGCAGGTCCGGGTGCTCCGTCCCGAGGAGCCGGACGGCGATGCCTGAGCTGTTGGTCACCGTCGCGCTGCTGCTCGGCAACGCGTTCTTCGTGGGCAGCGAGTTCGCGCTGATCGCGTCCCGGCGCACGGTGGTCGAGCCGTTGGCGGCCGGCTCGAAGCGGGCCCGCTGGGCGTTGTCGGCGATGAACCAGATCCCGCTGATGATCGCCGGGGCGCAGCTCGGCATCACCGTCTGCTCGCTGGGGCTGGGCGCGATCGCCGAGCCCGCCCTCGCGCACCTGCTGGAGCCGGCGTTCCGCGCGGCGCGGCTGCCGGAGGGGGTGGTCCACCCGGTGGCCTTCGTACTCGCCCTCGGGGTGGTGGTCTTCCTGCACACCGTGGTCGGCGAGATGGTGCCGAAGAACATCACCCTGGCCGGGCCGGAGCCGTCGGCGCTCTGGCTGGGGCCGGCGATGCTGGCGTTCTGCCTGGCCACCAAGCCGCTGCTGGTGGCGATGAAGTGGGCGTCCCGCCGGGTGCTGGGACTGTGGCGGGTCGAGGCCACCGAGGCCGTGAAGACGGTCTTCACCGCCGAGGAGCTGGCCGGGCTGGTGGCGCAGGCGCGTACGGAGGGGCTGCTCGACGCGGAGGAGCACGTCCGGATCACGGGTGCGCTCGCGTTGCACAGCCGGACCGCCGCCGACGCCCTGCAACCGTGGTCCACGGTGACCACCGTGGCCGAGGACGTCTCGCCCGCCTCGCTGGAGGTGCTGGCCACCCGGACGGGCCGGTCCCGCTTCCCCGTGGTGCAGCGCTCCACCCGCCGGGTGCTCGGCTTCGTGCACGTCAAGGACGTGCTCGGGTACGCGGGCGCGAGCCGGCGGGCCCCCGTGCCGGCGGACGTGTACCGGCCGTTGGCGGTGGTGCCGCCGGACCGTACGCTCGCCGACCTGCTGCTGTCGATGCGCCGGGAGCGGCGGCACATGGTGCTGGTCAGCGACGGCCGCCGCCCGCTCGGGGTGGTCACGCTCGACGACGTACTGACCGCGATCGTTGGCAGGCGGGCCGACACCCTTGGTACGCAAGCGGTTGCGCAGGCGTGAAGTGGCGCTCGGTCGCCTTGATTCCGCTGCCGGCCTTCCCTAATGTTGGGCACCGGCCGCTGTGGGTCGTCTGTCTCGCCCCTCTTCCCTCGCGCGAGGCGCCAAGCGGCCGGGTTGCAAAAGGAGTCGGTGCCGGTGGCAACCATGCCCCCTCATCGTCACGCACCGGGACGGTCTGCTCGTCCGGGTGGCCTGCGTAGGGTCGCCCACCGTCTGCTCACCCTGGTCGCCGCGGCGGCGGTCGGCGCCGGCATGCTGGCCGCGCCCGCCCACGCCGAGCCCTCGGTCGACGAGATCGAGGCCGCGATCGACAAGAAGTGGGAGCAGCTCGAGCCCACCATCGAGCAGTACAACAAGGTGCGGGCGCAGCTGAAGGTCAACCGCAAGAAGTCGGAGGACCTGCAGAAGAAGATCCAGCCGTTGGCGCTGGAGAGCGAGCTGGCGATGGACCGGGTCGGTGACCTGGCTTCCCGCTACTACATCTCCGGCCCGTCCCACGAGATCGGCGCGCTGCTGGTCAGCGCCAAGCCCGACACGCTGACCGAGCAGCTGACCCTGCTGGACCGGTTGGCCGCGCAGGAGCGCAAGCAGCTCGAGGGCGTGACCAAGGTCCGCGAGAAGTACGACGCCGAGAAGCAGAAGCTCGACACGCTCATCACCACCCAGACGAAGCAGCAGAACGACCTGGCGGCGAAGAAGAAGCAGATCGACTCCGACATCAAGAAGCTCGAGGCGTCGCTGCCGGTCACCACCGTCAAGACGGAGAAGTGCCCGACCATCAACGGCGTGGTCAGCGACGCGGCCCGGACCGCGATCCGCACGGCCTGCGCCCAGGTCGGCGACCCGTACGTCTGGGGTGCCACCGGCCCGAACTCGTTCGACTGCTCCGGCCTGACCCAGTACGCCTACAAGGCGGCGGGGATCCACCTGACGCACTTCACGGGTGCGCAGTGGAACGAGGGCAAGGCCATCCCGCGCTCCGAGGCGCGCCCCGGCGACCTGGTCTTCTTCAAGTCCGATCTGAGTCACGTCGGCCTCTACCTCGGCAACGACAAGATGGTGCACGCGCCCCGGGCCGGCAAGCCGGTCAACGTCTCCAGCATCAACACCATGCCGGTGGCCGGGTTCCGCAGGCCCGGCTGATCCGTACCGCGCAACGAGAGGGCCCCCGGTCGGATCGACCGGGGGCCCTCGTCGTGCGGATGGATCAGCGGGGCGCGCCCAGCGGGGACGGCACCACGTTCACGTCGTTCAGGTTGACGTACATGATCCGGTGACCGAACTGGACCTGCACGTACTTGTTGTCGCCCCGGACGACCGTCCGGTCGTGGGGGGCGGAGCCGTCGAACGTGGTGGCCCGGTAGTACTCGCCGGGGAGCAGGTTGCCGACGGCGTACCGCTGGCCGGCCGAGAGGGTGTACTGCAGCGGCGAGATCGTCTGGTACGGCACGCCCTCCGGGTACGCGGCCTGCTCCGGGTAGGCCCGGCCGTACACCGGAATGGTGGCCTTACCGGCCTTCGGGGTCACCACGAGCCCGACGGACCACTTCGCCGTCGGCTTGGCGGCGGGGTTGTGGAACCACCCCTTCTGGCCGAGGTACCAGATCGCGGTCCAGTCGCCCTGCACCTCGGCCAGCGCGTACGTCTGTCCGGCCGAGACCCGGGCGCCGTGGTCGGAGACGTACGTGGTGTTCGGGGTGCCGTCGGGTCGCAGCGCGATGTCGTTGAGCAGCGGCGCGTCGTGGCTCGGCGCGTTGTGCAGGAACAGCGCCGAGGAGCCGCGCAGCGGGCAGGGGGCGGTCGCCGGGGGCGGGTTCGGCACGCCCGGAGGCTGCCGGTTGCAGCCGGTGAAGGGCGGCTGGTTGGTGGCGAAGTCCGGGTCGATGGTGACCAGCCCGGTGCGGTGCGTGCCGGTCGAGAAGAACGGCGCCTTGAGCAGGTCGAAGTAGTGCGACCAGTTCCAGTACGGTCCCGGGTCCCAGTGCATGCCGCGCACGTTCGCGGCGATGGTGCCGGGGACGTTGTCGTGCCCGATGATGTGGTTGCGGTCCAGCGGGATGTTGTACGCCCGAGCCAGGTGGCGGACCAGCTTGGCCGAGGTGCGGTACATCGCCTCGGTGTACCAGGTGCCGTGCCCGGCGAAGCCCTCGTGCTCCAGGCCGATGGACTTGGAGTTCACGTACCAGTTGCCGGCGTGCCAGCCGACGTCCTTGGTCTTGATGTGCTGGGCGATGTGCCCGTCCACCGAGCGCAGGGTGTAGTGCCAGCCCACCCGCTTCGGGTCCTTCACCAGGTTGACGCTGGGACCGAAGTAGCCCTCGGTGTCGTGGATGACGATGTACTCGATCTTCTGCTGCGCGGGCCGGTTCCCCAGGTCGTGGTTGCCGTAGTCGCCCAGCGTGGGGCCGTACTGCTGGTAGGGGGCCGGGATCCACTCGCAGGAGATGTCGCTCGGGCACTCCAGCCCGTCGGGCCGGGTGAGCTTGCGCAGGCGCAGCCGGTCCAGCCAGGAGCGGTCCGGCTGGATCGCGCGGCCGGCCAGCGTGACCCGCTGCCCGTCGTCGGTCACCCGGCTGTCGCCCGTGGCGATGGTGGCGTACACCTCGTTGGCGAAGGCCGCCGCGGCGTCGGCGCTGTCCGCGCCGGAGTACCGGGCCACCGCGCCGTACCAGGCCGCCGGGTCGGTGTCGGCGCCGACCGGGGCGCCGATCTCCTTCTGGTACGCGGCCAGCAGCGCCGCGCCGCCCCGGATGTTCGCCGTGACGTCCGTCCGCAGCGCCTCCTCGCTGGCGCCGGTCAGGTCGGCGGCGGCGTCGACGGTCCGGAGTGCGGCCTCGGCGGGCGGCGGAGCGGCCGGCGGCTCGTGGGCCTCGGCCAGGGACGGGCGGGAGTCGTCGCCGCGCGGGTCCTCGGTGCCCTCGTCGTGGTGCGTGCCGCCGGACATGGCGGCGACGTGCTCGGCGTCGGTGAGGTGCATCGGTCCGTAGCCGCCGCTGGTGCTCGGCGTGCCGGCGTTGGTGTCCCAGCGGGACTGCAGGTAGGAGACCCCGAGCAGGACGCTCTCCGGCACGCCGTACTCGGCCGCCGCGGCGGCGTACTGCTGCTGCCGGTCGTCCACCGGCGCTGCTGCGGCGGCGGATCCGGCGGCGGTGAGCGGCGTCGCCGCCATGGCGGCGGCCACGGCGGCGGCCAGCAGGACGCGTCTGCTCCTCGATGTCGCTGACAGGTGCATCAGACCCCCAGTTCGGACGGGCGAAGTTGGGGCCACCTTCGCCCCGCCCGCCGCCTCTGGTCAATACCTTTCCGTCAGACACTTCAAAAGGAAGGAAATCTTCGTCGCCCGGGTTGCGGATCCGCCCGGCCCGGGTGGGTACGGAGTGTCACTGCCCGCAGGGTTGCGGATCGATAACGGTCGTCTCTACTCTGGTCATTCGTCGGCCGGTGACAATCCGTCCAACCAGGGCGGTGACGGTCCGACACCGCCGAGTCGCTGAAGAGCGAGCCGGGGACCCAGGTTCCCCGGGGTGAATCCGCAGTCCTGCGGTAGGGCGCCCCTTCCCGCCCGAACCCGTCAGCTAACCCGGTAGGCGGTCCGGAAGAAGGAGTACGAAGCCCGGTGGCACACCATGCCCCGCGGCCACCGTCGACCCGGTCGGCCCTCGCCGACCCGGTGACGGCTGCGCCGCGCCCACGCTGGTACCGCTGCACCACCGCCCTCGCCGCCCTGGCCGCGTTCGCCGTCGTCCTGGCCGGCGGCGCCACGGCGGCCCATGCCGAACCGACGGTCGCCGAGATCGAGCGGCAGATCGACGAGGACTGGAACAAGCTCGAACCGGTCATCGAACGGCACAACGCCACCCGGCAGGACCTGGCCGCCAGGCGGAAGCAGGCCGACGCGCTCGCCGCGCAGATCGGGCCGCTGGAGAAGCAGGTCGACCAGGCGATGGCGGGCGCCGAGGGGCCGAACTCGTACGACTGCTCCGGCCTGATGCTCGCCGCCTGGGCGAAGGCCGGGGTCTCGCTGCCGCACAACGCCGCGCAGCAGCGCCGGGCCACCGCGACCGTCAGCCGGGGCGAGCTGCGCCCGGGTGACCTGGTCTTCTACTACAGCGACCTGCACCACGTCGGCATGTACGTCGGCGGGGGCTGGGTGGTGCACGCCTCCCGCGCCGGGGTGCCGATCAAGATGAAGAAGGTCGACGACGGCCCGATCCACAGCTACGGCCGGCCCGGCTGAGCCGGCGGGACGGGCCCTCTCCCGACGCCTCCCGTGCGGGAGGCGGGTCCGTCCCGGCCCGCTACGTGAGTCAGCGGGTCGGCCAGGTGCGCCAGTGCTGCCAGGAGCGGCTCGGGGTCGGCCCGCGCTGTCCCTGGTAGCGCGAGCCGTAGACGGCCGAGCCGTACGGGTGCTGGGCCGGCGACGAGAGCCGGAAGATGCAGAGCTGCCCGATCTTCATGCCCGGCCAGAGGGTGATCGGCAGGTTGGCCACGTTGGACAGTTCGAGGGTCACGTGACCGGAGAAGCCCGGGTCGATGAAGCCCGCCGTGGAGTGGGTGAGCAGGCCGAGCCGGCCCAGTGAGCTCTTCCCTTCGAGGCGGCCGGCGAGCTGGTCGCCGAGCGTGATCACCTCCAGCGTCGAGGCGAGCACGAACTCGCCCGGATGCAGCACGTACGGCTCGCCCTCCGGCACCTCGACCATCGACGTGAGGTCGTCCTGCTGCTGGGCGGGGTCGATGTGGGTGTAGAGGTGGTTGTTGAAGACCCGGAAGAGCTTGTCCAGGCGTACGTCGATGCTGGACGGTTGCACCAGCGCGGGCTCGAACGGCTCCAGCGCGAGCGTGCCCGCCTCGATCTCGGAGGCCAGGTCGCGGTCGGAGAGCAGCATCCGCACACCTTAGCGAGCGATGCGCGTGACCTGCGTGTCGGAGTGCATGTTCGAACGTTTGTTCGATAGAATGTCCGCATGGCTTCCTGGTCCGAATTCGCCGCCGACGAGCCCCGCCTCGCCGACGGGATCCGCCTTCTCATGCAGCAGTACGGGCCGGGCTTCGGCTACCTGGCCACCGTCCGCGCCGACGGCGGCCCCCGGGTGCACCCGGTCTCCCCGGTGATCACCGACGAGGGGCTCTTCTGCTTCGTCGTCGACTCGCCCAAGCGGCGCGACCTGGAGCGCGACGGCCGCTACGCGCTGCACTCCTTCCCGCCGGAGGAGAGCGACGACGAGGCCTACGTCGCCGGCCACGCCCAACCGGTGACCGATCCGGCCCGGGTCGCCCGGCTGGCCCGCAGCCACCGGGCCGCGCCGCAGGTCGACTGGCGGGTCTTCGAGTTCACCGTCGACGTGGCGATGCTGGCCCGCCGTGAGTCCGGCGTCGCGGGCGGCGCCGGCGAGGGGCACGGCCGGCCCGCCGTCCAGGTGTGGCTCGACCCCCGCGCGGCCGCCGGCGGCACCGCGCTCATGCCCGAGACCCGGTCGGGGTGCGCCGGCGACCACGCCGCCCGCCCCGCCGCCTGAGACGCGGTGCGGCGCCCTGGGCCGTCCCCCCTCCGGGGCGCCGCACCGTGACCCCCGCCCCCGTGTGCCCGGCCGCACAGACACCGGTGCCGGCCCCGTCGAGCGAGGCCGGCACCGGCGCGGTCGTACGGCGGAACTACGCCGCGCGGTACGCGTTCCAGGCGGTCAGCATGCGGCTGGCCTGCCCGGCGGTGAACTGGTACATGCAGGAGTCGTAGCTGTAGTCCATGAAGTTGGTGATCGGGTCGACGCCGGGCGCGGTGCAGGTGTCCCGACCGGTCGGGCAGCCCGAGGCCGGCGACGCCTCGGCCGCGGTGTCGCTGACGCTGTCGCCCGAGCCGGAGCAGCCGCCCTGGAAGGTGTGGTAGAGGTTCAGCCAGTGGCCGACCTCGTGGGTGCCCGTGTCGCCCTGGTTGTAGTTGGTGGCGGTGCCGCCCGGCAGCGACTCGCTCAGCACGACGACGCCGTCCATGCTGCTGAGCTTCCGGGTCGGGAAGGTCGCCCAGCCGAGCAGGCTGTCGCTCAGCTCGCCCAGGTAGATGTTGAGGGTGTTCTTGCCGCCCGTACGCAGCGAGGTCTTCATCGACCGCTCCGCCGAGGAACCCTGCACGATCGGGTACCAGGACGGGTTCGTCACCCGATTGATCTTCTGAAGCTGGAAGCTGAACGCGGTGGACGCGCCGCCGGTCGCCCCGCTGAACGACTGGTTCAGCACGCTGATCTGCGAGTTGATCATCGAGTCGGGGATATTGCCGCCGGCCCGGGTGCTGTTCTCCTGGATCACGTGCACCACCACGGGGATGGTGACGGTGGCGGCCATCGTGGAGGCGCCGGCGCCGGCGCGGAACCGCGCCCGCTCGCGCAGGGCGGCGGCCAGGTCGGCCTCGCGCTCGCGGGTCTCCGCGAGGGTCAGCTCGTTCGGCTCGTGCTTGGCACCGCCGCCGGGCTTGACGCGGGCGTCCGAGTGGACGTCGGCCGGCTCGACGCAGACCTCGCTCGGGGCGGCGGAGAAGGCCGAAGCGGCCGGCACGACGCCCACGGCGGCGGTGCTGAGCAGCAGCGCGAGGGTCGTCGACGCGACACCGGCCGTACGCCGGGTCAGCAGGTTGGGACGGAGTCCCATGGGCCCACCTCTTTCTGGCGGCGCGACAGGGGGTGTGTCACGCCGTGGCTGGAACGTTGGGCAGACGTTACAATCGATCGAGGTATTTGAGAACGCCCATATGTTGCCGCCGTGGAACTTTTTCCTGGCGGTACGCGTTCCATGATCGACGTACGGCGATGGGGGTGCGGCTCGCGGTCCCGGTTCGGACCGGGGCGCGCGGCTCGGGCTCGTCGGGTTGCACGACGAGGCGGCTCGTGGCTGGCGGTGGCGCGGCGAGTGGTGGGGCGGCTGGCGGTGGTGCGGCGGGCGGTGGCGCCACGCAATCTTGGTGAGTTCGGGCCCCTATGGGGGCCGTTTGCTGCCAAGATCGCGGCGCGGGTGGTGTCGGAGGGGTACCTGGGTGCACCGGCGTGACGACTCAGGTACAGTGGTGCCGCCTGCGGGTGTAGTTCAATGGCAGAACATCAGCTTCCCAAGCTGACAGTGCGGGTTCGATTCCCGTCACCCGCTCCATACGAAAGGCCCTGGTCAGGACGCGAGTTCCGGCCAGGGCCTTCGGCGTTCCAAGGCCAACGATCATGACGCGTGCCATCAGCCCCCGGTCATTCCCGGCCTGCTGGCGACCTCCGGTCGACATTGGACGGCCACGGCCACGGCGACGGCGAGATTCGCTAGCTCCCACCGCCAGCGTCCTCGATACTCACGACGTGATCGACAAAGACCCTCAGGCCCCGTGGCTGCCTCGCGTTCCTCACCCGGCTGACAGTGCGACGCTGCCTATCTACATGGTCATCTTCTTCTTCCTGGGTCTCGCCGGATTCGCCGCACACGGGCTGTCAGACGGCAGGGAAGCACTCGTCATTGCGGGCATCGTCTCGGGAGTGTTCTTCACGTGCTTCCTGATCCTGTTCGCGATCTACTGGACCGGATACCTACTGAAGGGACACGCCAGCTGGCAAGCCGAGCGCCAGGCTGAGTCCGATGGGCCATCCACGGGCCAGTAGCCAGAGGGCTGAGCGGGCACGGGCGGGTACGAGGCGCAACCAAACCGGCCACCGGCGTTTGCGCATCACGGCCGGTGGAGCCGCCCCTTCATGCGGACGGCACGGTCACCGCTTGCCGCCGGCCGGAGAGGCGGAGGGCCGCCGGGTGCGACGGTGCTGCCACAGCGCTCCGCCGAGAAACAGGACTCCCAGCCACAGATCCGGCCAGATGCTCCCTTCCGGCGCGAACACGCGGGCGTCCTTTGCCCAGTTCGACTCCTGAAGGTGAACCACCGTCATCGTTTCGCCGACCTCGGGAGATCCCTTCCAGGCCCAGAGATTCGTCTCGTCCCCTGAACTGACGCGTACCCGCACGAAGTCGCTACGGCCGCCGTGCCGCCCGTCCACGACCTCGGCCTGGGTGGTGACACCATTCGCGTTGAGGTAGAGCCCCTGACCGACGGTGAACAGGGCGAAGAGCAGCAGGAGTACGCCGGCGGCCGCTGCCAACCCCGTGCGCCATCTGCCCAGGCTGGGAGGCGGAGCCATGATCGGCTCGTAGCGGGGATGGGGAGGGGGCATGCGATGAGCATGCCAGGCAACAGCGGAGCGGGCCGCGGCCGTCAGGGCACCGGATCACCTTGCGGCTCGTCATGCGGACGGCTCCGCGGCCGTCCTCGGGGGTCTGACATGATCACGCCGTGCCCGACTCCGAGCCACCGAGGGCAGTTCGCCCGCTGGAGCCGCCTCCGCCGGCGGCGCGCACCGAACTGTCCACGCTGCTCGTGCTGCTGCTCACCTCGGTCGTGCTACTGGCGCTCTGTTTCGGCTGTGCTGCCTCCTGGCTGTACAACTGACCGAGGTCCGGCTCGTACACGTTGCACTCGGACTTGATCGCCAGCCCGACCGACGTGAACCCGGCGGACGACACCACCTCGTTCACCATCACGGCCAGCTGCACGGGTCCGATTTCCGTCTTCCGTTCCACGCCAAGGCCCTGACCAGGGCGGGAGCGCCGACTGTCGATTTCGACGCCCCTCGGGCGCGGGCCCGCTGTCGTACCGTGTGCCGGTGAACAGCCAGGATCGCAGTACGTACCTGGCCGCCGCCGCGGCCAACCTGACCTTCAACTCGCCGCTCAGCGAGGAGCGGGTGGCGGACCTGGTCCGGCGACTGGCCCCCACCGGGGCGGGTTGGCGAGCCCTGGACCTGGGCTGCGGCAACGGCGAGCTGCTCCTGCGGCTGTGCGCGGCCCACGGCATCGCCGGCGACGGGGTGGAGCGCGACGCCGAACGGGCCCGGCTGCGGGCGACGGAGCGGGGGGCCTCCGACCGGGTCACGTTCCACAGCGCTGACGCGGCCACCTGGGCCCGGCCCGCCCACCTCGTTGTCAACGTCGGGGCCGGCCACATCTGGGGCGACGCCGCGCGAGCCCTCGCCGCGCTGCACCGGCTCACCCTGCCCGGCGGCAAACTGCTGTTCGCGGACGGCTTCTACCAGGCCAGCCCCGGCGAACAGGTCCGCGAGACCTTCGGCGACATGCCCGACCTGGCCGGCCTGGCCCAGCTCGCCGTGGACGCGGGCTTCCGACCGCTGCACGTCGCCGTGTCCACCCTCGCCGAGTGGGACGACTTCGAGTCCGACTGGCGTGCGGGCATCGAACGCCTCGGCACGCCGGAGGCGCGCGCGTTCGCCGACGAGCGGCGCGTCGAATACCTCACCGGCTACCGCGACGTCGTCGGCTTCGGATGGCTGATCCTGACGCCGGCCTGAGCACCAGACCGCTCCGGCGACGTCGATGGTCCCGGGTGCGGGCCGGGGTCCGGGCTGGAGCCGCACCGGCCGGCCCCGACAACGGAGCCCGGGAAGCGGGGACCGCCGGTGGACCGCCGGCGGACGGTCCGGCGCTGCCCACGGTCCGGAGGGGTCGCCGCCTCAGGGTCTCCGCTCGTCGCCGGGCGCCGGGCGCGCGGCGAGGCGGTGCAGCCAGGCAAGGTCGGCGCGGTCCACGTCGCGCGGTTCGTAGCCGCTGTGGAACAGCAGCTGCTGGTTGACGGAGATGCAGTCGACCCGGCGACCGGCGATGGTGCCGGTGGTGAAGCAGCCCTTCGGCCAGCGGAAGCTGCCGCCGTCGAGGCCGGCCTGGTGGCCGTCGCCGGCCTCGTCGAACGTCAGCGGATGCAGGTCGACCCGCCCCCGCCCGTCGGCGGCGACCTCGACGCGGACCGGCCGCCAGTCGGTCTCGACGACGTAGCCGAGCCGGCCGAGAGCACTCAACGCCGCGGCTTCCTGCTCCGCGGCGATGGCCAGGTCCAGGTCGCGGTGCGTACGGGTCTGGTGTCCGACGAGCGCGTCGACGCCCCATCCGCCGCCGATCCAGGCCCGGCACCCGGCATCGGTGAGGGCGGCCAGGACGGCGTGGACCTCGTCGGCGTCCATGTGTGCGGTCACGACCACCGTTCTAACCCCTGCGGGCAGGGCGGGGCTACCCGAAATTCACGACCCAGCCGGACGGCGGCGAGATCGCAGGGCCACGCCGAGCATCGACGGCGACCAGGCACGCTTCCGCGGCACGACGAGCCGTTCAGGGCACCGTGGGCCCGGGGCGTCGCGGGAGGGCCGGGATCGGTCGTACGGTCCGCCTACGCTCTCGCCGTGATCCCGGACCTCTCCCAGTTGCTGAGTTTGCTACCGCCCGCGGCACTGCCGCCCGGCCGCATGGTGGAGCCGGAGGACGGCGGACCGCCGCCGTACTGGCTGAGCGACGCCCCCGCCGATCCGGGACTGTGGGCGCGGATGCGGGCGCTGCATCCGGAGTCCGGGCTGTGGCCGCTGCTGCTGAGCGGGTTGTCGAGCGACGAGAGCCGCCCGTGGGCCGACGGCGAGGTCCGTCCGGCCGACATGTCGTCGCCGGAGCGCCACGACGTGGCGGAACTGCTGGCCCGATGGTGGGCCGGCTGCACGACGGTCGACGAGGACGAGACGTCGGCCGCCAGGGCCCCGTACGGCCGGAACTGGCCCGGTCTCGTCAGGCCCGGCGATCTGACGGAGGCGCCCGACGTGCTCGCCGACGAGTGCGCGGAGTTCCTGGCGGACGGGCGGACGCGTCTCGGGCTCGTGCCGGCCACCCGCAGCGCGGACACCCTGGCCGTGGTGGGTTGGTCCGGCCCGACGAACCACACCGGCGACGCCGGGGAGATCTCGGCGGTGCTGCGCAGCTGGGAGGACCGGTTCGGCGTACGGGTGGTCGGCGTCGGCTTCGCCACCCTGAACCTCAGCGTCGCCGCGCCACCGACGTCCACCGGGCACGCCCTGGCGGTCGCGGCCGAGCACTTCGCCTTCTGCCCGGACAACGTCTGGCAGGGCGCCGGCTCGCTGACCGCCTATGCCGAGGAGCTTCTTGGCATGCACTCCTGGTCGTTCTGGTGGGACTGACGACGGTCGCCCCGCCGGATGATGCCCCGGCGGTCAGCCGACGGCGGTCGTCGGCAGTGGGCTGCGCCGGGGTACGGCGGCCAGCGCCAGCCCCAGCAGCGCGCTCGCCGCGCCCACCACGAACAGCAGTGAGGCCGCCGGCTGACCCAGCCACTCCCACAGCGGGTGCCACGTCGGGTGCGGCTCGGCGCGGTGGTGCCGGAGCAGGCTCGGGGCGGCCAGCAGTACGGGCGTCCACCAGAGGAACAGGGTGATCGCGAGCAGGACGGTGACCGCTCCCCGGGCGGGGTGCCCCGCCTCGGTGCGCCGGCTGGCCCACCCGAAGACCAGCCAGCCGAGGGCCGCTCCCAGCAGGCCGCCGGCGACGCCGGCCGGCAGCACGGCCGGCGGGGCCGTCCGGCTCAGGGCCAGCGACAGGTTGCTGCCGTCGGGCAAGGGCGGGGCGGCGACATGGAGTTGGAGGATCGTGTCGCCGCGCCGGGCGAGCAGGGTGGTGTCGGTGATCGTGACGACCGGGACGCACGCCTTGTCGACACAGCCCGGGTTGCTGTGGACCATCGGCTCGTACACCTGCCAGCCGGTCTCGCGCAGGCGCCGCTGCGCCAACGCGAGCGTCTCGTCGGCGGGCATCGGGGGTGTGCCGGCCGCGCCGGCCACGACGGCGCTCTGCTGGTATTCGCCGCCGTCGCCGAGCAGCAGGTTGTCGAGCGCCCGGACGGTGAGCGGCTGGCTGTAGAAGGCGAAGAACGCCGGCGCCAGGTCGACGTCGCCGAGGTCGTGACCGGGCAGCACGGCGGTTAAGACGGCGGCGGTCTCGGCCCGGTCGGGCTGCGGCGGAGAGGTCTCCCAGGCGGCCCGGGTGGCGAGCGCGGCGGTGAACAGGCCGCAGACGACGGCGGTGAGGGTGGCCCAGACGCCGACCGTGCGGCTGGCCGGTCGTCCCAGCCGGCAGCGCAGGCCGTGCCGGATCAGGTTGGCGGCCTCGCGCGGCGTCGGCCGGGTGCGGCCCGGCGGCGCCGCGTCCAGCAGGACCCCGACCATCTCGCCGGCCCGGGCCCGCCGGTAGGCGCGGGGGTGGCAGAACAGCAGCCGCCGGTAGCGGCGGGCGAGCGGGTCGCCGGTCGTCGGCATGACTGTCCTTCCGATCGGTACGCACACCGGGGGCGGTGCGGCAGACGGTGGTGCCAGAGCGTGGTGCGGGTGCGGCGGTGCGGTCGTGCTGCCCGGAAGCGGTGGTGCGGGTGCGGATGAGCGGGGCGTCAGGCGGTGCCGGGGTGGAGCGCGCGCAGCCGGGTCTCGGCGGCGGTGGCGAGTTGGCGCAGCCGGGCGGTCTCGACGTCCAGGGCGCCGATCCCGTCCGGGGTGAGTCGGTAGTAGCGGCGGAGCCGGCCGTCGACGGTCTCCTCGCGGTCGGGCGCGACGAGCCCCTGCGCGTGCAACCGGTCGAGCGCGGCGTAGAGGGTGCCCGGCAGCAGGGTGACGCGCTGCGCGGACAGGGCGGTGACCTCGCGGATGATGCCGTAGCCGTGCCGAGGGCCACCGGCGAGCGCGGTGAGGATCAGGAAGGTCGGCTCTCGCATCGCGGTCACGGGCGACACCATATTCAGATCATCGATATATGGTCAAGGTCCGTGCCGGCGGCGACGGCCTGTCCCGCCCCGCCCCCGCCGCGAGGCATAGGCTGGCGATCATGCGGATTGGCATCGTGATCCTTCCCGACCAGCGTTGGTCCGACTCGCGTCGCCGCTGGTCGCAGGCGGACGAGTGGGGCTTCGACCACGCCTGGACGTACGACCACCTGGGCTGGCGGGACCTGGTCGACGGGCCCTGGTTCGACTCCGTGACCACGCTGACGGCCGCCGCGACGGTGACCTCCCGGATCCGGCTCGGCACGCTGGTCGCCTCGCCGAACTTCCGCCACCCGGCGGCGTTCGCCCGCCAGGTCACCGCGCTCGACGACGTCTCCGGCGGGCGGCTGCTGCTCGGCCTCGGTGCCGGCGGCATCGGCTTCGACTCGGCCGTGCTGGGCGGGGAGACGCTGCCGCCGCGCCAGCGGGTGGACCGGTTCGCCGAGTTCACCGAGCTGCTCGACCTCATCCTGCGCGAGAACGGCACGACCTGGCGCGGGGAGTGGTTCACCGCCGTGGACGCGCGCAACGACCCGGGCTGCGTACAGACGCCCCGGGTGCCGTTCGTGGTGGCCGCCAACGGGCCCCGGTCGATGCGGCTGGTGGCGCGCTTCGGCCAGGGCTGGGTCACCACCGGGCCCACGGTGGACGACCTGGAGAGCTGGTGGGACGGGGTGGCCGAGGCCGCCGCCCGGATGGACACGACGCTCGCCGCGGCGGGCCGCGACCCGGGCACCCTGGACCGCTACCTCTCGCTCGACTCCGCGCCGGTCTTCTCGCTGCGCAGCGCCGACTTCTTCGCCGACCAGGTCGGCCGGGCCGCCACCCTCGGCTTCACCGACGTGGTCACCCACTGGCCCCGGGCCAGCAGTTGGTACGCCGGCGACGAGGCCGTCCTGGCGGACGTCGCCACCCGCCTGCTGCCCGAGCTGCGTCGCGCCTGACCGGGCGCCTACCTGGCGCAGGTGGTGCCGGAGGCGTCAGCCCGGCCGGCCGACGGACGCGTCGAGCCGACGCGCTCAGGTGCCGAGGTCTCCGGTGGTGATCCCGCCGTCGCCGCCGGAGACCAACCGGAACCGGATGCAGACGACCTCGCTGTCGTCGGTGACGGGGGTGCCCACGCGCGCCCAGTAGGCGGCGTGACCGGCGCGCCACTCCTCGATGGAACGGTCGCCCTCCCCTTCGGAGCGGGCGAAGTCCCACGGCACGTCCGCGAAGCGGACCACCTCGACGCCGGTGACCTCCACGACGCCGACCAGCGCGTCCTCGTCGTCGACGAGGGCCAGCCGCTCGCCGGCGTGCTCCAGCTCCTCGCCCTCCTCGGCGTACTCGGTGGTCAGCCCGGCGGTCGCCGTCTTCACCCCGGCGAGCACCAGGGTGTTGAGCCGCGTCCGCAGCTCGCCGGGGGTGCCGAGGGCGAGGGTGCGCAGTCCACCGATCCGAGGCCACATCCTGCCGACGGTACCGCCGCCGTCGATCACCGTCGTGGCATTTCCGCCCCCACGGTCGGTGCGGTGGGCGCTACGGTGGGTGGGGCGACGATCGGGAGGTGGCATGGCGGACAGGCGCGCGGTGCTCATCCCCGGCCGGGGCTACGACACCCGGTTCCCGCTCTTCGTCTACGCAGGCGAGGCGCTGCGCCGCGTCGGCTACGCCCTGCACGCCGTCTCGTGGGAGGTGCCGGAGCGGTTCGCCCCTGACCGGGAGGGGCCGGGGCCGGCCATCGAATGGGTGATCGGGCAGGTCGCCCCGACCCTCGCCGAGCCGACGCACCTGCTGGTCGGCAAGTCGCTCGGCTCGATGGCCACGCCGCTCGCGGCCGACCGCGGGCTGCCGGCCGTCTGGCTCACCCCGCTGCTCCACGTGCCCGCCGTGGTCGACGGCCTGCGCCGCGCCACCGCGCCGTTCCTGCTGGTGGGCGGCACGGCGGACCCGTCCTGGGACGGCTCGCTCGCCCGCCGGCTCACCCCGCACGTGGTGGAGATCGAGGGGGCCGACCACGCGCTGATGGTGCCGGGCCCGCTGGCCCGCTCGGCGGAGGCGCTCGGCCGGGTCTGCACGGCCGTCGAGACGTTCGTTCAGATCAGCTGACCGGCATAGCCGGCGGCGGCGAGCACCCGCTCGTCGCCGCTCGCCGCGTGCGCCTCCAGGACCGCGTCGGCCAGCTTGACCACGTGCGCGTCGCCGTGCCGCGCGGCCCGGGCGAAGACCTCCGCCGGATCGCCGGCGGCCACCGCCGGTGGCGCGGCCGGCTGCGGTGGGGCGTACACCGAGGTCACGGCCGCCGTCGCGGACCAGGCCGCAGCGACAGGTCGGCACCGTCCACGAGCCCTCGGACGCGCAGCTCGGCGGCGACCGCCGGGGGGCAGTCGAGTACGACCGTGGCGGTGCCGACCGGTTCCGCACCCCGCGCGGCGCAGATCTCGTAGAGCGCGCGGACCTGCGCCCCGGTCGCCACCCAGTCGTCCACAACCAGCACCCGGTCGCCCCTTTCGAGCCCGTGGTCGCGGACGGCCAGGTCGACCCGTCGGCCCCGGAAGTCCGGGGGGCTCTGCGCCCAGGTGAGCGGCCCGGCGGGCAGCCGGCCGTCGCCCGGCTTATGGGCCGGCACGAAGCCGACCCCGAGCGCCGTCGCGGCGAGCGGGCCGAGCAGGTAGCCGGTGACCGCCGGCGAGATCACCACCGTGGGCCGGGCGGCGCGGAACGGCGCCACGAGGGCCGGCCCCAGCCGGGCGAGGACATCCGGGTCCCGCCACCAGCCGGAGACGTCGCTGACCAGGTGGGTGGCGCCGGGGCCGGGATCGATCCACCTGACCAGCGCGGCGAGGCGTCCGCTCAGCTCGGAAGGCATGGGCCCATCCTGCGCCACGGGAGCCACCCGGGCGGCTCGGCCCTCGCCCCGCATCCGGGTGCGGGGCGCCGGGCCGCCCCGCACCCGGGCCGCCCGGCCCACGTCGGGTCGGATGATCGGCTACACGTATCGCTGCAATTGCGGTCATACCACCATGATCACGTTGACTTCGGATGTGCTTCTCTCGTTACGGTCCGACCCGATTTGCTCGTATGACGAAAGGACCGCACCGGTGACTGGCAGGCACTCCCGTACCCGCATGTTCTCCTCGCCGGCCGGCATCGCGGCCACCGCGGCGGTCGGGGTCGCCCTCGCCGTCGGCGGCACCGTCGGCGCCGTCCAGCTGACCTCGGGCGCGGAGCCCGCCCGGCCGGCCGCGGTCGACCTCGCGCCCACCGACCTGCCGACCCCGGCGGCCCCCACCTCGCCGGCCGCCCCGCCAACCGTTACGCCGAGCGCCAGCGCGTCGCCGAGCGCGACCGCCAGCCCCAAGGCCAGCCGGTCCGCCCAGGCCCCCTCCCGGAGCAAGCCGCGCACCGCCGCGCCGAAGCCCACCGCGACGAAGAAGAGCAGCACCGCCCGCCCGGTCGTCGACAGCGGCTCGTGCGGCGCCTCGTTCTACTCCGAGGGGCAGCTCACCGCCAACGGCGAGAACTTCGATCCGTCCGCGCTGACCGCCGCCCACAAGACCCTGCCGTTCGACACGAGGGTCCGGGTCACCAACCCGGCGAACGGCAAGTCCGTGACGGTGCGCGTCAACGACCGTGGCCCGTTCATCGAGGGGCGCTGCCTGGACCTGTCCCGCGCCGCGTTCGCCGAGATCGCCTCGCTCGACGCCGGTCACGTGGAGGTCCGCTACGAGGTGCTCGGCTGAGCGCGGGCCGGTTGGCGATCGGCCCGGTGACACGATCCGGGTGGGCAGAACATGCTCGCCCGACGGGCCAGGTTCATTCACCCGCTCACGTCCATCAGGCATGCTGTCCCTCGTACGCACGCGACCCTTCCAGTCGGGCCCCGGCCCACTGAGCCCCGGATCCCGCGCCGGCCTCGGCGCGGCCTTCGTCCTGCTCGCGATCGTCTCGGCCGTGGAGTTGGCCGACGGCCGTCCGGCGAACTACATCGCGCTCATGGTGGCCGCGCCGTTCCTGACGGCCGCGCTGGCGTCGTGGCGGATCGTGCTCGGCGTGGGCCTGGCCGCCACGGCCCTGGGGGCCGGCTTCGCCCTCTGGGAGGAGACCGTGGCGCTGCCCACCACGGTCGCCGTCGCGGGCATCGCACTGGGCACCGCCATCGCGGTCGCCACCGCGGCCGTACGGCAGCGGCAGGCCGAGCGGATCGCCGAGCTGTCCCGGTTGGCCTCGGTCGCCCAGCAGGCCGTGCTGCGCCCGCTCGGTCCACAGGTCGGTTCGCTCTCGGTGGCCGCCCGGTACATCTCGTCCACCGCCACTGCCGAGATCGGCGGCGACCTGTACGAGGCGGTCGACACGCCGTACGGGGTGCGGATGATCATCGGCGACGTGCGCGGCAAGGGCCTCGACGCGGTACGGCTGGCCAGCATCGTGCTCGGTTCGTACCGGCACGTGGCGTACGAGCGGGCGGACCTGCGGGCCGTCGTGACCGACCTGGACCGGGCGGTGGCCCGGAGCGTGGGCGACGAGGACTTCGTCACCGCCGCACTGGTCGAGGAGCGGGGTGGGACGCTCACCATCGTCAACTGCGGCCACCCGCCGCCGCTGCTGCTGCGCCGGGGCGCCGTCATCCCGCTCGAACCGCCGGCCCCTGCCCCGCCGCTGGGCTTCATGCCGGTGGTACGCCCCCGGGTCGAGCGGCTGGAGCCCGGCGACCGGCTGCTGCTCTTCACCGACGGGCTCGGTGAGGCGCGCCGGGACGGGGAGTTCTTCCCGACCGCCGACCGGGCCTGGCGGCTGCTCGGCCACGGCACCGTCGGCGACGGGCTCGCCTCGCTGGAGACGGCCCTGGTCGAGTGGGTGCACGGCCGGCTCGACGACGACATCGCCCTCGTCCTGATGGAGTACACGGGCTCGCGCGGCCCCGCCACGGTCGCCGTGCCGAGCTGGGAAGTCGGCGCGGCCGAGAGCTGAGCCGGCGGGCTCGGCGCCCCCTTCCGCAACCCGAACGGGAAGTGTGTAATCGCCGTCACTTCGGTGATCGGCTTGTCGCTGCCTACCCATCGGTAATACAGTCTGGGTTACTGATCGGTAACACCTGTCCGGAAGCGGGGCCAGCGAGCATGACCCACTACAAGAGCAACCTTCGGGACCTCGAGTTCAACCTCTTCGAGGTCTTCGGGGCGGACCAGGCGTTCAGCCAGGAGCCGTACACGGACCTGGACGTCGACACCGCACGCGACATCCTCGCCGAGGTCGACCGCCTCGCCCGTGAGGATCTGGCCGCCAGCTACACGGACAGCGACCGCAACCCGCCGGTCTTCGACCCGGCCACGCACACCGCGCCGCTGCCGGAGTCGTTCAAGAAGTCGTACCGGGCGTTCATGAACTCCGAGTTCTGGCGCCTGGAGCTCCCGACGGAGCTGGACGGCAGCAACGCGCCCCGGGCGCTCGTGTGGTCCCTCGCCGAGCTGATTCTCGGCGCCAACGCCGCCGTGTGGATGTACTCCTCCGGCCCGTCCTTCGCGCACGTGCTGCACGTCGAGGGCACCGAGCAGCAGAAGCGGTGGGCGAAGCTCTTCGCCGACAAGCAGTGGGGCTCCACGATGGTGCTCACCGAGCCGGACGCCGGCTCGGACGTGGGCGCCGGCCGGGCCCGCGCCGTCCCGCAGCCCGACGGCTCCTGGCACATCGAGGGCGTGAAGCGCTTCATCACGTCCGCCGAGCACGACCTGAGCGACAACATCATCCACTACGTGCTGGCCCGTCCGGTCGGCGTCGAGGGTGTCGGTGGCCCGGGCACCAAGGGCCTCTCCCTCTTCGTGGTGCCGAAGTACCACTTCGACGAGAACACCGGTGAGCTGGGCGAGCGCAACGGCGTCTTCGCCACCAACGTCGAGCACAAGATGGGCCTGAAGGTCTCGAACACCTGCGAGGTGACCTTCGGCGAGCACGGCGTACCGGCCAAGGGCTGGCTGCTGGGCGAGAAGCACGACGGCATCCGGCAGATGTTCATGATCATCGAGAACGCCCGGATGATGGTCGGCACCAAGGCCATCGCCACCCTCTCGACCGGCTACCTGAACGCCCTGGAGTACGCCAAGAGCCGGGTGCAGGGCGCCGACCTGACCCAGATGGCGGACAAGACCGCGCCGCGCGTCACGATCACCCACCACCCGGACGTGCGCCGCTCGCTGCTGCTGCAGAAGGCGTACGCCGAGGGCCTGCGCGCCCTGGTCTGCTACACCGCCACCTGGCAGGACAAGGTCGCCATCGCCGAGGCGGCGGGCGACGAGAAGGCGACCAAGCTCGCCAAGCGGGTCAACGACCTGCTGCTCCCGCTGGTCAAGGGCGTCGGTTCGGAGCGGGCGTACGAGCTGCTCGGCCACGAGTCGCTGCAGACCTTCGGTGGCTCCGGCTTCCTCCAGGACTACCCCCTGGAGCAGTACGTCCGGGACGCGAAGATCGACACGCTCTACGAGGGCACGACGGCGATCCAGAGCCTCGACCTCATCTTCCGGAAGATCGTCCGGGACAACGGCAAGGCCCTGATGGCGGTCGCCGGCGAGATCCAGGAGTTCATCGCCACCGAGGCCGGCAACGGTCAGCTCAAGGAGGAGCGGCAGGCGCTGGGCAAGGCGCTCGCCGAGATCCAGAACATGCTGGGCGTGATGACCGGCTGGCTGGGCGAGGCGCAGGGCGGCGACACCCGGGCGCTCTACAAGGTCGGCCTGAGCAGCCGCCGCTTCCTGCTGGCGATCGGCGACCTGGTCGTCGGTTGGCTGCTCCAGAAGCAGGCCGACGTGGCCCTGAAGGCCCTGGCCGGCGAGGTCTCCGCCGCCGACAAGGCGTTCTACACCGGCAAGGTGGCCGCCGCCCGGTTCTTCGCCCGCGAGGTGCTGCCCCGCATCGGCGCCGACCGACGGATCGTCGAGAGCACCGACCTGGACGTCATGGACCTCCCGGAGGAGGCCTTCTGAGGCACGCCGTGACGCGCCACGGCGCGGCGGCAGAGCCGGGGACGCCCCGGCGATGATCGGCACGACGGCCGGCGGGCAACAGCTCGCCGGCCGTCGTCGTCCATCCCGCCGGACCCGAGACCGCGCCGGACGTCGCCAGTGGTGCCGTCGGAGGCGCGTGAGCCCACCCCGGGCGCGGTGCTCGCCGTTTACCTGCCCTTGCCGAGATCCCGCTCGTCGCAGCCGGATCCGGTCGTCGCGCGTCCGTGGGCCCCGCCGAGGGCCACGAACGAGCGCAGTCCCCGCAGCTTCCGACCTTCGCCCGAGGGGTCCCGCTGCCTCGGACCCTCGAACGAACGGGTTCCGCTGCCTCCGCCGGCGGCCGGCGCCCTGCGGCGTTCCGGCACGCCAGGGTCAAGCCGATCGCGCAGCGTCACGGACGCGCCGCTCCCGCGACCCATCCTCACCGCCCTTTGCTCTGCATCCATGGACGCAACAGCAACTCTGGGTGCCTGTTGCGTCGGTGGATGCAGAGCAAAGCGTCTGCGGAGGGGTGCCGGTGGGAGCGCCTGTTCGCGACAATCGGCCCGTATTCAGGGGCGGTGTCCGTTTGGTGAGTGGTGGCATCGAGTGGCGTTAGCTACCCGGAGTAACGACGCGGATTTCTCGGGCGCAGTTACCGTGCGCAGCCGTGGCGGTGCAACCGGGCCGGCCGAGAAGAGCGGTGGCCGCCCGTAGCAGTGTGCCTCCGGCGGCTATTCGGGGACGCCATCCGGGTAGCCGGGCGGTGTGGCGGGTAACCGTCGCGAGGCCACGTCAGAGAACGCCCAGAGCCACCGCACGGGGGAGTGCAGCGCACATGGGCATTGGTAGCGGAATCTTTCTGATCGCCATCGGCGCGATCCTGACCTTCGCCATCAGAGCCAACGTCTGGTGGGTCGACCTGCGCGCGGTCGGCTGGGTGTTCATCCTGGCCGGGCTGGGCGTCCTGCTCACCACGCTCTGGTTCTGGCAGGACCGGCGCAAACGGGCGCGGACTCTGATCGTCGAGGAGAACCGGCTCTCGCACCCGACCGCGATGATGCCACCGCCGCCCGATCCGCCGCCGCCGACGGCGCCGCCGTCCTGAGCCACCGCCCTGAGCCGCGGCCTGACGGCACCGCCCCCTGAGTCGCGGCCTGACGGCAGCATCGTCCTGAGCCACCCGCCACGCACCGGCGGGTGGCTCAGCCGCGTGCGGTGTGCCGATCCGTGATCGGTGCCCTGCCCGGGCCGAGCTGCGGCCAGTCGACGTCGGCCCGGTGCACCACCACGTCGCTGGTGCGCATGCCGTCCTGGTCCGCCCGTTCCGGATCGAGCAGCGCCGAGAGCAGCGAGATGCCCGGGTTGTGCGCGATCAGCAGCACCGTACGGGCGCTCGGGTCCACGCCCCGGACCAGCGTCAGCAGGTCCTCCGGGTGCGCCTCGTACGCGTCGGCCTCGTAGCGCACGACGGGGGCGGGGCCCGCCGAGCCGCCCTCCGGCGGGGATCCGGTCATGCCCATCGCCACGCTGTGCCAGGTCTCCCGCGTGCGCCGGGCGGCCGAGCAGATGACCACGTCCGGCAGCAGGTCGTGCTTGGCCAGCCAGGCGCCGGCCGCGGCCGCGTCGGCCTGGCCCCGTACGGCCAGGGGGCGCTGCACGTCCGGCACCACCTCCCCGGGCGGCTCGGCCTTGGCGTGCCGGAGCAGCACCAGCGTGCGTCCCCGGGCGGAAGCGTCCGTCATGTCCTCAGCTTGCCCGATTGGCGATCAGAGCGCCTGGGTAAGTCGATGGATGCCGCAACCTCACCGATGGCCGCGGCGGAAGGAAACGCCAGGTGACAGCCGAGGAGGCGACGAGATGGGCTTTGGTGGCAGTATCTTCCTGATCGCGTTGGGTGCGATCTTCGCGTTCGCCGTGGAGGCGGATCTCGGCTGGCTCAACCTGGCCGTGGTCGGCTGGGTGCTGATGCTGGCCGGCGTGGCCGGCCTGCTGCTCACCCTCCACTTCTGGAACTCGCGCCGCCGGGCCGTGGTCGCCCCGGTGCGCGGTGAGCGCGTGGTCGCCGAGCAGGTCGTGCCGGTGCAGGACGACCGGGTCGTGGAGGAGTACCGCGAGGTGCGTCGGCCGCGCCGTACCGTCTGACGTCAGAAAAACGATCTTTCCGGGGGCTCTGCCGCGCGGCGGGGCCCCCGGTGCGTGTCCGTCAGGCGAAGAGAGCGAAGTAGATGGCGATGTGGTGGCAGAGCGCGGCCACGAGCGTGCAGGCGTGGAAGAACTCGTGGTGGCCGAAGACGGTGGGCCAGGGGTTGGGCCGGCGGAGCGCGTAGCAGACCGCGCCGACGCTGTAGATCGCGCCGCCCACGCTGAGCAGCACCAGCGCCGTGACGCCGCCCTGGTGCAGGATGTCGGGCAGCATCGCGACCGAGACCCAGCCGAGCGCCAGGTAGAGCGGCGCGGAGACCCAGCGCGGGGCGTGCGGCCAGACCAGCTTGAGCGCCACGCCCGCGAGCGCGCCGCCCCAGACCAGCGCCAGCATGATCGTGGCCGGCCGGGGTTCCAGCAGCAGTACGCAGAACGGGGTGTAGGTGCCGGCGATGAACACGAAGATCATCGAATGGTCCATCCGGCGCATGATCTGGTAGCCACGCTCGGACCACACCCGCCGGTGGTAGAGCGCGCTGGTGCCGAAGAGCCCGCACACCGTCACGCTGTAGATGAGGCAACTGACCAGCGGGGCCCAGCCGGGCCGGGTGGCGGCGATCGCGCTGAGCACGATGCCGCAGAGGAGGGCGACGAAGAACGCGTACGTGTGCAGCCAGCCGCGCATCCGGGGCTTACCGATGTCGACCGGCTTCAGTCGAAGCGGTGCGGAGGTGGTCACGCCCTTAGGTTACGACACCGTAGGTTACTTTCAAGTAGTGCGTCCGGTCACGTGGGACGGCGGTCGACCGACCCTGGTGCCGTGCGCCGGTCGGGGAGTATGGCGGGATGCGGATCCGACCCGTCGGCGCACACGCCCTGCTGATCGACTGTGCCGACGCCGACCAGGTGGAGGCGTGGCGGGCCGAGCTGTGGCGGCGGCGCGAACGCGGCGAGCTGACGGCCGTCGAGATAGTGCCGGCGGCCACCACCGTCCTGCTCGACGGCGTACCGGATCCGACCACGACGGCCGCGCGGATCGCCGCCTGGCCGCCAGAACCGACCGCCCCCGGCAGGTCGGCGGCGGGCGCGGGCACGCCCGCAGCCGCCGCCGACCTGGTCGAGGTTCCGGTGACGTACGACGGGGAGGACCTGCCACTCGTCGCCGAGCACTGGGGCGTGGACGTGCCGGCGGTGGTCGACCGGTTGCGGCGTACCCCGTTCCGGGTGGCCTTCTGTGGCTTCGCCCCCGGGTTCGCCTACCTCACCGGGCTGCCCGCCGAACTCGCGGTGCCCCGGCTCCCCACCCCGCGCTCCCGGGTGCCGGCCGGCTCGGTCGCCCTGGCCGGCCCGTACGCCGGGATCTATCCGGCGGCCTCGCCCGGCGGCTGGCTGCTGGTCGGGCGCACCGCGATGGCCCTCTTCGACGTGCACGCCGACCCGCCGGCCCGGCTCACCCCGGGCACCCGGGTACGCCTGGTGTCCGCGTGACCCCGGCGGTCGAGGTGCTCCGCGCCGGCGCGCTGACCACCGTGCAGGACCTGGGACGGGTCGGCTGGGCACACCTGGGCGTACCCCGGTCGGGGGCGCTCGACCCGGCGGCGCTGCGGCTGGCCAACCGGCTCGTCGGCAACCCGGAGTCCGCCGCCGGCCTGGAGATCACGATGACCGGCTGCGAACTGCGGTTCCGCCGCGCGACGGCGGTCGCGGTCACCGGTGCCGGTGCCGCTGTCCGGGTCGGCGATCGCCCCGGTGACGTGGGTCGGCCGCTGTCGGTGCCGGCGGGCGCCGTGCTGCGGATCGGCCCGCCCCGCGACGGCCTGCGCAACTGGCTCGCGGTCGGCGGCGGGCTCGCCGTCGAACCCGTGCTCGGCAGCCGCGCCACCGACACCCTCTCCGGGCTCGGCCCGCCGCCACTGCGCGACGGCGACCGGCTGCCCCTGGGCGCGCCGACCGGACCGCCCGCCCCGGTGGACGTCACCGTCGCGGCGCCCACCCCGACCGAACTGCGGCTGACCCTGAGGCTCGGCCCCCGCGACGACTGGTTCACCTCGGCCGCGCTGGACCATCTGTTCGGCAGCGCGTACACGGTGAGCCCGGTCAGCAACCGGGTCGGCGCGCGACTCACCGGCGCGGCGCTGCCCCGCGCGGTGGCCGGGGAACTGCCCAGCGAGGGCATCGTGCTCGGCGCGGTGCAGGTGCCGGCGGACGGCCAACCGTTGATCTTCCTCGCCGACCATCCGACCACCGGCGGGTACCCCGTCGTCGGGGTGGTGGACGACGTGACCCCGCTCGCGCAGGCCCGGCCAGAGACTACGGTCAGGTTCCATGGACCTCAACGCTGACCTCGGCGAGGGATTCGGCATCTGGCGACTCGGCGACGACGCCGCGCTGCTGGACCTCGTCACCTCCGCCAACGTCGCCTGCGGCTTCCACGCCGGCGACGCGTCCACCATGCGCCGGGTCTGCGAGGGCGCCGCCGAGCGCGGGGTGGCCGTCGGCGCGCAGGTCGGCTACCGGGACCTCGCCGGCTTCGGCCGGCGGCACATCGCGTACGCCTTCGCGGAGCTGCGCGACGAGGTCACCTACCAGCTCGGGGCCCTGGAGGCGTTCTGCCGGCTGTTCCGCACCCGGGTCCGCTACCTGAAGCCGCACGGGGCGCTCTACCACGCCGCCGCCTGCGACGAGGCCCAGGCGGCGGCGCTGGTCGCGGCGGTCGGCGACTACGACGACCAGCTGCCGCTGCTCTGCCCGCCCGGCTCGGTCCTCGCGCAGCTCGCCGCCGGCGCCGGGCTGCGGGTGGTCGCCGAGGGCTTCGCCGACCGGGGCTACCTGCCCAACGGTTCGCTGGTGCCGCGCACCGCCCCCGGCGCGCTGGTTACCGACCCGGAGGAGGTGGCCGCCCGGGCCGTGCGGATGGCCACCGAGCGGACCGTGGTCGCGGTCGACGGCAGCGTCGTCCCGTGCCCGGTCGAGTCGATCTGCCTGCACGGCGACACCCCCGGCGCGGTCCGCTGCGCCGAACTGGTGCGGGCCGCCCTGATCGACGCCGGCGTCACCCCCACCCCGTTCGCGTGAGAGAAAAGGGCCCCTCCCGCGAGGGAGGGGCCCTTCCCGACGCCGACTGCGACCGGCGTCAGGCGTCGTCCAGGCCGCGCAGCACCAGCGGAAGCCGGGCGGCGCCGCCGTCGACCACCCGGACCGGGACGCCCCAGTCCTGCCGGGTCAGGTGACAGGCCGCGTGCTCGACGTCGGCGTCGCAGGTCGCCGCCTGGGCGGTCACCTGGAGCACCCCGCCGGCCACCGTGCCGTCGACCACCAGCCGGCGGGACAGCTCCGTGCCGGTCCCCGCCCCCTCCAGCAACAGCCCCGGCGGCGACGCCGAGACCACCAGTCGCGTCGACGGGCCGTACGTCTCGTCGAGCTTCTGCCCCGGGGCGGGCGTGAAGATCACGTCCAGGGTCACCTCGCCGGCCGCCACGTCGGTGGGCTTGCGTTCGGTGCGGTGCCGGGGACCGTCGACGGTGCTCGCGCCGGCCGCCGAGAGTGCGCCGGGCGCCAGCCGGGTCAGCCGGTGCGCGGCGGACTCCACCACCAGGACCTCGCCGGACGGGGTGAGCACCAGGTCGCTCGGCTCGGCGAGCCCGTCGGCGACCGTCGAGACCCGGTCGCTCGCCGGGTCGAAGCGGCGGACCGCCCCGTTGTACGTGTCGGCCACCAGCACCGAGCCGTCCGGCAGCGCCAACACCCCCAACGGGTGCTGGAGCAGGGCCTCCGACGCAGGCCCGTCGACGTGCCCGAAGTCGAAGAGCCCCTGCCCGACGGCGGTGCCCATGACGTCGTTCTCGACGTACCGGATCGCGCTGGTCTCGCTGTCGGCCACCCAGAGCCGGGTGCCGTCGGCGGAGACGGAGAGGCCGGACGGCTGCGCCATCCACGCCTCGGCCAGCGGACCGTCGCGCAGGGCCTCGACGGTGGTGCCCGCGTACATGCCGGCGGTGCGTTTCACCGGGTCGAACCACCAGAGCTGGTGGATGCCGGCCATCGCGACGACGACCTTGTCGTCGTACCAGGCCAGGTCCCAGGGGGAGGAGAGGTCGACGGAGAGCGCGTCGTGCGAGTGGTCGTCGACCGTGGAACGCCACTGCCGGCCGGTGCCGGCGACCGTCACCACCTCGCCGTCCGCCAGCCGTACGCCGCGCAGCAGGTGGTTGACCGTGTCGGCGACGACGAGGTCGTAGCCGGCCACCTCGGCGGTGTGCGCCGGCAGCAGGCACAGCCCCTGCGGCTCGGAGAAGGTGGCCGCCCCGGCCGGACCGTCGACCCGGCCCCGGGTGCCCGCGCCGATCCGCCGGACCAGCGTCTCGCCGTCGGGGGCCAGCTCCGCCAGCGAGTGCCGGGCCGAGTCGGACACCAGCACGTTGCCGTTCTCCAGCAGCACCGCCTTGCCCGGGAAGCGCAGGGTGGTCTGCGGCTCGGCGGGCGGGACGTACGGGCCGTCGCCCCGGTGCAGGGTGCCCTTCGCCTCGTGGGTGGCGATCAGGTCGTCGATGAGGCGGGCGAGCCCTTCGGCGTGACCCTCGCCGGCCATCGTCGCCACCACGTAGCCCTCGGGGTCGATCACCGACAGGGTGGGCCAGGCGCGGGCGGCGTACTGCTGCCACATCTCCAGCTCGGGGTCGTCGAGCACCGGGTGGTGGACGCCGTACCGCTCCACGGCGGCGGCCAGCGCGTCCGGGTCCTTCTCGTGCTCGAACTTCGGCGAGTGCACGCCGATCACGACGAGCACGTCGCCGTACTTCTCCTCCAGCGGGCGCAGCTCGTCGAGCACGTGCAGGCAGTTGATGCAGCAGAAGGTCCAGAAGTCGGCGATCACGATCTTGCCCCGCAGATCGGACAGCTTCAGCTCTCGCCCACCCGTGTTGAGCCACTGCCGGCCCCGCAGCTCGGGGGCACGTACGCGCGGTGTCGTTCCCATGTCCGCCAGCCTGCCATGTCGGGCTCGCACCACGTCGAACCCGTGACCCGGACGACAGCGGCGAGCCGGGCTAGCGGGCGCGGGCCCAGCCGGTGAAGCGCGCCGTCAGGTCCGCCGGCGGGCTGCCGTGGTCCAACTCGGCGAGTTGCGCGGCGGCCTCCTCGCACAGCTCGGCGAGGTGGACCAGCAGCGCGTCGCGGTTCTCGCGGTACTTCGCGAGCAGGAGAAGCTTCGCCGTCGAGCAGGGCCACGCCACCCCGCAGGCGCTGCACCGCCAGGTGGGCCGGCTGGGAACGTGGGCGCGGACGTGCACCATCAGCCCACCGCCACGCGGGCGCGGGCCGGTGGCCGGCGGGAGAGGGCAGGCCGGGCCGGTGGCGGCGCGGTGACGACCCACTCAAGACCCTCGCGCAGGACGAACAACTCGCGCTTCGCCACCGCGCGGCCCTTGGCGTCGAGCTGGTAACCCTCGAACCAGAGCCAGCCGTGCGGCGGGAAGCGGTCGACGAGTTCGCGGATCACGCGGACGCGCATCGGGGTCACGAACTGCGGGGACGCGGCCCGGGTCAGGTGGAGGACCTCGCCGGCCCGCAGCATCCGTACGGGTGGCGGCGTCCGGGCGGTCACTGCGGACCCCGGTTGCACCAGGCGGACCAGCGCGACGCGGGGACGACGTTGCTCACGCGGCCCGGGCCCCGGTACGGCGGGATGAACGGACCGATCGGCCCCGGCACGACCGGGCGGGCCGGCGGCGGATCGCTCTTCGGCGCGGGTGTCGGCTTCGGCCTCTCCTCGGGCATGGCTCTCCCTCGTCCGCGGGTTGGTGAGAGGGGCCGCCCGGCTGCTCGTCGGGGGCGGCCCCGCAGCGTGACCGGCGGGCTTCCATCGCCACCAGCGGCTCACGCCATCTACGAAGCACTCTGCCGAGGGTTGCCGGACAATCACACAGCGTTAGATGATTTCTCGGGAACGTTCTGATCGCTCCAGAGGGGACGCGGCATGAACCATGCATTTGTGGCGGCGCTCGCCGAGGCGTGCGAGACAGCCGAAAGCCTGGGAGGCCGCCTCGGGATTCATCCGAAGACCGTCGCTCGATGGGCAAACCCGGGACGTATCCCGCAGAGCCGACATCGTGCGGAAGTAGCGAAGATCCTCGGCAAGAACGTGTCGGAACTCTGGCCGGACACGCTGAACCGCCGCGAACCTGTGTGGTTCCGACCGTGGGTCGACATCGAGCGTGAGGCGGCAGCCCTCCGGGCGTTCCAGCTCGCCTGGGTGCCGGGCCTCCTTCAGACCGAGGCTTATGCGCGGGCCACGTTCACCGGCCAGCCGCTGGCCAAAGACGAGGTGGGCGAGTTGGTCTCGGCGCGTGTCGCCCGCCAGGCGATCCTGACTCGTGAACGCGGACCCCTGTTCGTCGCGGTGCTGGACGAGGGGATCATCCGTCGTCCCGCAGCAGGAGACCGGAGACTCATGGCCGAGCAGCTAGCCCATTTGGTGCGGTGTGCCGAGATGCCGAACGTTCAACTCCACGTCGTGCCACGTGAGACAGCGACTTATCCAGGCCTCGACGGACCGTTCACACTCGCCGAACTTCGCGACGGGACGCGGGTGGCGCACGTCGATAGCCAAGCGCGCGCACAAATAGTCGACCAAACATCCGACATTGCTACGCTGGAGCACCGGTGGGAACGCATACGGGGTGAGGCTCTTCCCCGAGGGCGCTCCTTGGAACTTCTCAGAGAAGCGGCAGCATCATGGACCTGACCGGCGCGCAGTGGCGCAAGAGCACGAAGAGCGGTGGCAACGGCGGCGACTGCGTCGAGGTCGCCGACAACCTTCCCGGCGTCGTAGGGGTCCGCGACTCGAAGGACCCGACCGGCACGGCCCTTGTCTTCGCCCCGGCCGCCTGGCGGGCCTTCGTCGTCCAGGTCGCCGAACGGTCCTGACCGACCAGACTCCCGAGAGCGCCCGTCCCCGATCCCGGTGGCGGGCGCTTTCCGTTGCCGTACCACGGGCACTGTCGTTCTTCGCATCCGTTCCACGCGCTGCCGGGCGGAAAAACGGCAGCGGGGCCACGGTCTCCCGTGGCCCCGCCGTCGTCGTTGTAGCTACTGGCCTGCCGGCTTGAGGCAGAGCACGCGGTTCGCCCCGCCGCCCTGGAGCACCACGTGCGGCTGGGTCGGGTCGGCGCACTTGTCCTTCGCGTCCACCTTGGAGACCACGGTGAAGGCACCCGCCTCGCCGCACTCCGCCGCCGCCGCCGTCTCGCCCGACTTCTTGACGCAGCTGCCGACCGCCGGGTCGAACGCCGGGGCCGGGTCGTCGCCGCCGACCTTGCCGAGCAGCATGAGCAGGCCCAGCGGCACCGCCAGGATGAGCACCGCCGCGACGAGCACCGCGGCGAGCACGCGGCCGTTGCGGATCTTGGGCGTGGGGGCTTCGGTCTTCGGCTCCGCGATCGGCTTGAACGAGTCGAAGCGGTTCTGATCCTGCTCCGGACCGCCCTGGTCCCAGGGGCCGGGCTGCTGCGGGGGCGGGGGGAACGCCGGCGGGAACGCGCCACCCGGCGTGGGCTCGGCCGTCGGGGCGGCACCGTAGCCGGGTGCCGGGCCGCCGGCTGCCGGCGTACCGAAGGGGGCGGCGGGGCGGTCCGCGCCGTCGTGCGGCCGGACCCCGTTCACCGGTCGGTTGCTGCCCGGCGCGTCGACGAAGGACGGCACGCCCGGCGGGAAGGCCGGAGGCGCGGCCGGCGAGGCGGGCGCCACCGGGGAGACCGCGCCGAAGACGGCGGTCCCGCTCGGCGCCCGGTCCCGGTCGTCGAAGCGGCCATCCGGGCCCTGGTCGAACCGGTTGTCCGGGCCCTGGTCGAACCGGCCCTCGGGGCCCTGGTCGAACCGGTTGTCCTGGCCCTGGCCGAAGCGCGGGTCCGGCCCCTGCTCGAAGCGCGGATCCGGCCCCTGGCCGAAGCGCGGGTCCGGGCCCTGGTCGAAGCTGGGCGCCGGCGCGTGGTCCGGTCGGTGCCCGCGCGGGTCCTCCTGCTCCGGCTCGTCCGCCGGCTCAGGGCGGGCCGGTCGGCCGTACACCCGGGGCTGCGGCGCGGGCGCACCACCCGGGCGGAGGGCCTGGTCGGTCGGCGGCATCACCCGGCTGGCCAGCGGCACCGAGGCGCTCGCCGAGACGCTGCCGGCGGCCGGTTCGGCACCCTCCGGCGACGGTACGGCCGCCCGCCCGCCCACCTCCGGCGAGGTGCGCGGTGCGGGGACCACCGGACCGGCGGGCGACTGCGGCTCGTCGTGCCGGGAGCCGGCCTGGGCCCAACCCGGCTGCTCCTGCTCGTACGCCGGCAGGCCGCCGTCCCGGCCGGGCTGCTCGGGGGCGAACTGGGCCGGCGGCGCGTAGTCGGCCGGCGGGGCGGAAGCCAGGCTCGCGCCGGGCACCCGCTGCTCCTGCGGCGGCAGCGGCACGGCGTTGGCCGGCGAGATGCCCGGCCCCGGTGCGGGCTGGTAGATCGGGGGTTCCTCGGCCCGCTCCGGCTCCCAGCCGTTGCCGGTGCGGCCCGGGGCCGGCTCGCTCGCCTCCGCGCGGCCCCACACCTCGTCCGCCGACCACGGCTCGACATCCGGTACGGCCGGGCGCTCGGCAGCGTTGCCGGCCCACTGCGGCGGGCTCTCCGGAGCGGAACCCCACGGCTTCGGCCCGCCGTCGCCGGGCACCGGGACGGAGGCCCGGCCGGGCGGGGTGGAGGTGGGCTGTGCGGCACCCCAGCCGTTCGCGTCCCGGTCGTCGGGCATCGGGGGCACGGACGCGGCACCCCGTGCGGAGCGCTCGTCCCGGGCGGGCCACTCGTCGCCCTGTGGCTGGTCGTCCCGGGGCGCGTCGTCGCGGGAGGCGGCCCAGGCGCCACCCGGAGGCTGCTCCGCGCCGGCGTCCCAGCCGGGCTGCTCGCCCTGCTGCTGCTCGGTGCCGGCCCAGCCGCCGGAGCGGTTGGGGTCGTCCGGCTGCTGCCCGGGGGGCCAGCCGTTGGCGGGGTCCTGAGGGGACTCGGCGTTCCAGCCGCCGGAGCGGTTGGGGTCGTCCTGGGCGGGCCAGGGCTGGGGTGCGGGAGCGGGAGCGGGGGCCGGGGCGGGCTGCGGGACCCGGGCGGCGCCGCGGGCGGCGGGCTCGGGCTGCGCCCAGGCGGGGGACGCCTGCTCGGCCGATCCCCAGGCGGGCTGCTCGCCCTGCTGCTGGCCGCCGGCCCAGCCGCCGGAGCGGTTGGGGTCGTCCTGCTGCTGACCGCCGCTGGAGCGGTTCGGGTCGTCCTGCTGCGCGGCCCAGTCGCCCTGCGGGGGCCGGTCGTCCGGGGTGGCGCCGTCAGCCCAGCCGCCGGGACGGGCCTGCTCGTCCTGCTGCTGCTGGCCGCCGACCCAGCCGCCGGAGCGGTTGGGGTCGTCCTGGGCGGGCCAGGGCTGGGGTGCGGGTGCGGGGGCCGGGGCGGGCTGCGGGACCCGGGCGGCGCCGCGGGCGGCGGGCTCGGGCTGCGCCCAGGCGGGGGACGCCTGCTCGGCCGATCCCCAGGCGGGCTGCTCCGGGGCGGCGTGCGGCGGCTGGGGCTGCTGCGGGCCGGCGGCGGCCCAGGCCGGGCCGCCGCCCTGCTCCTGCGCGCCCGGCCACGCCGGCTGCGGCGATGCGCCGGCCGGTCCCCACTGGCCGGGCTGGGCCGGGTCGGTCTGCTGCGGCGCCTGGGTGGCCCACGCGGGGGCCTGCTGCTGCTCACCCTGCGCGCCCCAGGCGGGCGGGTTCGCTCGCCCCGACGGGGGCGGGGGCGCCCAGCCCAGATCCGGGGCGCCGGCGCCGTATCCGTTGTCCTGCTGTGCCGGGCGGTCGCCGTACGGCGCCGGTCCGCCGGCGCCCGGCGACACCTCGTCCGGCTGCTGGCCGGGGTGGTGCGTGCCCTCGGACGTCATGCGTGCGCCTCCTCCATCACCTGTCGGCCGCCACTGCCGATCGGTCTTCTCGGCAGGGTGGCCGGCGTCGCCGGTGTACCGGCCGTGCCGGCTCCCCGCACCGTATCCGGTGACCGCCCGGGGGCGCCCGGGGAGCACGGTCGTCACTCCCCGTGGCCGGACGGTGTCGAGCGGCTTCTATCGACTCGACTGCTCCGGGTCGGCGGGCGACGACCGAAGCCCACCGTACCGGGCGCTGGGGCGAGGTGGAATCCCGGTGTCAACCGCTGCGAAACGCCGATGACCCGCCCGGGCGGACCGGGCGGGTCATCGATCTGGAGGAGGTGAGAGAGGTTCTGGGCGTCAGCTCATGTGACGCTGGGCGATGGCGAGGATCTCTTCGCGGACCGCGGGCGAGTTGGCGGAGCGCAGCGCGTGCTCGATGGCACGGGCGCGGCGGTTGGCGTCGCGGCGGTTGCGGATTCGCTCGATCATGCTCATGGGTCTCTCCTCCTGGCTATTCGGTTGTCAGCCCCTTGATGTCTTCCATTGAACCCCAAGACCGGCGCAACTTCCATCGATTGTTAGGTGAGCTGGGACACGGGCCGAACAATCGAAGGTATGGAGGGTCGGTGACCAACGTTTTCGTTCCCCAACGGAAACGGCCGGTGTGCCGGGCGTCAACCCGTCGCACACCGGCCGTTCGGCTGGCGTCAGGACCGTCAGGTCCAGGCGAGCAGCGCCGCCTCCGGGTCGGCCAGGAACTCCCCGATGTCGCGCAGGAACTTCGAGCCGAGTTCACCGTCGATGATCCGGTGGTCGAAGGAGAGGCCCAGCGTGGTGACCTGACGGGGCCGCACCTTGCCCTTGTGCACCCAGGGCATCTCGCGGACCGCGCCGAAGGCCAGGATCGCCGACTCGCCCGGGGGCAGGATCGGCGTACCGGTGTCCACCCCGAACACGCCGACGTTGGTGATCGTCAGCGTGCCGCCGGACATGTCGGCCGGCGAGGTCTTCCCGGCCTTGGCCGTCTGCACCAGGTCGGTCATCGCGTCCGCCAGCTCGCGCAGCGAGAGCCGGCCGGCGTCCTTGATGTTCGGCACGATCAGCCCGCGCTCGGTGGCCGCCGCGATGCCCAGGTTGACGTAGTCCTTGACGACGATCTCGTCGCCGGCCCACGTCGAGTTGACCATCGGGTGGCGCTTGACGGCCAGCAGCACCGCCTTGGCCACCAGCAGCAGCGGCGAGACCCGCACGTCGCGCCACTCCCGCCGGTTGCGGAGCCGGTCCAGGGCCTTCATCGCCCGGGTCACGTCCACGGTGAGGAACTCCGTGACGTGCGGCGCGGTGAACGCCGAGCGGGACATGTTCTCGGCGGTGAGCTTGCGTACCCCCTTGACGGGGATGCGCTGCTCGCGGTCCGCGCCGAAGCTCGCGGCCACCGTGGCCGGGGCCGACACCGCGAGCGGCTCGGCCGCCGCCGTGGCCCCGCTCGCCGCCCGCTGTACGTCCTCCCGGGTGATCGAGCCCAGCGGGCCCGACCCGGTCAGCGTGGACAGGTCGACGCCGAGGTCCTTGGCGAGCTTGCGTACCGGCGGCTTGGCCAGCACCGGCCCACCGGCCGGACCGTGACCGTTCGACGGCGCGGGCGCCACCGGGGCGGGCGCCACCGGCGCGACCGGCGCGACCGGGGCCGCCGGCTGGGCCGGCACCGGGGTGTCGCCCCTGCGCGGGCGGCGCTTGGCCGCCGTGTTCCGCGGGCCGTAGCCGACCAGCACGGCGGTACGCCCACCCGGGGCGGGACCGCCGATCAGGCCCGGCTCGACCGCGCCCTCGGCCGGCGCCACCTCGACCGCGGCCAGGGACGCCGCCGACGGGGTCGGCAGTGCGGCGGCCGGCGCGCCGGTCGTCGACGCCTCGATCGGCCCGGCGCCCGGGTCGGTGTCGATCGCGATGATCGGCGTGCCGACCTCGACCGTGCTCCCCTCCGGATGGAAGATCGCCTGCACCTGGCCGGCCCACTTCGCCGGGATCTCGACGGCCGCCTTGGCCGTCTCGACCTCGACGATCGGCTGGTTCAGCTCGATGACGTCACCGACCTTGACCAGCCACGCGAGGATCTCACCCTCGGTCAGGCCCTCGCCCAGGTCGGGCAGGTTGAACTCCTTGATCCGCGACATGCCGCTCACCAGCCGAAGGTGCGGTCGACGGCGTCGAGCACCCGGTCGAGGTCGGGCAGGTACTCCTCCTCCACCCGGGAGGCCGGGTAGGGGGTGTCGAAGCCGGTCACCCGCAGCACCGGGGACTCCAGGGAGTAGAAGCACTCCTCGGTGATCCGGGCCGCGATCTCCGAGCCGAGGCCCAGGTTGCCCGGGGCCTCGTGCACGACCACGCAGCGGCCGGTGCGCTTCACCGACTCGTACGCGGCGGTCAGGTCCAGCGGGGAGAGCGAGCGCAGGTCGATGACCTCCAGCTCCCGGCCGTCCTCGGCGGCGGCGGTCGCCGCGTCCAGGCAGGTCCGCACCATCGGCCCGTACGCCAGCACCGTGGCGTCCGTGCCGGTCCGGACGACCCGGGACGAGTGCAGCGGGTACGCCCCGGACAGCGGGGCGTCCAGCTCGACCGGGCCCTTCTCCCAGTAGCGCCGCTTCGGCTCCAGGAACACGATCGGGTCGTCCGACGCGATGGCCTGCTGGATCATGGTGTACGCGTCCTGCGGGTTGGCGCAGGACACCACCTTCAGGCCGGCGGTGTGGGCGAAGTACGCCTCGGGCGACTCCGAGTGGTGCTCGACCGCGCCGATGCCGCCGCCGAACGGGATCCGGATGACCATCGGGATCCGGACCTTGCCCTGCGAGCGGTAGTGCATCTTCGCCACCTGCGACACGATCTGGTCGTACGCGGGGTAGACGAAACCGTCGAACTGGATCTCGCAGACCGGGCGGAAGCCGCGGATGGCCAGGCCGACCGCGGTGCCGATGATGCCGGACTCGGCGAGCGGCGTGTCGATCACCCGCTGGTCGCCGAAGTCCTTCTGGAGGCCGTCGGTGATCCGGAAGACGCCGCCGAGCTTGCCGACGTCCTCGCCCATGATGACGACCTTCGGGTCGTCCTCCAGGGCCCTGCGCAGACCGGTGTTGAGGGCCTTGCCGAGGCTGAGCGTCTCCGTGGCCATCAGTGGGCGCTCCCCTCGAACGACTCCATGTAGCTGGTGAACTGCGCCCGCTGCTCGTCGAGCTCGGGGGACCCGTGCGGGTAGACGTGGTCGAACATCGTCGCCGGCTCCGGGTCGGGCATGGCGAGCACCCGCTCGCGCAGGTGCACCGACTCGGTGCGGGCCTGCTCGTCGACGGCCGCGAAGAAGTCCGCGTCGGCGATCTGCTGCTTCTCCAGGAACGCCTTCATCCGGGCGATCGGGTCCTTCGCCTGCCAGGCCTCGACCTCGCTGGCGATCCGGTAACGGGTCGGGTCGTCGGAGGTGGTGTGCGCACCCATCCGGTAGGTGTAGGCCTCGATCAGGCTGGGGCCTTGGCCGAGCCGGGCGTTGTCCAGCGCGTGCCGGGTCACCGCGTACGACGCGAGCACGTCGTTGCCGTCCACCCGGACACCGGGGAAGCCGAAGCCGCCGGCCCGCTGGTAGAGCGGCACGCGGGTCTGGCGCTCCAGCGGCTCGGAGATGGCGTACTGGTTGTTCTGGCAGAAGAACACCAGCGGGGCGTTGAAGACGCTGGCCCAGACGAACGACTCGTTGACGTCGCCCTGGCTGGTGGCGCCGTCGCCGAAGTAGGCGATCACCGCCTCGCCGTCCTCGGTCCCGGTCTTGCCGTCCATGTGGACGCCCATGGCGTACCCGGTCGCGTGCAGGGTCTGCGCCCCGATCACGATCGTGTACATGTTGAACTTGAACTCGTTCGGGTCCCAGCCGCCCTGGTCGACGCCCCGGAACAGGCCGAGCGGCATGATCGGGTCGATGCCCCGGCAGTAGAGGACGCCGTGCTCCCGGTAGGTCGGGAAGGCCATGTCCTGCGTACGCAGCGCGCGTCCCGAGCCCACCTGCGCGGCCTCCTGGCCCAGCAGGCTGGCCCACAGGCCCAGCTCGCCCTGGCGCTGCAACGCGGTGGCCTCGGCGTCGAGCTTGCGGACCAGCACGAGGTCGCGGTAGAGCCCGCGGTACTCCTCGTCGGTGAAGTCGACGCGGTACTCGGTCCCGTCCGGGCCGGTCGCGCTCTCGATGCGCTCACCCTCCGGGGTGAGCAGCTGCACCAGCTGCGGGTCGCCGGTCGCACCCTTCTTGGACCGGGGTGCGGCCCGTCGGCCGCGACTGGAGACCCCGGGGTCGCCCTTTGCCATCCGTCTCTCCCTGTCTGTCTGCGTCGGCACCGGGGGGTCACCCGGCCGCGCAACTCGTGCGCCTGCCCGGCTGGTGCCGGACGGGTTCCTGGCGGCCGCGCCTAGCCCCGGTGGGGGTTGCCGCGCGGCGTGAGCCGGATTCTGGCCGAACCCGGTTCGGGAGCGCCGGCGCCCAGCCGCGCCTGCCGCGAGGGTGCGCGGAGGTCGTGGCTGCGTTGCCGTCGTGGTCCATATTCGCATCACACGTGAGCGCGCCCACATTGCGCCTGTCCCGGGCACTCGCGGTGACCCGTTTCGTCGCACGCCGCGCCCGTTGTCCGTTGCATCGACGCGCGGCCGATCCGGCGGTGGTTCGTCACCGTTCGGCCAGATACGCGTGTCGACACGCTGTGCAGGGTTGGCTGACCGAGCGTCACTGGTCCAGGCTGATTGACGCGGGATCGTCCGCGTCGGGGCGGTTTGCCGCTTCCCCGCGTCCGGGCGGTGCCTCGGGCGCTCGGGCCGGTCGCCGTACCGGTCCGTCCACCGCCGCAGTCGACGAAAAGGGGTGTGTGGTGTCCGAGCCAGGCCGAGATCCCACCGTTCCCTTCCTCGGCCGGCACCGCGCCGCCGGCGGCTACCGCCGGCTGGTCGGCGCGCACCGGGCTCCCGGTTCGGGCGGGCCGTCCCGGGGCTACCTGTTCACCGTGGCACTGCTCGCCGGCACCGCGTCGATGCCGATCCTCGCCGCGATCAGCACCGGCTCCGCCACCGTCGGCAGCACGGCCCTGCCGGACGGCAGCACCCCGTTCCTCCCGACGCCCTCGGTCGGCCCCGTCGTGATCCCGGTGCCGGCGACGGGCCAGCCGCCGGTCGCTCCGTCGACCCCGTCCCCCGCCGCGCCGGACCCGGGCGACTGGCGGACCGTCGCGCCCCTCCCGGGTACGCCGATCGTCGCGGCGCCGGCCCCAGCGCCGCCGCACGGCCCGGCGGCGCATCCGAAGCCCCCGTCCCGGCCCGGCGGCCGACCGGTCCCGCCGCCCCCGGCCCCGAGGCCTTCGGCGTCCCCGAGCCCGTCGCCGAAGCCCTCGCCGAGCCCCAGCCCGAGCCCCAGCCCCAGCCCGGCACCCACGCCGACCGGCAAGCCGACGTCGGTGGAGCCGACGAGCAGCCTCTCGCTACCGCCGCCCGAGCCGACGACTACCCCGGCGCCCAGCGCGTCCCCGGCACCGGACGGCCCGACCGCCAGCGCGACCGTCACCCCCGGCCCGACCGCCAGCGATCCCGGCCCGATCCGCGTCGACCCTGGCCCGACCGCCACCGACTCCGGTCCGACCGGCCCCGGCGAGACCGGGCACCGGGACGGTCGGCCGCGGGTACGGTGACGGTCGACGGCAGGTGATCCACGGCGGGGCCCCGGCCCGGTCGGAGCGCCGAGGTATGAACGGTTCCGGGCGGCGGCCCGGGGCGGACGCAGAGGCGGGGCGCTGAGCGGGACGGGCGGTTCGGACGCGGAACCCCAGACCCGTCCGGCCGCCGCACCACCACCCGGCCGCACCCTCCGGCTCGCCCGCTTCGTGACCGAGCTGACGGCGCCCGTGGTGCTGGTCTCGGCGCTGACGCTGGCGGTCGGCTGGCACAGCGCCCAGGGCGCGCACGGGCTGGCCTGGGGACTGCTGGCCACGCTCTTCGTCAGCGGGATCCCGTTCGCGTACATCCTCGGCGGGGTGCGTCGGGGCCGGCTGACCGACCACCACGTGGGGGTCCGCGAGCAGCGCCGGGTCCCGCTGCTGTTCGGGCTCTGCTCGGTCGCCGCCGGGCTGGCCCTGCTCGCCGTGCTCGGCGCGCCGCGACCGGTGCTGGCCCTGGCCGCCGCCGGGCTCGTCGGCCTGGTGGTCGCCGTGACGGTGAGTCACTGGTGGAAGATGTCGATCCACTCGGCGGTGGCCGCCGGGACGGTGGTCGTGCTGGTGCTCACGTTCGGGGCCGGGTTGCTGGCGACAGCGCCACTGCTCGTGCTGGTCGGTTGGTCCCGGGTCCGCCTGCGCGACCACACGGTGCCCCAGGTGGTCGCGGGGCTCGCCCTGGGCGCCCTGGTCGCCGCCCTCATCTTCGCCCCCCTCCGCTGACCCGATCCCTCTCTCCCCTCCCTCCCTTTCGCCCGGATCTCATGACGCACGCCCCGGACGAGGCCGCCGATCATGCAGTTGTGGTGCCCCGCAAAAGCTACGGAATGCCGCTTTCCGCCCACCACAACTGCATGATCGGCGCCGACGGGGCGGGGAGAGGGAGGGAGGGGGTGGGTCAGGCGGGGTCGTCCGTGAGGCGGTGGCGGTTGGCTTCGATCCACGCGTCGAGGGCGGCCGGGTCGTCCGGGTCGACGCCGTCGGCCATGAGCTGCGCTACGGCGGCGGTGGCGGGGCTGCGGCGCTCGCCAGTGCTGTAGAGGCGGGCGAACTCCGGCACCATCTCCTCGATGGCCGTGTCGATCTGCGCCGCCGCCTGCTCGGGCAGGCCGCGCTTGCGGGCGGCGTACCCGGCCCAGGCGCGCAGCACCCGGGGCAGCATCGCGGCGTCGTCCATGTCCAGCACCGCGCGCCGGTGCACCCAGTCCAGCAGGAACAGCCCGGCCACGGTGGGGCTCCACCGCATCGGGTCGGCGTCCGGGAAGCTGGCCGCGTGGTCCAGCAGCAGGCTGAGGCAGAAGTGCAGCGAGGCCAGCTCCGCCCCGTCGATGGTGTCCAGGCCGAACCGGGCCGCCTCCGGTGCGGCGAGGAACCGGCGGACCAGATCCGTACGCTCGGCGGCGGAGAGCGGCTCGGCGGGCGCGGGGGCCGCCCCGGCCGCCCGGGGCAGCAGCGCCAGCCGGGCCCCGAGCAGGGCGCGGTCGGTGGCGAGCGAACCCTCCCCGGGCAGCTCGGTCAGGCCGTCGGTGATCGCCAGGTGGCGGGTCACCTCGGCGCGCATCCGGGCCGGCTCCTCGTCGCGGAACCAGGTCAGCTCGTCCCCGGCGCACATCTGTCGGACCTGGTCGAGGATGCGGTCGGGCGGCCCGCCGACGAAGACGTCCTTGGTGATGCCGATGTTGTGGTCGAGCAGCGTCACCACGGCGTGCGCCGAACCGCCGGCCGGGTCGTCGTAGGCGAAGGTCGCCAGGTAGGAGGTCTGGTCGCCGTACACGTCGCCGTAGGACCAGCAGCCGGTCAGGTGCACGCGGCCGAGCTGGCCGGCCCAGGCGGGGGTGGCGGCGCCCGGCCGGACCCGGTCGGTGCCCTCGGCGTCGGGCACCAGCGCGGCGAAGACGGAACGGATGGTGGTCGCCGCGGCCGAGCGGCGGCGGGAGGTGGCGGCCAGGAAGCCGGCCACGAAGTCCCGGACGGCGGCGTCGCGTTCGGTCTCCGCAACTGAGTAGACGCTGCCGAGCAGGGCCGCGCCGAGCATCTCCGCGTCGAGGGCGTTGTCCAGCTTGGCCACGTCGCGGGCGGCGTGCAGCACCGCGTCGTACGGGGTCTGAGGCGTTCCCATCCACCGACCCTACGCCGCCGCCCGCCCCGGGACGGTACGAGCGACCCGAGCGTCAAGCCCGCGTCGCGGCGCCACGCCGCCGACCTGCGGTTACCGTGGGGCGGGATTTCCGGCTCAGCGGCCGGCGGCCTCCTCCAGGGCCGTACGGGCCTCGGCGTAGGAGGCGAGCACCGCCCGCACCGGGGCGAGCACGTTCTCCTCGCCGACCGCCGCCACCGCGTCCGTGAGGCGCCGCTCGGCCCGGCGACGGGCGCGGCGGGCCGCCCAGCGGACGATCGGCCTGGTCAGGGCGGCCACCAGCAGCCCGGCGAGCAGGCCGCCGAGGAGCAGCAGGGTGGGCAGCGGCACCTCGCCGACCATCGGGTGCTCCAGCGCCGGCAGGCCCAGCGCGCGCAGCCCGTAGCCGAGCGCCAGCCAGCCCAGCCCGGCCAGCGCGGCCAGGGTCACCAGCCACTGGAGGCCGCCGACGAACCGCCACCAGAGCGGTCGCCGGTCCATGCCGAGGTCCGTGCCGGCCACCGCCCGGTCCAGCGCGTCGGGCAGGTCGGCGAGGTGGGAGCGGGCGGCGGCGGTCACCGCGGCCGGCCAGGCGGCGGGCAGGTCCGCCCCGGCCCGGTCGGCCACCGACCGGATCGCCAGGCCGAGCGCCGCGCGCTGTGCGGCGGTGGGGTCGGGCACCGAGGTCGCGGCGACGAGGCTCTCCGCCGGTTCGTCGCGACCGGCGGCCGGGCCGGGCAGGTGCAGCCGGCGCAGCGGGTCCGGCCGCAGCCGCCGCCAGCCCCGGACCAGCGGCCAGCCGGTGGTGGCGGCGCCCCGGTGCCGGTACGCCTGCTCGACCGCCTCGGCGACCGCCGGCACCCCGGCGGCGCCGGCGAGCGCCCGGTGCAGCGCGGTGACGGCGGCGTCGTCCGGCCCACCGGCCGGCGAGGCGTCGCCGACCAGCTCTTCGAGCCCGGCCACCACCGCGTCCACGTCGCCCCGGAGCCGCCGCAGCGCGGCCTGCCGCTCGGCCACCGTGCGTTCCAGCGCCTCCCGCAGCCCGGCCATGCCCGCCGGATCGACGGCGGTGGTCGCCAGCAGCGGTACGCCGTCCAGACCGTCGCTGTCGAGCAGCCGGCGCAGGTCGGCCAGCACCCGGGGCAGCTCGGCCGGCGGCAGCCGGTCGGCCTGGTTGAGCACGACCAGGGTGACGTCCCGGTGCCGGTGGAACTCGCGCAGGTAGCTGGTGTGGATGACGCGGTCGGCGTACTTCTGCGGGTCGACCACCCACACCACGAGGTCGACCAGGCCGAGCAGCCGGTCCACCTCCATCCGGTGGGACCGCTGCACGGAGTCGAAGTCGGGCAGGTCGAGCAGGATCAGCCCGTGCAGGGCGGACTCGTCGTCGCCGTCCAGCACGCTCTCCCGCACGAACCGGTGCCGGGGCAGCACGCCGACCCAGTCGAGCAGGCGGTTGCCGCCGTCGAGCGGCCCCCAGACGCAGGCGTGCGCGACGCCGGTGGTGGGGCGGCGCACCCCGACCGTGGAGAGTTCCATCCGGGCCAGCGCGTTGAACAGGCTGGACTTGCCGCTGCCGGTCGCGCCGGCGAGGGCCACCACGGTGTGGTCGCGGGAGAGCGCGAGCCGGGTGCCGGCCCGCTCGACCAGGGTGTGTGCCGGCACGAGCCGGGCGTCCGGCAGGTGGCCGTCGACGACCGTGAGGAACCGGCGTACGGCGTCGAGGCGGGCGATGAGCGCGTCGGCGTCCACCCGCTGGTCACCGCGGAACGCCTCGCGCATCCGCCCGACGATGTTGGTCATGACCCTCCGTCCCCGGTGCCGGGCAGGCCCGCGACGGCCGCGCCGGTGAGGCCGCTGCGGTTGCGGGCGATCTCCACCCGGTTGGCGGCGCCGCGCAGGGTTTCGGCGGTGCGCGCGGCGGGCCGCGCCTGCGCGGTGCGGTCCAGGTAGCGGCCGGCCTCGTCGTCGAGCAGGGCCCGCACCCGGTCCAGCAGGTCGGCCCGGGCCTTGGCGGCCAGCGTACGCACGGCCTGGTCGCCGAAGATCGCCTGGAGCACGGTCTGCGCGGCGACGGTCGTGCCGGCCCCGGTGGCCACCTCCAGCCCGGTGGGGATGAACGCCGTCGAGGCGAACACCGCGATCATGACGGCGAGCCCGGTGGCGTTCACCGCGTACGCGGCCGTCCGGGCCACGAAGCGGCGGTCGCCGCCCTCGGCACGGACCAGCTCCAGCACGCCACGCTGCCACTCCCGCACCAGCCGCTCGGCCCGCTCGGGCAGGTCGGCGGAGGGGTGGGCCAGCTCCGGTTCGAGCAGCGCCGCCCCGGCGGGATGAGCCTTCCACCCGGTGTACGCGTTCTCGGCCGCCTCGGCGGCGACGCCCCGCAACAGGGTCACCAGCTGGGACTCGATCGCCTCCCGCAGCTCGGACGCGGGCGCGGGCCGGCCGGTGACCGCGGCCACCACTCGGTCCCGGAGCCGCCCGATGCGGGCCTCGATGGTGCGGAAGAACTCGCCGGTGCCGACGAACTCCTGCCAGCGGGCCAGCACCTCGCCGCGGAGCAGCCGGCCGTCCTTCAGCCCCTGCCCGACGGTCCGGTGCGCCCCCCGGTACGCGGCCAGCACCCGCTCGTCGAGCGCGTCGGCGGCGGTGATCTGCTCCTCGGCGGCGTCGGCGAGCCCTTCGACCGCCGGGTGCAGCGCGGCGAGCGCGCCGTCCAGGGTCTGCCGGACCACGGCGGCGCGGGCGTCGGCGTCGGCGGCCAGCCGGGCGAACCAGGCGGCGAGCGGTGCGGTGACCCGCTCGGGCAGCAGGCCCTGCCCGTCGACCCAGGTCTCCGGCAGCACGAAGAGCGGGGCCGCCCCCAGCTCCTGCGCGGCGAGCATCTCCGACAGGTGGGCGGCGATCTCGTCGGCCGCCTCCGGGGGCACCCGGTCCAGCACCATGGCGATGACCGCGCCCCGGGCGCGGGCGCTGCGCAGCAGCTCCCAGGGGACGGCGTCGGCGTAGCGGGCGGCGGTGGTGACGAAGAGCCAGAGGTCGGCGGCGGCCAGGAGCTGCCCGGCCAGGGCCCGGTTGGCGTCGACGACCGAGTCGATGTCGGGGGCGTCGAGGAAGGCCAGCCCGGCCGGCAGGGCCGGGGCGGTGACCAGTTGCAGGGTGCGCGGGTCCTCGCTGGGCTCGGTGGTGCGGGTGAGGCCGGGCAGCAGCTCGCCTTGGCGGAACCAGCCCGAGTCGGCCGGGTTGCAGACCAGCACCGGGGAGCGCGTGGTCGGGCGGAGCACCCCGGCGGCGCTCACCCGCGCCTGCACGAGGCTGTTGACCAGGGTGGACTTGCCCGCGCCGGTGGACCCGCCGACCACCACGAGCAGCGGCGCGTCGAGCCGGCGCAGCCGGGGCAGCAGGTAGTCGTCGAGCTGGTCGGTGAGGCTCCCGCCGGCCCGCCGGGCGGGCTCGGCGGAGGGCAGCGCGAGCGGGAACCGGGCCGCCCCGATCGCGGCGCGCAGGCCGGCCAGTGCGGCGGGCAGGCTGTCGTCCCCGGTGGTGGCGGGCCGGTCCTCCCCGGCGTCCGTGGGGCCGGTGCGAGCTGCGACGGTGGGCGTGCCGGCCGGGTTGGCGGGATCGCCGTGCGTCGTCACCGCTAAAGCGTGCCCGACCGACGCAAGGGAAGACAACCGGTCAGTATCAAGTCGGGGTTGCGTCGGGTCGACTCAACCCCGACTTGACGATTTCGCGGGGCGTGGCACTATTGAGTCAAGTTCACTCAACTTGTGGTGGGGTCGCTGCGGGCGACGCCCGCCGGGCAGCTCGACGGGCGTCACTCGTCAGCTGCCCACAACGTGATGAAGCGAGGAAGCGAAGATGGCACGTGCGGTCGGTATCGACCTCGGCACGACGAACTCCTGCGTCAGCGTTCTGGAGGGCGGTGAGCCCACCGTCATCGCCAACGCTGAGGGCTCGCGGACGACCCCGTCGATCGTCGCGTTCGCCCGCAACGGCGAGGTACTCGTCGGTGAGGTCGCCAAGCGCCAGGCGGTGACGAACCCGGACCGGACGATCCGCTCGGTCAAGCGGGAGATCGGCACCAACTGGTCCGTCGACATCGACGGCAAGAAGTACACCCCGCAGGAGATCTCGGCCCGCACGCTGATGAAGCTCAAGCGGGACGCCGAGGCGTACCTGGGCGAGCAGATCACCGACGCGGTGATCACCGTCCCGGCCTACTTCAACGACGGCCAGCGCCAGGCCACCAAGGAGGCCGGCGAGATCGCCGGCTTCAACGTGCTGCGGATCGTGAACGAGCCGACCGCGGCGGCCCTGGCGTACGGGCTGGACAAGGGCTCCAAGGAGCAGACCGTCCTGGTCTTCGACCTCGGTGGCGGCACCTTCGACGTGTCGCTGCTGGAGCTGGCCGAGGGCGTCATCGAGGTCAAGTCGACCAGCGGTGACAACAACCTCGGTGGCGACGACTGGGACCAGCGGATCATCGACCACCTGGTGAAGACCTTCCGCGGCGAGCACGGCATCGACCTGGGCCAGGACAAGATGGCCCTCCAGCGGCTCCGCGAGGCGGCCGAGAAGGCCAAGATCGAGCTGTCCGCCGCGACCACCACCAACATCAACCTGCCGTACATCACCGCCGGCGCGGCGGGCCCGCTGCACCTGGACGTGACGCTCAGCCGGGCCGAGTTCCAGCGGATGACGCAGGACCTGCTGGACCGCTGCAAGGGCCCGTTCGAGCAGGCCGTCAAGGACGCCGGCATCAAGGTCTCCGACGTCGAGCACGTCATCCTGGTCGGCGGCTCGACCCGGATGCCGGCCGTGACCGACCTGGTCAAGCAGCTCACCGGCAAGGAGCCCAACAAGGGCGTGAACCCGGACGAGGTCGTCGCCGTCGGCGCCGCCCTCCAGGCCGGTGTGCTCAAGGGCGAGGTCAAGGACGTCCTGCTGCTCGACGTGACCCCGCTGAGCCTGGGCATCGAGACCAAGGGCGGCATCTTCACCAAGCTGATCGAGCGCAACACCACCATCCCGACCAAGCGCTCCGAGGTCTTCACCACGGCCGACGACAACCAGCCGTCGGTGCTGATCCAGGTGTTCCAGGGCGAGCGGGAGATCGCGGCCTACAACAAGAAGCTCGGCACCTTCGAGCTGACCGGTCTCCCGCCGGCGCCGCGCGGCGTGCCGCAGATCGAGGTCACCTTCGACATCGACGCCAACGGCATCGTCAACGTCCACGCCAAGGACCTCGGCACCGGCAAGGAACAGAAGATGACGATCACCGGCGGCTCCTCGCTGCCGAAGGACGACATCGAGCGCATGCGCCGCGACGCCGAGGAGCACGCCGAGGACGACAAGCGCCGCCGCGAGGAGGCCGAGACCCGCAACCTGGCCGAGGCGCTCCAGTGGCAGACCGAGAAGTTCCTGGCCGAGAGCGGCGACAAGCTGCCCTCGGAGTCCCGTGACCAGATCAACGAGGCGCTCGGCGAGCTGCGCGGCGCGCTCGGCGGCCAGGACCTCGAGAAGATCAAGTCGGCCCACGAGCGGCTGGCGCAGGTCTCCCAGCAGGCCGGCTCGCTGCTCTACAACCAGCAGGGCGAGCAGCCGGGCGAGGCCGGCCCGGGCGCGGCGGGTGCCGCGGGCGCCGGGGCGACCGGTGGCCCGCAGGCCGGCGGCCCCGCCGGTGGCGCGGACGACGTGGTCGACGCGGAGATCGTGGACGAGGACAAGGACAAGAAGTGACGGTTCGTCCCCGGACACGGAACCACGGCAGAGGGATGAGGTAGCCCCATGACGGAGAAGCCACGAGCTGCCGACCCGGGTGCGACCGGGTCGGCGCCGGGTGGCTCCGCGCCCGCCGAGCAGGCCGGCGACGGGCCGCGGGTCGTCATCCGTAACAACCGCAAGATCAGCGAGACGTCCGAGCCGGCCGCCGCCGACGCCGGTTCGGACGCCCCCGCCGAGGGCCTGGTCGAGGAGTCCGAGGTCGTCGTCGACGAGATCGAGGTCGAGGCGGCCGAGGTGACCGGCCCGCCGGTGGTGGACGCCCCGGCGCAGCCGGCCGACGGTGGTCCGACCGCGTTCGGCGCCGAACTCGAGGCGCTGCGCAAGGACCTCGACGAGCGGACCCGGGACCTCCAGCGGGTGACGGCGGAGTACGCCAACTACCGCAAGCGGGTGGACCGGGACAAGGGCCTGGTCACCGAGCAGGCGACCGGCGCGGTGCTCGCCGCGCTGCTGCCGATCCTCGACGACCTGGACCGGGCCCGCGAGCACGGCGACCTGGTCGGGCCGTTCGGCACCGTCGCCGAACAGCTCACCACGGCGCTCGGCAAGTTCGGGCTGACCCCGTTCGGCGAGCAGGGCGACCCGTTCGACCCGACCCGGCACGAGGCGGTCGCCCACCAGACCTCGGCCGACGTCACCGAGCCCACCTGCGTACAGGTGATGCGTCGGGGCTACCAGGTCGGTGAGCGGCTGTTGCGGCCCGCGATGGTCGCGGTCGCCGACCCGGAGTAGTGCGGAACGACGACCGGACCGTCCCGCCCGCCCGCAGAGGGCGGGCGGGACGGTCGGTCCCCAGCTAGGGAAGGGGGTGGACCGGTGAGTTCCAAGGACTGGATCGAGAAGGACTTCTACGCCGTGCTGGGCGTGGACAAGGCCGCCACCGCCGACGACGTCAAGAAGGCGTACCGGAAACTGGCCCGGGATTCGCACCCGGACCACAACCCCGGCGACCCGAAGGCCGAGGAGCGTTTCAAGGCCGCCTCCGAGGCGTACGCCGTGCTCGGCGACGACGCCAAGCGGCGGGAGTACGACGAGCTGCGGTCGCTGTTCGGCTCGGGGGCGTTCCGGCGCGGGGCCCGTGGTCCCGGCCAGCCCGGCGGCGTGCCGTTCGACGTCTCCGACCTGTTCGGGGGCGCCGCGGGTGGGGGCGGTGACCGCCGCTTCGGCGGGGCCGGCTTCCAGGACCTGTTCAGCTCGATCTTCTCGGGCGGTGCCGGCGGTCCCGCCGGCGGGGCGGCGGCCCGTGGCCCGGCCCGGGGGCGGGACGTCGAGGCCGAGGTGGCCCTCGACTTCGGCGACGCCGTACGCGGGGTGACGCTCCCGCTGACGCTGCGCGCCCCCGGGGTGTGCGACACCTGCCACGGCAACGGGGCCAAGCCCGGCACCCAGCCGCGCACCTGCCCGGTGTGCCACGGGGCCGGCGTGACCAACCGCAACCAGGGGTCGTTCAGCTTCTCCGAGCCGTGCCGCAACTGCCAGAGCGTGGGCACGGTCGTGGACGAGAAGTGCCCCGAGTGCCAGGGCACCGGCGGGGTCACCAAGACCCGCACGCTGAACGTCCGTTTCCCGGCCGGCGTGGCGGACGGCCAGAAGATCCGGCTGGCCGGGCGGGGCGAGCCCGGCGCGCGGGGTGGCCCGGCGGGCGACCTCTTCGTACACGTGAAGGTGCGGCCGGACGAACTGTTCGGGCGTACCGGCGACGACCTCACGCTGACGGTGCCTGTCACTTTCGCGGAGGCCGTGCTCGGCACGGACCTGCGGGTGCCCACCCTCGACGGCGCGGTGACCCTGCGGGTGCCACCGGGTACGCCGAGCGGCCGGATCCTGCGGGCGCGGGGCAAGGGGGTGGTCCGCCGGGACGGCCAGGCGGGCGACCTGCTGGTGACGCTCGACGTGGTCGTGCCCGCGAAGGTGTCCGACGAGGCGCGTGCGGCGTTGGAGAGCTTCGCCGCGCAGACCCCGCCGGCCGCCCGGGAACATCTCGAGGCGCGGGTACGTCGATTCAGTTGACCCGGTGTTCAGTCGGCTCGGTGGAGTGCACGCGGAGGTGAGCGGGATGTCGGACGAGTTCGTCGGCTCGGGTGACCCTGCCTACGAGGCCAAGGTGCTGATGATCTCGGTGGCGGCGCGGATGGCGGGGATGCACCCGCAGACCCTGCGCCAGTACGACCGGTTGGGCCTGGTCCAGCCGGGACGGGCCGCCGGCGGCGGGCGCCGCTACAGCGTCCGCGACGTGGTGCTGCTGCGCGAGGTGCAGCGGCTCAGCCAGGACGACGGGATCAACCTGGCCGGGGTCAAGCGGATCATCGGGCTGGAACGGCTGCTGGAGCAGGCGCAGCAGCGGGTGGCCCGACTGGAGGCGGAGCTGGACGCCGCGTACCGGCGGATCGCCGAGCTGGAGGCGCTGGCCCGCTTCCCGGGCAGCGACCTGGTGCCGACCAACCGGACCTCCACCGCGCTGGTGGTCTGGCGTCCCCGCCGGGGCCCCGAGCGCTGACGAAGCCTCACCGCGCCCGGCCGCCCTCCCGCGGCCGGGCGCGGCCGTCTTTCCGGGGCAAGGCCGTTTCGGCGCGCCGCGTCCGACGTGGCGCCGAACGTAACCCCGGCCCGCACCACGGGTGGAACACCACGGGTGTCACCGCCCGCGAATGACACCCGTGGTGTTCCACCCGTGCGCGGTTGCCGGTTTGCCGGCGGGGGAGGCACCGGATCGGCTAATCTGCGAATCAGGTCCAACCAGCTTAATCCGGACTCCAATGGCAGGGGGAGCCATGACGGAAGCCGCGAGGAAGGTTGCCCAGCAGGCGGAGGAACGGCTCGACGAGGTGGCGAAGAACGTCCGGGAGAGATTCGACCGGGTCACCGAGGGCCGCCTCACCGACAAGGCCAAGAACGGCACGTCCGCCGACCGGGCCGGCCAGGGACGGAACGAGGCGAGACGCCGCGAGCAGGGCGGACCGGAGCACTGACGATCCGCCGACGTGCGGGCCGGGACCCACGGGGGGTCCCGGCCCGCACGTCATCGAGACTGCGGCCGGGACGCTCGTGGTTCCGTGCGGGGGTCCCGGCCCGCACGTTGTCGAGACTGCGGCCGGGACGCTCGTGGTTCCGTGCGGGGGTCCCGGCCCGTTCGTTTTCGGGGGTGCCTGCGTTTGCTCAGGCGATGCGGCGGTTCTCCCGGACCAGGCCGCCCTCGCACCAGTCCCGGTAGACGAAGAGTTCCGGGCGGGCCAGCAGCGCCCGGCTGTTGTACGCCCAGGTGCGCATCAGGTCGTCGCCGTCGCGCTCGGCCTGCTCGACGAGCTTGCGGAAGCGCCGCTTCGGGTGGGCGCGGAAGTTCGTCCGGATGCCGTCGGCGGCGTAGATGTAGAGGCAGTGCAGCGCGAACCGGCGCGCCGGGCAGGCCGGGTCCATCGCCAGGCCGAAGAGCACCGCCACCAGCCGGTCGCCGGAGACCAACAGGTCCCAGTCCGGCGGCATCGAGGTCAGCGGTACGGAGTCCGGCTGGTAGGCCCACGCCCGCAACTCGGCGGGGGTCGGGTCGACGGGGTTGGCGAAGCCGTGGAACGTCGACTCCTGCACGCTCACCGGCCAACCTTCCGCTCTGAGCCCGTGAGGGCGTCGGCCACCCACGAGCTCTGGCTGCTGGGGCGAAACGGTAACCCGGAGCGCTGGTCGGCGGTAGACCCCGTGAGGAGCAATTCGGCATCCGTTGGCCGAGGGCCGACCCGACCGTACGGTCGATCCGGCCTCCGGCCAACGTCGGTCATTCCGCCACGGGTGCCGGCTGGGCCCGCTGCGCGGCGCCGCGCTGCCGCAGCCAGCGCTTGAACCACGCGAAGTCGGGCAGCCGTGCCAGCATCGGCCCGGTCACCACGGTGATCAGCACGTACGCCGTCGCGAGCGCCGCCAGTTTCGGCTCGACGCTACCGGCTGCCACCGCGAGGCCCGCGATGACGATGGAGAACTCACCCCGTGGTACGAGGGCCAGACCGGCACGCCATCGACCGGGCTCGGCGATGCCGACCCGGCGGGCGGCCAGGTAGCCGGTGAGGGTCTTCGTCGCCATGGTGACGATGGCCAGCGCGAGCGCGGGCAGCAGCACCGGCGGGATGTCCCGGGGGTCGGTGACCAGGCCGAAGAAGACGAAGAAGACCGCCGCGAAGAGGTCCCGTAGCGGCGTGAGCAGCTCCGTGGCGTGGTGCGCCACCGGCCCGGAGAGCGCGATGCCGACCAGGAACGCCCCGACCGCCGCCGACACCTGGAGCTTCGCCGCGATGCCGGCCACCAGCAGGGTCATCCCGAGTACGCCGAGCAGCAGCGCCTCCGGGTCCTTCGCCGACATCGCTGTGGAGATCAGGTTGCCGTACCGGATGGCCACCACCAGCACCAGGAGCACGGTGCCGACCGCGACGCCGAGCGCGATCCCGCCGCCGAGCAGGCCGGTGCCGGCGAGCACGGCCGTCAGCAGGGGCAGGTACAACGCCATGGCCAGGTCCTCGATCACCAGGACCGAGAGGACCACCGGCGTCTCCCGGTTACCGAGGCGGCCCAGGTCGGCGAGGACCTTGGCGATGACGCCCGAGGAGGAGACCCAGGTGATGCCGGCCAGCACCAGGGCGGCGACCCAGTCCCAGCCGAGCAGCAGCGCGAACGCCGCTCCCGGCAGCGCGTTGAGCACCCCGTCGATGAGCCCGGCGGGCGCCGCGGCGCGCAGGTTGCCGACGAGCTCGTTGGCCGAGTATTCCAGGCCGAGCATCACCAGCAGCAGGATCACGCCGATCTCGGCGCCGACCGCGAAGAACTCCTCGCTGGCGGCGAGGGGGAGCAGGCCGCCGTGCCCGAAGGCGAGCCCGGCGAGCAGGTAGAGGGGGATGGGCGAGAGGCCGATCCGGCGGCTCAGCCGACCGAGCAGGCCGAGCAGGAACAGCAGCGCGCCGACTTCGACGAGCAGGGTTGTCGTGTGGTGCATCCGCGCCTCAGCCGTCCGGGTCACTGTCGGCGAGGATGGCTGTCACTCCGTCGAGGCCCTTGCGGGTCCCGACGACGACCACCACGTCACCGGCGGCGAAGCGGAAGGACGGGTCCGGCGAGGCGATCACCTCGCCGTGGCGCAGCACCGCGACGATCGAGGCGCTCGTGCGGGAACGTGCCTGCGTGTCGCCGAGCTTCCGGTTGACGTACTTCGACCCGGCCGGAATGGCGATCTGCTCGGTGAGCAGCCCGGCGGCCTGGTCGCGCAGCCCGGAGAGCTGGCCCAGCATCAGGGACGCGCCGAGGATGTCGGCGAGCGCCTCCGCCTCGTCGTCGGTCAGCGGTATGTCGTGCTGACATGAGTCGGGATCGTCCGGGTCGTACAGGACGAGGTCACGGCGGCCATTGCGGTGGGAGACGACGCCGAGGCGGCGGCCGGATTCCGTCAGCAGATCGTGACGGACCCCGATGCCAGGCAGGGCGGTCTGTTCGACACGTACGCGCACGCGGTCAGGCTACTCCCCGCCGTCACCTGCGGATCCTGTCAGGATGTCGCCTGTCGCTGAGTGATCTGTCAGTGCTTCTCCGCCACAGATGTGGACGACTCGGCTCCACGGGCGTGGGACGTCGATGCCGGGAAGTCCGACCGCCGGCCGCGAAGGGTGTGAGCCAGCTCACGTGGCCAGGGTTGAGCGGAATAGGCTCAACTCTGGTTGTGTCCTTTCCAGTGGACACGCCGATCCGGGGGAGCCCATGAACACGGAACGTCTCACCACCAAGAGCCGCGAGGCCATCACCGGTGCCGTCGCGCTGGCGAACCAGCGTGGCCACGCCACCGTGGAGCCCTGGCACCTGTTGCTGTCACTGCTGGACACCGACGGTTCGACCGCCGCCGGCCTGCTGCGCGCCGTCGGGGCCGATCCCGGCGAGCTGCGTCGGGTCGCCCAGCGCTCGGTCGACAACCTGCCCGCCGCGCGGGGTTCCAGCATCGCCGAGCCGACCCTGGCCCGGGAGTTCGTCAACGCCATCGGGGCCGCCGAGCAGATCGCCCGGCCGCTCGGCGACGAGTACACCTCCACCGAGCACCTGCTCGCCGGGCTGGCCCGGGTGGGCGGCGCGGTGTCGAACGCGCTGAAGTCGGCCGGTGTCACCGAGGAGACCCTCGTCGCCGCCTTCCCGTCGGTGCGCGGCGGGGACCGGCGGGTCACCAGCGCCGACCCCGAGCAGACCTACCAGGCCCTGGCCAAGTACGGCGTGGACCTGACCGCCAGCGCCCGCGACGGCAAGATCGACCCGGTCATCGGCCGGGACTCGGAGATCCGCCGGGTGATCCAGGTGCTGTCGCGGCGGACCAAGAACAACCCGGTGCTCATCGGTGAGCCGGGTGTCGGCAAGACCGCCATCGTGGAGGGCCTGGCCCAGCGGATCGTCGCGGGCGACGTGCCCGAGTCGCTGCGGAACAAGAAGCTCGTCTCGCTCGACCTCGGCGCGATGGTGGCCGGCGCCTCCTACCGGGGCCAGTTCGAGGAGCGGCTCAAGTCCGTCCTGGAGGAGATCAAGAACTCCGACGGTCAGGTCATCACCTTCCTCGACGAGCTGCACACCGTGGTCGGCGCCGGCAAGGGCGAGGGCTCGATGGACGCCGGCAACATGCTCAAGCCGATGCTGGCCCGCGGCGAGCTGCGGATGGTTGGCGCGACCACGCTGGACGAGTACCGCGAGCACATCGAGAAGGACCCGGCCCTGGAGCGCCGCTTCCAGCCGGTGCTGGTCGGCGAGCCGACCATCGAGGACACCATCGGCATCCTGCGCGGCCTGAAGGAGCGCTACGAGGTGCACCACGGCGTACGGATCACCGACGCCGCCCTGGTCGCCGCCGCCTCCCTGTCGGACCGCTACATCACCGACCGGTTCCTGCCGGACAAGGCGATCGACCTGGTCGACGAGTCCGCGTCCCGGCTCCGGATGGAGATCGACTCCCGCCCCGTCGAGGTGGACGAGATCGAGCGGGCGGTGCGCCGGCTGGAGATCGAGGAGATGGCGCTGGCCAAGGAGCCGGACGCCGCCTCCGCCGAGCGGCTGGAGCGGCTGCGCAAGGAGCTGGCCGACAAGCGGGAGCAGCTCACCGTCCTGTCGGAGCGCTGGCAGCTGGAGAAGAGCCACATCACCAAGCTCTCCACGGCCAAGGAGGAGCTGGAGCGGCTCGGCGGCGAGGCCGAGCGGGCCGAGCGCGACGGCGAGCTGGAGCGGGCCGCCGAGCTGCGCTACGGCCGGATCCCCGCCCTCAAGGCCGAGCTGAAGCAGGCCGAGGAGGAACTGGCCCGGCTCCAGGCCGAGGGCGCGATGCTCAAGGAGGAGGTCGGCGCCGACGACATCGCCGCCGTGGTCGCCTCCTGGACCGGCATCCCCGCCGGCCGGCTGCTGGAGGGCGAGACCGCCAAGCTGCTGCGGATGGAGGAGTCGCTCGGCGCCCGCGTGGTCGGTCAGGCCGAGGCGGTCGGCTCGGTCTCCGACGCGGTCCGCCGCGCCCGGGCCGGGGTCGCCGACCCCGACCGCCCCACCGGCAGCTTCCTCTTCCTCGGCCCGACGGGCGTCGGCAAGACCGAGCTGGCCAAGGCGCTCGCCGAGTTCCTCTTCGACGACGAGCGGGCCATGGTCCGCATCGACATGAGCGAGTACGGCGAGAAGCACTCCGTCGCCCGGCTGGTCGGCGCCCCGCCCGGCTACGTCGGCTACGAGGAGGGCGGTCAGCTCACCGAGGCGGTGCGCCGCCGGCCGTACTCGGTGATCCTGCTCGACGAGGTCGAGAAGGCCCACCCGGACGTCTTCGACATCCTGCTCCAGGTGCTCGACGACGGCCGGCTCACCGACGGGCAGGGCCGCACGGTGGACTTCCGCAACGCGATCCTGATCCTCACCTCCAACCTGGGTTCGTCGGTGATCGGCGACCTGACGCTGGCCGAGGAGCAGCGCCGGGAGGGCGTCCTGGCGGTGGTCCGCTCGCACTTCAAGCCGGAGTTCCTCAACCGCCTCGACGACATCGTGGTCTTCGCCGCGCTGCTCGGGGACGACCTGCGGGCGATCGTCGACATCCAGCTCGACCGGATGCGCAAGCGTCTCGCCGACCGCCGCCTCGGCCTGAAGATCACCGAGCCGGCCCGGGTCTGGCTCGCCGAGCACGGCTACGACCCGATCTACGGTGCCCGCCCGCTGCGCCGCCTGGTCCAGACGGCGATCGGCGACCAGCTCGCGAAGGCGCTCCTGTCGGGGCAGATCCGCGACGGCGACACGGTCGAGGTCGACCTGGCGGACACCAGGGACGCCCTGACGGTCGCGGCGGCCTGACCCGCTCCACCTCGCCCCGGTCGGCGCCGCCGACCGGGGCGAGCCCGTGACGATCAAGAGGTTTGCGTCCCGGCAGCGCTCCGTCGACGACGCAAACCTCTTGATCGACAGGGTGGGCGGGGCGCGGCGGGGGAAGGAACAGGGGCATGTTCGGGATCGGGAAGAAGCGGGACCGGGAGATCCAGGCGGCGCTCGACGAGTTGCGGCAGGCCGACACGGTGGCGTTCGGCGGGGTGGGGATCGCCGGGACGGTGCTGCCGGTGACCGAGGCGTACCGGCGGGTGGAGGCGGCGCTCGCCGAGGACCCCGAGGGCGTACGCGGGGAACTCGACCGGCTGCTCACCGAGGCCACCCCGGCGGGGCGCGTCTACGCCGCCACGCTCATCGAAGGCGTCGACCCGGCCGCCGGGCGGGCCGCCTGGACGGCGCTGGGCGGCGACCCGGCCGAGTTCGGCACCTTCACCGGCTGCGTCATGGGCCGCACCACCCTGCGCGAGTACGCCACCGACCACCTGTCCCGAGGCTGACCCCCGACGCTCGGGAACAGCCCCGCGGCCGACCCGCCGCCCGGGAACGGCTCGCCGGAAAGCACGCCCGGAAGGGTCCCCGGAGCACGCCCGGAACGGTACCCGGAGCACGCCCGGAACGATCCCCGGGACACACCGGGGACGGTCCCGGCGGAGGTACGCCGGGTGACCGTTCCCTCACTCAGCCGACAGGATGTTTCCCCAGGTGCGCGGGGTTGTTACCGTCCTCGCCGACGTACCTGGGGAGGTGGTCGGGATGAGCGGGACGATCGCATTCGTGCTGGCGGCGATGGGCTGTCTGGTCGGGGTGGGCGGCCTGGTGGTGGCCGCGGTGGCCTGGAACCGGACGCGTTCCCGCCCGCAGCAACGGGCCAAGGGGCCGGGCGACCCGCTGCGGGACCGGGACGCCGACGCGCTGCGCGGCGACCCGCGCCGGCTGAAGCCCGGTGACATCGTCGAGATCCGGGGCGTGTCGTACGCGGTGCGCGGCTCGATCCGCCTGGTCGAGGGCGGCTGGAGCTGGGCCGAGCACCTGCTCGACGACGCCGCCGGCGTGCGGCGCTGGCTCTCCGTCGAGGAGGACCCGGAGCTGGAGCTGGTGCTCTGGGGGGCCGAGCAGGGCGCCACCGTCACCCCGGGCGCGCCGACGATCGACTTCGCCGGCCGTCGCTACAACTGGAACGAGTCCGGCCAGGCGCGCTTCACCGCCGTGGGCAACACCGGGCTCGACCCGACCGGCACCATGCGGTACCACGACTACCAGGCGCCCGGCGGCGCCCGGCTCTCCTTCGAGGCGTACGGCGAGGCGGGCTGGGAGGTGGCGCTCGGTGAGCTGCTGCACCGCGGCGACGTGATGATCTACCCGCAGTCCGAGGTGGGCTGATGCTCGTCACCCTCGACGCCCCGTACGTCGACACCAGCGCCGCCGACCTCAGCCTGGCGCTCGACGACGTCGAGCGGCCCGCGCTGCACGTGCTCGACCTCGACCTGCCCGGCGGCGTCCGGCTGCGGCTGCGGCTGCTCGGCGCCTCGCACCAGGTGGTCCTGCACGCGCCCGGCGCCACGCTGACCGAGACGGTCGCCTGCCTGCCCGGCCGCCCGCCCGAGCTGCCGCCGGCGGTGCGGGACGAGGCGAGCGGCTACCACTTCACGGCGACCGTGCTGCGGCCCGCCGGCACGGGGCTGAGCGAGCAGGTCGCCGCCCTCCGCGCCGACCTGGCCGACGACCCGTACGCGCTGGTGGGCGTGTTCCCCGGCGACGTCGACGCGGTGACCGCGCTGGCGGTCCGCCCCGACCCGCCGGCCGGCACCCTCGCCTGGCGCACCTGGCACGCGTATCCCCAGACCAACGAGCTGGTCCTGACCGAGACGGTGGTGGCACTGCGATGACGTACCGACGCTGGTTCGTGGTGGGGGTGGCGTTCGCCGTCATCGGCGCCCTGGTCGCCGCCTTCGCCATCTTCTACGGCAGCTTCTCCCCGCGCGGTTACGTGGAGGACAAGTACAAGCGGGCGGCGAGCCACGACATCGGCCGCAACGCCGTCGCCTACACCTCGCCCCGCTCGCCGAGTCAGGTGGCGAAGGAGGTCACCGACGCGTGGCAGCCCGCCGACCAGTACGTCGACGGCAGCGGCGTCTACCTGCGCTACGACGACGACTCGCTGGTGATCCTGCCGATCGCCGCCGGCTCGGTGATCCTGCTGGAGCGCATGAGCACCGCCTACCCCCGCTACCACTCCACGGTCGGCTCCCACTGGGGCTGGGGCCGTGGCAGCACCGTCCGGGGCGGCGGCCCCGGCAGCGGCAAGTGACGCACCGACCCCCCTCACCCTGGAGCCTCCTGTGCAGACCCTCGTCACCGATCTGCTGGTCACCCTCGCCTACGGGGCGGTCGGCGTCCTGCTGATGGGCATCGGCTACGTCCTGGTGGACCTCGCCACCCCCGGCCGGCTCAACCAGCTGATCTGGACCGAGCGCAACCGCAACGCGGCGCTGCTGCTCGCCTCCAACCTGGCCGGCGTCGGCGTCATCGTGGTCGCCGCGATCGCCGCCAGCGACGACGACTTCGTGCTCGGCATCGTCGGCGCGTCCGCCTACGGGATCCTCGGCCTGGTGATCATGGCGGCGGCCTTCGTGCTGCTCGACGTCGCCACGCCGGGCAAGCTCGGCGAGATCCTGGTCGACCAGCAGCCGCACCCGGCGGTCTGGGTCTCCGCCGTCGTGCACCTCGCCACCGGCGCGATCATCGCCGCCGCGATCAGTTGATGGCGACGGCGAAGAAGCCCGGCGGGCAGCAGGCGGCGGTCGCGAACGCGAACCAGGGCACCTGGATCGTCTGGGTGGTCATCGGTGTGATGGTCCTGTGCTGCGTGGGCATCGGCGTGGTCAACCGCAACGGGGGCGGGGACGACGTGTTGCCGCCGACCTCGCAGGAACGTGGCGACACCGTGCCGATCCTCCAGCGCTCCAGCGCCAGCCAGGGCATCTGCTACGGCTGGGTGCTCCGGGACTTCTACAAGTACACCGACCTCAGCGTCGGGTCGAACCTCGGCGACGGGATCGCGGTCGAGGAGAACGCCGCCTGCCCGCGCTGGGTGCAGGTGGTCGCCCGGGTCGCCTACACGTCGGAGAGCAGCGAGAGCAACGACTTCGCCCGCGTCACGGTGGAAGCCTCCGACGACGTCTCCGCCACCGCCCGCCTGCGGATGGAGAGCGGGCTGGAACGGCTCGGGCTGACCGAGGACGCCTTCGTCGACGAGCCCGGCTGGGCCGTCACCCGCGCCGCCGTCTCGCTGCCGTTGCTCGCCGCCGAGGCGGGTGTGGTGGAGCCGGCGCCGACCCCGGCAGCCGCGACGGCCGACGCGCCGCCGCTGCCGGACGCCGGTAGCGACCTCTGGCGTGACCGCTGGGGCTACCTGCTCGCCGCGGTCGGCCTGCTGCTGTTCACCGCGCTGCTCTTCGCCGCCGGCTTCTGGCAGCGCGGCCGCCAGCGCCGCAAGGAGGCCGGAGGGCAGGGGCGGACGAGGGACGTCCGGGCCGCCGGGCGTACGCCGGAGGGTCGGTGACCGTCGAGGCGCCGGCACCCGCGCGGTGGCGGCTGTCCCGCGCGGCGGTGCTCGTCGCGGTCTTCGTCTGCGCCGCCTGCGGCCTGGTCTACGAGCTGGCCCTGGTCGCCCTGGGCAGCTACCTGATCGGGGACACGGTCGGGCAGGCGTCGATCGTGCTCGGCGTGATGGTGTTCGCGATGGGCGTCGGCGCGCTCGCCGCCAAGCCGTTGCAGCCGCGGGCCGCCGCCGCGTTCGCCGCGATCGAGCTGGCCCTGGCCCTGCTCGGCGGCCTCTCCGTGCTCGGTCTCTACGCGGCCTTCGCGTGGCTGGACCTCTACGGCCCGGCGCTGATCGGCACCGCCTTCGTGCTCGGCCTGCTGATCGGCGCGGAGATCCCGCTGCTGATGGTGCTGCTGCAACGCATCCGGGAGCAGGCCGCCGGCAGCGCGGTGGCGGACCTGTTCGCCGCCGACTACGTCGGCGCGCTGCTCGGCGGGCTGGCCTTCCCGTTCCTGCTGCTGCCGGTCTTCGGCCAGCTCAAGGGGGCGCTGGTGGTCGGCGCCGTGAACGCCGTCGCCGGGCTCGCCCTGGTCTGCACGGTCTTCCGGCGGGAGCTGAGCCGCCGGGCCCGCGTCGCGCTCGGCGCCGGCAGCGTCGTGGTCTTCGTCAGCCTCGGGTACGCGTGGGTGACCGCGCACGACTTCGAGCTGACCGCCCGCCAGCAGCTCTACCGGGACCCGGTGGTGCACGCCGAGCGCAGCCGGTACCAGGAGATCGTGCTCACCCGCTCGGTGGCCGAGACCGGCCGCGCCGGCACCGACCTGCGGCTCTTTCTCAACGGCGACCTCCAGTTCAGCTCGGTCGACGAGTACCGCTACCACGAGGCGCTGGTGCATCCGGTGCTGAACGGCCCGCGCGGCGAGGTGCTGGTGCTGGGCGCCGGTGACGGCCTCGCCGTACGCGAGCTGCTGCGCTACCCCGACGTCCGGCGGATCACGGTGGTGGACCTGGACCCGGCGGTGGTGGCGCTGGCCCGCAGCGAGCCGCAGCTGCGCCGGCTCAACGGCGGGGCGCTCGACGACCCCCGGGTGCGGGTGGTGCACGCCGACGCGTTCGCCTGGCTGCGTACCGCCGCCGACCGGTTCGACGCGGTCGTGGCCGACCTGCCCGACCCGGACGAGACGGCCACCGCCAAGCTCTACACGGTCGAGTTCTACGCGCTGGTGCGGACGGTGCTCGCCGAGGGCGGTCGGCTGGTGGTGCAGTCCGGCTCGCCGTACTTCGCGCCCCGGTCGTACTGGTCCATCGAGGCGTCGCTGCGCGAGGCGGGCTTCGCCACCACGCCGTACCACGTGGACGTGCCGTCCTTCGGCGACTGGGGTTTCCTGCTGGCCGCCCCCGGCCCGACCGCGCCCGCCCTGGCCCTGCCGCCGGGCGCCCCCGGGCTGCGCTTCCTCGACGCGGCGACCCTGACCGCCGCCGGCAACTTCCCGGCCGACCGCCGCCGGGTGGACGTGCCGGCCTCCACCCTGCTCCAGCCCCGCGTGCTGGAGTACGCCCGCGCGGAGTGGCGCGGCTACTGAGGCGCCCCGGCGGCCACAGCCCGCCGGTGAACAGGTCCGCGGCCCGCGATTGCCGCCGTCCCGGCGGGTCAATGCCCGTCTGACGTGCCGGAGTGGCCCGACCTGGATACGGTGTGACCGCGATCTAGGGAAGGAGAATCATGGTCGATTCCCACAACACGCCGGCCCGCACCCGGCCGGGTGTGGTGACCATATCCACGTATCTGCTGTGGCTGTTCGCGCTCACCCAGCTGATCGGCCTCATCATCACGCTCTCCACCGTCGGCACCATCTCGCAGGTGCTCGACGACGCGTACCGGGGCACCGACGCCAACGGCACGCAGAACCTGGCCGACATCACCACAATGATCACCATCGGTGGCGCGGTCTTCGTGCTCCTGATCGCGGTCGTGCTGGCCGTGCTCGGGGTGTTCAACAACCGGGGCAGCAACGGGTCGCGGATCACCACCTGGGTGCTCGGCGGCATCATGGTCTGCTGCACGGGCGGCGGCCTGGTCAGCGGAGTGGGCGGCGGCATGGGCACCGGTCAGACGACCGGCGACGGGCCGAGCCCGGAGGAGATCCAGCGCCGCCTTGACGAGGCGCTGCCCGGCTGGTTCACCCCGGTAACCACGCTGCTCACCGTGATCGGGCTGCTCGCGCTGCTCGCCGCGCTGATCCTGCTGGCGCTGCCGAAGGCCAACGAGTTCTTCCGCAAGCCGAAGCAGGGCTGGGAGCCGCCGGTCCCGGGTGCGGCCTACCCGCAGTCCGGTGGCCAGCCCGGCTACCCGCAGTCCGGCCAGCCCGGCTACCCGCCCACGCCGGGGTACCCGCCGACGCCGGGCCAGCCGCAGTCGTCCGACCAGCCGGGCTACCCGCCGGCCCCGGGCAACCAGCCGCCGTCCGCGCCGTACGGCGGGGGCCAGCCGGGCCAGCCGGGATCGAACCCGGGTGGCGATCAGCCCGGTTCGGACCGTCCCGGCCCGACCCCGCCGCCGGTGAGTTGACCGGTCGATAACAGCGACGCCGACGGTCCCTCCGAGTAGGTTGCAACCCGACGCCTACCGGAGGGACTCGTCGTGTCGCACCCCGATCGGGCACCGGCCCGCCGCCCGGCCGTGGTCACGGCGGCCGTGGCGCTGCTGGCGCTGATGGCGGTCGCCGCCCTCGCGTACGCCGCCGCCGGTGTGGCGACGCGCGGCGGCACCGTCGACCGGTTCCGCGCCGCCGCCGGGGGCACTTCGGCGGGCCCGGACCAGATCGACCGGACGGTCACCCTGCTGGGCGCGTCCACCGTGCTGACGGCGGTGGTGAGCCTGCTCGCGGGGCTGCTCCTCGGCGGTCTCGCCCTCGGCCTGCGGGCCGGCCGGGACGGCGCCCGCACCGCGACCTGGGTGGTCTCCGGGCTGGGGCTGATCGCCGGTTGCTGCGGGCTCGCGTTGCTGGTCGGCCAGCGTGCCATCCCGCTGGGATCGGGGGAGGACGACCGGGCGACGGCGGAACTCCTCGGTCTGCTCGCCGACGCCTACCCGTCCTGGTGGATTCCGCTGGGCGCGGGGCTTTCCGTCGGCCAGGTGCTCGGTTACCTTGTGGTAGCCGTGCTGCTGGCACTGCCGGCGGCGAGCGCCTGGTTCCGTCGGCGGCCCGCGCCGTCCGCCCCGCACCACCCTCCGGCGTCGCCCGCGCCGCCACCCGTCCAGCCCCCGCACCAGCCGCCCGGGGCGCCGCCCGCGCCCCCGTACCCGCCGAGGTAGGACCGCCCGTGACGCTCGACCAGCCGGCCAGCGAGCGGCGGGCCCTGATCACCGGAGCGACCGCCGGGATCGGTGCCGCCTTCGCCCGCCGGCTGGCCGCCGACGGCTGGCACCTGGTGCTGGTGGCCCGGGACGCGACCCGGCTGGCCGCGACGGCCGCCGAGCTGACCGGGCGGCACGGCCGGGAGGTCGAGATGATCCCGGCCGATCTGTCCACCGACGACGGTTGCGCGACGGTCGAGGGGCGGCTGGCCGAGGGGTCGCCGGTCGAGCTGCTTGTCAACAACGCCGGGATCAGCCTGAACACCCCGTTCCTGCGGTCCTCCGCCGAGGACGAGGCGCGGCTGCTGCGGCTCAACGTGCACGCCGTGATGCGGCTGACCCTCGCGGCCCTGCGTCCGATGACCGAGCGGCGCCGTGGGGCAGTGATAAATGTCTCTTCGGTGGCGGGGTTCGGCGTGGTCATGCCCGGTTCGACATACTCCGCCAGCAAGGCGTGGGTCACCAACTTCAGCGAGTCCGTCGGCCAGTCCGCCCGGCCCTTCGGCGTACGCGTGATGGCGCTCTGCCCCGGCTACACGCGTACGGAGTTTCACGAGCGCGCCGGCATCAACATGTCGAAGACGCCGGAGTGGATGTGGCTGCGGGCCGACGACGTGGTCGACGAGGCCCTGCGTGACCTGCGGAAAGGCAAGCTGGTCAGCGTTCCCGCGTGGAAGTACAAGCTCGCCGTGGCGGGACTGCGGCACGCGCCCAGGCGGCTGCTGGAAGCCGTGTCCCGGGACACCCGGGGCCGGATCGGCCGCGACGGCGGCTGACCGACGGGCCGGGGCCGGCTCGCCCCGTCGATCTTCGTCGATCGTCCGATTTGTCCGGCTGAACGGTCGCTCAGCGTAGCCGGGCATCGCCACCCGCCGGTCGCCCCCAGGACTGATCCCGGTGGACCCCGCACACGACTCTCAGACTTGAGCAGTACCCTCTATCGGCATGGGGGACCACGACGACCTGCGTAAATTCATCACTGACCTGGCGGTGGTCCACGGCCGGGTGGTGCTCTCCTCAGGCCGCGAGGCCGACTGGTACGTCGATCTACGTCGCGTCACGCTCCATCACCAGGCCGCTCCGTTGGTGGGGCGCGTGATGCGTGACCTGACGGCCGACTGGGAGTACGACGCGGTGGGCGGGCTGACCCTGGGCGCCGACCCGGTGGCGCTGTCGATGGTGCACGCCGCGTCCGGGACCGATCGCCCGGTGGACGCGTTCGTGGTCCGCAAGGCGGGTAAGACGCACGGTCTACAGCGCCGGATCGAAGGGCCGGACGTGGCCGGCCGGCGGGTGCTGGCGGTGGAGGACACCTCCACCACCGGGGGAAGTGTTTTGACGGCGGTCGAGGCCCTTCGCGAGGTCGGGGCCGAGATCGTGGGTGTGGCGGTTATTGTTGATCGAGGCGCCGGCGACGCGGTGCGAGCCGCCGGATTGCCGTATCGAGCGGCCTATACGTTGGCTGACCTCGGCCTTGTGGCGTAAAAGTCTGCCGATTCGGATCCGCCGATATGCAGGCGGATCGATGCTGCTGGTGGAAGGATGGAATACGTGGGAACTGCGTTGGCCGAAATGACTATGCCTCAGATCTCGCCGCTTGCCGGCGAGCCGATCGAACGTGCCGATGCCGAGCGTCTCGCGGGGGTCCTCAAGGCCCTCGCCGACCCCGCTCGACTTCGGCTGCTCAGCCTGATCCAGTCGGCGCCCGAGGGCGAGGCGTGCGTGTGCGACCTGACCGCGCCCCTCGGCCTCTCGCAGCCGACGGTCAGTCACCACCTGCGTATCCTCACCGAGGCCGGCTTGCTGGAGCGGGAGAAGCGCGGTGTCTGGGCGTACTACCGGCTGGTGCCGACGGCGATCGCCACGATCGCCGATCTGCTGACCCCGCCGCGCAAGCGCGCCACCAAGAAGGCGCGCTGACTCTTCCGATCCGGTCCGCTCGGTGACCGCCCTCAAGGCGGCCACCGAGCGGATGGGTCGTACGGTGCCGTACCGGCTCAGCGGACGTGCGGGCTCTCGTACGTCTCTTCGGTGAGATCCCTCGCCGCGCGTCGCAGCCGGCGACGCTCGGCGATGATCATTGCGCTGACCAGCGCCACGCCGAGCAGGAAGAGCGCGAGGATCGACACGAGGTTGTCGCCCGGGGCGTGCATCGACCGGTCCTCCGACTGCCACGGCCACAGGGCGCGGAGGCTGCCGACGATGATCCCGGCCATCACCGCCAACGTCATGCGACGGTGCTTCTCCAGCAACCACTGAAGCAGCTTCACGAACAGCGCCAAGCCGATGACCATCCCGGCCGCGAAGACGGCCAGGTAGCCGAAGTCACGGTCGTTCACCGCGTTGATCGTCGGCTCGTAGAGGCCGACGGTCAGCAGCAGGAACGAGCCGGAAACGCCGGGCAGTACCAACGCGCAGACCGCGACCGCCGCCGCCACCAGCACGACCAGTGGATTCGGGGCGATCGTCGCCTGCGGGAGACCGGTCAGCACGAAGGCGGCCACGGCGCTGACCACCAGGGCGGCGACCTCCTTGCCCCGCCACGGCTTGCCCACCATCGAGATCGGCACCAGCACCGAGGCGAGCACGAGACCCAGGAACAGCCCACGGGTCTGCTCCGGGTGATCGTGCAGCAGCGGTTCCAGCAGCTTCGCCGCGATCAGCAGACCGGGCACCATGCCCAGCAGAAGCGGGATCACCACCTCCCAGTGCACCTGCCGGAACTGGTGCGAGGCCCGCGTCCACCCCCTTCCGCGAGGGACGTCCGAGGCCGCGAAGCGGACCGCGTTCACCAGGTGGCCGGCGGACGCGATGACCCGCTCGTACACTCCTGTGACCAGCGCGATCGTGCCACCGCTGACCCCCGGAACGGCCTCAGCCACACCGATGGCCGCCCCACGGAAGATGTGGCCAATGCGTTCGCCCCATGCCATTGCGAGAATCCGTTCGTCATCACTCGAACCGCTGCCTGTGTGGCGTTCGCCACGGCCACACAGGCTACCGGTGCCGAGCCTCGGGGCAGCGCACCACGTCGCGCGAACGGTCCGCGGTGCCGGCGAACCGTCAGAGCCGAGGGTCGACCGGCTCGGACTCGCAGGCCAGGATGGCGAAGACCAGCTCGTGCCGGCGCCAGAGCGGGGCGCCGGCGACCAGCGCGTCCAGCGCCGCCAGCCCCAGCCCGTGCTCGCGCAGCGCCAGCCCCCGCTTGCGCCCCAGGGACCGGCGGCGCAGCGCGGCGAGCTGCTCCGGCTCGTCGTACCCCGGACCGTAGATGATCCGCAGGTACTCCCGCCCCCGGCACTTGATGCCCGGCTGGAGCAGCGAACCCCGCTCGCTGCGGGCGGCCGGGCCGGCGTACGGCTTGACGACCATGCCCTCGCCCCCGGCCGCCGTCAGCGCCAACCACCACTCGGTGGCCGCCGCCTCGGCGGCCGGATCGGCCAGGTCGACGACCTGGCGACGGGTCGGCGTGAAGAACTCCGGGTCGGCGGCGCAGAGCCGGTCGGCCAGCCCCAGGTGCCAGCCGTGGTCCCGGTCGGCGTAGCTGGCCTTCGCGCCGGCCAGCACCGCGAACGGGGCCAGGGTCACCCCGCGCAGCCCGTCGGTCGGCCCCACGTACGCCCGGTAGGCGTCCGAGTAGGCCAGGATCTCGTCGCGACGGCGGGCCATCCGGTCGCGCAGCCCGTCGACGGGCAGGCCCCGACCGGCCGCCGCCTCCAGCGCGGCCAGCGCCGCCGGCAGCGCGGCCCGGCCGGCGGCGCCGACGCCGGCGTACTGCTCGCGGATCAGGCCGCCCGCCTTCGCCGACCAGGGCAGCAGCTCGCAGTCGAGTAGCAGCCAGTCGGTCGCCAGCTCGTCCCAGAGCCCCGCCCCGCCGACCGCCGCGCGCACCCGGTCGAGCAGTTCCGTGTCGAGCGGCGCGCCGAAGAACGGCCGGCCGGTGCGGGTGTGCACCACCCCGCCGCCCGGGCCGAAGGGCCCGCCGTCGGGCTCCCGGCAGACCAGCACCACCGCCCGCGAGCCCATGTGCTTCTCCTCGCAGACCACCCGGTCCACGCCCGCCGCGCGGTAGTCGGCGAAGGCCTGCGCCGGGTGCTCCAGGAAGCCGCCCGCCGTGGCCGTCGAGCAGGGCGCCATCGTCGGCGGCAGCCAGGCCAGCCAGCGCGGGTCGACCGCGAAGCGGCTCATCACCTCCAGCGCGGCGGCCGCGTTCTCCGCCGGCACGGTCAGCGACCCGTACGCGTGCTCGACGTGCCGCCGACCGGTCACGTCGGTCAGCTCCAGCACCTGGTCGGGTCGGGCCGGGGCGGCGGTCAGCGGGCGCACCGGGGCGTACCACTCCCGCTCCGCCGGCACCGAGACCAGTTCCTTCTCCGGGTAGCGCAGCGCGGTGAGCCGGCCGCCGAAGACGCAGCCGGTGTCGACGCAGATGGTGTTGTTCACCCACTCCGGCACGGCGGCCGGCGTGTGCCCGTAGACCACCATCGCCGAACCCCGGTACTCCCGCGCCCACGGGTAACGCACCGGCATCCCGTACTCGTCGGTCTCGCCGGTGGTCTCGCCGTACAGCGCGAACGAGCGCACCCGGCCCGAGGCGCGGCCCTGGTAGGCCTCCTTCAGCCCGGCGTGCGCGACCACCAGCCGGCCGCCGTCGAGCACGAAGTGGCTGACCAGGCCGTCGATGAAGCCCGCCACCTCGGCCACGAAGGCGTCCGGCTCCGCCGCCAGCTGCTCCATGGTCTCGGCCAGCCCGTGGGTGAGCCGCACCTCGCGGCCGCGCAGCCGGCGCAGCAGCTTCTGCTCGTGGTTGCCGGGCACGCAGATCGCGTGCCCGGCGGCGACCATGCCCATCACGAGGCGGAGCACGCCGGGGGAGTCCGGGCCGCGGTCCACCAGGTCACCGACGAAGACGGCGGTACGCCCCGACGGGTGCGTCGCGTCCACCGGCCGGCCCCGCTCGTCGCGGCGCAGCTCCCAGCCGAGCCGGACGAGCAGCGCCTCCAACTCGGCGCGGCAGCCGTGCACGTCGCCGACGATGTCGAACGGCCCGGTCAGCTCCCGCCGGTCGTTGAAGAGCTTCTCGTAGCGGATCTCGGCGGCGTCGATCTCCTCGACGCCCCGCAGCACGTGCACCTTGCGGAAGCCCTCCCGGGCCAGCAGCTTGTACGACCGGCGCAGGTCGCGCTGCATCCGGGCGAGCACCTGCCGGCCGAAGGTGCGGTCGGCGCGGCCCTCTGTGCGTTCCCAGGCCAGCGCCTCGGGCACGTCCAGCACGACGGCCACCGGCAGCACGTCGTGCTCGCGGGCCACCCGCACCAGGGCGGCCCGGGCGTGCGGCTGGAGATTGGTCGCGTCGACCACCGTGAGCCGGCCCCGGCGCAGCCGCGTGGCGGCGACGTGGTGCAGCGCGTCGAAGGCGTCGGCGGACGCGGACTGGTCGTTCTCGTCGTCGGCGACCATGGCCCGGAACATGTCGGAGGAGAGCACCTGGCTGGGCGCGAAGTGCCGGCGGGCGAAGGTGGACTTGCCGGAGCCGGAGACGCCGACGAGTGCGACCAGGGCCAGCTCGGGGATGTCGAGGGTGGTCACGGGTTCTCCTTCCGGGTCAGCACGACGAGCTGGGTGGGGGCGCCGACCTCGGGATCGTCGTCGCCGACCCCGCTGATCGCGGCGGTGTAGCCGTACGTGGTGGACACCCGGTCGACCCAGGCGGCGAACTCCGCGCGGGTCCACTCGAAGCGGTGGTCGGCGTGCCGGAACCGCCCGGCGGGCAGCCCCTCGTAGCGGACGTTGTACTCGGCGTTCGGCGTGGTCACCACGACAGTGGCCGGCCGGGCGTGCCCGAGCACGGCGTCCTCCAGCGCCGGCAGCCGGGGCGGGTCGACGTGCTCGATCACCTCCATCAGCACCGCCGCGTCGTACCCGCGCAGCCGGTCGTCCCGGTAGGTCAGCGCGGACTGCCAGAGCCGGATCCGGTCCCGCTGCCGCTCGGGCAGCCGGTCCAACCGCAGCCGCCGGGCGGCCAGGGTCAGCGCGTGCGTGGACACGTCGGTGCCGACGATCTCGGTGAACCGCCGGTCGCCGACCAGAGCGGCGAGCAGGGCACCGCCGCCGCAGCCGAGATCCAGCACCCGGCTCGCACCCGCCCCGGCAAGCGCGCCGAGCACCGCCTCCCGCCGGCGCGCGGCCAGTGACGCCCGGCGGGCCGTGGCCTGCCCGCCCTCCCCCGTCGCCCCGTCCGTGGTCGTGCCGTCCCCGGTCGCCTCGTCGGCGGCCGGCTCGTCGGTCGGGTGTCGCTCGGCCAGGCGGGCCAGGGCCAGCCCGGCCAGCGCCCGCCGGTGCGCCAGGTAGCGGCGGGTGATCATGTCGCGCTCCGGGTGGTCGGCCAGCCAGCCCGCACCGGCCCGGAGCAGCTTGTCGACCTCGTCCGGGGCGACCCAGTAGTGCTTGGCGTCGTCCAGCACCGGCAGCAGGACGTAGAGGTGGTTGAGCGCGTCGGCGACGCGCAGCGTGCCGGTCAGCGTCAGGTCGACGTACCGGCTGTCGCCCCACTCCGGGTGCCGCTCGTCGAGTGGGATCGGGGCGGCGGTCACCGCCCAGCCGAGCGGGCCGAACATCCGGACCGCCACGTCCGCACCGCCCCGGCAGCGCAGCACCGGCACCCGCACCTCCAGCGGGATCGGCGTACGGGCCAGCTCGGGGCGCTCGCGGGACTCGCCGCGCAGAGCCGAGCGGTACACCTTGGACAGCGCGGAGGAGAGCAGACTGGACGCCGCGTAGGGCCGGTCGTTGACGTACCGCCCGAGGGTGAAGCTGTCGGGGGTCGGGGCCGGCTGCCGGCCGCGACCCTTGCCCCGCACGCCGGCCAGCCGCAGCGGGTCGACGTCGAGCAGCAGGGCGGCGGTGCAACGCTGCTCGCCCGCCTCCGGGTAGAACACGTGCGCGGTGCCGACCGGCACGTCGAAGGAGTGCGCGCGGTCGGGGTGCTTGACCAGCAGGTGCCCGAGGTCGGTCGCCGGCCGGTGCGTGGTGGTCAGGGTGAGCAGCACGCGCCAATGGTCTCAGCCTCGTCGATCTTGCGTCGTCCCGTTTTCGGGTGCTCGACGGGTGGGGTTTCCGGGGGTGGGTGTATGGGCGGGTGTGGACGTGGCGGTGCCCCGCCGGCCTGGGGTCGGCGGGGCACCGGTGGTGCGGGTGGATCAGGCGACGAAGCGCGTCCTGCGGCGCTTGGTCACCACGTAGCCGCCGACGCCGGCGACGAGCAGCAGCCCGCCGATGCCCGCGATCAGGCCGGTGGACTCGCCGGTGATCGGCAGGGTGCCGCCGTCACCGTCGCCGTCGCCGTCACCGCCGCCCTCGCCGCCGGTCGCCGCCTTGACGACCAGCGCAGCGGTGTCGTTGCTGCTGTTCAGGTCGACGACCTTCCCCGGCTCGCCTGCGCCGAAGTGCAGCAGCCGCACAGATCCCGGCGTGCCGCCCACCGTGTCGATCTGGAGGCCGAACTCGAAGACGGCGGACTCGCCCTTGCGAAGCAGCTCGAACCACTCACAGAAGTAGACGCGGCCGCCCGGCTCGCCGTACGACCCGGTCGGCTCCTCGGCCGTGCCCGGCGAGCACTGCTCAGGTGCGTCCACCACGGTGGCCCCGGCGGGAATGGTGACCAATGCGCCGGTCAGGAGCTCGTCGGGGGAATACGAGTTGACCGCGGCGGGCCCGTTGTTGACGAAGCCGACCTTGGCGGTGACCGTTTGGCCCGGCACGCCGACAACCTGGGCGCCGGCGGCGGCGACGTCGGCGCGCTGGTCGCCGGTGACGGTGGCGTCGATGTCGACGACGTTGTTGGTCGTGTCCTTGTCGGTCTGCTGTACCGTGCGCGCCCGCGACGCCGGTGCCGGCACCAGCTTCAGGGCGTTTCCGCTGCCCTTCTCCCAGTCCCCGTCAGAGAAGTCGGCGATGAACGACTCCCAGTCGCCCTTGGCGAACCAGATCGCCTGGCCGTACTGCCGGCCCGGTGCCCAGACGTCGGACGCGATCGTCAGGGCGGACGAGTCGTCGAGCTGGAAAGCGGCCCCCGGCGGGAGTTCGTCGTCGAAGTGGCACTGGGCGAAGTTGCTGCCGAACTCCGAGAGGTAGGAACAGTTCGAGTGTCGCCGAGCCGGAGCGAGGCCGGGGGTCGTGGCGAGGAGGAGCACCGCACCACGGGCGGACCGGTCGCCGACGTTGGCCACCGTGAGCGGCGCCTTGACCGTCGCGCCGGGAGCACCGACGAGCTCCAGGGAGCGCTCGGTCTTGAGGTCGACGCCCTCACCGATTTCCACAGTGGATTGTGCGGTGGCGGTGGGCATCCCCTTGGCCGCCACGCTGAGGACGAGCTCCCCCTTGTCGCCGGGCTCGGCCGAAGCCTTGGCGGTGACGGTCAGGTTGATCAGGTAGTCGGTGATGTCGGTGCCGTTGAGTGCGCAGGTGATGACCGGGCCCGCCTCCGTGCAGCCCGGCGTCCGGTCTCCCAGGACGACCTTGGCGAAGCCGTCGACCTTGCCGCGGTCGACGGTGAGGGTCAGCCTCTCGGGCAGCATGTCCGCGTACGCGTAGAGGGTGACGGACTTGGCCTCGCCGCCCGGTGCGACCAGCGCGTTGTTGGCGTAGAGGAGAAACTCTTCGCCGGGCTCTTCAGCGACGGCCGGGGAGGCGGAGGCGGCGACGAGCGCGCCTGCGACGCCCAGCCCGGCCAGCCAGCGCCGAGTGGAGTGCTTGAGCATGTGGGGGGTTCCTCCCGTGGGAATGCCAGGAGTGGCCAGCGGATCTTAAGGATTCCTTAAGAGCCGCCGCTGCCCGGTCGGCCTCCGGCGGGCAAACATCGACCGAACGGCTGACCAGGATCGCCGCAACGTTCCGGCCGCCCGCCTCCGTCATCAGGAGCAGGAGTCCGGGAGGTGCAGTGACGTACGAGGAGTTCGCCGACTCGCGGCTGGCCGCGCTGCTGCGGTACGCGGTCATGCTGACCGGCGACCCGCACCAGGCGCAGGACCTGGTGCAGGACACCATGGTCCGGGTCCAGCTCAACTGGCGTCGGGTGGCCCGTGCCGACTCGCCCGAGCGTTACGTCCGCCGGATGCTGACCAACCAGTACGTCGACTGGCGGCGCGGCTCCTGGGTGCGTCGGGTGCTGCTGCGCGCCGAGCCCGACGACGCGGTGCCGGTGCGGGTCGACCACGCCCAGCACGCCGTCGACCGGGACCAGGTCTGGTCCTGGCTGTCCCGGCTGCCGCGCCGGCAGCGGGCCACGCTGGTGCTGCGCTACTACGAGGACCTGCCCGACGCGGAGATCGCCGACATCCTCGGCTGCGCCGTCGGGACGGTCCGCTCGTCCATCTCCCGCGCCCTGGCCACGCTGCGCGCCGAACACGTGGAGGCATGCTCATGATCGAGGACGAACTGCGGGCCGCCTTCGCCCGGCACGAGACCCTGACCCCGCCCGCCGGCCCGCTGCGCTCCGCCATCGACCGGCTCGCGGCTGCCCGTCGCCGTCGCCGGCTGCGGCTGCGGGCCGGCGGCGCCGCGCTGGCCCTGCTCGGCGTGCTCGGGATCGGAGTACCCCAGCTCACGCCCGACCGGGTCGCCGAGGACGCCACCCTGCTCGCCGAGCCCGCCGGACCGGCGCCGACGGACGCGCTGAACATCCTGCTGCTCGGCGTGGACGGTGCGGCGGAGCGTCCCTACCGGCTGGCGGACTCCGTCCTGCTGGTGCACATCCCGGCGGACCGCAGCCGGCCGTACCTCATCTCGCTGCCCCGCGACCTGGCGGTGCCGATCCCCGGGCACGGGACCGACAAGCTCAACGCCGCCTTCCTGCACGGCGCCGGCGAGCCCCGGCCCGACCTGAAGCGCGGCTACGACCTGACCCGCCGGGTGGTCGCCGACCTGACCGGCGTACGCGTGGACGCCGGCGCGATGCTCACCTACCCGGTGCTGCGCCGGCTCACCGACGAGGTCGACGGTGTGGAGGTCTGCCTGCCGCGCGAGGTGCGCTCCTTGCACACGAAGCGGGTCTTCCCGGGCGGCTGCCAGCGGCTCGACGGCGCCGCCTCGGTCGACCTGCTGCGGCAGCGGCGGGGACTGCCCGAGGGCGGGCTCGACCGGGACCGGCACGCGCAGCTCTTCGCCGCCGGGCTGATCCGCCGGGCCGGCGAGCAGGGGGTGCTGACCAACCCGGTCAGGATCCTCGCCCTAGCCGACATCGTCGGTGCGAACCTGGTTGTGGGCGGTGAGGACCTGCCACTTGTGGATCTGCTGAAGGTGCTTCCGGATCTGGGGTCCGTCGATCCGGTCGGGCTCAGTCTCCCGGTCGGGCCGCCGGACGACCTCGGCTGGCGGCTGTCACCGGACCCGGAGGAAGCCCCCGCGTTCCTGGCCGCCCTGCGGGAGGACCGGCTGGCGCAGTGGGTGGCGCAGCATCCGGATCAGGTCAACCGCACCCGCTGACGCGCGGGCCGGCCACCACCGGCATCGTCCGGTGGCGGCCGGCCCGCGTGCGGCTCAGCGGTAGTCCTCCTCGTCGGCACCGACCACCCGCGCCTGCTCCATCGCGTCCCAGTCGTCGACCTCCAGGCCACGGCGCGGCTCGGTGTCGGCGTCGCCGGGGTCGATCGCGGCGGCCTGCTCGACCGCGTCGGCCGGCTCCGCCTCCATGTCGCGTTCCTCGGGGCTGAGGTGGTCGCTGGGTGCGAAGTCCTCTTCGGGCTGACCCATATCAGTCCCTCCCGGGATCTCAGCGGACAGTTCCCCACACACCGTACGGGCTGCGCCCGCCCGCCGCTCGGAAGCCGAGTCGACCGAATCGCCCCACCGGCCGCCGCCCCCGGTGCCAGGATGGGACGGTGGGCTTCCTGATCCGGTTGGCGATCACCGCCGTCGCGCTGTGGATCACCACGCTGATCGTGCCCGGGGTGGAGGTGAGCGGCCGCTCCGGCACCACCACCGCTGTCACGCTCGTCGTCGTGGCCCTGATCTTCGGCGTGGTGAACGCGGTGCTCAAGCCGCTGATCAGGGTGTTCGGCTGCGTGTTCTACCTGCTCACCCTCGGCCTGTTCGCGCTGGTGGTCAACGCCCTGCTGTTCCTGCTGACCGACCGGATCGCCCGGGCGCTGGACCTGCCGTTCCACGTGGACGGTTTCTGGGCCGCGTTCTGGGGCGCCATCGTGATGGCCGTGGCGACCTGGCTGATCAGCGTCGTCGTGCCCGACAGGTGGGAGGGGCGGTGAGCGGTGCCAGGAACCGGGCGCGTGCCGGGTCGGTTGTGCCGGCCCCGGCCTTCTACGGGATACTGCCGACGGTGGACAGCGCGGTCCGGCGCACCCAGGGACAACAGCGGCCGGTGACGGCCGAGAGCGGTAAGTAAGGAGCGTTCGACATGCCCATCGCTTCCCCCGAGACCTACGCGGAGATGCTGGACCGCGCCAAGGCCGGCCGGTACGCGTACCCCGCGATCAACGTGACGTCCTCGCAGACCCTGAACGCGGCGCTGAAGGGCTTCGCCGACGCGGAGAGCGACGGCATCATCCAGGTCTCGACCGGTGGCGCGGAGTACCTCTCCGGCTCCTCCGTGAAGGACATGGTCACCGGCGCGGTGGCGTTCGCCGCGTACGCGCACGAGGTCGCCAAGAAGTACCCGGTCAACATCGCCCTGCACACCGACCACTGCCCGCAGGAGAAGCTGGACAAGTTCGTCCGGCCGCTCATGCAGATCTCCAAGGAGCGGGTGGCCGCCGGCCAGGAGCCGCTGTTCCAGTCGCACATGTGGGACGGCTCGGCCGTGCCCGTGGCGGAGAACCTGGAGATCGCGGCCGAGCTGCTCGACCGGGCCGCCGAGGCCAAGATCGTCCTCGAGATCGAGGTCGGCGTGGTCGGCGGCGAGGAGGACGGCGTCGAGAACGCCATCAACGACAAGCTCTACACCACCGTCGAGGACGGCCTGGCCATGGTGGAGGCGCTCGGCCTGGGCGAGAAGGGCCGCTACATGGCGGCGCTGACCTTCGGCAACGTGCACGGCGTCTACAAGCCGGGCAACGTCAAGCTCCGCCCCGAGATCCTCAACCAGATCCAGGAGGCGGTCGGCGCCAAGTACGGCAAGGAGAAGCCGCTCAGCCTGGTCTTCCACGGCGGGTCCGGCTCGCTGCTGTCGGAGATCCGCGAGGCGCTGGACTACGGCGTGGTGAAGATGAACATCGACACCGACACCCAGTACACCTTCACCCGGCCGGTCGCGGACCACATGTTCCGCAACTACGACGGCGTGCTCAAGGTGGACGGCGAGGTCGGCAGCAAGAAGCTGTACGACCCGCGGGTCTGGGGCAAGGCCGCCGAGGCCGGCATGGCCGCCCGCGTGGCGGAGGCCTGCGAGCACCTGCGCTCGACCGGCACCACGCTGGCCAAGTGACACGCTGACGCGTACCGCCGACGGCCGGCTCCCAACCCGGGGGCCGGCCGTCGCCGTGTCCGCAGCCGTCAGGGCGTCGCGGTGAGCACCCGGACGGCCTCGTGGACGTCGTCGGTGAGGTGCACCGAGGACGACACGTCGCCGTACGGCGAGGCGGCCAGCAGCGGCCGCAGCAGCGACTCCACCGGTAGCTCGTGGGTCCAGTAGGCGCGGTCCAGGAAGACGTACGCGCCGCTGGCCCCGTCGGTGCAGTAGTAGGTCTTGGTGGCGGCCTGGAACACCTCCTGCACCGTGCCTGCCCGGCCGGGGGCGAAGACGATCCCGCCCCGGGCCAGCCGCAGGATGGTGTCCTCGCGGATGGCGTTGGAGAAGTACTTCGCGATCCGGCCGGCGAAGAGGTTCGCCGGCTCGTGCCCGTAGAGCCAGGTCGGGATGGCCAGCCCGCCCGCGCGCGCCCAGTCCACGTCGCCGCCCGCCAGCTCCGCCGAGTCGGCGCGGGACACGCTGCCGGGATCGGCGGCCCGGGGCCGGGGCGGCACCACCGGCTGGCCGTAGCGCTCCCGGACCCGCAGCGCCGCCGCCGTGTAGCGGTCGTGGTCGGTGAAGTCCGGCACCCCGGCGAGCAGGTCGATCGCGGCGTCCAGATCCTCGATCGGCCGCAGCGCGAGGTAGGCGCCGAGGTTGGCGGCCTCCATCACCCCGGGGCCGCCGCCGGTCACCACCAGCCGGTCGGCCCGGGCCAGCTCCCAGCCCAGCACCGCCGCCATCCGGTACGGCGCACTGCCGCGCGGCACCGCGTGCCCGCCCATGATGCCGACCACCGACTGCGGCCCGTGGGTGGCCAGCCAGGCGCGGGTGGCGTCGGCCAGCGCGTTGTCCACGCCGTGGTCGTGCAGCCGCTGACCGAGCGCCTCCCGGACGTCCGGCAACGCCCCGCCGTGCGCCCGGAAGTGCTCGTAGACCCGGGTGTCGTACATCCCGGCGAACCCGCCCTCCGCGAAGCCGGCGGACAGCTCCTCCGGCGTGTAGAGGTGGGACGGCTGGGTCGGGTAGGGCAGCCCGGAGAACGGCGGCACCACGTTGGCGCCGCGCCGGACCAGGTCGGCGCCGACCTCCCGGGAGGCGAAGCGGCACCCCACGAAGAGGGTGCCGGTCACCTCGACGGCGGTGAGGTCGGGGACGGGGTCGAGGTCGAGCCGCAGCCCCTGCACGGTCAGCCCGACGAGGCTGCCGGTGGTCAGCCGCCGGTCGAACTCGGCGCGGGTCTCGATCTCGTCGGTGCAGGTGTGCGGCTCGATGACGTCCGCGGGAGGTGGGGTCGGCACCCTGGTCATCCTGCCCCGCCGGGTCAACCGGCCAAACCTGGGAAACCTGCGCGCACCGGCGACCCCGCCGCTGAAGGCCGCCCGACCTGCGCGTCACCGGACCCCGGTCCGCGTCGGACCCCGGCCTGCGCGTCGCCCGGCCTGCGCTGGACCGACGGGAGCCCGGCGGCCGTGACCACCGGGCTTCCGCGGTACCGGGTCCTGGGGAGGCTCCGGACCAATAGTTGTAGTCGAAAGCATCGGCCCGGGGCATGGGCCGCAGGCGTGACCAACTCCTCAGCCGTTCAGCCAGTCGGCTCGCCCAACCCCCTCGCGCGCCCCGGGGCGAAGCGGGTTGAATGGGGCGATGCAGAACCTGTTGCCGGAACCACCGGCCACCCTTCTCCCCGCGCACGACGAGGCCGACGCCGCCCTGGCCGCCGCCGAGCAGGCCGGCAGCGACGAGGCGCACGCCGAGGTGGCGGCGCGCTTCCCGACCTACAGCGCCGGCTGGGGTGCGCTGGCCGCGCGGGCTCTCGCCGCCGGCCAGGTCATCCCGGCGTACGCCTACGCGCGCACCGGCTACCACCGGGGCCTGGACCAGCTGCGCCGCAGCGGCTGGAAGGGATTCGGTCCGGTGCCCTGGTCGCACGAGCCCAACCAGGGCTTCCTGCGCTGCCTCTACGTGCTGTCCCGGGCCGCCGACGAGATCGGCGAGTCGGACGAGGCGGCCCGCTGCGCCCAGTTCCTCCGCGACTGCGACCCGGCCGCCGCGGACGCGCTGGCGAGCAACTGACGTTGGGGCCGACGGCCGGCGCGGCTCAGTCCCGCCCCGGCCGTCGGCCCGTCCGGTGCCCGGCGGTCCCGGCACGTCGTCCACCTGGCGACGCCGCCGGGACGCCGGGCGGCGTCACCGGGGGAGACCGGCGACGCCCTACAACCCCTCGGCGACGGCGGCGGCGATCTTCAGCCAGGCGTCCCGGGTGGCCGCGGAGAGCCCTCCGTACCGGATCGGCTCGCCGGTGTCGATGAGGCGCTCGTACGGCGCGAGCAGCACCGCCCGGGTGCGGGCCGCGAAGTGCTCCTGGATCGCCGGCAGGTCGATCTCCTTGCGCGACGGCGGCATGGAGACCACGGTGACCGCCTGCCGGACCAGCCGCTGCCGGCCGCTCTGCTCCAGGTGGTCCAGCATCCGGGCGGCCGTCTCCGCCGAGTCGTTGCGGGCCGACATGGTGACCACCAACTGGTCGGTGGCGTCCATCGCGGCCTGCCAGTTCTGGGCCCGGACGTTGTTGCCCGTGTCCACGAAGATCAGCTTGTAGAACCGGCTGACCACCTCGCGGATCTCGGCGAACGCGGCGGCGGTGAGCATCTCGCCACCCGTGGCCGACTCGTCCGAGGCGAGGACGTCGAACATCCCCTCGCCCTGCGAGCGGACGTACTGCGACAGGTCGCCCACCCGCCCGTGCGCGCCCTGGAACTGGCCCAGGTCCCGCAGCATGTCCCGCACCGTACGGGAGTGGAAGTCCTGCTGGGCGCGCATCCCGAGGGTGCCCTGGGTCTCGTTGTTGTCCCAGGCCAGCACGTAGCCGCCGCGCTTCTGGCCGAACGTCATCGCCAGCAGCAGGATGGCCACCGTCTTGCCGGCACCGCCCTTTGGGTTCACCACGGTCACCTGGCGCAGCCCGCCGAAGTTGCGGCGTACCGTCTCGATGTCCCGCCGCAGCTCCTGCTCGTGCCGCCCCGGCGGCAGCCGCAGCCCCATCCGGTTGGCAACCGCCCGTACGCCCATCGTGGCCACCGGGTCGGCGGGCCGGACCTGCCGGCGGCGGGCGAAATCCTCGGCCGTCGGGGGGTCGGTGATCGCCGGATGCCAGTTCGCGTCGGGCTGTGCCGGCGGCACCGCCGTGACCCCCTCGGCCGGCTGGTACGCCTGCTGCGGAGCCGGGGCGGCCTGCTGCCAGGGCGGCGGATGCCACCCGGGCGGGTACGGCCCGGGCGGCGTCGGGCCGCCCTGCTGCGGCGGGTACGGCCCCGGCGCGGGCCCGACCGGCACGCCCCGCCCTTCCGAATCGTGCGGGAACGGGACGTGGGGCGCACCCGACTGGGGCGGGCCCTGCCGGAGCGGGCGCTGGTCGGCCGGACCCTGCGGGGGGATGCCCTGGTCGACCGGGCCCGGCTGGGCCGGTTGCTGGTGGTGGAGAGCCTGTCGGAGCGCGGCGCCCTGGTGTGTGGGCGCGGGACCGGTCGCGCCGGACCCCGGTCCGGGCTCGGCCGCCGACGTGGTGGGTCGCTGCGGCGGCTGCGCCCACGGCGACTCAGCCGGCATCCGCGCCCCGCCGCCGTTGACCGGGCCGCCGCTCGTCGCCCCGCCGCCGGCACCCCCGTTCGCGGAACCGCCGGCACCTCCGTTCGCGGGGTCACCGGCACTGCCATCCGTCGCTTTGCCGGCACTGTCATCCGTCGGGCCGCCGGCACTGTCATTCGTCAGTTCGCTGGCACTGCCATCCGTCGGTTCGCCGGCACTGCCATTCGTCGTCCCGTCCGAACCGCCATCCGTCGGGCTGGTACTCCCGCTCGTTGGGCCGTCGTTCGCCGGGTCCCCGGTCTCGTCCCCGCCCGTCGTCGGCCTGCCGCCCGTCGGGACGTCGCCGGCCCGGTGCGGGCCGTCGACCCTGGTGGATCCGCCGGGGTAGGGCGCCGTGTCGTGGGGCGACGGCCGGTAGTCCGGGGAGGCACCGGCCGCGGCGGACGGCGAGGGACCGTCCTGCCGCCCGGCGAATCCCTGGGCCGGCTCGCCCGGACCGGCGCCGGTCCGGGCGGTGGCCAAGGGGCGCGGGGAGGTCACCGGGACGGGTACGGCCGGCTGGTCGAGGCTGAAGGGCATGTCGAGGTCGACCCGGGCGGGACCGGTCTGCGGAGCCCGGGGAGCGGGCACGCCGCCTCCAGCGGCCACCGACGGACTTCCGCCCATCCCGACTGCCGTGCGGTCGCCGGCAGGGCCGGGGGCGGGTGGGCCGGCCGCGCCAAGACCCGGACTCGGGCTCGGGCCCGGCGGGACCGTCGGGCCCGTGGGGGCGTTCGGGGTGGCCGGTGGGGCCTGCGCGGCGGGTGTCGGCGGTGCCCAGGCCGAGGCGTCCGGCCCCCATCCCGGCGCCGGGGCCGATGGAGGGCCCGAGGTCCCGACCGCTGGATGGGCAGAGGCCCAGGTCGGTGGGTGGCCCGGGACCGCGGTCGGCGGGTGGCCCGAGGCTGCGGCGGGCGGAGGCCCGGGGGCCACGGCCGGTGGAGGTCCCGGGACTGCGACCGGCGGGTGGCCCGGGACCGCGGGTGGTGGGGGCGACCAGCCGGTGTTCGCGCCCTGCGCGGCGGTGGCTCCCGCGCCGGGGAGCGGCACCCCGCCGTTCAGGGACGGGTAGTCGGCCGGCGAGGGCGGGTGACCCGGCCGGCCCTGGGGCGGGACGGCGGACGGGGGCGCGGCGGTAGACGCCCAGGGCGGCGTGTCGGTGCCGTCGATCTGCTCCGGCGGCCAGAGTGGTTCGATGTCCCGCTCCGGAATCGGCTGCTGGCCGGGCACGTGGACCCGGTCGACGTTCTCGTCCACCACGGTTCCTCCCCATTCCTCCTGCCGAGGATAGGCCCAGGGGCCGCGTCGGGTCGGCCGTCGCGGGCCGGCCGCGTCGGTCGCGTCGGGGACGTCGAGGTCAGCTCGCCCAGACCGCCCAGGCGCCCGGTTCGGTCCACCACGACCGCTTCCGGCTCAGCTCGCCCTCGGCCCCGTCGTCGAGGAACGGGACCTTCCCCTCGCGGGGCAGCACGGCCACGGCGCGTCCCCGGGCGCGTCGTACCTCCAGCCGCACCCGCTTCCTGCCCAACGCCGAGCGGGTCACCACGGGAACGGCGACCGCCACCTCGACCAGCCCGTCCGTCGGATCCGGGTCGCCGAGCAGGGCCACGTCGTCGAGCCGGGCGTACCCGCCCGCGTTGCCGATCGCGCAGGCCAGCAGCGGATCGTCGCCGTTCGAGAGCACGGCGTCGTCCACCTCCACCCGACCGCGCCAGTGCAGCGGCCGGCCGCTGTCGTCGGCGGCGCCGAGGAGCGCGCCGTCCAGGGTCACCGAGCCGCCGTCGTTGCGCAGCAGGTCCAGCCGACGGGGCCTGCCGTCCAGCACCGCGGCGGCCACCGCCGCCGGGTCACGGGGCAGCCCGAGCTGCGCCGCCAGGTCACGGTGCGTCGTGCTCCGCGCCGGATCGAGCGGGAGTACGCCGATCGGCGGCAGGTCCGGCACCGTCCGGTTGCCGGGCAGGTCGTCGGGGCGGCGGCTGGGCGGTGGGGCGTACCGCCGGACGAGCCGGCGCACGACGGCGCGCAACTGGGCGTCACTGGCCGAGGCGACCACGAGTCGGGTCTTGGAGTCCGGATCGGGCCAGGTCAGGCCGTCCGGGCGGGGCGGGCCGTCGAACCGGGTCAGCACCTCGTCGATCTCGGCGTCGGAGCGGGCGGTGACCGTCTCGACCCGGGCACCCCGGGCGGTGAGCGCCTCTGCGCAGGCCAGCACCGGCACCCGCGGGGTGTCGCAGCGCCCGTCGGCCGTCGCGCCGTCGGCGGGGGCGCAGACGTCGGCCGTTGCACCGCCGGTCGCGCAGGCGTCGGCCGTCGCGCTGTCGGTCGCGCCAGCCCTGTCCTTCGCGCTGTCGGTCGGGCCGGCCCCGTCCTTCGCGTTGTCGGTCGGGCCGGCCCCGTCCTGAGGCGCCGCGCCGCAGCAGCCGCCGCTGCCGCAGGCCCCGCCGGGCGCGTCGCGCTCCGAGCCGAGGGTGAGCAGCACCACGTCGTACACGGAAAGGCCTCCTGCCTCTCGACGCGACCCCTGCCGGCCGCGCCGCCACTACTTGTTAGCCTGACACCCCGGGCTCGCTGACCGGTCGCCACCTGGCACCCGAGCCTTCTGGAGGCGAAGAGATGCCAGCGATCGTGCTCCTCGGTGCCCAGTGGGGCGACGAGGGCAAGGGCAAGGTTACCGACCTGCTGGGTGGGCGGGTCGACTACGTCGTGCGCTACTCCGGCGGCAACAACGCCGGCCACACGGTGATCACGCCGGACGGCCAGAAGTACGCGCTGCACCTGATGCCGTCGGGGGCGCTCTCCCCGAGCGCGATGATCGTCATCGGCAACGGCGTGGTGGTCGACCCGAAGGTGCTGCTGGCCGAGATCGACGGGCTCGCCGAGCGCGGGGTCGACGTCAGTCGCCTGCGGATCTCCGGCGACGCGCACCTGATCATGCCGCACCACCGGGCCCTCGACCGGGTCGTCGAGCGCTACCTCGGCAGCTCCCGCATCGGCACCACCGGCCGGGGCATCGGCCCCGCGTACGGGGACAAGGTCGCCCGGATGGGCATCCGGCTGCAGGACCTGCTCGACCCGGGCATCCTGCGCAAGAAGCTGGAACTGGCGCTGCGCGAGAAGAACCAGCTCCTGTTCAAGATCTACAACCGCAAGGCGATCGACGTCGAAGAGACCGTCGAGGAATACCTGCGGTACGCGGAGCGGCTCAAGCCGTACATCGCCGAGACCCGGGTCATGCTCTGGGACGCGCTGGACCGCGGCGAGACCGTCCTGCTGGAGGGCGCCCAGGCCACCATGCTCGACATGGACCACGGCACGTACCCCTTCGTGACCTCGTCGAACCCGACGGCCGGCGGGGCCTGCGTGGGCGCCGGCATCCCGCCGACGGCGATCAGCAAGGTGATCGCGGTCAGCAAGGCGTACACGACGCGGGTCGGCTCCGGGCCGTTCCCGACGGAGCTCTTCGACGACAACGGGCAGCACCTGCGCAAGATCGGCCACGAGTACGGCACCACCACCGGCCGGGAGCGCCGCTGCGGCTGGTTCGACGCCGTCGTCGCCCGCTACGCCTGCCGCCTCAACGGGGTCACCGACCTGGTGGTCACCAAGCTGGACGTGCTCACCGGCCTGCCGAAGGTGCCGATCTGCGTCGGGTACGAGATCAACGGCGAGCGCTTCGACGACATGCCGATGACCCAGACCGACTTCCACCACGCGACTCCGATCTACGAGGAGCTCGACGGCTGGTGGGAGGACATCACCAAGGCGCGCACCGAGGACGAGCTCCCGGAGAACGCCCGCCGCTACATCGCCCGCATCGAGGAACTCTGCGGCACCCGCGTCAGCGTGGTGGGCGTAGGCCCGGGCCGCGAAGAAAACGTCCTCCGCCACCCCCTCCTCCCCTAACCCCCCATCCCGGGGACTCTGCGCGGTGATCATGAAGTTTGCGTCCTGACCCGGCCCGGATCCGGACGCAAACTTCTTGATCGGACGAGCGCGGCGTCGAGGTTCCACCGGGAGATCGGGTTATCCACAGGAGGGCGGGGCTGTCCACAGGGGCGGTGCGAGGCGTGGACGGCTCGTCATCGTGGTGGGGTGAGTGTCGATGTCCTCCGCCGTATCGCTGGCCGCCAGAATGGGGTGGTGACGGCCGCACAGGCACTGTCCGCCGGCTTCAGTCGGAGCCAGATCCGGTACCTGTGCCGCTCGGGGCGTTGGATCCGGGTGGCGAGGGGTTGCTTCGTGCCGGCCCCCGAGTTGAGCCCTGCCGCGCTGCGTAGAGCCCGCATCCGGGCTGTTATCACCAGCCTGGGGCCGGGCTCGGTCGTCGTTCTCGACACCGCAGCCGAGCTGCATCGGATCGCCGGGCTCCGTCCGGCATCCGCCATCCACGTGTCGCTGCCGGCTAACCGGCCACGACCGCAGCGGCTCACCGACCCTGATGTCGTGGTGCACCAGCTCACCATCGGTCCGGGCACCGTCGGTGTGGTCGCCGGGATGCCCGTGACCACCCCACTGCGTACGGTCGCCGATGTCATCCTCCGCGTGGACCGCTACTCGGCGGTGTGCGTACTCGATTCCGCGCTGAACCGGCAGGTCGTCACCGAGTCCGACCTGGCCCGGATCCCGTCCCTTCTCGTGGGCCGTAGGGGAGCCGTCGCGGCCCGGCGTCACCTCGCGGAGGCGGACGGGCGGGCGCAGTCCCCGCTGGAGACCCGCACCAGGCTGCGGTGTGTCGACGGCGGCGTGCCGCCCGACGTACTCCAGTTGGAGGTGCGTGACCGGGACGGTTGTCTGCTCGGCGTCGGCGACCTCGGCTGGCGAGCGGCGCGGGTGATCGCCGAGGCGGACGGGCAGGCTCCCCATCGCACGCCCCAGGCAGTCTTCGAGGACCGTACGCGGCAGAACCGGCTGGTCAACGCCGGCTGGCGAATCCTTCGCTTCACCTGGGCCGACACATTGCGTCCCGACTACATCCCCCACACGGTCAAGGCAGCGCTCCGTTCCAGCCCGGATGGCTGATCAAGAGGTTCTGACCCGTCCCGGGCCGAAAATGGGACGCAAACTTCTTGATCAACGGGGCTTGGGGAGGGGGTCAGTAGGATGCGGGCGTGCGGGTTCTTCTTCTTGGTGGTGGGGGGCGGGAGCATGCGCTCGCGCTCGGGTTGGCTGCGGATCCGGCCGTCGAGCAGTTGGTCGCGGCGCCCGGTAATCCCGGGATCGCTTCGCTCGCCTCGTTGCGGGCGGTGGATGCCTGCGATCCGGCGGCCGTCGCCGCGCTGGCGGTGGAGACCGGGGCCGACCTGGTGGTGATCGGGCCGGAGGCGCCGCTGGTGGCCGGGGTCGCCGACGCCGTACGCGCCAAGGGGATCCCCGCGTTCGGGCCGTCCGCCGAGGCGGCCCGGCTGGAGGGCTCGAAGACGTTCGCCAAGGACGTGATGACCGCCGCCGGCGTACCGACCGCCCGCGCGTACACCTGCACGGACGCGGAGAGCACCGGCAGGGCGCTGGACGAGTTCGGCGCGCCGTACGTGGTGAAGAACGACGGGCTCGCCGCCGGCAAGGGCGTCGTGGTGACCGACGACCGCGCCGTCGCGCTGCGGCACGCCGAGGAGTGCGGTCGGGTCGTCGTCGAGGAGTACCTGGCCGGCCCGGAGGTCTCCCTCTTCGTGGTCACCGACGGCGAGGCGGCGGTGCCGCTGCTGCCCGCGCAGGACTTCAAGCGGGTCGGCGACGGCGACACCGGCCCGAACACCGGCGGCATGGGGGCGTACGCGCCGTTGCCCTGGGCGCCGTCCGGCCTGGTCGACGAGGTCATGCGCGACGTCGTCCACCCGACCCTGGCGGAGATGGCCCGTCGGGGCACCCCGTTCGCGGGCCTGCTCTACGTCGGGCTGGCGATCACCGCCGAGGGCCCCCGGGTGATCGAGTTCAACGCCCGCTTCGGCGACCCGGAGACGCAGGTGGTGCTGGCGCTGCTGGAGACCCCGCTGGCCGGGCTGCTGCACGCCGCCGCGACCGGCACGCTGGCCGGGCACCCGCCGCTGCGTTGGCGCGACGGTGCCGCCGTCACGGTGGTGGTCGCCGCCGACGGCTACCCGGCCGCCCCGCGCACCGGCGACGTGATCACCGGGGCCGAGGGGCCGGGGATCATCCACGCCGGCACCCGCCGGGACGCCGACGGGTCGCTGCGCTCCGCCGGTGGCCGGGTCCTCTGCGCCACCGCCGCCGGTGCCGACCTGCCCGCCGCCCGGGACGCCGCGTACGCGCTGGTGGCCGGCGTGGAGCTGGCCGGGGCGCACCACCGCACCGACATCGCCTCCGCCGCCGTCGAGGGTCGGATCAGCATTCCGGGCTGACCGGGCAACCTCCCCCAGCCCCGCCTCCGTTTGAGCGGTGAGGCGAGGAGGTGGCGGGATTGCCTGCCGACATCGAGGGCTACCGCGAGTACGTCGGGGCGCGGCTGGAGCCGCTGCGCCGCACGGCGTACCTGCTCTGTGGTGACTGGCACACGGCCGACGACCTGGTGTCGACGGCGCTGGTCAAGCTGCTGCGGCACTGGCGGCGGGTGTCCAGGATGGACAGCCCCGACGCGTACGTCCGGCGTACCCTGCTGCGGGTCTGGCTGGACGAGCGACGGCGGCCGTGGCGACGCGAGGCCGCCTGGGCCGACGTCCCCGACGGCGACGTCCGTTCCGCCACCGACGGCGCCGCCGACCGGCTGACCGTCCTCGCCCTGCTGGCCGAGCTGCCGCCGCGCCGTCGCGCGGTCCTGGTGCTGCGCTACTTCTGCGACCTGTCCGTGGAGGAGACCGCCCGCGAACTCGGCTGCACCACCGGCACCGTCAAGAGCCAGTCGGCGCGCGCGATCGAGGCGCTGCGGAGCCGCCTCGTGGGCGCGCCGGCCCGAGCCGAGGAGGCACGCACCGATGGATGAACTCGCCCGGCAGCTGCGCACCGCGGTGGCGTCGCCGCCGCCCACCCGGATCGACGTGGACCGGCTGATCGCCGACGACCGGCGGCGCCGCCGCCATCGGGTGTGGGCGACGGCGGGTACCGGGGTCGCCGCCCTGGTCGCCGCGGTCGTGCTGACACCGGCGCTGCTCGTCGGCCCGGCCGCCGGACCGGGTGGGCCCACCCTGCCGACCGGTGACGGCTCACCGTCCGCCGACGCGGCGCTCTGCCCGGTGGCGGAACCGGAGCCGAGCGGACCGCCGGCGCCCCAGCAGTCGTACGACACGGTGCGCGACCGGCCGACCGAACGCCCCGACGCCGGCGTGGCCCGGCTGACCCTCGTGCTGCGTCCGGCGCTGGCGGCCGTCGTGCCGGCGGGGCTGACGGTCCACGGCACGATCCCGGGCTGCGACCCGGTGCAGTTCACCTACGAGAAGAGCCACCGGCACTACTACGCCCACGCCCGGCTGCGCGGCAACGGCCGGGCCGACAACGTGACGGTGTCGTTGATCCCGACGGCCGTCGACGCGTCCGAAGGATGCGCCGCCGCCCCCGACCCCCGTACCTGCACGAGCAGCCGCCTGCCGGACGGCGGCACCCTCGCCACCAGCAGGGTCACCCCGGGCGACGAGGGCTTCGAGCAGCGCTGGGCGCAGGTGCGACGGGCGGACGGCACGTCCGTGACGGTGACGACGGACAACCACCACGTCGAGGGCGGGGAGAACGGCGCCACGCCGACGATCCGGTTCGGTCCACCACCGGTGCTCACCGTGGCGCAGTTGGCGGCCATCGCCACCACGCCCGGGCTGACGCTCCATCCCTGACGCGGGCCGTCAGCCCCGCACGGGCGCGTCCCGGTGCGCGGCGGGCGTCCACAGCTCGTCGACCCGGGCGCGCCCCTGTACGCGGGGCGCGTCCCGGTGCGCCGCGGAGGCGTACTGCCCGTTGAGCGGGACGGGCTCCTCCACCCGGTTCGCCGGGCCGCCGGGCGGGGCGGGCGGATAGCGGGGCGGCTCGTCCAGCGCCCGCAGCGACGGCAGCGGCACGGCGGTCAGCGCCGCCACCAGCAGCGCCCCGGCCAGCACCAGGAAGGCGGTACGCAGCCCGAGCCACCCGACCAGCGGCCCGGCGAGCAGGTAGCCCGCCGGGCCGGCGGCGTACGCGAACGAGGTCATCACCCCGACCACGCGCCCGCGCAACCGTTCCGGGGTGCGGGTCTGCATGGCGTAGTTGGACAGCGGGTTGATTGGCCCGTACGCGAGCCCGATCGCGACGGCGAAGCCGATCATGGCCGGGAACGGCGGCAGGGTGGCCAGCCCGACGAGGGCCACGCCGATGACGACGAGGGCGGTCACCATCAGGGTGCGGCGACGGATCCGCCGGCCCG